>JAHDEL010000002.1:0-114813 GCA_020628855.1 Saprospiraceae bacterium | reverse complement strand
CAGATAACTATGAGACATCTTATTGTAGGTATCATACTACTGAGTCAATTTGCTCTAGTAGGCCAGATTGTTTTTTCCGAATCTCAACTTTTGATGGCAGATGGGAGTACTCGTCGATCTCTGATGAGCTATAATGATTTTTTACTACGCCAAGATGTCATTTTCACTAAAGACAGAGCAGGTAATGAGATAGATGTACCTTCAGAACAAGTTAGCGAGATCGAAATCTTTGGACAAAAATTCCTTAGACTCTACAGTCCCAATAATCCGAGTATTGATGATTTTTATTCTTCAACTGCGGATTTTGTTTCGGACTCCACAAGTATTGTTTTCTTACAAGTACACTTGGAAGGTAAAGTGCCACTCTTAGAGTACAAAAAAAGTGCTTCAGAGCCAATATACTATACCTCAGAGAATGGAGTATACAAAGCACTGAGACCTTATCGCTATATGGATGGGATAGACAATCCAGATAATTATCTAGATTTTCTCAAACAACGATTTGCAGATTGTAATGAGATTACAGACGCATTGCCTGAATTAGCCTATCAGAGGGAAGACTTGATTGCTCTGTTCAAAAAGCAACGAAAGTGCAGCTATGGTAAGGTAAATAAATACTCTTACGTCATCAATAAACACGAGTTTTACCTGCTTGGTGCTATTGATAAGAGCAATATCTTCTTTAAATCGGCTGGAGCATCTTTAGCTAATTATATTGATGCTGATTTTGCACCATCTTATGATCCAAGTTTTGGATTGAGGTATATCTATCCTGTTAATCAGCATAAGAAGAGTAAAGCTGATTTGGCGATTGACCTGTACTACCAATCCTTTAATATATTAGGAGAATACTCTAACCAAACAGGTGCTTCAGTACTAGAAACCTCTGAGCATGTATTTGCCTTAAAGCAACTCAGTATTTCTCCTAATTATCGTCATAATTTTAGACTAGGAGCAAATACTACCTTCCAATTAGCAGCTGGAATTTCCTTGAATACTACGCTTGATTTTACAAGCACAGAAAGAAGAACTAAAGTAGATGCAGGTCAAGTTGTAGTTGATGAACTTGTTGAGAGCCTTGTCATCTTCAATGACACCGATGTAGGTTTGGTCTTCGAAGGCGGCTTCGAGTGGAGAAGACTTACACTCTTTGCAAACTATCAATACGTATTGGCAAATGCAGGTGTTAGTAATTTAAGACATCGGGTTACGAGAGTTAGGGCAGGAATAGCTTATAGACTATTTTCTCTCTGATAAAAATCACATTAGGTTATCAATTGAAGTAGCTTTGCGCAGTGAGTAAGCTGGTTCAATATTATGTAGCTGGATTCAAGGGTTTGAGTCCTGAGATTTGGAAGTTAGCCTTGACTTTTTTCATTAATAGGTGTGGCATGATGGTCATGCCCTTTATTGCTATCTATCTGACTGATCAATTGGGTTGGTCTAAGTCTCATGCTGGTATTGTCATTAGTTGTTATGGTATTGGTTCAATGGTTGGTTCTCTCATCGGAGGGGCACTCATTGACAGGATTGGTTCCTATAGAGCAATGCTCCATAGCCTTTGGGTAGGTGGTGTGATGTTTATGTCTTTGGTCTTTTTTAAGGAGTTTTACAGCCTATGTATTATGCTCTTTCTGACAAGTTTACTTGCAGATATATTCAGGCCTGCTGCATTCGGATCACTGAATGTTTACTCTAAACCAGAGAATCTCACCCGAAGTAATGCTCTAGTGCGGCTTGCAATCAATCTTGGAATCTCAATTGGTCCGTTGATTGGAGGGTTGATTATGGAGTATGCCAGCTATGATTGGCTATATATTATTGATGGAGTTACATGTATCCTTGCATCACTATATCTCTATTTCTTTTTAGAAAATAAAGAGTCAAAGACCCCCAAGAAGCGCTCAGAGTTAGTTGGCAAATTAGCTATCCAAGACACAAAGTATCTCATCTTTCTTTTTTTATCAATGATTAGTTTGGTTGTCTTTTTCCAGATAATCAATGTCGTACCCATATTCTTGAAAGAATTTCATTGTATGGAAGAAGATCAGATAGGTTTATTTTTTACAATAAATGGGTTGATGATTGTCCTTTTGGAAATGCCGATCATCCATTATTTAGAAGAAAGAAAGCAAGTCTATACACCATTGATTATAGGTGTGTTAATCATTGGTTTAGGGCATTTGCCACTCTTGATGTACACAGTCCCAGTATTTTTGGTAATTGTGCTATACAATCTGATTATTTCGATTGGTGAGATCCTTAACTTCCCTTTTATCAATACATATACTCTAATCAGAGCTAAGGGTAACCAGCTTGGGTCGTATGTAGGACTAATGACTATGCTCTTCTCACTTGCCTATATTATTGCACCTTTGATTGGATTCCCTATCGTTGAGTATTTAGAGTTGCATTACAGTATGGAAAAAACATATACGCTCTTTTGGACAGGTTGTGTTGCTGTGAGTGTTGCTACTTTTTTACTGTTTCTCTTTGGAAGAAACTACCTTGATGTTGGTCATTATGAATAAGAAATTACATACTATTGACACAGAACGTTTGCTGCTCAGACCAACAGGTCTTGACGATGCTGAGTTTATATTACAATTACTCAACACTCCAGGATGGTTGAAATTTGTTGGCGATAGGAATGTACATGACGAAAAACAAGCAGCGCAGTACATTCAGGATCGTATGCTACCTCAACTAGATAGATTAGGGCATTCGAATAATACCATTATAAGAAAGGAAGATGGAGCTAAGGTGGGTTGTTGCGGACTGTATGATAGAGATGGTATTGATGGATTAGATATAGGCTTTGCACTGTTGCCGGAATATGAAAGAATGGGTTATGCTTATGAAGCATCACAAGCTGTAATTGATTATGGCAAGCTTCACTTTAATCTCAATCTAGTGAATGCCATAACAGACCCGCAAAATCTTCCATCTCAAAAGCTTTTGACCAAGCTCGGTTTGTCTTTCGTTAAGAATATTATTTTGCCAAATGAAGAAGTGACATTGATGCTCTATCAAGGAGAATTTGACTAGATAGCCAAAGATTTAATTTATTGAGTTCTACAGAACATTTATTGCTAATAAGTACGTTTGTATTGTAGAAGCAAATACACCCAATGCAAAAGCGAGTTACCCTAATAGTATCAATAGTCTTCAGTTTTTTTCTGTCAGGTATTCTGTATGGACAAGAGTCTAAGTTGGCTAATGAATATTTCAGGAATGGAGAGTATGAAAAAGCAGCTGTTTTATTCAAGAAATTGAATGACAAAACTAAAGGCACCTCTTACTATTTTAATTACTATATCAAGTCATTAGTAGCTGCGGGCCAGGATGAAGAAGCTGAGAAAATATTAAAAGGGGAAATAAAAAAGAATCCTGGAAACACCGAACTCTATGTTACCTATGGTGATATGCTTGAGCAGAGAAATGAATTAGAAGAAGCCAAAAAATATTATAGACAAGCTATTGATAATCTTGGGCCGGATGTTAGCCGCATTAGTAAACTAGGCAATGCATTTATCGGTAGTGTTAAGTATGATATGGCTGAGGAGACTTATCTCAAGGGAGTAGAGCTCTTAGATAACGAACAAGTATTTGCCTATAATCTAGCTGATTTATACAGTAGAAAAGATCAGAAAGATAAGATGGTGTATTACTATTTAGCAGCTTTGGCAGCCAATCCACAGCATATTAATAGCGTGAAGAGTAATCTGCACCGAAAGCTGAACGGTATAGAAGAATATGCTGTACTCAAAGAGCAGCTCTATGCAAGAATCCAAGATTATCCAGATGTTATCCAATACACGGAATTACTGCAGTGGGCATTTGTTCAAGAGAAAGATTACACGAGAGCCTTCCGTCAAGCAAGGTCTTTAGATCGAGAGCTCGATGAGAATGGTATTAGAGTCTATAGGTTGGCAGCATTAGCGGAAGAAGACAAAGACTATGATGCTGCGATCAAAGCATATGAGTATTTGACCCAGGATAAAGGGAAGACAAGTAGCTATTATGTGAATGCAAAAAAGTCTCTACTCAGATGCAAGCGCAAAAGCATCATGGGTGATTTTGTCTATACTCAATCAGAGTTAGACTCTCTTGAGAAAGAGTATGAGATATTCTTAGATGAATTTGGAATCAATACAAGTACTTCTAGTTTGGTTAGAGAGTATGCAGAATTCCAAGTTGTAAATATGAATAATGTCAGTGAGGCAATTAGTCTTTTGGAAAAAGCTAAGCTCTTACAAGGCAGTAGACCAGAAGAGAATGCTTATGTCAAGCTTGACTTGGCAGACTATTATATCATTGACAATAATATTTGGGAAGCAACATTGCTATACTCTCAAGTGGACAAAGCTCACAAAGAGGAATACGTCGGAGAATTGGCAAGATTTAAGAATGCCAAATTCTCTTATTTCACAGGAGACTTTGAATGGGCGCAAGAGCAGTTTGACATTCTCAAAGCAGCAACTTCAAGACTCATCTCGAATGATGCAATTGATCTTTCTGTATTTATTATGGATAATATGGGTCTTGACACTACAACTGTTCCCTTAGAGATGTATGCAGAAGCAGAGTTGCTCGCTTTTCAGAACAAACACAAACAAGCATTTCAAAAACTAGATTCAATCTTAGTGGTCTTTCCAGAACATGGTTTGAAAGACGATGTATTATATACAAAGGCCAATATCAATAAAAAGCTCCAGAATTATCCAGAAGCCGAAGAGCAATACCAAGAGATCATTGAAAAATTTCCTGAAGATATCAGATGTGACAATGCTATTTTTGAGCTTGCTGAGCTGTATGAGTATCAATTACAAGATAAAGAGAAGGCTAAAGCACTATACGAAAAACTCTTCATAGATTACTCCAATAGTACTTTTGCCATTGATGCCAGAAAGCGGTTTAGGCAATTAAGAGGCGATGATATCCAATAACTAGAAACGTAAAAACAATGACTATAACTCTGACAGAAGAACAACTCGCTGTAAAGGCTGCAGCGCGCGAATTTGCGCAGCAGTCATTATTGCCGGGAGTGATCGAGCGAGACTCAACTATGACATATCCCTCAGAGCAAATTAAAGCTATGGGTGAGATGGGATTCCTTGGAATGATGGTGTCTCCTGAGTATGGAGGAGGGGGTATGGATACCTTGTCCTATGCTTTAGCAATGGAGGAAATATCAAAAGTAGATAACTCTTGTTCAGTTATTATGTCTGTCAATAACTCATTGATTTGTTGGGGTATTGAAAAATTTGGAAATGAGGATCAGAAGCAACGCTATCTCAAGAAGCTTGCAACAGGCGAATGGATAGGAGCTTTCTGCTTAAGTGAGCCAGAAGCCGGAAGTGACGCAACAAGTCAAAGAACTACAGCTGTAGATATGGGTGATCACTATATTCTGAATGGCACAAAGAATTGGATAACTAGTGGTGCTACTAGCTCACTGCACATTGTTATTGCTCAAACAGATGCTGAAAAAGGGCATAGAGGAATCAGTGCTTTCCTTGTAGAGGCTGACACACCTGGTGTAACAATTGGCGCTAAAGAAGACAAATTAGGAGTGAGGGCATCGGATACTCATACACTCATGTATAATGATGTAAAAGTGCCTAAAAGTAATAGACTAGGAGAGGAGGGCTTTGGGTTTAAGTTTGCAATGAAAGTGCTTTCTGGCGGAAGAATAGGAATAGCATCTCAGGCACTAGGCATTGCTGCCGGTGCTTATGAGTTGTCATTAGCTTATGCCCAAGAAAGAGAAGCATTTGGCAAACCTATAGCGAAGCATCAAGCGATTGCATTTAAGTTAGCGGATATGGCTACAGATATAGAAGCAGCTAGGCAACTTGTTTATCAATCAGCTATCATGAAAGACAGAGGAGAAAATTTTGACCAAGCTTCCAGCATGGCCAAATTATTTGCTTCTCAAGCCGCAATGAAGCACACAGTAGAGGCTGTGCAGATTCACGGTGGCTATGGATATGTCAAAGAATATCATGTCGAACGTTTGATGCGAGATGCCAAAATCACCCAAATCTATGAGGGTACAAGTGAAGTGCAGAAAATTGTCATTTCTAGAAATGTATTGAAAGGTAACCTGTACACACCCATTGTCTAAGTGGAACGTGCCTTTACACTCGCCACGATAGCAGGCATACCAGTAAAAATCCACTGGACTTTTGGATTTCTTATTTTCGGCATTTGGTGGATTCAGATGCAGGAGTCACTGAGTATTACCGGAGTGATGTTTCTCACAATCTATGTGTTAATATTGTTCGGATGCGTAGTAATGCATGAATATGGACATGCGCTGACTGCGAGAAGATATGGCATCGCAACGAGAGATATAATCCTTAGCCCAATTGGTGGACTAGCCAGATTAGAAGAGTTGCCAGAACAACCATGGCAAGAATTCAAAGTTGCTTTTGCTGGACCTATGGTTAATATTATCATAGCTGCAATCCTTGGAATTTTTCTCCTCATAACTGGACACCCTTTATTTCCAAATTTTGATTCGATAGAAGTTTTGTACAATAAGATTGGACTAGTCCAACTTGTCCTTTTTATGAATCTTATCCTGTTTGTATTCAACCTCATTCCAGCTTTCCCAATGGATGGAGGAAGGATCCTAAGGGCATTATTATCATTAAGAATGCCTCGAATAAGAGCAACTTTCGTAGCAATGGTAATTGCTAGGGTTTTAGCTGTTCCAATTTTCATTTTTGGTTTGATGAATAGCCAAATTATTTTATCCCTAATCGCTGTATTTGTATTTTTTTCGTCAGCAAGCGAATATGGTCAAATCAAATTTAAGGACCAGCTAAAAAAATCAACTGCAGTAGATATTATGGTTTCTGATTTTACTATTGTAGATGCAGATAGCACTTATGCAGATGTCCTTCAACTCTCAGATCAAACCGGTAGGCAAAATTTTCTAATCAAAGATAATTCTGGACAATTGATGGGATGTATTCCTTACCCATACCTCCATGATGCAAGAAAAGAAAGCACCGATCTCAAGTTGTCAGAGAGATATGATCACCGATATGCATTGGTTGAGAAAAGCATCACTCTGATTGACTTATATACAAAGATGGACAAAGAGCATTTGAGTATTGTAGGTGTTCGAGAAGAATCAGAGATAGTAGGAATAATTGATAGATCAATTCTTCAGGATTACATGAAACGATTACGCGCTAGAAAATAGAAATAAAAAAAAGGTGTAACTCTTGAGAACTACACCTTTTTTTATTTGGGAATGTAACTGCTTACATGCCTAGTTTACTTCTTAATTGAGGAGTTACGTCTTCAGCTTCTGAAGCATAGAGCAAACCACCTGCGCTTGAATCAAAGATCATGGTATATCCACCATCTTTGCCTAGTGCTTCTAGGACGGAATTAATCTTATCCAGCACTGGCTTGTACAATTCTTCTCTTTTCTTGAGAATATTATTTTGTACTTCGAGCTCATACTGCTGAATTTGCTGTTGCTCTGTTGCTAGTTCGGTTTCTTTTTGTTGCATTTGAACTTGCGACAAAGTTCCACCATTAGCTTGTGTCATGTAACTCTGGTATTTAGACTCAAAGTCTTTTACCATTTGCTCTCCTTTAGAAATGAGTTGTTTTTGATAAGCCTCAAGCTGAGAATCTGCAGACTTGATGTCTGGATGTTCAGCGAGGATTAATGTCGAATTCACATATCCAAATTTTTGGGCATTCGCTGAAAAGCTAAAACTCAAAAAAGCGATAAGTGTTAATAATGTAAAGATTCTAGTATTTCTCATTGTGAGATTGTTTTCAAATTTGATTAATGTACACCAAGATTAACATTGGCGGCAAAGATAGCATTTACTTTAGTTTTGTGTTTAACGATAATTTAACTGAGAATAATTGTGGTAGAAAGAAGCGTTCATAAGTAGGAACTCTCTACTTTCACAATTGAAATTATAGCTTTTTCAAATGGAAGGATTTTTAGAAATATTAAAATATGTCCTACCATCCTTGGTAGTCATGGGTACAGCGTATTACATTTTGAAGAAATTTCTTGATGCTCAATATCGCAAGGAGGTATTGGATTATCGAAAAACCATGAGTGATCAGAAATTACCTCTCAAGCTTCAAGCTTATGAAAGACTCATGCTTTTCTGTGAACGAATAGATATAAACAACCTGCTCTATCGCTTGCTGAATTCTGAAATGACAGGCGAACAACTGGCGCAATCATTGATTGTTGCCATTCAGAAAGAATATGAGCACAACTTAGCTCAGCAATTATATGTCAGTGATAATCTTTGGAGAATCATAGATCAAGCAAAGAACAATGTTCTAGAATTAATCACATCTACTTCGTCAAACATGGGTAGTAATTATACTAGCTCTGCTCTTACAAGCTCAATCCAAAGAGATCAGGAGACGGCATCTCAAAGTTTAGCTATAGCTAAAAAAGCGATTAGAGAGGAAGTCCAACAATTATTAGGATAATGAATAGAACACACCTTTTTCTTCTTACAATCACTTTAGCAAGTTGCAAGACTGTCCAACATGTCGCAGATGTAGAGAATGTTAATATAAGAGTAGATAGTGCTTATGTCAGCATGGGGTCAATTGACCAAATGATATTACCATATAAAGCAGAGTTGGAGGAGGAGATGGATGTCGTGATTGGAGAAGTCGAAGAAGAACTTATTAAGGGCAAGCTAAATTCTTCTATGGGTAATTTCTTTTCGGATCTCTTGCATGAGGAAGGATCGACTATGACGGAAGGAGATATAGCATTCGCGATTAATAATTATGGTGGCTTAAGGATACCTAGTATTGCCAAAGGACCTGTTACTAAGAGTAAGATTTTCGAATTAATGCCATTTGATAATACAATGGTGGTCCTACATCTATCGGGACAAAAGGTAGAAGAACTTTGCAATAGAATAGCTGAGTATGGGGGTTGGCCGGTTAGCTACAGTTTACACATGAATATTGAAGGTGAGAAAGCGACAAATATTACAATACATGGTGAACCTCTGGATAGTCAGAAAACTTATCATGTAGTTACCACTGATTATATCGCTAATGGTGGGGATAAATGCTCCTTTCTCAAATCAGAAGAAAGAGAAAATACAGGCGTTTTTATTAGAGAAGTATTCATCAGTGGTATTCTGAGGATATCAGAATCAGGCCAAACCTTAGTCCATAATCCATCAGTCAGAATTACAAAACTTTAGCTCATGACCTTGCAAAGAAGAACCTTTCTGAAGCAGATGGCATCTTCATCTGCGTTACTTGTGCCAGGGATGTTTCCTTATCACTTGTTCGAAAGTGGAGAAGTGACTAAGCTCACCCTATTGCATACCAATGATGTTCACAGCAGAGTTGAGCCTTTTCCAGATGATGGAGGAAGAAATGCAGGGAGAGGTGGAGCAGCCAAAAGGGCTCAGTTAATCAGTCAGATAAGACAGGAAGAGAAGCATGTCATCCTCTTGGATAGTGGTGACATCTTTCAAGGAACACCATATTTTAATTTTTTTGGAGGAGAGATAGAGTTTAAACTGATGTCAGAAATGCAATATGATGTTGCAACAATGGGCAATCATGATTTTGACGCAGGAATTGAAGGTTTTGTGAAGCAATTACCTCATGCAAATTTTCCTTTTGTGGTCAGTAATTATGATGTTAATGATTCTGGTCTTTATGGACATGTCCTGCCTTATGTGATTAAGCAGTATGAAGATGTCAAAGTTGGTGTCTTTGGGATTGGCATAGAACTCGAGGGCTTAGTACCAGACAAGATGTGTCAAGGTGTGGTGTACAATGATCCCATTGCAGTGAGTCAGAATATGGCTAATAGGTTACGCAATGATTACAATTGTGATTATGTAATTTGCTTGTCACATTTAGGATATAGCTATAGAGAAGACAGGATGAGTGATGTCATCTTAGCAGCAAATACCAGCAACATAGATTTAATTCTTGGTGGGCATACACATACATTTTTAGAGCAAGTTCAGATCAAGAAGAACAAACTCCAAAAGCCGGTGTTTATCAACCAAGCTGGATGGGGAGGAATGATGGTAGGTCGTCTGGATATCTACTTTGAGAATAATAAGAAAACAAAATGTCAGACATGTAAAAATCTTTTTGTGGAATAATCATATATTTTTTAATTTAATGTAAATATTACCACAGAATAATAGGTTTATACATAGAGATTTATTGCATGTTTCTATATTGACATTGCAGTTTTTTTTTGTTCGAAAATTGTTTTGAAATAGTTTTTTTCTTTCGATTATTTTCAAAACTTTTGTGAGGCTTAAGAACCATAATCCCAAGTTGGTTTACATTCCAAAGTTCCGTACCCTGGATTATAACTATTGATTGTAAAGAAGTAGAATGATGATGAAGTTTTTGTAAAAATCGACCTAGTAGAAAGTATGACCAACAATAACCACTCAACTATTTGGGACAATTGTCTTTCCTATATAAAGGAGAATATCAACGATAGAAAGTTTAAAACTTGGTTTGAACCTATCAAACCAATAAAGTTGGAAGATGATATTCTGACTATCCAAGTGCCTAATAAATTTTTCTACGAGTGGTTGGAAGAACATTATATTGGTCTACTTAGGACTTGTATCCTAAAAGAATTAGGAAAGAAAGGTCGTCTTGAATATCTCATTCTTATTGATAATAAGAATCAGTTTTCTGGCTCTAATGAAGCAGAGAATAAAGTCTTAGAGTCTAAAGACATCAAGAATCCATTTGTCATTCCAGGTATCAAGAAAGTTAAGATTGATTCTAATCTTAATGCTAAGTATACATTTGATAAGTTTATTGAAGGAGATAGCAATAGATTAGCAAGGTCAGCTGGTAAGGCAATTGCAAAAGCGCCTGGGGCAACAGCTTTTAACCCATTGTTTGTTTATGGTGGGGTAGGGATTGGCAAGACGCATTTAGCGCATGCGATAGGGAATGAGATAAAGGCTCAGTTTCCATCCAATAATGTACTCTATATTACTACAGATAGATTCACTAACCAGATTATCAATGCTATTAAGAAGAATACCATTGATGATTTGATTGGCTATTATCAGCATGTAGATACTCTCATCCTAGATGATGTCCAATTTCTTGCTGGAAGGGCTAAGACACAAGAAATACTCTTCAACCTGTTTAACAGACTTCATCAGAATGGTAAGCAGATTATTCTCACTTCTGATCGTGCTCCGATTGATCTCGAGAAAATGGAGGATAGACTCATTTCTCGATTTAAGTGGGGACTTTCGGCAGATATCCAAGCTCCTCGTTATGAAACGCGAATGGCAATTGTACAAGACAAACTTGAAGAAGAATTAGATCAGATACCTGAAGAAGTCCTAGAGTATGTTTGTCATAATGTTGTCAATAATATTAGGGAATTAGAAGGTGTTATGATATCTCTCATTGCACAATCTACTTTGAATCTTAAAGACATTGATGTTTCTCTTGCAAGAGAAATTATCAACAAATATGTGGTTTCTTCAAATAAAGAAGTTGCACTCGAAAAAATCAAAAAACTCGTCGCAGATCACTTTAAGGTATCTGTGGAGAAAATGCAATCTTCCACCCGAAAGCGTGAAGTAGTCATAGCAAGACAGCTGTCCATGTATCTGGCAAAACATTTTACCAACAAATCACTGAAGAGTATTGGTGATGACTTTGGTGGTAAAGATCATTCAACGGTAATCTATTCTCTTAGAGCTGTGAAAGACATGATGGATACTGACGAAGGATTTAAGAATCAAGTCAACGAGATAGAAAGGAAAGTGCAGATGAGTATTGGCTCAGGCTACTAATCTCTTTCTAACGTTTTCCACAACATATCTTTTAATTCAGTAAGACCAGTGTTTGTAACAGAAGAGATAAAGAGGTAGGGGACATCTATTTCTAATTCATTGTCTATAAGTTCTCTTAACTCCTTATCAATCATATCTTCTTTGGTTATTGCGACCATTCGACTCTTGTGCAGCAGTTCAGGGTTGAATTTCTCCAGTTCGTTCAAGAGCACAGCATACTCTTTATTGATATTTTCACTATCAGCTGGTATCATAAACAAGAGTGTGGCATTCCTTTCAATGTGCTTCAGAAAGCGTATGCCTAGTCCTTTTCCTTGGTGAGCATTCTCAATGATACCAGGTATATCAGCCATCACAAATGATAAGTGACCTCTGTAGGGAACAATACCAAGATTGGGTACAAGGGTAGTAAAAGGATATGCGCCAATTTTTGGCTTTGCAGCTGTTATACTTGAGAGTAGAGTTGATTTTCCAGCATTTGGGAATCCAACAAGTCCTACATCTGCTAGGACTTTGAGTTCAAGTATTTTCCATGACTCTAGTCCTTCTTCGCCAGGCTGAGCATACCTTGGAGTTCGGTTTGTTGCAGACTTGAAGTTTGTATTTCCAAGACCACCTCTTCCTCCTTTGAGCAAGATAATTTCTTGGCCATCTTCACTGATCTCAAGAAGTATAGATTCCGATTCTGGATTTCTTGCCACGGTACCAAGTGGCACATCTATAATGACATCTTCTCCAAAGGCACCAGTTTTTCCGCTGGCACCACCTGCTCCACCATGACCTGCCTTGACATGTTTACGGTATTTTAGAGGGAGTAGTGTCCACATTTGTTTGTTTCCTCTCAGAATGACATGACCGCCTCTTCCACCATCACCTCCATCAGGTCCGCCTTTTGGATTCATCTTATTTCGAAAGAAATGTGTAGAGCCAGAACCACCGTTGCCTGACTTACAATGGATCTTTACATAGTCAATAAAGCTCCTTTCTGACACTACTAGATATTTTTGTCAACTTCGTGTGAGAGTCTAGAAGCGATTTCTTCAATAGACCCTATTCCATCAATTGATACTGACTTGTTTTGATCAGCATAATATTGAAAAACTTCTAAGGTGTTTTCTTTGTAGACATTGATTCGATTACGAATAATTTCTTCATCAAGATCATCAGCACGCCCAGAAGTCAATCCTCTGTGCTTTATTCGCTTGACGATCTCTTCATCATCGACGGTTAAAGAAAGTAGGCAGGAGATGGTATCTCCACTTTCTTTTAGCATTGCATCCAAAGCTTCAGCTTGAGGTATTGTTCTTGGGAAACCATCATAGATAAATCCTTTTGCATCTGGGTGCTTGTCAACCTTGTTCTTTAGCATACCAATAGTGACAGAGTCTGGCACTAGTTCACCTTTTGAAATATAGGATTTTGCTTCTTTGCCCAATAGAGTGTCATTGCCCATTTCGTATCTGAATAAGTCACCAGTACTGATGTGCACTAATTCATATTTGTCGACTAGGTGTTTAGCTTGCGTACCTTTCCCAGAACCTGGAGGTCCAAACAATATGAGTTGAATCATAGGTTTATGTATTCTGAATATTCTTTTTATATATGCTAGTATCCACACTTTGAAAACTCCGTTGATCAACAAATAGTTCTAATTACCTCTACTCAGTACGTCTTTTACAAAGGCAAATCTCTTTTGCCAATACTCTGACTCATTGATACAAGTCTCGATGACTCCTTTTGAGCTTGTACTATGCACAACATAGACTTTGCTGCCTTGTACTTTACTCACAATACCAACATGATTTATCCTGCCTGTATGAGAGAAGAATGCCAAGTCACCAGCTTGTGGTCGTTTCTTAGGTTTTCCTTGGGTCGCAATACTTTTACTTGACCTTGCCAAGGCAATCCCATGTTGACCGTAGATATGTTGAACAAATCCTGAACAATCAAATCCAGATTTAGAATACCGCTTAGAATTATAAGCTGTTCCTAAAAAAGAGAGTGCATAGGTTGTAATATTTTTTCTCAATTTCTTTTGAGAAACTGAGAGTAAGGGTGTGTCTGAAATATCTTGAGGATAATCTCTAGTGTCTATACTCAAATGCGTAAGCAAAACAGCAACAATCAGGAAGTTCATATATTACGTTTATTAGTAATATATCAACAATTATTCCATAGATTTTATTCTTCTGTTGCCCCTTCCGCAGCTTCCTTAGTAGCCTCTCCTTCTTCTGCAGCCGCGGCAGCACTCTTAAGTGCTCTCGGTACTTCTACAGTAGCAACAGGTGTTCCGCTTTCACTCATCACCTCAATGCCTTCAGGGAGTTCTAAATCCTTGATTCTTACAGCGTTTCCAAGTTCGAGATCAGAAATGTCAACATATAGCTCATCAACAAGCTGTTCTGGAGTACATTTAATTTTCACTCTTCTTAGCGACTGCATTAACTTACCACCAGCTTTAACGCCTGGAGATGTTCCTTTGAATTTTACTGGAACATTAACTTTGACAGGATGTCCATCAATAAGTTCTAGAAAGTCAATGTGTTGAATATTATCTGTAACAGGGTGAAATTGGATATCCTGTAAAGTACACTTACTCTTTTTTCCTCCTAACTCAATCTCTGCGAGCTTAAAGTCAGGTGTATAAATTAAATGCTTAACATCACTCTCAGTTACACTACAGTGTCTCGATCCTTCTTTAGAATAGATAACAGCTGGTATTCTTCCAGAATTTCTCATCTTCTTTGTTGAAGATTTACCATATTCATTTCTGTCCTGAGCTACAACATTTACTACTTGCATGATAGAACTTATTTATGTCTTTTTCAAAAGGACTGCAAAGATAGTATTTATCAAGAAATAATCCAGAATGTCCCATAAATATTGGAAAATTATAGAGGTATGAGTACGTTTATCTCAACAAGCAATGAAAAACACGAAAGAAACACAGCTGCGTTTTATTGTATATGGACTCTATAGTCTACTTGTTGTTTGGTCATTACAGGATCCTTTTTTTTGGGATACAATACAATTAGCTTCTAAGCATGCACACTTTTATTTCAGCAATAATCTTGAGCTTGCATTCTTGCCTGATGAATATAATAGCGGTCATATTCCAGCTTTTGGATATTATCTAGCTTGCATTTGGATAATTTTTGGAAAGACTTTACTCAGCTCGCATCTTGCAGTACTACCTTTTGTTTTCTTATTTGTTGAGTCAGCGTTTCATCTACTTACGGAAAGGAAGGGGCAACACTCTCTTCTTTATTATCTGCCATTTTTTTTTGATCCAACATGGATAGCTCAAATCACGCTGGTTTCTCCAGATATTGTGCTTGTTGCGGGCTTGTTTACTATGCTTGCAGGAATAGCAAGTTCTTCTAAGCTGAGACTCTACCTAGGTTCTCTTTTGTTGGTTTTGGTGAGTATACGAGGTATAGTTTGCTTTGGTGTACTAGGTTTGCTTTATTTATACGAAACGAAAGACTTATTCAAGACTACAAAGGTGTTGCTCCCAGCAATTCTTCTCGTCATCCTGTATTATGCTCTTCACTTTTACTCAAAGGATTGGGTAGGTGTTCATGCAGCCTCTCCTTGGAAACAAAGTATCTCCTTTATCTCTTTTTCAGATGTATTTAGAAATAGTGGTCTCATGTTTTGGCGACTATTTGATTTTGGAAGAGTCATTTGGTTGATCCCTTTACTTTTCTTTATCTATACCTTCAAGAAAGTTGTTTTTCTTCGTGAAACCATAGTTTTCTTGATTGCCTTTGCTTTATTAACCTTGCCATTTGTAGGACTTACAGCACATAGATACTATCTCCCAGTCATCATGTTAGGTCTTCTAACATTTTGTGCTTATTTGGCCAATGCTCACATCTCTAACAGTCTGCGAAGGGTGATTCTTTCATTGGTGCTATTAGGTCAGCTTGCTGGTCATTTTCTGCAGTATCCAAGATTTGTCGCGCAAGGCTGGGATTCAAGTCTCAGATATAAGCCTTATCATGAATTAGTCAAGAATATGGAATACTATATTGATGATAACACCATTGATTGTGACAGAGTAGGATCCGTATTTCCTTTGAAGGGGAAGCGCAGCTTCAGGACTTTAGAGGATAATCAATGTGAATATGCTAGTCTTGACTTGTCTGAGAATGACTATGTCATTTATAGCAACATAATGAATGATTTTAGCGAAAGTGATTACAAACAACTAGAGGAAACATGGTCTGTTGGCTTTCAGCAAAGAAAAAGAGGAATAGAAGTGGTGGTATTCGAAAAACCGAGAAAAAATGACAGATAGACCACTGGCGCCTATACTGTCATTATCTCTTTTTCTTTTGATGTAACTATTTCATCAACCTTAGAGCCAAAGTCATTAGTCATCTTCTGAACTTGAGCTTCAAGCTTCTTTCCTTGGTCTTCTGGATAACCGTCTTTCACCTCTTTCTTAATCACGTTCATGAGCTTTTGACGGTCATTTCTCAAAGAAATCTTGGCTTCTTCTCCTGCTGCTTTAGCCTGCTTTACAAGGACCTTCCTTCTTTCTTCGGTTAACGCAGGGATGGAAATTCGGATATTCTCTCCATCATTCATTGGAGTCAAGCCTAAATTTGCTTGGAAGATTGCTTGCTCTATTACTGCCAGCATGGTCTTTTCCCAAGGCTGTATACTTAAAGTTTTAGAATCAGCTACACTAACATTAGCTACCTGGTTTAATGGTGTTGGATTACCATAATACTCAACTTTGATTCCATCGAGGAGTGCAGGTGTCGCTTTGCCAGCTCTAATCTTCATCAGCTCAGACCTCAGGTGATCCATAGCTTTATTCATAGCTCCGCCTCCAATGTTTAATAAATTATCTATTTCCATTGCTACAAAATTTCTAAAATTCAGGACAAATTAATCATTTCCCATCATACGGAAAAAGAAGTACAAGAAGACAACCAAAGCAGATAAAGCAGATACTATGTAAGTCATTGCAGCCCAAGTAAGAGCATCTTTGGCACCATCGTACTGTTCGCCTTGAACAACTCCAGATTCATCAAGCCATAGCAGTGCTCTTTTGCTTGCGTCGAATTCGACAGGTAGTGTAATCAGACTAAATAATGCCGTCAAACCAAAAGTCACAGTCAATACTAGCAACAAGAGTTGGCCAATACCGCTCGTCATACCCATGGCACCCATTCCGACCATCATACCCATAAATAAGAATTGTTGAATTCTTGAGGAGAAATTCACCACAGGAACTAGAGCTGATCTCACCTGAAGCATACTATATGCTTGTGCATGCTGGACAGCGTGACCACATTCATGTGCTGCAACTGCAGCAGACGCGATACTCCTTCCTTGAAAAACTTCAGGACTGAGGCTGATTGTTTTGGATAACGGATTGTAATGATCAGTTAACATACCTTGTCCCTGGACTATCTTCACATCATTGATTCCAAAATGTTGTAGCATTTTCTGCGCAACATCAGCACCTGACATATTTCCTGTTATTGCTCTTTGGCTGTAATACTTAAATTTTGATTTCAACCTATTGCCAACTAACCATCCGATTAGAGTGAAGAAGCCAACAATAATCATATAACCTATAGACATAATTAATTTTTTTTAGTTAATAAATTCAAACCCTGTATATGGCTGAAGCACTTCTGGAACTCTGATGCCATTTTCGGTTTGATTATTTTCGAAAATTGCTGCAATAATTCTAGCTAACGCAAGTGCACTGCCATTCAAAGTGTGAGCCAAGAATTTTTTTCCGGATTGATCTTTAAAGCGAAGTTTGAGTCTGTTACTTTGGAATGTTTCGAAGTTTGAGACTGAGCTCACTTCTAACCATTTTTTTTGAGCACCTGCATACACTTCAAAGTCCAAAGTAAGTGCAGATGTAAACCCAAGGTCTCCACCACATAAACGCAATATCCGATATGGGAGTTCCAATTTTTGGAGTAATCCTTCTACATGCTTGACCATTTCGTCGAGAGTCTCATACGATTTGTCAGGATGTTGTACTTGGATAATCTCAACTTTATCAAACTGGTGAACTCTATTTAATCCTTTTACATCAGAACCATAAGATCCTGCTTCTCGTCTAAAGCACGGCGTGTAACCTGTAAACTTGATTGGTAGTTGGTCTTCCGCCAAAATATCACCCCGTACAATATTTGTAACTGGAACTTCTGCTGTAGGGAGGAGATAGAGATCATCTTTCTCTACGTAATACATTTGACCTTCTTTGTCCGGTAGCTGGCCTGTCCCTCTTGCTGTATCTTCGTTTACTAATAAAGGTGGGACGATTTCTTCATAGCCTGCACTTGTGGCTTCATCTAAGAAAAAATTGATGAGTGCTCTTTGAAGTCTAGAACCTTTACCTCTAAAGACTGGAAAGCCAGCGCCTGTAATTTTAGCTCCCAGCTTAAAATCTAGGATATTATATTTCTCTCCCAGCTCCCAATGCGGAAGTGCATTTTCAAGTGAAGGGAGCGCTGAATCCCAAGCTTTGAAAACTTCATTGTCTTCTTCTGTCTGACCTTCTGGTACACTATCATGTGGAATGTTAGGAACCTTAAGTAGTGCTTCTGTCAATTGTGTTTCAGCACTCTTAAGTCGACTTTCGAATTCAGCACTTTCTTCTTTAGTTTTAGCGATGATAGATTTTAAATCCTCTGCCTCTTCTCTTTTACCTGCCTTGAAGAGTTGACCTATCTGTCCGGACACCTCATTTATTTTTGCAAGTAATGCATCATTGGAGGTTTGAGCCTGTTTTCTATCATCATCAAGTGAAATGATTTCGTCTAATATTTGAAGTTTATCTGCTCCCCAACCTCGCTTTGTCAAGCGCTTTTTATAGTTATCTATATTTGCTCTAATATTCTTTACCTCTAACATAAAACCCTTTAAAAATTGAGAAATCACAAAGATAAACTATTGCCATCCAAATATTAAACATATATTTGTGGTCGATAATACTCTTACCCAAGATAACTTAGAGTTTTTCCCTATACTTTTTTCAACCCAACATTCCTCTTAAGGAATTCATTTATTTTTCCAACTAATGTTCGACATCCTTCAACTTAATGATATGCTTGTTCCTGAGCTTAAGGAACTTGCTGAAAAAATTGGCCTTAAAGGTTATAAAAGATTAGCAAAACAAGATTTGATCTACAAAATTTTAGATCAGCAAGCTGTGTTAGGCAATGATATGCCTGATGTCAAGTCTGAGAAGAAAGAAGAACCAAAGGCAGAAGAGAAGCCTAAGGCGGAGCCAAAGCCACGTAACTCAAGATCTAAAGCTCAACAACCTCCTAAGCCTACAAAGGAAGAAAAAGCAGAAAAGAAAGAAGAGAAGCCTGAGGAACAATCTAAGCCTGAGCCAAAGCAACAGAAGGACTCTCAAGACACTAGAAAGTCAAAAGATTACTCTAATAAGAGTAATGACAGAAATGATAATAGAAGAAGTAATTCGAGAGATAATAGGAGGCATGATAACTCTAACCAAAATAATAATGGTAGAGATAGAAGAGAAAAGGAAGAACAGAAACCTCCAATATTCAATGTTGACCTAGATGGTATCATCGAAGGAGTAGGAGTGTTAGAAATGATGTCAGACGGTTATGGATTCTTAAGATCTGGTGATTATAACTACCTGACGTCTCCGGATGACATTTATGTTTCTCCATCTCAGATTAAGCTATTTGGATTGAAGACAGGAGATACCGTAAAAGGAGCAATTCGACCTCCAAAAGAAGGCGAAAAATATTTTGCATTGCTTAAGGTATCAAGTATAAATGGACTAGAGCCTGCTAAGATTAGAGAGCGAGTACCATTTGACTACCTGACTCCGTTATTTCCTGATGAAAAATTCAATTTGATTTCTCATCCTGCAGGTAAAGACTTCGGTAACAGAATGATTGAACTCTTTGCACCAATAGGAAAAGGACAGAGAGGTTTGATTGTTGCACAGCCAAAGACTGGTAAAACATTCTTACTGAAAGATGTAGCAAACGCAATTGCTTCAAATCATCCAGAGTGTTATATGATTGTTTTGCTTATTGACGAAAGACCGGAAGAGGTGACGGATATGGCAAGAAGTGTAAATGCTGAGGTAGTTGCTTCTACATTTGATATGCCAGCAGATAATCATGTTAGAGTAGCGAACATAGTCATTGAGAAAGCAAAGAGACTTGTCGAATGTGGTCACGATGTTGTTATTCTATTAGATTCGATTACGAGACTAGCAAGAGCTTACAATACCGTCGCTCCTTCATCTGGTAAGGTGCTTTCTGGTGGTGTTGAAGCAAATGCACTCCAGAAGCCAAAGAAATTCTTCGGTGCTGCAAGAAATATAGAGAACGGTGGTTCTTTGACTATCCTTGCAACTGCATTGACTGAGACTGGATCTAAGATGGATGAAGTCATCTTTGAGGAATTCAAAGGAACAGGTAATATGGAATTACAACTTGATCGTTCATTGGCTAATAAGCGTCTATACCCTGCTATTGATCTTGTCAAATCAAGCACTAGGAGAGAAGACTTATTATACGATGAGGCTATGCTCAAAAGAATGTTTATTCTTAGAGAACATCTTGGTGATATGAAGCCTGATGAAGCAATGAATTTCATCAAAAATCACTTGAGAAGCACAAAGACAAACGAAGAATTTTTAGTTTCAATGAATAGCTAATTATTTAAGCATTTTATTGAAATTATGTTACTTTTGCAATCCCTTTGAAAAAAGGCAGTGATAATAATTTAATTCGACTATCATGAAACGTACGTATCAACCCTCAAAAAGGAAGAGAAAAAATAAGCACGGATTCAGAGCTAGAATGGCAAGTAAGACTGGTAGAAAACTCCTTTCGAGAAGAAGATCAAAGGGTAGAGCAAGACTTACTGTTTCTGATACTACATACGTCAAGTAATCTTTTCAAATAAGATACCTTTCTTACTATTCCTCTGTCACTGATGACAAAGCAGAGGTTCACACTCAATACTACAGTTAAGTTAAAGAGTCCAATCTTAGTTGGTCATCTCTTCAAATATGGTAAAGTAAAGTACTCAACCAACCTCAGAGTGCATTACAAATATAGAGATGTGCAAGATGATGAGACTTCATTTGTGCCTTGGAAAGTGGCTTTTTCAGTACCCAAAAGAATATGGAAAAGGGCTGTTGATCGCAATCGTATAAAAAGGCAACTCAGAGAGGCTTTTAGGTTAAATCAAAACTTAGTCGAACAGAGAGCTGGCAAACAGTTACATCTGATGTTTGTCTTTACAGCATCTCAACATCTTGCATCAGATGCATTACACGAAGAGGTAGTCTCAATCATGAAGAGACTGAAGTAGTCCAATAGCCCGCTCATATCCTACCAGTCCTTCGCCGATAATATGATCTTGACAGACATCAGTCAAATAACTAAATGCTCTAAATGATTCTCGATTGTGAATATCACTGATATGCACTTCTATGACAGGTGTCTCAATTGCTTCGACAGCATCACGAAGTGCAATGCTCGTGTGACTATAACCACCAGGATTAAATATGATACCAAAGTCTTGCTCAAAGCCATATTTATGCAGAGCGTCAATTAATGCGCCTTCATGATTAGACTGAATTGCGAAGAGCTCGTGTTGCTGATATTTCTCCTTCAAAGATTGGAAGAAGGAGTCAAAACTTTGTGTCCCATAAATCTCCGTTTTTCTTTTACCGAGTAAATTGAGATTAGGTCCATTTAGAAAAAGAATCTTCATAGTTAGTTTGCAAACTCAGAAAGATATTTGAGTCTTACAACTTGAATTTCTTCCATTGTGATGTCATCATCGTTTAACTCTTCAAAGGCAGCATCAATAGATTCACTTTCAGCACCATCAAAATAATCATAGATATCATCTACCACATCTTCGTCCAGATTATCCTCTATGTAATAATCTAGATCCAACTTAGTACCTGAAGTAACAATCATATTCATCTCAGTCAATAATTCCTCTAGTGTAATGTCTGCTCTTCCAGCTATATCTTCCAAAGGCATTTTACGATCAATGCCTTGGATTATAGCAACCTTTGCTTTCGATTTGTCTGCAACTTGTTTGACTACAAAATCAGATGGTCGCTCTATATTGTTGGACTCTACATAATCCTGGATTAGATGAAGGAATGGTTGACCAAACTTTGTAGCCTTACCTTGAGAAACACCGCTAATATTGAGCATATCCTCCCTTGTCAATGGATAATAAGTAGCCATGTCATTGAGTGCTGGCTCAAGAAAAATAACCCATGGCTGCAGATTTAATCTTTTGGCTTCTTTCGCGCGGAGATCTTTCAACATTTTTAGCAAAGTATCATCCAATGCTCCACCTCCCGATGTTGTGGTTATCGCTTCAGTATTAGATGTCTCATAATCTCTATTGATTGGGAGTATGATCTCTTGTGGTGATGAGAGGTACTGATTACCTAATTCTGTAATCTTCAAAACACCATATTGTTCAATGACTTTTCTGATGTAACCAAGTAGCATCCCTTTACGAAGAACACTAAACCAAAATATAGGGTCTTGATCCTTACCAGCAGCGAAGTAAGAGAGCTTATCAAAATTCTGCTCTCTGATGTCTTTGTTCTTTATGCCTTGTAAGTAATCAACAATAACTTTAATACCATAATTCTCTTTAAGCTGGAGTATGGCGTTCAGTGCTGTGACCATTTCCTCTTTAATGGTTGTTGTAGGTTTTGGATGCCTACAATTATCGCACATTTTATTACACGCACTGTCATCAAAATTTTCACCAAAGTAATGCAACAGGTATTTTCTTCTGCAATCACCTGTCTCGCTATAACCCATGACCTCATCCATGAGTTGTAGGCTTAGTTCCCGCTCAGCAACGGACTTGTCTTTGAGAAATTTTTCAAGCTTTTGGACATCTTTAAAATCAAAAAAAGCTAGACACTTGCCTTCTAAACCATCTCTTCCTCCTCTTCCTGTTTCTTGATAATAGTTTTCTATACTTTTTGGAATATCGTAGTGTATGACAAATCTGACATCCGGTTTGTCTATACCCATTCCAAAGGCGATGGTAGCAACAATGACGTCCACATCTTCCATCAGAAAATCATCTTGGACTTTGTTTCTGACTTTACCATCTAAGCCAGCATGATAGGGAGCAGCGTTGATCCCATTCATTTGTAGGACTTCAGCAAGCTCTTCTGTGCTCTTTCTAGCTTGGACATAGATGATACCTGACTTTCCTGATTGCTGCTTTATATATTTTACTATTTCAGTAATAGCTGATTTCTTATTAATCTTTGGTCTTACTTCGTAGTAAAGATTATCCCTATTGAATGAAGAGATGAAGGTTTTGACATTCTTAAGATTCAGATTCTTTACAATATCACTTTGCACTTTCGGAGTTGCTGTCGCAGTGAGAGCAATGATAGGTATTGTAGTATTGATTTTATCCACCATTGACCTAATCTTCCGATATTCTGGTCTGAAATCGTGACCCCACTCTGAGATACAATGAGCTTCATCAACTGCCACAAAAGATAATTTGACACTTCTAAAGAAGGCAATATTCTCTTCTTTGATCAAAGTTTCAGGAGCGATATAGAGCAACTTAGTTTTTCCGCTTTGGATATCAGCTTTGACATCTGTGATTTCAGATTTTTTTAATGAGGAATTTAAGAAATGCGCAATACTATCCTCAGCACTATATCCTCGAATTGCATCAACTTGATTTTTCATTAAAGCAATTAATGGCGAGATGATAATTGCAGTACCTTCCTGCATGAGTGCAGGCAGTTGGTAACAAAGAGACTTACCACCACCAGTTGGCTTGATTACAAATGTATCGTTGCCATTGAGAAGAGATTGTATGATCTTTTCTTGATTTCCCTTAAAGCTGTCAAAACCGAAGTATTGTTCCAAACTTTTATGAAGATCTTCATACGAAGATGCAGTTACCGCTAATTTTGAGGTTTCCATGTTCTAAGCTGAAAAAATTAATTTTGCTATAATTAGCCAGATTGTTGATATTAGATAGTCACATTTAACGCCGACATCCACTATCATATTGGTGATGTTATTCCATATTTAAAACAGTAATGAAAATACAAAATGAATCACTAATATGAAAATGCACAACATCAAATCGATAGCCAAGCGTGTCGTCCAAATAGAACGCGATACTCTTACCGAATTGGCTAACACTTTTGACGATACTTTTGTTGAAGTGGTACACATGATTCACAACTTTAATCATCGATTAATTATTTGTGGTATCGGAAAGAGTGCACTTATTGCTCAGAAAATAACAGCTACGCTGAATTCAACAGGTACTCCTGCAATGTTTCTGCATGCTGCTGATGCTATACATGGAGATTCTGGTATGATCAGATCTGGTGACATCGTAATGATCTTATCAAAGAGTGGAGAGACACCAGAGATTATTGCTTTGACTTCATTGGTGAAGTCCTATGGTAACACAATAGTCGCAATGGTTTCACAGCTTCAATCCTCATTAGCAAAATATGCAGATCATGTTCTCTACATTCCAGTGAAGCAAGAGGCTGACCCAAACCAACTTGCACCTACAAGTAGTAGCATTGCCCAACAGGCGATGGGTGATGCCTTAGCAATATGTCTACTTGAGCTCAGAGGATTTTCGAAAGAAGAGTTTGCAAAGTATCATCCAGGAGGCAGTCTGGGTAAGAGATTATTTCTTACTGTTCAAGATATTATTCAGGATAATGGTAGTCCAATGGTCAGTATGGATGACTCAATAACAGATGTCATTTTACAAATTTCCGAACACAGACTGGGAGCAGCTATTGTTGTTTCTTCAGAAAATACAGTCGTCGGAATAATAACAGATGGTGATTTAAGAAGGATGATACAAAACAGCCAGGAGTGGGTAAAGAGCAAAGCGAAAGACATAATGACATCGGCTCCCAAGACTATAGAGGCAGATGCTATGGCCGTTGAAGCATTGGCATTAGCTCAAATGCATAATATTACTCAAATACCTGTTGTTGACGCGGGTAAGTATATCGGAATGATACACCTTCATGATCTGATAAGTGCAGGAATTATTTGACTTTGGCAAGAAAATTCTCTTTTGAATGAACGACATGTGTTATTAAGTCGTTAAATACGCAACAGAATAACGATACCTATCTTATTTTAGAAGTTACATTTTGGAACCTTAGTTTACTTCACCAAAAACAATCACATTTTGAGAAATCTATTAGCAGCAGTTCTTTTATTGGGAGTTGTAACTTTTTGCGCAGCAAGATATGATTATAACCCCAAAGAAAAGGAAAGTGCCATCATCGAAGCAGTACTCAAATATCTTGAAGTATTACATTTTAGTCCACAAGAGATTAATGATGACTTCTCGAATAAAGTCTTTGATGAATATCTCAAGTACTTAGACTCTGCAAAACGATTTCTTTTAGCTGAAGAAGTAAATCAGCTTGAGGAATATCGTTATCAGATAGACGATCAGATAAAATCAAGAAGTCTATTACTCTTGGATGAAAGTTTGGAAGTGTTAGATAAAAGCATTGACCGCTCCAATATTTACTTTAATGAGATTATGGATGCAGGCTTTGACTTTACAATAGAAGAAACATTCAATACCGATAGTGAGCAAAGAGCCTATGCAAAGAATGAATCCGAGCTTAGAGAATATTGGAGAAAGTCGCTCAAGCTAGATGTCTTGAACAGAATAGATCAAAAGTTGGAAGAACAAGAAAAAGATACAACAGGTATGGAGCCTCTTTCATTAGATTCGATAACGATAAAGTCTATTGGCGAAACAAGAAAAAACTTCAACGATTGGTATGATAGATTAGATAAAGTAAGGAGGTCTGACAGGTTCGAAAATTATGTCAATGCTATCATGCATGTCTTCGACCCACATTCTGATTTCTATAATCCTAAAGAAAAAGAAGATTTTGATATTAGAATGGGAGGAAAGCTTGAAGGAATTGGAGCTAGATTATCTGAGGATGGAGAATACACTAAGGTCGTTTCTATTGTGCCTGGTGGCCCAGCTTGGAAAGGTAAAGAACTAGAAGTTAATGATCTCATTGTCGAAGTAACTCAGAAGGGTGAGGAGCCTGTTGATATTACTGGGATGCGACTAGATGACGTAGTTGCACAGATTAGAGGCGATAAAGGGACAACCGTAATCTTGAAAGTAAAGCGAACAGATGGTTCATTTCATCAAATAAGTATAGTTAGGGACGAGGTAATCTTAGATGAAGGTTTTGCTAGAAGTTTGAAGCTAGCCATTCCGGATGTCATCGAGAACATCGGCTACATTAGACTACCTCGATTCTATAGTTCATTTGAAGGAAATGAAGGTAATAGCTGTGCAGTTGATGTGGAGAAAGAGATTGCTAAGCTAAACAATGAGCAGGTTGATGGTATCATACTAGATTTGAGAAATAATGGAGGTGGTTCTCTGCAAGATGTTATAAAGATGTCTGGTTTGTTTATTGAGAATGGCCCAATAGTACAAGTGAAATCTAAAGAGCGAAAGCCACATGTCTATGATGATAGAGATACTGATGTTAAGTATAACGGCCCTCTTATTGTAATGGTCAATCAATTTAGCGCTTCAGCATCTGAGATACTCGCAGCTGCGCTTCAAGATTATGACCGAGCTATCATCATAGGGAGTAATTCCACTTTTGGAAAAGGTACAGTGCAGAGATTTCAAAACCTTGATCAATATATTCAAGGGATGGAAGACATGAAGCCTTTGGGTCAAATTAAGTTGACAAACCAAAAATTCTATAGAATTAATGGTGGGTCTACACAGCTCAATGGAGTGACTCCAGACATCGTTCTCCCTGATACTTATTCATACATTGACTCTGGTGAAAAGGAGTATGATCATGCTTTGCCATGGACTCAAATAGATCCGCTGGATTATGGTCAGGAAGTGTATACAATTGAGAATAGAAAGAAGCTGGAAATGCAAAGTGAAAAAAGAGTCTATGACAATGCTTCATTTAAAGCAATAGAAGAACAAGCTAAGAGAATTAAAAAGTATCAGGACGATGTAGAGGTAAGCCTTAACCTTGAGACCTATAGAGAGTTTCTCAATGCTAAAGAATTAGAGTCAAAAGAATATGAAGATATCATAGATCAAAATGTTGAGTGTTTAACCATCGAGAATCTCAATGTTGATCTGGATATAATACAATCAGATGAATCGAGAAAAGCAAGAAATGAAGATTGGTTGAAAAACATGCAGAAAGATATCTATGTCGAAGAAGCTCTGTATATCATGAAGGATATGATTAGTATCAAATCTTAGAAGACTCTAATAATCATAACCAGACCAATAATCAAGAGGAACGAACCAGAGATCACCGAAATATAATGCAAGTGTGTAGTATTTAGACGTTCTCTGATTTTTTGAGCTAAGAAGACTTTGAGACTATCCGTTGTCATAATGACTGCTATTATAGTCCCCATCAAGATAGTCGTCTCAACTATTGTAATACTGCGAGCTATAACATTAGTTGAAATCACTCCAAACCAAAAAATGGGGGTGAAAGGATTAAATGTATTTACAACAAAGCCTTTTGAAAAGTATTGAACAAAGTTTCTGGCACTCAGTTGGATGGTTTGTAGATTTAACTCTTTCTTCTTTGCAATCAGATAGATCCCAAATAACATCAAAATAATACCACCAATTATGCCTGCATAATATTTAAATAAAGGATCATTCAGTGTGGGTTCAATCAGCTTAACAAAGCGGTAAGATGCAACGATATAGATGATATCACTGGTCCAGATCCCTAAGCCAACAGCAATGCCAGCTTTCCACCCTTTTTCTATTGATGATTGAGTGATTACTATGAATATAGGGCCAACAGCTAAGGCTAAAAACAGACCCCAAAGTAAGCCTTCAATAAAATATTGCATCTCTGCAAAAGTAAGTAGTTACCAATAGATATATTGTCAAATTATATGCTGTTCTTTCAAACTCTTTATCTTGGATTAGGTTTACAACAAAAAGACAATAATGAAAATGTTCAAAAGGCTCGGGTTGCTACTGCTATTATTGATATTACTTGGTGTAGGATGTAGCATGGCACTCAGCAAAAAAATGCCAATGGCAATAGACGAAAATGCGGATGCTTTGGCTAATAAGATGCTTTCCAGTCTAAACAAAGATGCTTGGGATACTTTGGCTTATTTGCAATGGGAGTTTTTTAGAGGCGAACACAAATACCTCTGGGATAAGCAAGCTAATATTGCTAATATTCAATGGAAGGATAATGAAGTCATTATGGACCTCAACACACTCGAGGCTAAGGTCATGCAAGATGGTCAGGTAGTCACAAAAGATGCAGATAAGATCAGAGAAAAAGCTTGGTCATATTGGTGTAATGATTCATTTTGGATGTTTGCGCCTTTTAAAGTTTTTGATGAGGGTGTAGAAAGGACAGTTGTTGCTTCTGATGAAGCTCCTTATGCATTAAAAGTTAGCTATGAAAGTGGAGGCGTAACACCAGGTGATGCTTATGTTTGGCTCCTTGACGAGGATTATATCCCATATGCATGGAGAATGTATGTACAAATCCTACCTGTCAAAGGGCTCTATACGGGTTGGTCGAATTACAAATCTATTGGAGGTGCATTATTAGCAATCGATCACGGGAGTAAGATTATGAATCTACAGATGAAAAATGTAAAAGGTGGTGATACAATTGACAGCATTGATGCAAAGTCATCAAGCTTTCAGATCAATTAGAGCATAGTATTTATCTGCTCAATGAGTTTAGTCGTCTGTTCTTTAAGCTCTGTGTTGTCTGACTCTAAAGAAAGCACCTGATTCGAGTGATAGGTTGCTTTTGATTTATTACTAAGCTTGTAGTAAATTCTAGCTAGGGTTAAGTGGTAATTACTGTTATTCGCTTCTTCTTCGACTAAGGCGCTGAGATAACGCTTTGCTGTAATCAATTCCTTTTTCTTAGCTTGAGTACTTACTGCATAGTCCCCAAAAAGATGGAGCATTTTTTTGTCTTGGTAACCATCAATTTCTAAGTAGCTATTGATGGTATTTAAGATGTTATCATGACTTTCTTCATCAATTTGTCGCTTGATAATATATTTATAGGCACTCAACTTTGGCTTTGGTGATTTGACATGCACATACAACATCATTGCTTCATCTAACTCAGGTCTGGGGATACCTTGATTTAATCTGGTATAGGCTAAGATGTCCACGGTTCTATCTATTTGGACTTGACCAATCAAATCATTGAATTGCTCTCTATTCTCGATGATGTAATTGTACTCTGGTGAGTTGGTAGATCTAACAAAATCGAATATAAATCTCATGTTCTTAGGATCAGACCAATCTTGTTGTGTTTCCAAATATTTGGAAGCTGTCACCCAATGAGAACCATCCATCAGTTGCATTCGGAAATAGGTCTCTCTATAGAGTTCTTGAGGACTCATCTCCGCATTATCCTCATCAAATATCATCAATATTCTCTCTTCATCAGTAGTATACTGTTGATCTTGAATGATGACTTCTTGTTCTGTGACTTCTTTTGGAGGTTGTTCGATTGGTTGAGCTTCTGATTGTACGGGCTTAGTAGTGATTTCAGCCACTTGACTTTCAGAGGTCACTTCTTTCTGCTCAATTGGTTTGATCTTGGATGTATGCTCTACAATAGTACGCCGCTGAGGTGGGTGCATGGCTGTCTGAGCAAATGCTAGCATTTCTTCTTTAGTAACCACTCGGTCAATAGAAAGTCTGAGTCTACCATCAGACTCTAGAAAGAGTAAGGTAGGGAGGAAAGCTACATGATATCTTGCGGAGATTTCTTTGCCCTTATAAGTATCCATGTTAATCTTAATACTGATGTAGTTATCATTCATGTATTTGGCTACATTCCTATCTCGAAATACTGGATAGAGTTTTTTACACGGTACACACCAAGGAGCATAGGTATCTACAAAGATTTTCTTGCCTGTTGCTTTGGCTCTAGTGATGGCTTCGTCTAACTCAATTGGCTCAAAACGTACATAGCCTGGAGCTTGCCCTGATAACAAGACAGTAATAAATAGGAAATTGATTAATAGAACAACTCTGCCCATAGTAGGCAATGCTTATTTTATAGTATTACTTAAAAAATTAATGTACCCTTCTAATTGTGCTGTTGAAATCGACTTTGCCTCAAGTTTCTTTTTGCCTGCATTTGCTACTTCAACAGCCTCTTCTTTTTTACCATATTTAACTAAGAGTTGTACCAAAGAAATGTATCCTTTTTCTGTAGGATTGATATCTAGGGCATCTTTGAAATTGGTGACAACCAAATTTTTTGCTTCATCTTTCTCAGGAAAATGTTTAGCGAAGAGGCTCACGAGATTCATATTTGCTTCTTCATCCCCTTTGGTGTATTTCTTTTTGAATGACTTATAATGTTTCATTACACCATCCCAATCTTTGTATGAAGAGTTGTAATGCAAGAATGACCACAATCGATATTCTTCAGACAATGATTTATCATAAGTTTTCAATTTAGCTACAGCTTCTTCAATGAGACTTGGGTATTCATTTTCGATAGCTTTTTCTGTTGTTTTTCTTGCGACTTTAATCAGCTTTTCATTAAATGCGTCCTCACCATATTTACCGACGATGGATGATTTTGCGTCTAGACAAAGGTCAAATATTCTTGAATCTGCTTCTGTTACAGCTTCGAAGAGAAACTCAGTCATTTGGTCTTTAGACATAGCATGATTACTGTTCAAGAAATCATTAGCAATCTTCAGACTCGGCTTATTTGCTTTGTTGAGTGACTTTACATAGTTGAGTACAGTTGAGAAGTCTCTCGCACCATCATCATACTGAGCTTTGTATTTTGCACTGAAGTCAGCATTGCCAGATGCAACTTTAGCAATGTCCATCAGTTTGGTTACATCTTTAAACCCAACTGATTTTTTTGCAATTTCGCCATCAGGCTTAATAAAGAATAGGGTAGGATAGGCACTAACTGAGTAAGACTGTCCGAAGGTTCTCCCCATAGATTCCTCCATATCTATCTTCATACTAATAAAATGTGCGTCAAAATAATCACCTACTGCACCATCTTTGAATGTTGTAGCTGCCATCTTTTTACACGGTCCGCACCATTTAGCATAAGCATCAACGAAAATCAGTTTCTCTTCTTCATTCGCTTTTGCTAATGCTTCTTCCCAGGTTCCTTCAAAAAAAGTGATACCTTCTGCTGAAGCAAAGAGTGTAGAAAATACGAATAGTACTATTAATTTAAATTTCATGATTTTAGGGTTGTAACATCAATATATCTCTATAATAACGAACCAAAATTCGTAATAGATCAAATCTCTAAGTTATAAAGATGTTATTGTAATATGTGGAAACGACTGTTCCAACTCACGGGATTGAATATAAAAATAACTCGCAAACCTCAGGTTTCCTAGTGAAACACTAACACTTTAACGGTTTTGTAACAGATCAGAAGCAAGCTATACTCACTTGCCAAAGTATTACATTTGCATCATGGCATCTCTACGTGATCTGTATTTGGCAAAAGTTGGTCAGACAAGCAAGTTGTCTATGCTCTTCGAAGTGGCATATGCTAATGAATGTACTATTGTGGATACGAAGGGCAAATCCTATATTGACTTCAATAGTGGAATCTCAGTATCATCAGTTGGTCACAGCAACCCTAAAGTGGTCGAAGCTATTAAGCAACAAGCTGAACGTCACTTGCATACGATGGTGTATGGAGAGCATGTCCAAGAAAGCCAAGTACTTTTTGCAGACTTACTTCTTGGTCAACTGGATAATTCTTTTGATGGTTTGTATTATTTGCTCACGGGAACAGAAGCCATTGAAACGGCAATGAAACTGGCCAGACGAAAAACAAATCGTTTTGAAATTGTTGCTGCACGAAATGCCTATCATGGTAGTACTCAAGGGGCAGAGAGTCTAAGGAGTGACAAACAGTATTCTCAGTGGTTTGCTCCTTTGGTCCCTGGAGTAAGACACATCAATTTCAACCATCAAGACGATATAAAATCTATTACCAAAGACACAGCTTGTGTTATCATCGAACCTGTTCAAGCAGAAGCAGGTATTCAGAGTCCACAGCCAGAATATTTGCATCTAGTGCAAGCACGCTGTCAAGAGGTTGGGGCATTATTTATTCTTGATGAAATACAGACTGGTTTTGGTAGAACCGGAGAACTGTTTGCATTTCAGAAATTTGGTTTGTCTCCCGATTTGGTTTGCATTGGGAAAGCTATGGGAGGTGGATTACCGCTCAGTGGTATTCTTGGTACTCAGACATTGTTAGGTGTACTCGCTTCAAAGCCAGCACTAGGTCATATCACTACTTTTGGTGGCCATCCACTTTCGTGTGCTGCTGCTAGTGCTAGTCTTTCTTATTTACTAGAACATAGTATAATTGATAGTGTAGATCAAAAAGGTGCACACATCAAACAGACTTTAGAAAGGCATCCAATAGTCAGTGAGGTGAGAAGAGAAGGTATGATGCTCGGCATCGAGCTAATCCATAGAAAATACATGAAGTATGCTGTTAGCAAGGCCATTGAAAATGGTGTTTTGGTAGACTTCTTTCTTTTTAATGACAAGAGTATTAGAGTAGCTCCACCTTTGATTATTAGTCAAGAAGATTTGAAAGAAGGCCTGCACAGGTTAGAAGCTGCATTTGACTATGCGCATAAGCGCTATGCGAAATAGTGTAATTTAGAGCATAATATCAGAGCTATGGATGTAGAAGAACGCAAAGTGTTGAAGAAGAAGATTAAGGAAATGATCATCAAGTATGAGCAGGATGTCAAAGACACAGAGGCCATGACACAACCTGTCAAACCAGAAAATTCTCTTGGCCGTATAAGTAGGATGGATGCGATTAATAATAAGGCAGTCATGGAAGTATCCTTGAGAAATAAAAAAGCAAAACTGAGTAAATTAAAATTAGCATTGACGAGCATAGACAATCCTGGTTTTGGCAGCTGCACTAATTGTAGAAGACCAATCCAACAAGGGAGATTAATGTTTATGCCCGAGAGTACTCAATGTGTAAAATGCGCAGGTAGATAATGAAGAGTCAAGAGCAATTTGCAGCAGATATGTTGTGGAAAGCAAGTAAGCTAAAGACTGCTATTCCACCGATAAAGACTGTTCTTACAGGAGCAGAAGCAACTCATGCATATAAAGTGCAAGCTATTAATATTAACAGGAGAGTGAAGGATGGTGCCAAACGTATTGGAAAGAAAATTGGACTTACTTCGAAGGCGGTGCAGGCACAGCTTGGTGTAGATCAACCAGACTTTGGTGTATTATTAAACGATATGCAGATTCTTGATGATGGTCTATTGCGAATGTCTGATCTCATGCAACCCAAGGCTGAAGCAGAATTTGCATTTGTCATGCAGTCTGATATAACCGAATCCATAGATGCTGTAGAGAGTATTCAAGATTATGTTGAAGCTATTTTTCCAGCTATCGAAATCGTTGGTAGTCGAATAGCTGATTGGAAGATAAGCTTCATCGATACAGTAGCAGACAATGCTTCAGCTAGCCACTTTGTCTTGGGTAAAAAGTCTGTCAAGCCCCAGGAGATTGACCTAATTCAGTCTGGCATGAAACTCTTTAAAAATGATGTAGTAGAAAGTGAAGGAACTGGAAGTGCTTGTCTAGGATCTCCTTACATTGCCTTACAGTGGTTAGCGAATACTCTGATCGAACTAGGGGATCCAATTCTGAAAGGTGATATCATTCTTTCTGGTGCCATTGGCCCGATGGTTAATATTCAAGCTGGGGATAGACTACAGGCAGACTTTGATCTATTAGGTTCTGTCAGCTTCGAAGTGGTGTGATCAATCGAATAACTCTGCTTCTGTTCCAAGTTCAAGAGACTTGATTGGTTTTATTGCACTACCTGCAATGCCTTTTATGGAGCTATACATATAGTTGGTATTGAGCAATACTTTTTCTATCTGCTTTTCTCTTTTTTTCCAATGCCCTTGTATCGATCGTTTCTCCGAGATGAGGTCAGCTTGCATTTGCGTAAATCCTTCTACTATGGCTTCAATTTGCAGTTTGAATTCATTAGAAGTAAGAAAGTCATAGAGCATTACCATCTTGTCACCTTTGTTTTCTTGCGAAGCAACAGCTTGTGAAACGGCAATAATATTTTCTCTCAAGACCTTGCTAAGTCCTTTGAACTCTTCGAAAGAACACACCCAAATGCCATCAATAAGGGTCATTCTTTTTACTCCTTTCGGCATTGTATCTGTAACTAAGACACCAATATTGGCTCCTTTGTCTCTGATATCATTCTTGAATTTTTCAATCCATGCTGGAGAGAAATCTTTGGTCCGCTTACTTTCATAATAAATCGTACCACAGTTTTCTGAAGTATAGGTATTTACAGTCTGCACACAATCTGCACCTCTAGCTCCCTTCTTGATCTCATCAATAGTGTCAAGGGGGAATTCTGACTTCAACCATTCTTCGATGGCTAGCTCTTGTACCTCTCCTTGAAGCTGCATCGATCCTTGTTCTGCTTTTCTTTGTGCATCTATGAGCTGTTGTCGAAGTTGATCAATCACAGCTTTTTGTTCTGAAAGTTTTAGCTCATGTTTTTCATGTTCGTTCTTTGCGATGCGTTCTTTTTCTTCTCTAAGAATATCAGAAATTTTCTTCTGATTTTCAAGTTCGATTTCTTCTCTTAATCCTGCTTTCTCTCTTTTGAGTTTTTCGATATTGGCTTTGGCTTCATTCAGCTCTTTAAGCTTTTCAGACTTCTCTTGAAGCTCGGTTTTCAAAATATTGAGTGAGTGTTGATTCTCTTCCTGAATTTGAGTTTTTAGTTGTTGACGTAAGGTCAATTCTTTTGCCTTGAGTTGTACATTGACTGATTCTTGGACTTTAAGGTCAAGTTGCTGTTGTTGCTTTGCTAACTCAGCTTGCTGCTTTGCTAATTGAGTATCTTTCAGTGCGTACTCTTTTTTCAAGTCCGCTACATAAGAGGTGTATTTTTTCTTGATGTCATTCTCTAATTGCTGATAGACAATTTCGTCTACGTCAATCTTATGATCACAATTTGGACAATTAATATTTACTTCAGGTTTCTGCATTAGCTTAGATGTGGTATTCAAAGTTAGGCAAAAAAAAAGCCGCTCAAATTCATAAGCGGCTTCTAAATCTATTTTCTTTAATTATCTCTGTATGGTAGTTAGGAGACTTTTGGTTCCTACATCATTCTGGACTGTTACGATATACATACCTTCCGGTAAGTGAGCACAAGGTACTGTAAGCTGTCTTTGGTTATCTACTTTTAACGATTTTGCGATGTATTGTTTACCAGTTAAATCAGTTATACGCAGATTAAAGTTGTTGCTTTCTTCTGTACTAATCTTGATATTCCATGCATTACTAGTTGGATTTGGAAAAGCATTGAAACTAAAGTATTCAATACCTTCATCCAATACTGAAGAAGTGAAGTTCTCATCCATGTTGATGACATAAGGAGTCAAATTTATCCAGCCTCCTTCACCATCGATTACTGTAAAGTGGAACCCATCTTCTACTATTTCGCTACCATTATGCTGATATCTAATTGCTTTTTCATCGATATCTGATTGAGAGAATGTTGAACCAATTATAGCTTCCTCTCCATAGATAGTCAATATACCATGTTCAGGAATTCGAACTAAGGTATAGATAAGTTCTTCAGCAGTATTGTTTTCATCCTCTGCTAAAAGTAAATCTGTGTTGATCCTATTTGAGCCTCCAGTAGGTACTTCGAGAATATTATTGTTAACCAATTCAGGGCTTTGAAGTGTAGCATTCGAGCATACTTCTAAATCAAATCTGTTGAACTGTCCACCTTCTCCCGATACTTCATCCTTAATGATGAGTGTCCAATTACCGACTAAGTCTTCTCCGTTAAAAATTGAGAGAGACTCTTCAGGAACATAACTTATTGCTTGAGATAAAGGACAAGAAAGTTCAGATGGAGAGGCGTCATCAAATCCACAATTAAAGTCAGACATGAAGTCGCATCTATTGTCAACTAATAGTACACTCGTGCCAGCAGGACTGACAAGTGAAATACTTAAGTTTTCTACATTTTCATGAATTCCGCTAATGTTCTTGACATTCACATCAGTTACTTGACCTGCACCAGCAAAGAATACAACACTCTGTATTTCTGGCGTTGATGATTGTGAGATGGAAATAGGCAGATCTTCAGCAGCACGAACGTCGCAGCTCAGAGATTCCGTAGCAAACATTTGGATACCAGTAATTGCATCATTGCATTTGTTTTCTGCATAGACTCTCCAATAGTACAATGAGTTTTTATCTAGATTTACTGGAGGAGTATAAGTAGGCGAAATCAATCCAGTGATTCTTTCACCAGTACTACCAAGTGCTGGATTCTTTCCATATTCTAATGTGTAGGTATCTGCATTGATCGCATCATTCCACTCGAATGTTGGTTGCTCAGTGACACCACTAATATCTGGTTCAGGGTAGATAAGAGCCATGTCATCAAAATTGCCACTTGTCAATGTGACCTGCAGAGACTGCAAGAGTGTGTCACTACCTTCAGCTGTGCCGATAACATCAACGGTGTATTCACCTGTAGCATTTACATTGGTAAAATCAAGATTAAGCGAAGTGCCTTCTGACATTGGGTCAACGACTTGATCCATCAAAGTGATTACTGTCTCAGCTGGGAGGTCAGTGACGACTTCTAAGTTTACATCATTGCTGAATTCTAAGAAAGACTCCATATCAACATTAATATCAACTACCTCTGGAGCACAGACATCTATCTTAAATTCTGAAAGAGCAAAATAGAAGGAAGGCTCATTCGGCGCCACAATATCAAAGTCAAAGTTGCTCACATCAAAGAATATGTTTTCTGATGCTTTTATTTTGATTCTACCTTCGGTAGTTGGATGATTTGGAATAACAATATCATGCTCCCCATCATTTGGTACATTTTGAGCTAGTACAATATCAAAATCATCTCCACCATTTGCAGAAAGAATAATATCGACTCCTTGACAATTCACAGGAGCTTTATTAGTCTCTGCAACATCCCACATAAATGTATACGGCTTGCCAATGACCAATTCTTCTGCGTTGTTAGGTTGAATTACATAGAATGGACCTGCACTTCCCGATGAGCTAAATGACATCTTATCCCATGCTGCACTACCTCCACCCGCGTGGTTGTCTCTCACTGTCAGATAAAAAGTATAATCCCTTCCTACCGTCTGTAGAACTTCAGAGTTTTCAGTGATGTTATTCAATATCTTATACATTCTCGGAAATACTCTTGTAGGACTTTCGTCTGGAGGATATGACCTAAATGCAGGTGCATTTCCTTGAGGACTACCAAGGATAGAAAGTGGTCCTTTGTTATGCTGTTCCCAGCAATAGGTTAGTGGATCTCCTTCAGCATCAAAGCCTTCACCTGTTAACTCAAACGGTGTGAAGATTGGAATTACAAGATCATTAGGGTAGCTAATGGTTACTTCTGGCTTGGTATTACCAAAATCTATATTCTCACCGCAGAGTGATCCATTTCCACCTTCTAATACATTGTATACTTGAATCATCGAAGCGATGTGAAAGTAATCATCTGAGCCTCCTTGGACATTATTCTGTTGAGAACAAACTCCTGCATAAGACATAAATGTTGAACCACTGCCTGGCTCATAAGCGGTTCCTGCAGAGAGGTTGCTATTAGAACCTTCACTACAATTACTCCAAGAGTGGCTAGCACCAAATTGGTGACCTAGCTCATGCAGAGTTACATTAACCATAAAACTGACGACATTAGCATTACCAACACAACTTAAGCCGGCTCCTTTTCCACCAGATGTACAGACAGATCCTAGGCTAGCAACACCAGCAATACCATCAGTACATGATCTCGTAAAGACATGTCCAACATCGTAATTATTTCCTCCAATTACTGAATTTATCACTCCAGTATTTTGACCAAGCACTTGTCTACCAGGATGCACACCGTCTTCTTGACTTGGAGTTACAACATAGGGATCAGAAGTAGGGTCCATGAAGATGAGTTCATCATTATTTTCAATGAGTTCAAAGAAAACTGATGCCTCATTTTCCAAAGATTGGTTGATTCGATCAACCGCAGTTACCATTGTGGCCAAGACTTGTTCTTTGGAGCTAAAGTTTTGTCCCCATTCTCCAGTACAAGCTAAGGCAAACCTATATTTCTTATAATATGCGATGTCAGCAGCTTTTTGCAAAGAAGATGATTCTATGAATTCTCCAATATCATCTGGAGTAACATCAACTCCACATGCTGCCTTCGGCATATCATCAGGTGCGACATCATCTTTAGTGTAATAACTGAAGTAAAGGTCACCACCATCCGCATAAAATGGATCAATATAGCTTACTCCTTGAGGAGTACTAATACTTGCATGCAGACCTTGTGCTGTCATCGTAATACGTCCAGTTATAAGGGCATTAGTTGTCGATAGTATTCTGTAGGATTTGATACTAGGATACTTCGCTGCAAGATTAGGGTGCATTGATGGGCTATCCCATACATAGAATGATTCCAATGAACCGTCAGCCATAAGCAATGATATCACGGATGTATTAGTATCTCCATCTCTTAAATCAACTCCAGCTTTGTTTAATGCTTTAGTGAATCGTTTTGAGTCAAGTATACCCACTTGAAATGCCTGTGGCACAGCAGATCTCTCTGCTTGAAGACCCTCAGCATAATTAGGCGCTTCCATGACTTGCCAAAAGTCCTGAGCTTGTGTTAATCCAAGAGAGCAAATGAAGAAAAGTAGAGTAGTGTAAAGCTTGGAATTCATCTCGATACAATTTTTCTTAAGTGATATATCTATAAATGTATTGGAAATCTTTAAAACGATAGCACTTAATCGACAAACGGAGTCAATCAAGAGACACTTCAACTATTCCTATTCTATAGAATGAAAAAAGGGCCACCTCAGTTTTGAAGTAGCCCTGTATTCTTTCAATGTATTGAAGTTTATCTCTGAATTGTCGTCAAATTTACTTGTTGTTGACTGCCATTAGTTAGCTTCACCATATACATACCTTCTGGTAATGTACTGATGTCTAGTGTTCTCACCAAGCGATCTTTTACATTGAGATTTTCCGTAAGGATAACATTTCCAGTAACAGAAAGTAATTGCAATGCATAATCACCGAACTGCTCAGAATTCACCTCGATATTCAACTGAGTATTTGCTGGATTAGGATAGACATCTAGACTAAATAAATTCAACATTTCGTCTTCTATTCCTGAAGTTAGACCATCTGCAATAGTAATAGTGTAAGTCGTCAGCGGTATCCACCCTCCTTCTCCATCAACTACGGTAAATGTAAAATTATCAGCTGTCTCTTCTGTTACGTCATGCTGATATCTTACGTTTTTATCGTTAATATCTTGCTGTGTGAAAGTGCTACCTACTGTCACTTCAGTACCACTTACTGTCATTGTTCCATAAAGTGGTGTAGTTACAATTGTATAGATTAATTCGCTTGCACCATTGTTAGAATCTTCTGTTAATAATAGATCTTGACCAATCCTATTTGCACCATCAGTTGGCACTCCTAAAGCTTCATTGGTAACCAGGCTTGGTCCTTCTAATGTCGCATTCGAACAAATTTCTAATTCGAATCCATTCAACTGACCACCTTCTCCAGATTGTCCATCTTCTATTCTAAGCACCCAATCACCAGCAATATCTTCTCCATTAAATATGCTTAATGATTCTTTCGGAATATAGGTAGATCCTGTAGACAGTGGACATGAGACTTCGGAAGCTGCATCGTCATCAAATCCACAGTTGAAATCAGCTTGGAAATTACACCTTTCCTCCACAAGAACAACTTCTGTGAGTGAAGGACTAATAAGGGTCATGGTAAGATTACCGACATTCTCATGAGTTCCTCTCACATTTGAGATATTAACATCAGTAACTTGGCCTGCTCCAGCTAAAAATATAGAGCTGGTGATAGTTGGTTGCCCTGATTGAGATATCGAAATAGGTACATCGTCAGCTAGTAATGCTGAGCAACTCAGTGCTTCTGTAGCAAACATGAACAACTCTGACTCTGCATCTGCACACTTGTTTCCGACATACACTTTCCAATAATACACAGAATTCTTTTCCAAGCCTGTAGTTGGTGTGTATGTATTACCGTTGAGGCCTGATATTACAGTTGCAGTAGAACCAAGTGCAGGGTTAGTTCCATATTCTAGAGTATAAGATGTACCATTCAATGTATTAGCCCATTCGAACGTAGGAAGTTGGGATACTCCGCTACTATTCAGTTCTGGAAATGTCAATGCAAAATCATCAAAGTTGCTACTTGTAATCGTAACTAATAATGTCTGCACAATATCTTCAAGTCCATCAGAAGATGCTCTTACATTGACCTCGTATGTACCTGTAGCATTAACATTTGCAAAATCAAGAGTAAGCAATGCTGTTCCTTCAGCGCCACTAATTGATTCTTCTGAAAGTGTGATAATCGTTTCTGCAGGAAGATCAGTCTCGACACTCAAAGCAACATCACCCGCAAAACCTGCTAATGATTCTGATGTTACGTCCACTTCTATGACATCAGGTGTGCATACTTCAGCTTCAAACTCAGAAAGTCCCATATAGAAAGAAGGAACTGTCGCTTCGTTGATATCAAAATTGAAGTTGCTAATGTCAAAGAAAATATTATTCGATGCTTTGATCTTTACTCTTGCTTGCTGCGTAACATAATTAGGAACTATAACTGTTTCTTCTCCATCATTTGGTGTTTGATAAGCTAAGAGAATATCAAAATTTTGTCCACCATCTGCTGAGAGAAAGATGTTTACATTTTCACAATTGACAGGCGCTTGATCTGTATTTGCTACTTCCCAAGTTATTGAGTAAGGCTTACCCACTTCTAATTGCTCGTTATTATTTGGTGCGACAACAAAGAATGGTCCAGCTGCACTATTCGAGCTAAAATCTACACTTGTCCAATGTGCTGTACCACCACCTGGATGATTATCCCTCACAGTTAAAAAGAAAGTATAGTTTCTGCCATTACTTTGAAGGACTTCAGAAAGGTCAAAGCTATTAGCCAACAATTTGTCTATTCTTGGAAATACTCTTGTAGGGCTTTCGGAAGGTGCAAACGATCTGAATGATGGTGCATCTCCGATTGGCTGTCCATATGGAGATATTGGTCCAAAATTCATCTGTTCCCAACAGTATGTCAGTGGATCATCTTCCATGTCAGAACCACTTCCTGTAAGCTCAAATGGTGTGAAAACAGGAATGACAAAATCGTCTTCATAATCGTGACTTGCCGTTGGAGCTGTATTACCAACATCTTCATCTTCTCCACAAAGAGAACCGTTACCATTTTTCAAGAGATTGTACATCTGTTGAAGCGAAGCAACATGAAAGTAAGCATCATTGTTGCCAGAGACATTCGTATTGCCACCACATACACCTGCATAAGACATGAATGTAGTACCACTTCCTGGTTCTGCTGCTGTACTTGGCGCAAGCTGATCTTCTGCATTACCACCACAATTACTCCAAGTATGACTTGCACCAAACTGGTGTCCAATTTCATGTAGAGTAGTTTGTACCATAAAACTGATCAAATTAGCACCTCCAACACAGCTGATTCCTGCTCCTTTATTATCAGTACACACAGATGCTAGACTTGCCACACCTGCAATTCCATCTGTGCATGATCTAGTAAATACGTGACCGACATCATAGTTGTTAGCACCAACATTAGAGTTGATTACTCCTGTGTTTTGACCTAGTACTTGCCTTCCTGGATGTTGGCCATCTTCAGGATTTGGTGTAATGATGTATGGGTCAGAAATAGGATCTAAGAAAATAATGTCTTCGTTATTTGGAATGAGCTCGAAAAAGATAGAAGCTTCATTTTCCAATGACTCATTGACTCTATTCGTTGCAATAACCATTTGCTCTAGCACTTGTGCTTTTGATCCAAAGTTTGACCCCCATTCTCCAGTACAAGCTAAAGCAAATCTGTATTTCTTCAAAAGTGATTCTTCACCAACTTTCATTGGGTGTTCAGTACCAAAATGCTCTCTAAGGTCAGCTGGATCAAAATCTAACCCACATGCAGGTTTTGGTAGATTTTCCGGATACAACTGATCTGTTGTATAATAGCTTATATGTAGTTCAGAAGTCTCACTGCTATATGGATCAATATAAATTTCTCCTCGTGTTGTTCTAATTGTTGCATGGAGACCAGAAGGTGTTCTTGCAAATCTTCCTGTGATTTTTTTATCAATTGATGAGACTAATCTATAAGTCTTTAACTCAGGATATTTAGCACCAAGCTCAGGGTGCATAACAGGAGAATCATAGAGATAGAATTTATGCATTTCTCCATTTGGCATAGGAAGACCTATTTTTTGACTACCCTCAATGCTATTCGATCTATTATCCGGAGTAGCATTAATCAGTATGTTATCTGCTATTTCGGTATTAAGCTTTGCGACAACATAAGAGCTCACCTCAACTTGAGGATCTCCATATTCAGCAGTGGCAACCTGCTCATTTTCTATGATCTCCCAGGCTGATTGACCTTGAAGGCTGAATGACATGAATAGTATTGTCGATAAGAGTATAAGTATTCTCATAATTAGATATAATTCTGATTTTGAAATGTGAGATTGTCGATTTGAACAAATGTAATATAAATCGCGCGAGAGAAAGAATGACAACTACTGCTTATATAGCCAAAGTGACAAAATTTCGTCTAAAAAATTGCTCGAAGCTGCATGCTGCCTTGGTGGACGAGTCTGTCCTCACCTGTTTTTCTGCCATTATAATTCAAGCTAAGCTCTAGGGTCTTATTCAATTTTCTTGTCCAATTTGTTTCCCATATCATGTTATTACCATCTTTCAATCCATCTAACATATCAAGCTCAACGAAGTCATTGTTTGGGACAGTAGACTCATAATTGACTTTTGCAAAAGAAATACTAGACTGAAAAAATGATTTTGAGCCTTTCCTCCAAGTAATATCTAGCTTGTAATCCTGAGTAAGGCTTTTACCGAATGTTGATTCGAACGAATTTTCACGATCGATATATTTGAGTATAAGATTAATTCTAAGTTGGTTGTTTGGTCTATAACTGATTGTTGGCTGCACTAGTACACTAGAGATAGCTACTGTTCTCTCTTCTTGAGTTTCAATTACTCTTTCTTTATTGCGTAATTCACTCAGTAACAAGAAGTCTAACTGCTTTGCCCAATTCCATCTCAATTGGGTATAATAAGCCCCATTGCTAAAATCATCAACACCATAGACTTGTCTTCGTCTATTGAGCAGCTGTTTTTGCCCAATACGAATATCAAAAGTGTTACTTGTTCTATTGATGTGTACAAAGTGGTCGAAGGAAGATTGCCTAAAAATCACAGAAGAATCAATGAGGTTTTCGACAGGTTGAAAGACAGCACTCAAGTCATTAACATCCTCAAGTTTTTGATCGACTTTGATCCTACTGGAGAAAAATAGTTTAGAGAGAAAGCCCTTGGCAACATGAGTTGTGGTATCCGTAAAAAGCCGTCCTGGATCGAAGCTTACCGTTTGATTCCACTTTTGTTGATTTGCCGTGATGAATGTATTGTTAAATACAGCAACTTTCACAAAATCAGCAGTGTCAATCGGTGATTGCACAAATTCTGTTAACTGTTGAATACTATCTTGATTAATATCATTCCAAATATAGATGCCTTCGCCTTTTTGTACTTGTAAATATTGGTCCTCGAACACTGCTTGTTGTCCACTATTATATTCTAGAAAAGACTGGAGATTCACGCTTGATCTGAACAAAGAAGAGATGATATTCAAAGACCCTAATATTGTGCTTTCATTAGTTTGCGGGATGAGGTCCTCTCTTTTGACCTGTAGTGTTCTTTGCTTTGCAGTGAGATTGATGGAGTTTTGTGGATTAAATTTATACTGAATACTGCCACCATAGTCTATTGATGAAAAAGCATAAGCAAAATTTTGTCCATCTGGCATGTCGTCTTCTCTCAGAGTATAGTCAAGAGAATAGCTGAGTGCAGTTTTTCTTGGAGAATAGAGTCCAATGGAGTAATAATCAGTCCTTTGGCTTGGTGCTTGAAGTATATTATCCTCTTTGCTTTGAATAGCGTTGTCTTCATGCCAGAATTCGACTCTAAATCTATGGCCAGTGCGTGATTTAAGAAACTGATTAACCAAAATATTAGGTCTCAAGAAAGTAGAGGATGTCGTGGAAGACTCAGAAGTTAAATAATCTAGTTTGCTTTCTATGGAGGTGAGTCTAGCATTTAACTTATAAGTCAAAAGATGTTTGGAGGCCTGTAAAAGTCCAATCCTTGTAAATGTCTGAAATCCATACGCAAGATCATGGACAGTGCTATCTCTCAGTTGAAGACCTACATTGGTATATAACTCGTCAGTTGGAATAGTTAGGTCTTCAAGATTGTTCCAATCACGGTTAAATTCCGCAGTTCTGTAAGGATTCAGGTTTCTATAATTTGCATGTCTTAGCTCCCCTGAGCCAAAGACTGTGAGTAATTGTAAGGTGTCTTTTAAATGCCAATGGTGGTTGCCAGAAAGATGATAAGCTAATCCAGTATTATCGCTGTCTTGGAGATTTGAGAATCTGTTTATATCTGTATTACTCATGGATAACTCTGAGATAAGACTAGAGCTTTTGCTTTCATAGTTTTGACTATAATTGAGTATTCTTCTGGATTCAGGTGGCGTAAGTCGGATGACAGGCAAGTAGTTGCCTTGCCCAGATCCTACATATTCATAAACACGGCCATTAGCGTTTGTGGTATTGTCCAATGCATAGGCTCCTTCCCCTTCTCCAATGTAAGAGAATAGGCTTCGATAGAGAGTGTCGGCTTGAGAATTTTGAAAGCTAAGAACGCCCTGATCTAGCGAATAGTAATTCGTTTGATCATCTTGATCGGCCAAAGGGGTAGGATATATTGCATCACGGAAGAGTCTCTCAGGAGAGTCTCCTGCCTCTTGTAGAATCTGTAAATCTGTACTGTCTAACTGCACAGATCCAAGCACTGACTTGCTATCTTGTTCTTGATAGAAATGAATTCGATGCTTCCATTTGTTTAATTTAATTGTATTGTCCAAGATCAGTACTGACCTCAGGTAACTTTGATCTGCATATTCGTATTCCACAATAACTCTACTATCTCTGTTAATGAGATGCTTTGGAGTAAAACTGAGTTCAGCACTATTATAATCGATGATGTAATCTTGATCATAACCTCTAGTTAAAAGCACTCCATTGAGATACACTTTTTCGCTACCTGAAAGTATAATGTAGAAGCCTCCACCTGTTCCACCTGACAAACGATAAGGACCTTGATTGCCTTCCTGAATGGCAAGGGTCTCTCTATTAAACTTACCTCTAGAAATTGAATAAGTTGCCTTTGTCTTGAAGCGATTTTCGGAGTTTTTTGAAACCTGCGTTGAGAGACTTACCCCTTTAGCTTTCTTGGTATACTTGGTAAAATAGAAATCTTGTTCGAATTCATTAAAATCACCTGCTCTTAGCATTGTGTTATTTTTCTGAATCTCCATATAGACTCTGTCGAATTCCTGTAATACTTGAGTGTTGCCTTCAGCTTGTAAGGGAAGATTGTTGTCTGATATTATCGCTTTAATAGTGGTCCCACCTCCAAGGTCACCAAGGAGGTTGAGATTGAGATTAGAGTTTAGCACTAAGTCTTGACTATTCCCAATTGACAAACCTCTGGAGAATGTACCACCATAGTTTAGGCCGTCCCTGATGAGTTTTTCTTCAGGGTCTTTATAATCGTTTGGACGAATGCCAATAATTTTTGAATCAGGAGATAGCAATGACTCTGTATATGTGTAAACACTGTCGAATTTAATATCTAAGACTTCGAATTTGATGTAAACGGTATCATCCTTTTGGGAGGCATCCTGAGATAGGAGACAGAGGTCAAATTGATCTACAGAACAGATATATTTTTTTTCAATTTTTTCTTCCTTGAAAGTCAGTGAATTAGGAAGAATTAGTCTGTCCATTTTGAGACAAGAAGTATCAGATTGGAGTATAAGAAATGTATCAACTTTGATTGTTTGACATTGCGTCTTATGCTGCAGAATTGCAAGTAAGAGGACTAGCGTGAATTTTATTACGAGTCCTTTATATAACATTGATTATGAGCATATTTACACTTTATAAAAAAATATCATATATTTGCACTTACAAGTTTTATTTATTACCTGAGGTCTAATCGAAAACTAAGCATTTAACTTGTATTTTCAGGTATTTAGTTTATCGTGGATTTAGCAATTATTTTATTGGTTTTTTTCAAACTAATCTGACATAAATTTTGCTATATTTGCTACCTATTAGGAAAACCGATTAAATCTCGTGGGTATTAACTAACATCTGAACGATGCAGTGCTATAGAAAAATGGTGAAGTTGTGTACGCTTGTTTGTGTAGTGGTATGTACAATACAAGTTAACGCACAAGAGAACAGAACATTTGATGGATCAAGGAATAATCTCAGTGATCTTTCTATGGGTGCAGCACTTACCCAATACTCTAGGATTACAGATGATATCGTCAATTATTCTGATGGCATAGGAGCAATTAATGATGCTCACTTACCTAACATCAGAAATATAAGTAATACACTTTTTAATCAAGAGTCTTCAATAGAAGATGAAACCGGTCTGAGCGATTTCGTTTGGGCTTTTGGACAGTTCGTATGTCATGATATTGATTTTGTGCATTACAATCCAGACGAAGTGCAGATGGTTGATGTTCCTGATGATGACACTTTCTTTGATCAAGAGTCACAATTACCATTTTTTAGAAATAAATATGATGAGTCGACAGGTTCCGAAATAGGAAATCCTAGACAATTCCTTAACCATGTTTCCTCTTATTTGGATGCATCAATAGTATATGGTTCTGATAATGAGAGAGCGGAATGGCTGCGAACATTTGAAGGAGGAAAGCTAAAAACTGGACCGTCTGGCAACTTCATGCCATGGAATACAATTGGCGGAGACTATAACAGTCAAATAGATGCTACGGCTCCAAACATGAAGTTTATTCCAGAGATCAGTCAGAAGTTTTATATCGCTGGTGATGAGCGAGCAAATAAGAGTCCCCTTCTGATTTCACTGCATACATTGTTCTTGAGAGAGCACAACAGATTGTGTGATGAGTTGGCAGAAAGACATCCAAATTGGAATGATGAGAGATTATACCAAAGAGCCAGAAAGCTTGTAGGTGCGTACATTCAGAAGATAACATATGAAGACTGGCTTCCAGCTTTGGGTATTCAATTAGAAGAATATAATGGCTATGATGAAGACATTGATGTGAGCATCAGCAATGAGTTTTCTGCAGCTGCTATTGTTTTCGAGAATACTCTAATAGGGGAAGAGATACTCAGATTAGATAATTCCGGTCAGCCTATTATGAGTGGGAGTATGGAAGTTGGTGAACAATTCTATTATGACCCTAAAGGATCTACCGCTACTATTGGCATTGAGCCTTATTTGAAAGGTCTAGCTGCGCAAATTCAACAAAAGTTTGATACAAAAGCCTCTACTAGTCTTAGAAACTTTGATTTTGGAGGTGAAGATCCTATTGACTTGGTTGCAAGAAATATCCATAATGGGAGAGATAGGGGATTAATGAGCTATAATGAAGTGAGAAGAAATATAGGTCTTCCTGGCTTTACATCATTTCTTACCTTAACAGGTGACACTGAAGTAGCTGATATTTTAGGTTCATTGTATGATAGCATTGAAGATATTGATCTTTGGGTAGGTCTGTTGGCAGAGAAGAAGACGTCTAATGCAACCATGGGTGAGCTTATCATTAATATTCTAGAAGATCAATTCAGAATGCTTAGAGACGGTGATCGGTTCTATTATGAAAATGAAACTGATGTATTCAACGCTTTCGAAATTCATGAAATACAGCAAACAACATTGAGAGATATCATCTTGCGTAATTCTTCGATTACATTAATCCAGAATAATGTATTTGTTGCTGCAGAGTCTTCACCAATTATTGAGTTAACACCAATACACTTAAATACACTTATCTATCCTAATCCAAGTGTTGATGGAAATATCGAATTAGTAATCCACTCAGATTATTTCGGTTTTGCTGACATCACTGTAGTTGACTTGTTAGGAAGAGCTCTACATACCGAATCTGTTGAGCTAAGATCAGGGAGTAATTTTACGAAGTTATCACTTCAAAATTATGGTGTGAATAGAGGCTATTATAACGTTATAGTTACTTCAAAAGAATATTCGAACGTTACCCCTTTAGTGATAGAATAACTCCCAAATGTGGAGTATTTCCTTAATTATTTTTTATTTTAATTTGTATAGCATTTTTTGCTATAAAGTGCTGTAAAACAGCGACTTAGACTACAATACATATAACACTCAAAAATATGTGTTCTACTAGCATTTTATAAGACGGAGTTTGGCATATCATTTGCTTCTTATGGTGTGATAACGAGTTTACACAGCTTAGATAGCGAATTTTACAACTTTAATTGACCAAACTAGATGCTTACAGTAAATACACTTCTGGCAGATAAGCAAAATCTGTTTTGTGAGGGAATGAAAACCATCCTATCACACTATCCTTCGTATGAATTAAATATTGTTTCTCACGTCGATTCTTCAGATCAGGTCATTTCGATCTTGAGTACTATGGAAATCGATCTCCTTATTATGGACCTGAATCTTGCAGGTGTTGACGGTATTGAGCTAATACCTAAGCTGAGGAAAATATCAAAGGATGTCAAGATTTTAGTTTTGACTACCTATAATGATCACAATTTCGTAAAAGAGTCCATGAAGGGTGGGGCAGATGGATATCTTTTGAAATCACATAAAAGAGAGGACTTGTTTTCTGCACTGAACCATGTGTTCAATGAAAGAACATATTTAGGTCCTGATGTACATATCACTCCTCCGAGTGGTTTTAAAATCAATAGCAAGGCAAAAACAAAGTTTGAGGACAGATTCTTGATCAAAAGAAAGCTTACTAAGCGTGAGCATGAAGTTTTGAGCCTGATTACTCAAGCTAAGAATAATAAAGAGATTGCTGCTGAATTATTTATCAGCGATCAAACAGTTGGTGTACATAGAAAGAACATAATGAGAAAGCTTGGTGTAAGAAACACTGTTAATCTCATCAAGTTCGCTTTTGAAAACCAACTTGTATAATTCCTCCCCAAGGAAAGTCTAATCTGACCATAATTAGAAAAATTATTTAAGAAATAGTAACGAGTTTTTACAATACACACAAACCGATTTTTACAAATGAGAATGGTTAACGACACTTTCAAAACTTTACAACGATTTGCTTCTAAACTGATGTTTATGACAGCATGTATAGTTGTATTTATTAACAGCAATGTCGAGGCACAAGATTGTCCATTGGCTTGTAACAATTTAGTTCAAGTATCATTGGATTTTGAGTGCAAGGCTGTTATTACTCCTGACATTATTCTAGAAGGAGAAGACGATGAATTATTCTGTGACTACTTTATTAGATTGTATGACCAGGATGGTAACCTCATAGATGAGACATCTTATCTACCAGGTCCAGTCACTATTCATCCTTCAGTAGATGGCGCTCAAATGAATGAGACTATCGATGTGGAGATTTTTACAGACAATGTTAAGGATGATTTTGTAGATCTAACAACTGCAAATAATTGCTGGGGTTCAGTAGTTATTGAGGATAAGATCCCTACACAAATTATTTGTCCAGATGATTTTTCAATCCTTTGTGTTGAGGATATTAGTACAACAATGCTTCTGAATCAGTCAAGCACTAGTACTTATAACTCAGATGCAGACTTGGATGAAACTATTCTAGCATCTACAACTGAAACATTTACAGTTACAGCTGTTAACCAAGCATATGGTTTTGAGTTAGTTACTGGGGTTGAAGTTTGTGTAACGTTAGATCCTGGAAATGTTGCAAACCTAGAAGTATCTCTGGAAGATCCATCTGGTGCTGTAGTTACAGCTCCTGTTGGTCCAACAGGCTTATGCTTTGATATTGCGGATTTCAATTTAGTTCAAGCTTCTGATGAGAATATTAGTGGTGATTGGTTAGTTCACATTTCGAATGTTGGACCAGCGAGTATGGTAGTTGATGCTATCTCTATCACAATAGAATCAGAATCTGCTCTTTCTATTGATTATGCAGGTGATAATTGTAATAATACTTCTATCCAAATTACTGGAGATGAGTTCTTAGATTACGATTGTAGACCAGATGCAAATCCATACACTATGCAAAGAGAGATTACTTGGACTGCTACTGATGAATCAGGTAACCAGACTGAGTGTTCATTTATCATTTCTTATGAAAAAGGAGATCTTGCAGATGTAGTTATGCCTGCAGACATTTTGATTAATGCAGAAGATGACGACTACAGCGCTTCAGGTCTTACATTATTAGGAGCTGATGGTAGAAGAGACTGTGGGATAGATCTTTATAATAATGGAATGCTTGATCCGACTCCATCTTTGGCAGGTGTGCCTATGTTGGGTGGACATCCTTTATTCCCAATGGCATTGGATAATGTGTGTAAATTCAATGTTAGCTATGATGATCAATTTACTCAGACTTGTGGTTCTAACTTTAAGATCTTGAGAACATTCTATGTTTATGATTGGTGTAATGCCCAAGTAACTGAGTTCAGACAAACGATAAAAAGTAAAGACGAAGTCGGTCCAGCACAGACAACATTCTACGGTGTACTTACGACAAGTGTAGATGCAGATGCATATGCTTGTAGTTCAGATATCACGATTGACTTCGAAAGTACAGACTTCAATAACAGCCTTGGAGGCACATTAAATCTTGGAGGAATTCTTGGAGACTGCTCAGGTACAGAAGTGTATGAGGCGTGCTACTTGGAAGCTAATCCGGATGGATCTCAGCCTGCTACAGGAACTCCATTTAATTGCAATGATGGAAGGGTTATCATCAATGGTGATGGAACTTTTACTTTCCTTGATATGCAAGGACCAAGAGTGTGGATAAAATTCCATGTACAAGATGAATGTGGTAATAGATTCTTATTCCCTACTGTAACTGGTGAAGAATTAGCATCAATAACAGTAGAGGTAGATATTATAGATAATATTCCACCAGTGGCAGTTTGTGATGAGTACACAGCAGTAACATTGAATGAGAATGGTTGGGGTAGAGTATATGCACCATCTCTTGATGATGGTTCGCATGACTACTGTATTGGTGACCTTACTTACGAGGTGAGAAGAACAACTGGTGTCTCTAGTGGTCACTGTATCAATGGTGTATTTGACGAGAACAATGATTTTGCATTTGGAGAATTCATCCAAGTATGTTGTGATGATCTTGGAACTGATGTTGAAGTAGAATTAAGAGTTACAGATGCTAGTGGTAATAGCGCGATTTGTACAGTAATTGTAAGACCGCAGTCACTCTTTGGAGAGTTTTCTAGTAACTGTTCATTGAATAGTGCTCCAGGCAGTGATGTAGATAACGATGGAAACTATGATACAAGCTACCAAGTAGATTGTGATGACTATGCAAGTGGTTATGCAACTGATATTCCAAGTGTACAGTTTTCTGGACCTTGTGATGTGAGTTTGTCTCCATTCTCAAGAGATAGAGAGATACTTACTCAGTGTGGAGATTACTTCTACGGAACAGTTGTAAGAGAGTGGTTCGTAAAAGTAGATGGTGCTGATGTAAATCTTGATTGTGATCAGACAATTTCTGTGGGGTACTTCCCAGATTTGAGTGATTGTGTCGATCCTGATGCAGCTTCTTGTAACATCGACTGGCCAAATGACAGATTGAACGTGCCAGGATGTACTGGTGCTGATGCTGATCCAGACAACTTTGGAGATTTTCCCAAGTACTCTTTAACAGGCGCTGCTATTGATCAAGCACCTGGATGTGGAATGCTTGCTTATACTTACACTGACCAATACTTCTCGGATGTAGAAGATGCATGTTTTAAGATAATCAGAACATGGACAGTGATCGACTGGTGCTTATATAGTACTACTGATCCTACTCCAGAAGGTATTTACACAAATACACAGATTATTAAATTGAATAACACTGATGCTCCAATCTTCATAGAGCTTGGTGGTATTGATGCAATGAATTGTGTGGCTGCAGATGATTGCGAAATGTCATTAACATTAACTGCAAGTGCTAAAGATGCATGTACTGACAATACGATCACTACAACAAGTAGATATAACTATACACTGAGAAACACAACAACTAATACTGTTGTAGCAAGTGGAAACGGAACATCTATCACAAGAACATTATCTATAGGATCTTATAGAATTACTTGGAGCGTAGAAGGTGCTTGTGGAGTAGTAGAAGAGGATTCATTTAGCTTTACAGTAAATGATTGTACAGCTCCAGTTCCATATTGCAAAGGAGGAATTACAACAGCAATCCTACCTGGTGCTAATGAGGTAGAAGTGTGGGCAAGTGATTTAGATTTGAATAGTGCAGACTCATGTGATGATGATTTATTATTCACATTTGCTAATGGACAGACTAACATGGTATTCACTTGTGATGACATAGGAGTTAACACAGTGACAATCTATGTTGAAGATGATGCAGGTAACTCTGACTTCTGTGTAACATCAGTTACTATCCAAGCAAATAGTGGAGCTTGTGATAATGCAGCAAGAGTAATGATTGCAGGAAATATTGCTACAGAGAATGCTACTCCTATAACAGATGTTGAGGTAGCTCTAGAGCATATGACAGATGCTTCAATGACTTATGAGAATACATTGACTGATGGACATTACGCTTTCGAAGATATGCAGTCTTATGTAGACTATCACTTGACAGCAGACATGATTGATGAGCCTAGAAATGGTATATCAACGTTGGATATCGTCTTAATCCAAAGACACATCTTAAACTTAGAATCATTGGATAGTCCTTACAAACTCATAGCTGCCGATGCTAATAACAATGAAGAAATATCGGCTGCAGATATGGTGGATATCAGAAAATTGATACTACATGTCATTGATGAATATCCTAATAATAGAGCTTGGAGATTTGTAGATGCTAATGCAACTTACGCTGACGAAAACCATCCTTGGCCACTACAAGAAGATGTTCTACTAAATAGCATTGCTGAGAATGCAATGAATGTTAACTGGATCGGAGTAAAAGTCGGTGATGTTAATGGATCAGTTATCTTAAGTGGAGCTACAGACGGTAATGTAGAAAGCAGAACTTCAGAAGCTTTACAATTAGAAGTAATCGAGACAGAAGCTGGTGTTTACCAGATTGTTTCAAGAACTAATATTGAGCTTTCAGGATTACAATTAGCGATTAATGCGGACGCCATAACAACAGTAGGTCAAGGAGCAATTAACTTCAATGATAGAAACATTGCTATGACTGAAAATACATTAGCAATTAGCTATGATAATGTATCAGGTGTAGCGATAACAGAAGGATCTGTATTATTTACAGTACAGGCTCAGCCTAATGTGACAATGACAATAAATGATGTCATTTCTGCTGAGGCTTATTCTATGGACCTTGACGTGATGGACATAGAGTTTGTTACGCCTAATGCAGAATCTGATTTTGCTTTATTCCAAAATGTACCTAACCCATTTACAACTAGTACGTCAATAGCTTTTGCCTTGCCTAGAGCAGGATTTGCAACTGTTGAAGTATTAGATATAAATGGTAGAGTTTTATACAGCTTAAACCAGTTATTTGACAAAGGTCTAAATAATACAGTGGTTGAAGCATCTATGCTGCCTGCATCTGGAGTAGTATACTACAGACTGCAATTTGAAGGAAGTATGGAGACACGAAAAATGATCTTACTTGACTAGACTACATTAATAATCAGTTACATTAAAGTGCCTTTACTTTTTTGAAATAGTATTAAGTAAAGGTGCTTTTTTGTATGTGTCAACGTTAGATTAGAAATAAATGTGAGCTTCTGAAGCTTGTTATTTACATTTAGTATATAATAAAAATTCATATATATTAACTTTGCACTCTTAGAGGCATCTAGTACAAATAGATTATGAAATATATCATTAATACCTTTTTATTCCTAGCATTCAGTTTCGCCCTGCAAGCACAATTAGTTGTTAATTTTGAATCAGCTGATACAATGCCTGCTCCGGGTTCGAAAATTACTGTAGATGTTACAGTTGACAATTTTGTAGATATAAATAGTCTTCAATTTTGGCTGTATTGGGACTCAACAGTGATGCAATTCGATACAATAACGAATTTTGCTCCTGACTTGAATACTTCCAGTTCAACATTTGACCTGTCAAGTATAAATTACCCAGGTAATACCATAACAGTTAATGGTATGTCTACCCAATATCCTGACGGTCAGATAGCGGTGAGTTGGGAAAATGGTTTGGATGTTACGACAATGCCAGATGGTTCAGCATTCTTTAGTGTTTGCTTTATTGCCATTGGTGCTGAATGTGACTCCACTATGATGACACTTGGTGATAACCCACCATTTGGTGAAATCGAAGTGTATGCAAATTTTGATTTTGCTATTGAAAGTAATTTAGGAGCTTCTGCTTCTCCTCTACCAATACAGATTGCTGGTAATTGTGGTGATAACCCACCAGATCCAGAGTTTGATTTCGAATACACTGCAAGTAAAGAGCAGGTAACAGAAGGGAGTGAAGTATGTGCATTTGTTTCAGTAGAAGGATTTACTGATGTAGAAAGCTTTCAAGGAGGAATAACCTATGATCCTAATGTATTAGATTTCAAAGGTTTTGATTTCATCAACGTGCCTATGGGTAGCCAAGGCGTTGCTGAATCGAGTCCAGGAAACTTATCTTTCCTTTGGGTATTCGACCCTACGACAGTGCCTGATGGTACTCAAGTGGTCAAACTAGTATTTGATGCTGTAGGTAATGTCGGAGATATCTCACCTCTTGTGTTTACAGATATAGGTAATATCACTTTAGAAGTTATTGGTGGTGGTAATTCATTATCCCTAGGTACGAATGATGGGTGCATTGAGATTGTTGAGCAAGTTGTTCCTGTCTTTGAGTTAGATGTTGTGGATGGTACTTATCAAGATGGAACTACTGCATGTATACCTGTGATAGTAAATAATTTTATCTCTATCACCACGATGCAGTTTACCCTTGAGTGGGATGATTCTGTGTTTACCTATGATGAAAAGATTAATCCAAACACGGAACTTCCGATAAACTGCAATTCTAACATTAACATCGTTGAAAATAGATTGAATGTTTCTTGGTCATCGCCTTCAGGAGGTGGAGTGACAGTAGATGATGGATCTGTATTATTTGAGGTTTGCTTTGACATAAACGCTGATTGCGCGAATGCAAACCCAGGAGATGTACTAGATTATACAATTGAAATAGTAGGAAATCCAGACATAGAAATTGCTGCAGAATATAGTGGGGAGATAGTTACAGTACCTTTCACAACAAGTGATGGAGTAATATCTGTAGAGTGTGATATGCCTCCCCCTTGTGAGATAGCAAACATAATATTGAGCCCAGAAGTTACAAATGTTGGATGCTTTGGTGATGACAGTGGAAGTGTCCTCTTGAGTGCAACAGGTGGTACTGCACCTTATTCTTGTATATGGGAAGACAGCAATAATAATCAAATAAATTCTGGCACAGATTGTAATATTCAGAATCTTACGGCTGGTACTTATTGTGTAACCGTATCAGATGCAAATGATTGTAGCGCTACAAATTGCGTTACCATTGTACAACCTAACAACCCGATTTCGATTACAGCATCAGGAACCAACGCGACATGTGCCGCGGGAGGTAGTATAACTACAAATGTTACAGGGAATACAGGAACACCAAACTACACATGGACGGGCGGTCTCTCAGGAGCTAATCCGACAAATGTGAATGCAGGAAGTTATACTGTTGTTGTCACTGATGGTAATGGCTGTACAGCCAGTACTTCTGTAATGGTTGGCTCAGTTTCAGACATTGAAGTCAACGGATCTTCATCAGATGTAGATTGCGATGGACTTGGTAGTGTATCCACAACTGTGTCTGGAGGATCAGGCAACTATGAGTACTGTTGGTCGGATAACCCTGGAAGCAAGACACTTGCTAATAGACAAGATTTGCCAGCTGGAGCAATATCAGTTACTGTGACAGATACGGATACAGGATGCTCTGATGCAATGTCATGGACCATACAGAATACTATCGAAAGTGTAGTACTTACTCTTGGAACTCCGACAAATATTGACTGCAGTTCTGGTACAGGATCAATTACGTATACAATCACTGGTGGTTGCCCTCAGGGAGGACAATACGAATGTGAATTAAATGAAATGCCAGTTGCATGTACTGGTACATTAGACAACCTTGCTCCTGGAGTATATACTTTTGAAGCAGGGGATGGTCTTCTCAGTGATTCAGGAACATTCGAAATTACTTCTAGTCTTACTGCTCTTGAGATAGTTGGGACTCTACAAACAGATAATGTTGCATGTTTTGGTGAAAGTAGTGGCAGTCTTCAAGGAGTAAATATAGTTGGTGGTTGTCCATCTGCTGATGGAAGCTATACATGCTATATTGATGGCGAAGAAGTACCATGTGAAGATGTAAACACTATTGGTCTTGAAGCAGGATCACACACTCTGGAAGTTGAAGATAGCAACATGATAATTGTCAGTCAAGATTTTACAGTGGACGGTCCGTCTGATCCAGTTACTGTAGAGTTGACTAATATAGACCAAACGTTCTGCTTGGGTATAATCGACATTACACCTTCGGGTGGTAATGGTGGATATACATTCTTGTGGAGCAATAATGAGACAACAGAAGATTTACTGGATCTATGTCCAGGTGAATACTGTGTGACAGTAACAGATTCTGAAGATTGTTCTGCGATATTCTGTGAAAGTATTACACAGAATGGCTTTGGAGTAGGAGATCTTGTTGTAATCTCGGAAAACAGTTTTGCTGGATTCGGAGTGTCTTGTGGAGATGGTACATGCGATGGAGTAGTGGATGGGACGATTATGGGAGCTAGTGCTGATGTAACTATAACACTTACTAATGTTAGTACAGCAGAGGTAGTTACCGCGACAGCATTCCCAATTAACGGACTATGTGCAGGTGAGTACAGCGTTTCTGCTACTGACAATACATTTGGTGGCACATTCGATGTGGCTAATACTGTTATAGTAACAGCTCCAGAACCAATAGATGTAACCATAGACACGATTATCCCTGAAGATATGGGCCAATCCAATGGAGCTGTGAGCATCTTTGTTGATGGAGGAGTAGGTGACTACACTGTGAATTGGACACCAAATGTGAGCTCATCGTTGAGTGCGACTGGTCTTGAGGCAGGAACTTATGCAGTAGAAGTAGTTGATGGAAACGGTTGTGTTGCTTTACTCCAACCCCAAGCTGTAGTGCCCGAAGTTGGTAGTGCGACGTGTTATACAGGAGATGTTGTTGTTACACCAAATGGAGATGGCGTCAATGACATTTTTGCCTTGAATTGCTTAGATGATCTAGATGCGTACAATTTGGGTATGTATGATAGATGGGGGAGAGAAATCTTGGAGACAGGTAATTATAATAATGATTGGAATGGTCTCGACCAAGATGGAAACGAACTTACAGAAGGCACATATTTTTGGGTGTTGACCGGAACCTTCCCTAATGGTGATACTCGAATATTCAAAGGTTCAACAACTTTATTAAGACAATAATCTTTTCATCCCTTAAATCAACAAAGAAGAGATACAATGAATACACAATATTATTTTCAACGTATAGCACTGAGTATCGGATTGATAGTGGTATTAACTCTACTTAGTCAATCTATAAAAGGACAAGCGAGATATTTTGATGAGCGATATATTACTACACAAGCTTATCTTAATCCTGTCCTTGTCAATCCTGGTGCAATTGGTCAGAGTGGTTATCATACTATTCTTTTTAACTATAGAAATAAATGGGCTACATTCCCGGGCGCTCCTAAAACGTATTCTGCTAGATATGATGGGAGTATTGGCAATAGACTAGGTTTGGGTGTAATGGTACTCTCTGACTCTAATGGCGCCCTTGAGACATTAAAAGGTCAGCTAGGGTTATCCTATTCACTACATTCTGACAATAACAAGATGGGAATCGGTCTTGCTACCGAATTTATTGGACACGGGATTGATGCAGGAGTCCTAAATGACGAAAATCTTGATAGTGCAGCAGATGCATTATTGTTAGCAAGATTAGATGGTCAAAACTTCTTTGATGTCTCGGTTGGTGTACAAGGTGTTTACGCAGAGAAGTTTATCTATGGATTGACTCTACCTGGTCTGATTAGTTCTATGTTAGATGCAAGTAATGGTGAAGCAACAGAACAAGTATTTGGGTATATGTTACAGCTTGGGTATCGATTTAATGCTGAGGCTTATGATATCGTTGCTGAGCCTTCAATTATGATTAAGAGCTTGAGATATGTCCCGTTACATGTTGACATCAACCTTTTGGGTAAGTTCTTAGATGAGAAACTTACAGGTGGTGTTACTTATACAGTTGGAGCTGATGAAAGACTTGGATTCTTAATTGGTGCAAGGGTTAATGCTTTTAACTTTTTCTATTCTTATAATATTTCTAGACACAATTTTCAAGCCTACAATAATGGCTCGCATGAGCTATCAGTTAGATTTGATATTGGAAGAAAAGATAAGCCAACTGTGATGAATCCAGAAGTGGAGAAATAATATTACGATAAAAAATATACTTCAAGGCACTCCATTAATTTGGAGTGCCTTTTTAGTTTTACAGCCTTATTATCTCTACCTGAACAATGAGGCTAAGAAATCTGTCTTTTATATTGTTGAGCATTATTTACTGTACAAGTTGCTCAGAAGATCAAACTCAACAGCCCTCAAAGGCTGAAGAAACCCATTCAGAAGGCTTCAGAATACTTTCTCCGAATAAGTCAGGGATAGCATTTTACAACAAAGTAAAAGAAACGATAGATAAGAATTATTTCAATTTTGAGTATATCTACAATGGAGGTGGAGTAGCAGTAGGTGACATAAACAATGACGGTCTAGAAGATGTTTTTTTTACTGGTAATGAAGTTGAGAATCAACTTTACCTCAATGAAGGGGATCTCAAATTTAAAGATATCTCGAAGGAAGCTAAGATTGGCGGAAACGGTGCTTGGCATACTGGTGTGACCATGGTAGATATTAATCGAGATGGATACTTGGATATTTATGTTTGTAAGAGTGGCTGGCCGACGATTGAAAGAGAAAGTAGACAAAACCTTTTATTTATTAATCAGCAGGATAACACATTTGCCGAAAAGGCAAAGGAGTATGGCTTAGCCGATGCGAGCTTCTCTGTTCAATCCAGTTTTTTTGATTTCGATAAAGATGGTGACTTGGACATGTATCTGACTAACCATCCAGTTGCTGAAGACATGGAGCTTCAAGCAAGGTTAGCAATAAGGAAGTCTCCCCCTGAGGATGTCAGAGATAAACTTTACAGAAACAATGGTGATAATACTTTCACTGATGTTTCTCGAAAAGCTGGGATCGTCAATTATGGGCATGGCCTTGGTTTGGTTACAGCAGATATAAACAAAGATGGCAATGTAGATATCTATGTCGCAAATGATTTTAAAGAGCCAGACTACCTCTACATTAATAATGGAGATGGGACATTTACAGATAGGATAAATGATTTTATGGCTCATATTGCTTTCTATGCAATGGGAGTAGATATTGCTGATATAAATAATGACGGCGAAGAAGATATCTTCGTTGCTGAGATGCTACCATTTGATTATAAGCGCTCGAAGACAAACATGGCTTCAATGGATGTTCAGACGTTTGAAGGAATGAAGGCACTAGGCCTACACCACCAATACATGCATAATGTGATGCAGCTGAACAGTGGACCACTGCCAGGGAATCCTGATGATAGAAGATTCAGTGATGTGTCACAAATGGCAGGTATTTCCAAGACTGATTGGAGTTGGTCATGCTTATTAGAGGACTTTGATAATGATGGAATGCGTGACCTCTTTGTAGCAAATGGATTTAAGCATGATGTGTTTAATAAAGACTATAAAGAAACAGCAAACAGTAAAGCTGCTGCTTTAGGAAGAGGATTAACTATTGAAGAGTTGCTAGAAGTGATGCCTCAAGAGTTTATTCCAAATCAGATTTATAAGAATATTACGGGATTAGAATTCAAGAATAAAACAAAGCAATGGGGAATTAATAGACCAATGCTTTCACAAGGTGCAGCCGTAGGTGACTTAGATAATGATGGTGATATTGATTTAGTTTTGAATAACTTGAATGAACCATCAGTTATTATTGAAAATACTTCAGCCAATGAACATTTCTTAAGAGTGAAAGCTTTAGATGCAAACGGTGTTCATTATCAAAATGCTAAGATTACCCTGAAGACTGCAAGTGGATTTCAATATTTCGAATCAAAAGCGACAAGAGGTTTTCAGTCTTGTTCATCACCAGTTGCCCATTTTGGTTTAGGAGATAAGGAAGCGATAGACTATGTAGAGGTTGCTTGGTTAGATGGATCTATTACAAGGTTGACAGATGTGCTTGTTGACTCACTAGTTGAAATTAGAAAAGAGAGCACAACAACTACTACACCTAAAAAACCTCAAATAGAACCAGCGTTTGTAAATACTGCAAACAAGTTTTCTCCAGCTTTTAAGCATAAAGAAAAAGTATTTGACGATTATAGAAAGCAAGTGCTGCTACCACATAAATTTTCTCAGAATGGTCCTTTTTTGTCTAAGGGTGATAGTAATGGTGATGGATTAGAGGATGTCTTTGTAGGTGGTGGTGCGGATCAAGCGGGGTCAGTGTACGTTCAGCAATCGAATGGAAATTTTATTAAAGCAAATCAACCAGCATTGAAACAAGATAGAGCTTTTGAAGATATGGGAAGTGTTTGGTTTGATTCAGATTCAGATGGGGATCAAGATTTATTTGTAGTAAGTGGAAGCTCAGAATTTGGTGTCAAATCTCCAATGTATCAATGCCGACTTTACACTAATGATGGCAAGGGTAGCTTGACAAGGCAAAAAGATGCAATTCCTGAGACAGTCTCATCTTGTCAACATGTTAGTGTCTGTGATTATGATGGAGATGGAGACTTTGATCTCTTCGTGGGCGGCAGGATATTTCCCGACCATTATCCTTTCGGAACATTCAGCTATTTGTTGAATAATGATAATGGAAAGTTTACTGATGTCAGTAAATCACATAACCTGCAATCACTAGGTATGGTCACATCATCCACTTGGAATGATATAGATTCAGATGGAGACCAAGATATTATCATTGTTGGAGAATGGATGCCTATAACCATTATGCTGAATGAAGGAGGACAGTTTCGAAATGCGACTACTGAATTTGGATTAGGCAATACTGCAGGATGGTGGAATACAATTGAAGCCGGTGATCTTGACAATGATGGAGATCAAGATTTTGTTATTGGCAATTTAGGAGTCAATCATAAGTTTCATGCAAGCGTAGATAAGCCCTTTCATGTGTACTGCGGAGATTATGATAATAATGGCAGTTTTGATGTTGTGTTGGCAAAAGAGTATAACGACAAGTTGGTTCCAATTAGAGGAAGAGAGTGTTCTTCTCAACAAATGCCTTTCATCAAAGAAGAGACGAAGAATTATGAAGAGTTTGCAAGTTTAGATATCAAGGGCCTTTTGGGTGCCAGGTTGGATAAATGGCTTCATATGGAAGCTAATCTATTTGAAAGTATAGCCTTAATTAATAGAGGAGGTTCATTTGATATTGTTGCTTTACCTAGGGAAGCACAATTAAGTCCAATGAATGGTGTGGCTCTCTATGACGTAGATGGCGATGAAAGACTTGACATTATTTATGGTGGCAATATGTATCAAACGGAAGCAGAAACATCTAGAGCAGATGCTTCTTTCGGAGGGGTAATACTAAATGCTACAAGAGATAAGGTTGCATTCGAGTTTTTATCTCTTCAGGAGAGTGGAATCTATTGGCCTTATGATGTTAAGGATGTCATAGCTGTTAATAAAGATGAAAACACTTCGGTATTGGCTACTGTTAACAATGGTCCTCTGCAGGTAGCTAAAAGGACGAGGTAGCAACATATTAAAAAAAAAATTATAAATAAATTTTCAGTTAGTGTAGTGGATTGTAGAGGTGTAATAGTATATTTGTTGCTGAATATGGAGTAATCAGGTGAATTTTGAAGAATTTTCGCCTCCATATTTACTAAGCGTATAATTGATTACATATAGCCAACTGAGTTTTTAAAGAACCATTCTGCACATTATTGTTATGTGCTTTTACGATGCTCAATCTACGTCGACGAAATCATTTCGCATCGTTTCTTTCCCAGTTGTCTTTTATTGTATCAATTTTCAAGTTTGAGTTGAATTAAGCTATAGGGCTCTATAATGGGCTTATCGAGGCCTTGGTATGTTTAATTCAGCGCTTTTTTGATGGATGGATTAGGCTCACATAAAGATGTGTGTGTGATTGTATTCATTGTTAAGCGGTCTTTATGTCTTTCATAATGATGGAAGGTGTAGTGCCATAATACTATTTGGTTGGCTAGAATCGATATAATCAAATTTTTTTAAACCTAAATTTTTAACCCAAAACTCAATCTCATGAAAATTAAAGTTTTTCGATTGATGACTTTAGCATTTTGCTTTTGCTTAATGACGGTTGGTGTTTCTGCTCAGTCTTTTGGCGCTCCAGGATCTGGAAATGGTCATGTGACTAGCGACGCAGACTATTTTGCAGTTGCAAAAAAAGTCAAAGTGGAGTATGTGATCACGCAAACTCAATTAAATGGTCTTGATCAAGAATCAACTCAAGCTCTTGAGCTTAGAGCAAAGCTTGAAATGTATGAAAAAGTACTTAGTAACTTAAGGTCAGGTCTTGACTTTTATACAGCTGCTGAGTATGCATATCAACATTATGCAAGACTTAGAGGGATTACTCCGAATCTTGCCAACCAAGAATTCGTTGATCTCTACACTTTGATTAATTCTTAACGTAAAAACTCAATCTCAAATGAAAAGATTTTTAACAATTTTATTAGCAACTGTTAGCAGTTTTATGGTGTACGGGCAATGTCCTGGAGTCCAGGTGGCTGTAACAGGATCTAATACATCTGCATCCGCGAATCAGGTGGCTACTCCAGGTGGCCTTGATGATGCGAACGGATGTGCTGAATTAGATGGTGCAAATGCAACAATATTCGAATGGACGGCGCCTGGTTGTGGTGATGTTACAGTTGAGTCTTGTAATGACCCAGCTGGAACTGACACAGAGCTTATCATCTTCACAGGTGATTGTAGCGTTGGAGGTACTTTCCTAGTTGCTGAAAACGACGATGCTGGCTGTGGTGTTGGAACTACTTTTGGTTCTTCTGCTACATTTACAGCTGCTGCTGGTGTTACTTACTTGATTGCTTGGGGAGACCAATGGGATCCTCTAGATTTCCAGTTTGACATCACATTTACTGCTGGTGCATGTCCAAATGATCCATGCGTTGGAGGTCCAGCAACTGTTGGGGCTCCTGGTGAAGTATGCATACCATTACCAATGACAATTACGACTAGTGCAGGATATGTGCAGAATCAAGTATGCCCAACTACTTCAGGTGGTGCTGCTGGTGCTGGTTCTGCTGGATCAGATGCGCCGACAGACTTTTGTGGTACTGGTGCTGACGGCGCTGGCTACATTTTATTTGAAATGTCAGGCGGTGGTCCTGGTGGAATTTTAGATTTTGGATCATATGATCTTTCTACCAGTTCTGCAGGTGATTTTTGTTTCAACTATTTTGTTCCAGCTGATGATGGTGTTGCACCATATAGTCAAATGGAAATCCTTATCAATGGTGCTGTAGTATGGACTTCTCCTGCTGCTGGTGGTGCTGCTGATGCTTGGGTATATAACCAATGTATACCATTAATTCCTGGTGTTGTTAATGCAATAACAGCTCAGGTTATCGCAGCTGACTTTAATGAAGACCTTGGTATTGATTTTGCTGGAGGTGCTCCAGGTGGATCTACTGGTCAAGCAGGTGGTGTAACAGCTTGTGTTTCTTCTATACCTGTTGACATTAGCGATCCTTGTGGATGTTTTAATCCATTAAATGTATTAGGACCGAATGGTGTTGATTTGTTCCACGAGCAGATTACAATAAATACTGGTGTTACTGGTGAGGTTTGGACATTAAATACTGGAACAAATGTTCTTGATATGACAGGTGCACCTTTACCTTTAGGAGCTACTGTAGTGCCAGAGGTTCCTGCTGGTTCAGGTATCTATGTACTTGATCTTTATACAATGTCTGGACCGTATACTGCTGGATTTAATAATGCATTAGGTGTTCCTGCAAATATTTCAGGAGGATGTGATGTAACTGATTGTTGTACAGTGGTTTGTCCTGGTGATTTCACTTTCCAATTATCTCCAGGTGAGTGTGCGGCAATCGTGCCTTATACTGTAGCAACCGAAGGTATCTGTACTCCATGTATTGATGTTTCTGCTGGTGTTGCTTCAACAAACTCTTCTGGAGTTATTGATGATTCAGTAGAGGGTGTTATCGAAATTGAAACTGGAGATTCTGGAATCCCAGGAGATACACAATATACATTCCCTGCTAATTCATGTCCTGGTGATGTTATTGTGACGTTTGATTGGACTTATGACACGAATGATGGAGCTACATGGGATGAATTCTATGTAGAAGTTGATGGTGTTCAAACAGCTATCGTTGATAGTGGTGCTAATAACCAGGCAGGTACTTCAATGGTGACTGTCCCTTCTGGTAGTGTACTCGCTTTTAATGGTTTTACTGTGGACGGTACAGCTGGACCAGCTACTATTGTGATATCTAATATTCAATTAAATCCTCCTCCTTCTTCTCCACTTGTTCCTACTCTTACTACAGGGTTTGAAAGTGGTGAAGAATTCCCTATTGGAACTACAACGGTAACATATGAAGTGCTATCTGCTGATGGTATAGGTGGACCGTTCTTCTCTGAATGTAGTTTTGAAGTAGAAGTTACTCCATTCTTAGGTGCTGTAGAATCAATAGCATGTAATGATCATGTAAATATTTCTCTTGACGAAAACTGTGAAGTAGAGATAGGTGCTGATATGTTCCTTGAAGGTGGACCTTACGAGTGCTATGATAACTATACTGTTACTATCAATGGTACAATTACTGTTGTTCCTGGTACGCCATTGAGCTTACCTTGTGGTGATCACACTGTAATGGTAACTAGTCCTAATGGTAACCCTTGTTGGGGAACATTCACTATCGAGGACAAATTAGCTCCAACAATAGAAGGAGTTTCTGATATTACTGTTACATGTATCGATGCTGACTGTGTGCCAGCAGTATTGAGCCCTGCAGTTGAAATTTCAGGTGGTGTAACTGCTTTTGAAGGTGTTACTTTGAATGCTGCATCTCAAGATTTTGTACTTGATTTGACTAACTCACCTTGTGCAACTGTAACTGACTTGAATGTATTAGTTAACATTACTACAAATAATGGTTTTGACTATAGTGTTGATGTAACTGCGCCTTCTGGTAATACTTATACAGTAGCATCAGTGATTGATGGTTGTGGTGGTATCAACATGTTACTTGATGATGATGCACCTTCTACATTAACTTGTGCTGATGTTACAAGTGGTGCTCCGAATAATATTAATCCATTCTTTGGACAGTATGCTGACCTTACTTCAATAGAAGGTGAAAACATGCAAGGAGTTTGGACTATTTCTATTTCTGATGGTGGTGGTGCTGATAATGTTTTCAACGAAATCACTTTATTCTTCAATGAAGGAGATACAAGTTGTGATATTGCTGCAACTCCTCCAGTGCCTTCTCCAATTCTTTGTGATTGCCAGTCTTACTCATTCACAGACTCTGAGAGTCTAAGTGACTGTACTACTGGAACAATTACAAGAACATGGACATGTGTTGATAAAGCTGGAAACACTTCAGCTCCTGTTGTACAGACAATTTTTGTTGAGCCACTTAGCTTAGACGGTCTTGGATCTACATGGTTCGTGCCGCCTGCTATTCTTGAGCTTCCTTGTGGAACTGGTACATCTCCTTGGGATATTGCTAATTTCTACGACAACTGGATTGATACAGATGGAGACGGAATTCTTGATACTCCTGATGCAATTACAGATGATTGTCCTAACAGTGATCCTGATTGCCCAGATGTATATGAGTTTGAAGAAGGTATTGTGATGGGATTCCCATTCTACTTTGCTGAGGGATGTAATTCTGCATGTAATGCTAAGAATACAACTCATCCACAGCCAATAGATAACAACATTTGTAATCTATTCTCTTCTTATGTTGATACTGAGATTCCTGCATGTGGTGTTGAATGTCCTGGTAACATTAAAGTAATCAGACAATGGACAGTACTTGATTGGTGTAACTCTTCAACTATTCCATATACTCAGATTATTAAGTCTACTGACTTAGATGCTCCTGAAATCACTGCTCCAGACATTACACTTTCTGTTAATCCTTGGGGATGTGTAGCAAGTGGACCTCTACCGGCTCCTGAGCATTTATATGATGAGTGCGCTAAGCCTGGTGATTTGACATATACTGTTTCTGGTCCTGTACCAGTAATTTCTTTAGATGGATCAGGAAATCCTCCTTATGGATTAATTGGTGCTCCTAAAGGTGTTCACACTTTCACATATACTGCTGCTGACTGTTGTGGTAATGTTGGAACTGGAACAATGACAGTAACTGTAGTTGATGATACTCCTCCTGTAGCAATCGCTAAAGAAGCTATCGTTGTTAGTTTAACTAGTGGTGGTAGTGATGAGTCAGGATATGCGAAAATCTTACCTGTACACATTGACAATGGTTCACACGATGGTGACTGTGGTCCAGTAAGACTTGAGATCAGAAGACCTTCTGGTGCTCCTATGTGTGGAAATGTTGGTAACAATGGATATAACAATAATGTTACATTCAATGATAACCAAGATCCACAAGATAATAACAGTGATACAGATGGTGGACAGTGGGTTAAGTTCTGCTGTGATGACCTTTCTGCTGGTAATACTTACACTGGACCTGATGGTCAGATCGTATCTTACCAAGATAGTATGCCTGTAATCCTAAGAGTTTGGGATGATGGTAACTGTGACGGTACTGTTGGTGGTGCTGGTGACAACTATAACGAGACTTGGGCTTATGTACAAGTTGAGAATAAGTTACCTCCAGTAATCCTTTGTCCTCCTGATGCAACTATTGGTTGTGATATGGATTGGACATTACACCTAGATGGACAAGCTGCTCCAACTGAGACAGAACTTGCTATCTTAACTGCTCCTGATTTCGGAACTGGTATAGCTACTGGAGCTGGAGTTTGTGGTGGAGTTAGTGTTACATACAGTGACAGATATAACGAAGATATCTGCTACACTAGAAATAATGAGATTACAAGAACATGGTGTATTGAAGGAACTAACACTTGTTGTGAGCAAAAAATTGATATCTCTACGGTTATTCAATTTGATCCTCTAACAATAAGCTTAGGAAATAATACTCAAGTAATTGTTAATCCACCGTCTGATATTTTTGAAGCATGTGTAGATGGTTCAGGTGCAGCTTTAGAGCCATCTTGGATTAATGCTCCATGTGAATTAATTGGATGGACTATGCACAGTGATACATTCCAAATCGAAGGAGAGGCTTGTATCAAGATCATCAATGATTACACAGTTGTTAACTGGTGTACAGGTGACGAGTGGATGTTTACTCAAGTTATTAAGGTAATTGATGACGAAGATCCAGATCTAGTTGTTGAGCCTTTATGTGTAGCTGTTAATGCTGATTGTGTAGCTCCTGTAGGAACTGTACAGTTGAAGGCTGTTGCTACAGATAGTTCAGAAGTTGGAGCATGTGTTAGCCCATGGTTAAAGTGGGAGGTATTAGTAGATATTAATGGAGACTGGACTTATGACCATATCTTTAGTAGCTATGTAAGCCCACAGGATCCAAACTTTGGAACAAATCCGAACGAGTACTACGTTGCTCCGACTGCTCCAGGTGAAGGTGTTTGCTTGACAATCCCAGTACCACTTTCAGGTAGCAAGTATGATCATAGAGCTGTTTGGAAAGTAAGTGATGGATGTGGAAATATCACGTCTACTACTACTACATTCCAGGTTACTGATAAGAAGGCTCCAACGCCTTACTGTCAGAGTGTAAGTTCTGCTCTAATGGCTGGTGATGAGCCAATGCTTGAGCTATGGGCTTGTGACTACGTACTAGATGGTATTACATATGATAACTGTACTCCTAACGACTGGATGAGATTTACATTCAGTGAGACAGCTCCTGAAGATCTTCCACAAGAGGATCCAGGTGATGGTAGTGAGTGGTTCAACGCTGCAACTAGCTGTTCTGCAATCACATATACTTGTGATGATATAGGTGGTGCTAATAGTGGTGTTGTTTCAGTTGATGTTTACTTCTGGGATGAGTGTGGAAACTATGATTTCTGTACAGTAGAATTAACATTAAACGGTCCTTGTGAAGGTGATCCTGATGGCACTGGAAGAATCGCGGGTGATGTTGGTACTGAGTACGGCGATATGGTTGAGAATGTAACTGTAAGTATTACATCTAACCAACCTGAGTATCCAATGACTATCAATACTGATGCTAGTGGTACATACGACAGTAATGGACATGATTATAACTATGATTATGCATTGAATGCATATAAGAATGATGATCCAAGAAATGGTGTAAGTACATTAGATATCGTATTAATTCAGAGACATATCTTAAATCTACAGAACTTAAGCAGTGCTTATCAGTACATTGCAGCTGATGCAAACTCTGATCAGAATATTACTGCTGCGGATCTTGTAGATATTAGAAAGCTAATCCTTGAGGTTACAGATGAGTATCCTAACAATGATAGCTGGAGATTTGTAGATGCTAACCAAGCATTAACTACTGCTAATGCATTTGCTTTCAATGAGACACTTGATATCCTTTCTCTAAACGCTAACATGTTAGCTGAGAACTGGGTAGCTGTTAAGATTGGAGATGTAAATGGAAACGCTGTTGTTAACGCACAAGGTAATGATGCAGAATTCAGAACTGGAGCAAACTTAGCGTTTACTCTTGCTGGAGAGCAAACTGCAGAAGGTATCAAAGTTGATGTTACAAGTGCAAACTTCAATGACATTGCTGGTTACCAGTTTACAATGAATACAAATGGATTATCATTAACTAACGTTGAATCAGGTGCTCTTGAGTTAACTGATGAGAATGTTGCAGTGATTGATGATAACACTATCACAATGAGTTGGAATACATTAACAGCTAAGAGTGTAGCAAGTGAAGTATTATTCACTCTATACTTTGCTGGTAATGAGACGAGCTTAGTTGATGGAATGAGCATCAGCAGTGATGTTACTAATGCAGAAGCTTATGACAATGAGCTTAATATCATGAACGTGGTATTGGGAGAGGAGTCTGCTGCTGAATTCGCATTGTATCAGAACGAGCCGAATCCATTTGAAACACAAACAACGATTGAGTTTAGCTTACCTACAGCTGGTCAAGCGACATTACAAGTAATGGACGTGACTGGTAAATTAGTTAAGCAAATCACTAATACTTATGCTAAAGGAGTTAACAGTATTGTTCTTTCTAAGAACGAGATTGGAGTTTCTGGTGTATTGTATTACACGCTTGAAAGCGGTGATTACTCAGCTACTAAAAAGATGATTATTATCGAATAATATCTCTTTATAAGAGTAAATCGGTTTTTGGGATGGCCTCTCTTCATTTATTGGAGGGGGGCTTTTTTTTGTAGATACTCTATCTGTTACTTGATCTTATAGTATTGATCGTTATTGTCAATCACTTCTATATACAGTTCTTTCTAGATATGGACTCCAATTCAGTGCTGTAAGCGTTCAATTTTAGTATATACATATTAGATATTTGTACATATATTTATAAAATACCTAAAAAAAGGTACATAAACATATTATACAAAATCTATATTTGTTCTCGATTGGTAGATAAATATGGTTTCTACCAGTCCCCACCTAGATAATAGAATACCTAAGATTTATTTTTCATTGGGTAAATGCAAGTATTTGGTTGATACTCCGCATCCCTAACAGTAATTAAAAATTTAAAAGGATCTAATCATGAATGTATTCTGTACACCTTTCATGAGGTTGAAAGTGTTGAAGGCAAGTATTTTTCTACTTTTACTTTGCTCTACTCTAATCACTGACCTCACCGCGCAATGCTCACTTGCATGCAGAGGAACTACCCAAATATCTTTGGATATGAATTGCGAAGCCACCATCACACCAATGATGATATTGGAGGATGAGGGTATTTCTTGTCCAGCAGGAATATTTGAAGTCGAAGTATCAAGTGCAGCTGGCGTTATTCCAACAAGCCCTATAGTAAATAAGGATTATGTTGGTCAAACACTCACTGTAACAGTAAGAGATACTGACTCTGGAAACTCTTGTTGGGGTTATATTATCATAGAGGATAAGCTAGGACCTCAGATTGATGAATGTCCAACGGAACCTTATGAGTTCTCATGTTCAAAATTTAATGTTTTCCCTGGGCCTACATTTATAGATGCTTGTGAAGGACAAGTACCTGCTGTCTTAGTAAGTGAGTCAATTGTACCATTAGATTGCGATCCTGATTTCATTAAAGAAATTACGAGAACGTACACAGCTTATGATAGTCATGGAGTAGCTGCTCCTGAATGTACTGTAGTATATAGATTAAGAAGAATAGCATTAGATGAGGTGGTTTGTCCGCCTAACTTCCAAAAGTTTGATGGTACTGCACTGAATTGTGATGGTAGCTGGGATAAAGATGATTGTCTTCACGCAACATTTGCAGGAGATTTTGATCCTGCAAACTGGGCATTAACAATAGCAGGTCCTGGAGGAGGAACTGATGGAAATGTAGATGTTTCTGCAGCACCAAGGTCAGTTACACTGAATGCTACTACGGATGGAACAGCTGGAGATGATACAAATACAGATTTGTGTATTGATATGCCTTGTTCAGGCTGGTTAAATTTTGATTGGTCAGCAGTGATGATTGATGGAGCAGGAGGCGAGCAGTTTATCAATGATGAGCCTGCTTATGTACTGAATGGTGTTGAGACAATACTGCCTTCTACTGTTGTAGGGAACAGTATGGAGAGTGGCAATGTCAATATACCTGTCTTAGTTGGTGATCAATTATGCTTTAGAGTATGGTCTATGAATAGAAATGCATGGACTTCGCTTACAGCTTCAAATATTGTATTATCAGGACAATATGGTATTGTTCTAGATACTGATAGTGATGGAGACGGAATATTAGACACTGAAGAAAACTGCAGATGGGATGATGATAATGATGGATATCCAGATGCTGAGGAAGTAGGTGTGCCTGAATTATGTGGGGTACCTCTTTATCCTATATCTGATCTCTACTGTAATAGTGGTGTATTCTATACTGATATTGAATTGCCGACAAATACGTCTTGCTCAGTTAAGATTATGAGATCATGGGAAGTAAGAGAATGGTGGTGTGGTGATGAAATAGTAGCTCCATGCACACAAATTATTGAGATCATGGACGATGAAGCTCCTGAAATCTCATGCCTAGATACTGAACAATGTGTAGGATATACTCAAGTAACTACAAACACCTCAATGTATGGAGTAACAACTGTACACGGAGTAGCAAACTGTGGAGCTGAATACTTTCCACCAATGCCTACTATTACAGATAATTGTTCAGTTGATTTCGAGATTGATGTAGCTTACCCAGGCGGGTTTATTGATGATTATGATGGCACAGTTGGAGCTGACTTGATGATGGGTCAAAATGAAATCACTGTAACTGTTTATGATCAATGTTATAATTCTGCAGAGTGCACATTTATCGTGGATGTTGTAGATGATACTCCTCCAGTAGCAATTTGTGATGAGTTTACGGTAACATCATTGACGAATAATGGAGAAGCTGTTGTGTATGCAGAAACATTCGATGATGGTTCGCACGATGATTGTATACTCAAAAAGCATTTAGTAAGAAGAATGGATCCTAATCCATGTGAGTGTCATATCCCTGTTTACCCTGATATGGTATACTTAGGAGAGTACAACAATCACCACTACTATGTATCTAAAGATAATGTCAATTGGTATATGGCTAGAGACTTATCTGAAGCTATGGGTGGATATTTAGTAAGATTAGAGAGTATGGCAGAAAGTGATTGGGTATATAATGCTGCTCAAACAGTAGATATGGACCAATACTATATTGATCTAAGTGATCAAAACTGTGATGATGTCTACACTTATTCTGATGGAACAATACCATCATACACCAATTGGGCTACAGGTCAGCCAAACGGTAGTGGGCAGTTTGTTCTCTTTAGAAATAATACTCCATTCTGGAATGATGTAAGTGGTGAGAGCAGATTAGAAAGATACGTGATGGAGCTTGAAGACCCATGTAACTTCAGCCATAAAGTAAACTTCTGTTGTGCTGATGTTGGTCAAGATGTTATGGTTGTATATAGGACTATTGATGTGTATGGTAATTGGAATGAATGTATGGTTACTGTAGAAGTACAGGACAAATTAGGACCAAGCATACAATGCCCACCACATGTTACTGTAGAATGCGATTATGCATATGATATTGATAATCTAACAGATCTCGGAGTTGCTACAGCAATCGACAATTGTGAAGATGTTATGATAGTCGAAACTGTAGATAACAAGCTTAATCAATGTAACATTGGAACACTAGAGAGAACGTTCACAGCAACTGATGCAGGTGGTGTAAGTGTATCTTGTACGCAAACAATCACTTTCAGAAACAACGACCCTTTTGATGAGGATAACATTGTTTGGCCAGATACTCCTTATGATTATACAGAATGTCTAGATCCGAATACAATTGGAACTGACGAAACTGGGGTGCCAACATATCTTGATGATCAGTGTGACCTATTAGGTGCTAATTATACTGATGAAATATTTTATTTCAATAATACTGATGGAAATGCATGCTTCAAAATCTTGAGATTGTGGAGAGTCATAGATTGGTGTCAGTTAATCGATACAGATAATGATGGAGAGCCAGACTCTAATCCAATTTGGGAGTATACTCAAGTAATAAAAGGAAACAACTTTGTTGCTCCTACTATTAATGAAGATTGTGACCTTGTATGGGTATGTACTTATGAAGCAGACTGTGAGGATGGACCAATAGTATTAACGAAAAGCGCAACAGATGACTGCACAGATATTGAGAACTTGTCTTGGTTAGCAGAAATTGATGTGGATTCAGATGGTACTTATGACCTGACTTCTACTGCTACAGGTGGGTCAATAGATATAAGCGGTAATTACCCAATTGGTGAACACCTAGTAAAATGGTCAGTAGTTGATAGATGTGGAAATGTTGAGACATGTATTCAACCATTCACAATTTATAACTGTAAAGCTCCAACACCTTACTGCATAAATGGATTGGCTGTTGATCTGATGCCAATGGATTCTGATGGTGATGGAAATGTAGATACCGGTATGGTAGAACTATGGGCATCTGACTTTGATCTTGGTAGTAGTCATCCATGTGGTTATGATGTAGTTGTCTCTTTCTCAGAAGATATCACAGAGACTAATATGATTTTTGATTGTACTACACTCGGAGATGTTGAGGTGAATATCTATGCTACAGCAGTTAACTCTGCGGGAGAGCCAATCCTTGATCATGATGGTAATCCTTTACAAGCTTTTTGTATAACATTCATCAATGTCCAAGATAATATGGATGTATGTCCAGATGGTCCAAGTGGTCCTGGTGGAGATGGATTTGCAAGAATAACTGGAACAGTCCAGACTGAAAATGGAGAAATGTTGAACGAAGTGAACGTGACTCTTGATGGAGGTGATATGGATGTAATGACTGATGATAGTGGTGATTATGCTTTTCCTGATATGTCAAATGGAGGAAACTATATAGTGAACCCATTCAAGGATGATGCACATGTTAAAGCTGTATCGACAGTTGATATTGTATTAATTCAGAGACATATCCTTAATCTAGAGAATTTGACTAGTCCATACAAGATGATTGCTGCAGACGCAAATAATGATCAGACTGTATCAGCTTCAGATTTAGTAGATATCAGAAAGCTCATTCTTGAGTACACTAATGTATTCCCTAATAATGAAGCATGGAGATTTGTTGATATGAATTACAATTTCTTAGATCCTGCTAATCCTAATCAAGAGCCTTTCACGGAGACTTATGAGATTCTCAACTTGGCAAATGATATGGTTATTGACTTTATAGCAATGAAAGTTGGTGATGTGAATAATTCATATGAAAGCAACTTGACAGGTGAGGTCGAAGCAAGGTCGTCAGAAGACTACATTTTGACACTTGGTCAACCTACACACTCTGGAAGTGAAGTGTCTATACCAGTTTATGGTTCAGATATTGAAATATTTGGTAGTCAGATTGGTATCGAATACAAAGGTTCTGATATGGAAATAGTTGGTATTTCTTCAACTCAATATGATGCGAACAATGCTGACTATAGAATAGATAACAACACTTTGTTACTCAGCTTTAATAGTACGACATCTGTTAATTACGATGTAGATCAACCTTTATTTGTTATAAAAGGTATCACATCTGCCAATGCTATCAACACAACAAGCTTTGCAATTAACAATGCTGTGTTACAGAGTGAAGTTTATGACGCTGAGCTCTTGGTTATGAATCCAGTCCTTGCAACAAGTCAAGATGTTATTGCATCATTCGAATTGTTCCAGAACAAGCCGAATCCATTCAAAGGAAGAACTGCAATTAGCTTTAGACTTCCTGCAGAATTAGATGCAAATCTCACTATTAGAGATATAACTGGTAAGGTTGTTTTCAACCAAAATGGCAAATTCTCAAAAGGTATCCATACGATCACTATTGATCAGGCAAGCCTTTCAACAAGTGGAATACTATACTATACACTTGATGCTGGAGAATTTACTGCAACGAAGAAGATGGTGGTTATTGAATAATAATCACTTATAAGAATACTGTTTTTGGGATGGGACCCCTCTTCTACGTGTTAGAAGGGGGTCTTTTTTTATTTTTGCAGTTGTGTATTCAAGAATATTAGCAATTGACTTTGGTTTAAAGCGCTGTGGTATGGCAATATCAGGCCCGTTAAGGATAGCACTTACTCCACTTCCAACAGTTGAGTTCGAACAAGCTCTACAAGCTATCCTTCTGTTGATAGAAGAGTACGAGATTGAAACAATAGTCTTTGGAGAGTCTAATCATAAGGATGGTACAGAAAACAAACATATTCGACAACAAAAGGAGTTTGTTAACAGATTGAAGAAATCGATTTCTAGTACTATCAATATCGATTATGTGGATGAGTCATTTACCTCAGTGGAAGCAAAAGAAATAATCCTTTCTTCCGGTACAAAAAAGAAGAAAAGAAGGAACAAAGCTTTAGTGGATCAAGTTAGTTCAGTGATAATATTAAGACGATACCTTGAATCTTTAGAATGAAGAACCTATGATTTTACCCATTTATGCATTCGGACAACCAGTACTAAAGAAGGTTGCCAAAGAAGTTGACTACGAGGATGAAGACATTAAGGAGTTAATCTCCAATATGTGGGATACAATGTATAATGCTGAAGGAATAGGCCTTGCTGCCCCTCAGATTGGTAAATCTTACAGAATATTCTTAGTTGATACCTTGCAATTGGATAAAGAGAGTGATGAGACCGCCTCGGGGATTAAAGAAGTATTTATTAATGCCCAGATGTTAGAAGAATTCAATGAAGAAAAAGAGTATGAAGAAGGCTGTCTTAGTATACCTGATATTCGTGGTAATGTAACTCGACACTCAACAGTCAAAATCAAATTTATTGATGCTAAAGGAAAAGAGCGAGAAGAAACATTCAGCGGAATTAATGCTAGAGTAATTCAGCACGAATATGATCATATTGAGGGTAAGTTATTTACTGATCAATTGAAGCCGTTAAAAAAGAGAAGAATAGCTAGAAAACTAGAAAAGATTAAGAAAGGCGAAATTCCACTCTCTTACCGAATGAAGTTTATTTAACTAAGTATTTCTGCATTTGTTCTTCGATCAAATATTGAGGGTCATGCGTAATAGTCTTCCACCCCAACTGTTGAGCTCCAGTAGTGTTTTCTTCTAAGTCATCAATGAATAATATACTTGAAGATTCCGAACATTGAATTTCAGATTGAACATAACTGTAAATTTCAATATCTGGTTTTCTCAAATTGATTTCATGGGAATAGAAATATGAATCAAAGTACTTCAGAGGAAAATGCTCAATGTCAAATTCCTTTTTGAAATATCTGCTGACCCATCTTGCGTGGAATGCATTTATATTACTTAATAAATGGACTGAATACTCTTGACGTAGATTTTGGAGCATGTCAAGTACAGCTGGTCTGGTTCCAACCAACATACTGTTCCACGCTTTGACAAATTCTAAAGGATTAATCTGAGTATTGGACTGTTGAAATTGCCAAATAAAAGACTCGTCCGATATCTTGCCTTTATCATAAGCAACAATGGTTGAATGATACTGAGAACGAAAACTCTCTTCATCCAGACCAGTGAGACTTTGCATCCTATTAAAGAACTTAGGAAAATCTAAATCTAACAGGACGTTTCCAAAATCAAAGATGAGATGTTTGAGACTTCCCAATTACTTTACGACCTTAATGACTTGCATGTTACTTCCGCTGGTGATCTGAATTATATTAAGACCTTCCGCAAAAACAGCAACATCAAGAATTGATGCATTACCTGTATAAAGCACTTGACCTTGAGCGTTCATGACGACGATGTTATCAATGCTTATATTATCAATATTAGATATGATAAGTTGCTCTGTAACTGGATTTGGAAATGCTGTAAAGTTCAGTGAAGCAAAATCTTCGGTGCTAGAGACAGGACCTTCTTCTATAGTAAGTGTATTATTATTACCGCCATCACCTCCTACTTGGCCATTTCCATTTGCTGCAATTGAAGCTGCGTAAAACGTAATACTACCACCACCTTCTGCAGGTGCTGTCCATTGAATTTCGGCTTCGTTTGAGGAGCGAATACCTTGGTGCTCAAAATAATCTTTAGTCCCGAGGGAAGTAATTTGAGAGTTGCTTGGTAAGCTTGCAAGGTCCCATGCATTATAAGCATCATTATTCGCATCCATAGACACCATTTGGAAACCATAACCAGCAGGATTACCCGAACCAGCAGTAGTAGTTAATCTGACTGTGTATGTTGCCCCAGGAGTATAGTTTGATACCAAATTTCCAGACCCATCTATAACGGCGAGCTCCAAAGAGGAATCAAAGGCATTATTACCATGACAAAAAGAAGAGGCACATGTTATTTCTCCATCTCCTGGTGCTAAGGTCGCACCGCTATTACCAACTGCAGCTCTACCGCCACTATTACTTGATAAAGTCACAAAAGCGAGAGCTGATATGAATACTACTATTATTGTGTGAATGTTTGACATCGTATATCTTTTACTCTAAGATAGAACAAATATAAAGTGCTAATAAAGTCTTAACTGACGAGTTCTTGGTATTTGTCAGCTAATTAACGCTTGACACAACTTGAACATTCAAATTTTTACTCATAAGAGGACTATCAAAAAAGGGATAATTTCACCTATTAGTTGATGTGATTATGCTATATGTTACCTGATGATTCAGAGTGCATTAGAAGTTAATCAATTCAGGTCTGTGTTGTAAGTATCTGTAATACAACAAGTTATAGATATTTTCCATTCTCTATATTATTAACAATTTTCTGGCAAAAAAAAACTTCATGAAGATTCGTCTAATGGAGTTTTGTTTATATTTACGATGTGGAAGATAACCCCCACTGCATTAAAGAAACCAATGGAGAATAGAACTAAGCGAGACAAAAAGCTTATTAATATTGTCTCTACATTTGAACAAGGGCTGGCCAACGGTCAGAATACCTATCTGGACGAATCAACTTTGCAAAAACTCATTCATTATTATGAAGATGAGTTAATGTATCACAAAGCGATTAACGTTATCAATATTGCACTTTCTCAGTATAATTTCAGATCAGATCTCTACATTCTGAAATCTCGTATTCTATATAAACTTGGCAATTTTACTAAGGCTCTGGTTAATATTGAAAAAGCTGAGCAAATAGCTCCTTACGAGTTAGAAATCCAAATATTGAAAGCTAGAATACTAGCTAGTAACAATGATTTAAAAAGTGCAGAGAAACTGATTCATTATCTAAAGAGTATCACTAACAATAGCGATTTAGTCGAAGTCTATATCTGCGAATCACATATCAGAGAATCATCGCAAGAGTTTGATGCAATGTATGAATGTCTAACAAAGGCATTAAATATTGCGCCAAATTGCGAAGAGGCTTTAGAGAGAATCTGGCTAGCAGTTGAACTTTCTAAGCGCTATGTAGATAGCATTCGATTCCATGAGAAACTTATTGATGATAATCCGTACTCATACTTGAGTTGGTTTAATTTGGGCCATGCATTGTCATGTATTGGAGAATATGATCAAGCAATAGAGGCTCTGGAGTACAGCTATATTGTAAATAAGCAGTTCTCAGTAGGATATATGGATTGTGCTGATATTTGTTTTCAGACACAGAATTTTGCTAAAGCTCTAGAGATTTATACAGAGTACTCAGCGGTATTTGGTTATGATGACGAATTATTAACTAAAATCAGCGAATGTCAATTTAACTTAGGATTGTATGAAGAAGCAAAGTCTACGATCTTAAAGTCTATCAAACTGGATCCATATTCAGATGAATCCTATTTCATATTAGCGAAGTGCTATGCACATAATAATGAATGGAATAATGCAATCAAAGCTTATCATAAGGCGATCGCAATAGAAGACCTAGTAGAGGATTATTACTTAGGACTAGGTAAAGCATATTACATCACTGGTGCATTTAATAAAGCAGATCAATACTTACGCAAGGCAGCTTTAATGGCTCCTGAAGATGGTAACTATTGGACTGAGTACGTGGTGTTTTTGCTTAAGATTAGAGACCTTGATAAAGCTTTCATCGTATTGAATGAAGCGAAGAATTCAACGTACAGCGCTGCTCTTTTATACTGCGAATTTGCTGCATTGCACTTCGAAGGTAAGAGGCAAGAAGCAATCAAGGTTTTAGAGGAGGCTTTGATGGAAGACATAGATGAGCACAGTTTACTGTATGAAATAGAGCCTGAGTTTAAGCTGAATACTGAGATTAACTCAATGATAAAATACTTTTTAGGCGAGCTTATCGCCGCAAAGAATAATATCTGAACCAAAAGGATATTGCTATAGGCATTACTCAATTTAATAACCGAACCAAAGCGGTTATCTCAACTAGAGATAACCGCTTTTTTGTTAAATAATACCAAGAATAAATATTGTCGATTTTACGTCAATAAGGTTTCATCGCTAGTTTATATATTTAGTCATAATTTCTGTTGATGAGGATAACCATTGTAGACGATAGACCATCTGACCTTCTGCTCTTGAAAACAATATTGGATGATTTAGGCTATCCGCAGTATACCTCATGCATAGGATATGATCAAGCCATTGCCTCACTCACTCAAGAAGAATGTGACCTTTTGATAACTGACTTTTCATTAGATAAAGACAAGTCAGCAATTGATGTGATCCTTGACTCGGATTTGCCTGCATCAACAGGTGTCATAGTTGTTACTAATTATTATAAGGAAGCGATCTATGAAAAATTCAAGAATGTCAGACCCGTACTTTTTCTACAAAAAGGATTTAGTCCTTTAGAGCTGCGACAAGCTATTGAGTTTCAAGTAAATTCTACAAAGACTAAAAGTGTTGATATCCAAGATAAATTTTATGTCAAAATTGGAGATAAGTTAGAAATAGTGAACACACTGGATATTGATTACTTTGAAGCAGATGGTAAGTACAGCAATGTCTATGTTGGAAAACATAAGTATAGTGTTAGAGCAACCATTATCGGCTTACTTAAAGTACTTCCTTCCAACTTTCTAAGAATTCATGGTAGTTATATTATTAACCTCAATAAAGTGAAGACAATCATTCCTGTAGAGAATGTTGTTGAGCTTGAAGAACACACCTTGCCTTTCAGCAGAAACTATAAAAAAGATCTTCTCGATCAATTCCACTTCATCTAGTTGAAAAGCAGAATTTTAGCTATTCTGAAGGGATGTTAACAATTCTCAACCTACATCATTTTGACAGAATTCAACACATTAATGACAAAAATGTGCAAGATGTATCACTTAGCGAATTCTTTACCTCCACATAATATAACTTTACCAATTGATTTAGTTATTACAAGTTAAGTTGTAATACTGGAAAGAGCGGATGACGCCATTCATTATAGGGTATTAGCGATAATGAAACTTCCAACTTCCAGTGAAATACGGGTTGATCTTCATCGAGGTCAACCTTTTTTTATCGATATAGTTGTTCCATTTCTTGCAGATTGTACCTTTGCAGTCTATTAGTGTAGTATGTTCCAATTTCAAGAAATCATTTACATTTTTTTACTGCCATTACTCTTGGTTCTTATTCCAATATTCTACTTTCTCCAGAAGTGGCGTCATAAGAGCTTGGATAGACTGGCCGATACAAATTTGCTTGAGAGGCTCACTATACCCAACATTAAGAAAATACCATGGCTCAGATTTGGACTATTCACATTTGGGATGGTCTTTGGGTTGATTACACTTGCTAATCCTCAGTGGGGAAGAAAACAACAGCGTGTTAAGGCCAAAGCTTCAGATATTGTCATAGCACTTGATATTTCTGAGTCAATGTTAGCAAAGGACATCTTGCCTAATAGAATGGAGCGAGCAAAAAAATTTGCCGAAAGGCTGATTGTATCATTGAAAGGTGAACGCATTGGACTGATTTCTTTTGCAGGCAATGCCTACTTGCAAATGCCTTTGACATCTGATTATGCTGCTGCCGAAATCTTTGCTAAAAGTGCAAATCCAAATCAAGCAGGGACACAAGGAACTGCTATTGCCGATGCGATAGAGCTTGCGTCATCAATTTTCAGTGAGGATGATCCTTATCAAAAAGCGCTTATAATTATTACAGACGGTGAGAATCATGACTCCGAAGCATTGGAGCAAGCAAAGCTGGCAGCGAATAAGGGAATGTTCATTTTCACTATTGGTGTAGGTACAACAGAGGGAGAATTAATTCCTGTAACTGTGAATGGTCGTACTCAATTCAAAGCTGATAAGAACGGGAATCCTGTCAAAACTGCATTAAATAAGTCAATGATCCAAGAACTCGCCGAAGCCGGCAATGGAAAAGCATATTTTCTCAGTCAGTCAAACAATATTGTAGGAGATATCAAATCTGCTATTTCCAAAATGGAGAAGAAAGAAATTCAACAAAGTTCATTCACAGATTATCAAAGCTACTTTCAGTATTTTCTGGCCGTAGCCTTGATTTTGTTTATTTTATATTTCGTTAACAGACAATCTTATCAAGCAAGATTAACTTCGTAATATGAATCTATTAGCATCGTCTTTGACTTTGATTTGTGGTATAATGCTGGTCTGCTTTACAGCAAATGGCCAGACAGTACATAAGAACCTGATGCAAGGAGACAAGCTTTATAGAGATAGCCTCTTCAATGATGCAGAAGCCCATTATCGAAAAGCACAAAATGAAGAAATCAACTTTAAAGCAATATACAACCTCGGTAATGCACTCTATAAACAAGAGAGATTCGAAGAAGCAGCTGAGCAATTTAATAGGGCAGTCACCTATTCAGAGACAAAGACTGACAAAGCTCTGGCTATGCACAACCTAGGAAATGCGTATCTCTATAGCCAGAAGATTCAGGATGCCATCTTATTTTATAAGGAAGCTATTAAGCTCAACCCAGACTATGACCAAACCAAGTATAATTTGCTCATAGCAAAAGAAATACTCAAACAAGCTCAAGAGCAACAGCAAGATCAACAACAACAGCAACAGCAACAGGATCAACAAGATCAGCAGCAAGATCAAGAGCAACAAGAACAAGAAGATTCAGAACAACAAGAGAACCAAAATCAAAACGAGCAACAAGAACAGCAAGAGCAGAACGAACAAGAAGAGGAGCAAAATGAAGAGAAACAGGACAGCACTGATCAGCAAGATGATAGTCAGTCTGCAGCTATGGATTCCAGTCGTTTAGAAAAACAGTCTTTGGACAGTCTTGATGCAATGAAATTGCTACAAATTATTCAAGATGAAGAAGCTAAAGTGCAGGAGAAGTTGAAGAAATTTAATACAGATAGGAAGAAAACAGATAAGGATTGGTAGATGCGTCTAGGAGTGTTAGTCATACAATGCATTATTCTGCTTTGTGCATTATCTGCAGTAGGGCAGAAGGCAGTCATTAGCAATGATAGCATCTTGATTGGCAATGTACTGAGATATACCATATCGAGTGATCTTAAGCAGATTGAAGCAGTTGAGCTTGCTTTGCCCGATGCAATTGCTGTAGCTTCTGGGCCCAATATATCTAACTCAATGACTATGATAAATGGGGAGGTTACACAAACGAGTACACATAGCTATTTGCTGAAGCCCACAGCTGTTGGAAGCTTTTTTATTCCTCCTTCGAATATCATATTTAACGACGGTACGGAAGAAGAAACTATGCCGTTAGAGATCAATGTGTTTCCTAATCCTGAGAATAGAAAGCAACCTGTTGATGAGCCTAAAGAACAGTGGAATTGGAGTCTTGATTCAATGATGCAACAATTCGATTTCTTTGTTCCCAGAGAGTATAAGCAAAGTGAAAGCCCAAAACAACAACCATCAAAAAGAACATTGAAGCGCATTTAATGAAAATTATAGAAAGCGTAATCATCGTCGTGTTATTAACTATTTGTGTATCTCTGGATGCACAGAAGTTCTATGCAAAGTCAGATGTTAAGAAAGTCTTGCAAGGTTCTTATGTCAAAGTGGAGTTTGTCTTAGAAAATGCTGAAGGCAATAGTTTCAGCCCTCCCAAATTCGATCCTTTCAGAAGGATAAGTGGACCTGCTGTTTCTACCTCTATGTCTTATACAAATGGTAGAGGATCAAGCACGCAATCATATACATATACGCTACTAGCAGAAAAAGTAGGTAATTATACGATAGGAAGTGCAAGTATGATTGTTGATGGCAAGAAAGTCACTTCTTCACCCATTGTCATACAAGTTGTTAAAGGGAATCCCAATAAAAAGCAAGAAACCCAAGAGCAGTATTTCGTCAAGATAGTTGCCTCTGATTCTACAGCTTATGTTGGCCAACAGATTGTATTGAATTATATGCTTTATACTAAGTTGGATGTGAGACAGTATAATGTTCTCAATGAATCAGAATATGATGGGTTTTTTAAGCAAGATCTGAACGTGCCAAGGCAGTATGAAAGAGACATCATTAATGGTGTAGAATATTACGTCAAACCATTAAAAAGAGTGGCATTATTCCCACAAAGAGTGGGAACCTATCAAATTCCAGATGTCAATGTTACACTTGGGATTTCTACAGGCCAGCGGCGTGGGTTTTTCCAAACTCTAGATAATCGTACAGTTCGAGCAGAAGGGATGACCATTACAGTAGCAGATATGTTGCCAGATCAACCGGAGTCATTCTCAGGCGCTGTGGGAAATTATAGTATACAAGCTGTGAGTAATACAAGGAGTCTAACTACCGATGATGCCATTGCCATATCTATGAAGGTGAATGGAGATGGTGATCCTAAATATGTTAATCCTCCAGAGTTTGATCTGCCGGAAGGACTCGAACTTTATGATCCTAATGTAGTTAGAGATGAGAGTAATCAAGTCGGAGACAGGCTTAGACACACCAAAGAATTTGAATATCTTATTGTAGCCCAAAAGTCTGGCAGATACTTTATCACACCTGAGCTAACTTATCTTGACCCAGACAGCAATAAATACATCACTTTAAAAGCTCGCAGACTCAACTTTAATGTAAGACAAGGAACAGGTGTTGCTAATAAACCCATAGAAGTTGAAGAAAAAATAGAGCTTAGTCCTTTAGCAACAAAAACTAGACTGAGAGAGTCTAAGCCAATGTTTTTTGGTTCTTCATTGTACTTTCTCTTACTCGGTTTGATAGCAGCAATCATTCCAGGATTGTTTTTTTATAGACAAAAGTTAGTCAAATCAGGCGCCTTTGATTTAGATTTCCAAAGGAAGAAGAAAGCAAGATTGCAAGTCCTGAATCAACTTGATGCAGAACTTAAGGCATTGCCTCCTGGAGAAAACAAGCTGAGAATCGAAGTAATGAGCACTAAATTGAATGCCTATATTACTCAGAAATTCGATAATAAGGAGCGTCAATTTACCGAACAAGAAATACTTACTCTCCTTACTGAAAATACTATTGACAATGGTACTATAGAAAAAGTAGAATCTTTCCAGAATAAGGCACAAATGTCAATTTATGCTGGGATGAGTGATGAGAATTCTCAGAAGATGTATGACCTAATAGTTGATATAATTACTGCAATAGATCAACAGGTTATAGATCAATCAGCCATGGGTTCGAAAAAGTGATGCAGGATTATACCAGCGGCCACTGAGACATTCAATGATTCGAATGCTCCACTCCCAGATATACTGACGATACTATCACATTGCTTTCTTGAAGCTACTGACATCCCTTTTTCTTCATTTCCCATGATAATGGTGAAAGGTTGGTCGGGAATTTTGACATTTTGGAGGGGCTCACCTGAGCCGTCAGTACCAATTATATAAGAACCAGAGTTTTTAAGTAATTCTAAAGATTTTGAAAGTTGTGGACTTTTGCACACTTTGATTTGCATTAAGGCACCCGCAGAAGATTTTAATGTGCCAGCATGGATGCCAGCCGTACCTTTAATTGGGACTATGAGTGCATCAAAACCAAACCATAGGGCTGTTCGTGCTAGAGCACCAAGATTACGAGTGTCTTCAATGCCATCTAAGGCTAAAAACTTTGCTGAAACACCTCTGTCATAGCTATGTTGCAAGATGTCCTCAACAGCATAGAATTGAATAGGACTAATTAGCGCAACAACGCCTTGATGAGTAGATGATTTAACGAGTTCATTGAGTTTTTGCTTGGGGACTGCTTGGAGATGGACTCCTTTCTGCCGACAGAAAAATCTCAGCTCTTTTTCGAACTCTCCACGCACCTGCTTATCCAGCCATACTCTTTCAACATGTTCATCAGATTGGACTAAGTCAAGTATGGGCTTTCTTCCTGTGATAAAATTATCCTTGATCTTCATAGTGTCTTCTAGAATACATGTAATACAACTATTTGATAGATGAAACTCTATAAATGGTCGAAACTACATTCTTTCGGGTAAAAGTATCTAATTATTAATTAAGAGATATTGTATATTCGGAGCGCACTAAAAATTAAATCCAAATGATCAGAAAGTTACTTTCAACTACGCTGTTTTCAATATTGTTAATAACAGCAAATCTCTCTGCACAAGATCAAGCTCAAATCGAAAAGGCGAAGTCTTATGTGGTCGAACAATATAAATCACTGGACCTCTTAGAAAATGATGTCCTTGAAATCACTCACTTACATACTGCAACTCTAGGCCAAGAAGCTGGCTTTGTCCATTACTTTGGGCAGACCGTTAATGGTCATGTCATTGATAATGCAATGGTCAATGTATTACAGTATAATGATGGCAACTTTAAGATCAGTGGAAGTACAGCTATCTCTAACATTGAAGATAAAATTGCTGACCAAAAATTCAGAATCACTGGCAAGCAAGCTATTGCAGAAGCAGCTAAGCGTCTAGGTGAACCAACAAAATCTCAAGATATTACATTGACAAGTCTTGAGGATGGAGCTTATGTTGCCACTAATGTTCCTTTTGTAGATAGCGATATTGTATTAATTAAAAAGTACATTTTGGATGGTAATGCCATTGTTCCTGTTTGGTCAATGGATCTCGATGTAAAAGCTTCTGCTGACTACTTTAATGTGATGATCCATGCTGAGACTGGTGATCTTGTGAAGATTCGAAACTTTACTACATATTGCAGTCATGAAAAAGGGAAGCATAGTGACAGCTGTGGTCATGCACACCATAAGACAGATGAAGTAGAGCAAACTATGGCTGCTGCTGCAGCAGGTGATGGAGCTTCTTATAGAGTCTATGCATGGCCGGCAGAATCGCCGCTGCATGGTGAGCACGAACTTGTTGTAGATCCTTCAGATGAAGATGCTTCACCTTTTGGCTGGCATGATACTAATGGTGCCGAAGGTGCAGAATACACAATTACAAGAGGTAATAATGCCCACGCGTATGAAGACAGAGAGAATAATAACTCAAGTGTAGGGAATGAGCCAGATGGCGGCGATGACCTGGTATTTGATTTTACACATATGCAAGAGGCAGAGCCTATCTTTAGTCTTGATGCGGCAGTTGTAAATTTATTTTACACTGTCAATAAAATGCATGACTTTGCACATTTCTACGGATTTAATGAAGGCAATGGTAATTTCCAATCTAACAATTATGGAAATGGAGGTGCGCAAAATGATTTTGTAAGAGCTGAAGCTCTTGATGGTTCTGGGACAGATAATGCGAATTTCGCTACGCCTGGTGATGGTGGTAATGGAAGGATGCAGATGTTTCTATGGAATCAAGGAGGTGATAGATTAGTTTCTGTAGAAGAGCCAGCTGCTATTGCTGGATTTATTGAAGTAGGTTTGGCAAGTGATGATGTAGAGTGGGCATTTGATTATGCAGATAGTCCAGTAGAAGGCGAACTTGTACTTGCCTATGACAGTAACTTTTCTGGAGCAACTCAAGTGTGTGGTCCTGTAGAGAATGTCAGTGAAGTATCTGGAAATATTGCATTGGTTGATAGAGGGTCTTGTTTCTTTATCGAAAAAGCTGCAAATGCTGAAGCGGCGGGTGCAACTGCATGTGTAATATGTAATGTAGAAGGTGTTAATGGTGGTACAGGTGAAGAATTATTAACAATGGCAGCGGGTGAAGGATTCACGACAACGATACCAACAGTATTCATGGCTAAGTCAAGCTGTGATCTCATTAGAAGTCAAATGGCAGCTGGTGAGACGGTTATTTTGAAGATAGAAGAAAGAGAAACGAGTGGTCCAAGTCAATTGGATGCTTCATTTGATAATGCAGTTATCGCACACGAATTTGGTCACGGAATATCCACTAGACTTACAGGTGGACCTGGAAACTCTGGATGTCTGTTCAACATCGATACAGATGGTGATGGAGAAGCTGATACTGGTGAGCAAATGGGAGAAGGATGGAGTGATTACTTTGCACTTGTAACAGGTACTGATGCAGATAATACAGGTGCTGATATTAGAGGAATGTCACCGTATGTGAATGGTGAAGACGTGAATGGAAGAGGAATTAGAGTATTCCCATATAGTACAGATATGACGATATGTCCACTTACTTACAGCTTTATTCCTAATCAAAGCGTTCCGCATGGTGTTGGTGCAGTATGGTGTGCAATGCTTTGGGATATGTATTGGGCATTTGTAGATGAGTATGGATTTGATCCAGATTATAAAAATACAGAGTCAGGTAACTATAAAGCAATCAAACTTGTCATGGATGGTATGATGATCCAGCCATGTAGACCTGGTTTTGTAGATGGCAGAGATGCAATATTCGAAGCGGACAGAATGAACTTTGATGGAGAGCACGAGTGCTTGCTTTGGGAAGTATTCGCAAGAAGAGGACTCGGCTTTTATGCAGACCAAGGAGACTCAATGGATCATCTAGATGGTTTCGAGAATTTTGACCCAATGCCGACATGTATTAAGACTCTCAAAGTCCAGAAGGTTGCAACTAATGTCATTAAGCCTGGTGAGATGGTTGAAGTAGAAATGTATTATGCTAATCACACAGAAGAAACTGCAATGAATGTAGTCGTAACGGATGAAATTCCAGACGGTCTTGCATACAGTTCTTCGACAGCTAGCGTAGAGCCCGAAGTGTCAGGTAATGTTATTTCTTGGTCTTTCGGAGATAAAGAAACGCTATCAGAAGAGTCATTTACAGTTACTTATGTGTCTGATGAAAACACTGCAAGTAAGAGGCTCGTTTACGATCCTATCAATGACATCGACGAATTCAATTCGAATACAGGAGAAGGACATTGGGAAGTAGGATTTGAGAACATCGAAGGTGTAAATATTTTTCAAGCTGTAACAATTTATCCAAATAGTGGAGACAAGTCATGGTGGGTTGAGTCAGTGTCTACAGAGTCAGACCAATACCTTGACTATCACAATCTGGAAGTCACTGGAGAATTTCCTGTGCTTAGAATCTGGCAAGCTCATAATACTGAGTTTAGAGTAGATGGAGGTTTTATACTTATCAGTACAGACAATGGCAATACCTTCCAATTTGTTGATGACAAGTGGTTATATAATGGCTATAACTCCGAATTGCAATATGGAACATTTGCTATTCCTTCATTGTTCGCATTTAGTGGTGATGAAAGAGAGTATTATGATAGTTATTTAGACCTTTCTGATTTTGCAGGCCAGAATATTACAGTGAGATTCAGATGGGGTAGTGATGCGAATACAAGCCCACCAGCAGACAATAGCTTCCTTGCTGGATGGTACATTGATGACTTCGAATTATTGGATCTAAAAATGTATGAAGCGAGAGCTTGTATTGATGCGGATAATGCAGATGGAGTATGTGCAGTAATTAATAGGACTATCGTGGATACAGGATTGGAGTTAAGTTCTACTTCTGATCTCGATGCATCAGGGACTGCTCTTGAAGTCTACCCTAATCCGAATGACGGACAATTCACTGTGGCTATTAACGAAGCAGATAGAAGTCTAAATTACCAGATTGGACTCTATACAATGCAAGGAAGACTTATCCAGAACATTCAAGTCAACAAAGGTCAAACTCAGATTTTTGAAACATTGGATGCTAGAGGATTAAGCAATGGTATGTATATGCTTCAAGTCTCTTCAAAGAATGGAATTATTACAGATAAAATAGTGATTAACAAATAGTCACGTTTTAATATTAAACTAGAAAGGCTGCTCATTTGAGCAGCCTTTTTTTATTTACCTAAGAATTCTACAGAGAAGTATTTACTCAAGTTACGCTTATTCTTCCTCTGAACTCTTTACTGGTGGTACAACCTTTTTCCTTCTTGATTTAGAAGCGTTCACCTCCTCAGCTTTTGCAGATAGTGCTTTATCATCTCTGGTTTCGCTCGCTTTCGATATCTCTTCTGCTATTTCAGCTTTCCTAGCTTGCTTAGCTTTCTCTACCTCAGCTTTTTTAGCTCTCTTTTCTACATTCTTCTTTTCTTTTTCTATCCTCCCTTCGAGTTGTTCTTTTGTCTTGAGCATATCATTTAACTTCTCTTGTTTAGAGTTGATACGCTCTTGAATCATAATCAACTTAGCCTTTCCTAACTCTCTTTCCAGTTGACCATCTGTTTCATTGATACGTCTGGTATTAAACTCTAGATCTTTCTTATCTCTATTGATAGAAACATCCATTTTACCAATCGCCTGCATTAGGCCGTCGTACCTTCTCTGGATTCTTGTCAATGGATTATCATTACCTCCAGAATCACCATATCTTTTCTCCTTGACAGTTTTGAAGTAAGCATCTATGCGGCCCCAAATTTCATTGCCGTCCTTTCGCGTAAACTTTGTGTTTTTAAATTTATTTTGAATGTTCTTCAATTCATCAAAAATAGGTTTGAGGCTCAGGTTCTTATCAAGTTTCGTCTGAATGTTGTCAAGCATTTGATTAAATTCTCCAGCTTGTTCTTTCGATTGTGCTCTGAATTCTTTTTGAAGATCATCCTTCATCTCCTTCATGGTGTCGAAGAGAGCATTGGTATGCTTTCTTAAAGCATTAGCGTGGTCTCTGAAGAGATTTCTGTCTCTGACCTGATTTTGAACTTTACCCCAGAAAGTCTTCATTTCTTCCCAAACAATATCGTCAAATTGGTCCAAGCCCTTCACTTTCTCTTTGAGATCATCAACTTCACTTTGATACATATCATACAATTTAGAAGACAACACAACAAAATGCCATTCTGCCTTTGCTCTAGATATAATATCTCCTCTTTCTGTTTTTATATTTTCTGGAAGTAAGTCTTCTGTAAGTGACAAAGGTCGATCTTCTACTTCATGATTCTCTGGAAACTCTATGTCTTTACCGCTCCGCCAATCGTCCATCATCGACTTATAAAAAGCCTCTGTAGCATCTTGTTCTCTAATCTTATGGAGAAGAACTTTGTTGTCCTTTTCTTTTAATTCTAAGCCTATGAGGATTCTTTCATCTTTTTCATTTTGTCCCCAAATGACAATCTTCTTTTTCATGGTGTCTATTTGTTACTGTAGTTAATTTCTCTTGCTCGTCTGAGCAATATTCACTGTATGTTAATTATCTAATTCCTACTTTAAGATACAAGAGGTATTCTAAAAAGCAAATCACACTATATCATCTTTATTAGGACGTGAAGTCTTTGAAAAAGTATCTATTTTGGCAACCTTCCAGATTGCAATAGATTTTCAGCTATTTGGATTGTATTGGTTGCAGCACCTTTTCTAAGATTATCAGCAACCACCCACATATTCAAGCCATTTTGAATGCTATGGTCTCTACGGATTCTGCCTACATAGACGGGGTCAGTTTCATAAGCATTCAGTGGCATTGGATAGAGGTTGTTTTCAGCTTCGTTTTGTAGAATAACCTCTGGTGTACTCTTCAAGATATCTAAGACTTGCTCAAGGTCATATGCCTTCTCAAACTCAATATTCACAGCTTCCGAATGACCACCAAACACAGGAACTCGTACTGCTGTCGCTGTTATTTGGATACTTGGGTCATCAAGTATTTTTCTTGTTTCATTTACCAATTTTGTCTCCTCGGTGGTATAACCATCATCGCCAAAATCACCACAATGTGGAATGCAATTAGCAAAAATCTTGTGTGGATATGCGGCTATCTCACTATTATAGGTTTGGTTTGCTTTTTCATATTCATATTGATCAACAGCTTGTTTGCCAGTGCCTGTAAAGGATTGGTAAGTGCTGATGACGAGTCTCTTAATTTGAAATGCTTTGTGTAATGGAGCAAGCGGTACCATGAGTTGCATAGTACTGCAGTTTGGATTTGCGATAATGTAATGCTCATTCGAAATATGATGATCATTCACACTGGCTACTACCAGAGGTTTTGTTTTATCCATTCTCCAAGCACTACTATTGTCTATAACAATACATTGCCTTTCGGCAAATGCTTGTGCATATCGCAGAGATGTACTACCACCAGCAGAGAATATTGCTAAGTCTGGACTTGCTGCTATCGCATCATCAACAGACTGAATCTTGTACTCTATATTTCTAAATGTTATTGACTTTCCTAGCGACCTAGCAGAGGCAACTGGCAAGAGTTCTGTAACGGGAAAGTTTCGCTCTTCTAGAAGTTGAAGAATCACCTTTCCAACAAGTCCTGTAGCACCGACAACTGCAACTTTCATAATCTGTAATTTCTAAGTTCTCATTCTAAACAGAAAAACAACACAAAGATTACTTCAATAAGGCAAAAAATCTACAGATATAAAGTATTTTCATCGGACTAAGACTCTTGAGATGATTATTTATTTAATGCGAAGTTTTCTTGTGCTCTCATTCAGTTGCATGGTTCTTCTTTGTTCTGGACAGTGGTCAGATAGTTTTGAAGACGGGGAGCTTCTGAATAATCCGGAATGGTTTGGAGATCTCAATGCCTTTACTGTCAATCAAAATCAGCAACTACAGTTAGACGCTGCAGTTCCTGAAACTTTTCAGCTGTTCAGCCAAATTGCTGTTCCAGATTCTGCAAGATGGTTGGGTTATGCTTTGTATGATTTTGCTCCATCTAATAATAATAATGGTGCAATTTTTCTAGGGTTAGACATGCCAGATATTACAATCGCCAATGGCTACATCTTAAGATTCGGGGAGAATGGGAGTGAAGATGCTATCCGATTTATGAGACTTGACCAAGGCACAGAAGTCTTGCTCGCTTCGGGAACCTTAGGAGCAGTTGCAAGTGATCCAACAGAATTTCAATATAGAATAGTACGAACTGCTACAGGAACGTGGTCTGCATTCTTTGCTTATTCTTCAAGCCCTTTTGCTCTGGAGTTCGAGTTGCAGGACAACACTTATCCGAATGAAGATCTGCTCTATTTTGGAGTGGAAGCAAAAGTGACAAGTTCTAATGTTGACAAAGTCTTTTTTGATGATTTGATTATAGAAGAGAACTTACCTGATACTACACCTCCAGTATTGGTCGATATTAGACCAATTTTTCCAACAGTAATCAGTTTAAGATTTGATGAACCGATGGACGCAGATTGTATACGCAATACAGAGAATTATACTATAGAACCAGGTGGTATACAACCAGAATTTGTTGTTTTTGGAGAGGATAATCCGACGTTTGCTAACCTCTCTTTCGAGCCTGCTTTAGATTTCAGTATTGAGTACACCTTGACAATCGAAGGTGTAAAGGATGTGAGTGGAAATATTTTAGAGCCTGTACAATTTCAATTTCTGCTACCTGAGTCTCCAACTGTGGGAGATATCAAAATTTCTGAAATTGTATTCGACCCCTATCAAGAAATGGAAGACTTCGTCGAGATTTACAATGCTTCTCAGAAAGTATTGAGTTTGGAAGGAGTGTATATCAAGAATGCAGATAAAGACGAAGTTGATTTTATAGAATCAGACAGACTGTTTCTTCCTGGAGAATATCTGGCTATTATGGTGGATTCTTTTAATATGAAACAAGTCTATCAATATCCTGATACAGCAAATTTCATTATCAATCCGATTCCATCATTCAATAATGCCGACGGTAACTTCACCGTAGGCTTCGTGGATATACAAGGCGTAGATACAGAGTTCGAATCTTTTGACTACGAAGAAGATTTCCATTTTCAGTTGATTGATGATACTGAAGGTGTAAGCTTAGAAAGATTATCATTCAGCGTAGATTCAGACAATACAGAAAATTGGTTTTCAGGTGTTGAGGCTACCCAGTTTGCTACACCTGGATATGCCAATGGTAATCAGATTAACTTCTCAGCAGCAGAAGAAGATTTTGTCTACTTAGCAGACAAAGTCTTTTCCCCAAATTCTGATGGAGATGGTGATCAATTAGAACTACTTTTTGAATTAGAAGAATCCGGTTATCTAGCAACAGTCCAGATTTTTGATTCGAGAGGTTATCTCATTCGAGATTTAGTAGCTAATCGATTAGTGTCTCAGAATGATTTCATTCTGTGGGATGGATATACTGATGAAGGTATCAAAGCAAACCTAGGCATCCATATTGTCTTAGTTAAGCTTTTTCATACTAACGGAAACATAAAATCAAAAAAGCTCGTGTGTGTACTTGCAGATTATCTTGATTAGATACATTTGTAGTGGAGTCGCAACAATTGAATACTAAGATCCAATATATTATTATTGCCATTATGATAGGATTGCTTGTCCTATCTATCTTCCCTATGGAGAATGCACTTGGCAATACTTTGTCAGAGAGAGCAGTGTTATTGATGTTTGGATTTTTGGGTATAGGACTATTAAGCCTAGTTCTACGACAGCAAAAGATAATGTATGCTGGCATGATTTGCTGTGGAATTTTATCTCTCTTTCTAAAAGGAGAGTCCAATGGTTCAATCGTTTTTCCAACAAAGAACAATCTGCAATCTTTCAAAATTCTGCATTTAAATCTCTCATCGATATCTGACGATTATGAGGATGCCATCAAACAAATTCGTGAGCTTGAGCCAGACATCATCAGTTTTCAAGAAGTGACTCCTGAGTGGAATGCTTTCCTAAAAATGCGTCTTTCCGGCCAGTATCCATTTGATGAAACAGTTGTTAAGATTGACCCTCATGGCAAGGCACTCTATGCAAAGCAAGAATTATTTCAAAGACAGACTTACCAAAGCAGTCAAAGACCACTACTCGGTGTTGGATATAGGAAGAATGGAAAACAAGTGAGAGTCATCAGTTGCTACCTTTCTCAATCAGTCAATAGACAGGGTCTTGTAGATGCCCAGCAAACATTGGATGTGCTGTCTGATGTAGTCAATAATGCCAAAGAGCCGATCATCGTTCTTGGTGATTTTAACTTGGTGTATTGGTCTAGTGAGATTCGCCAATTTCGCTCTAACACTGGACTCAATAATAGTCGGAGGTCTATTGCTTTATCCAGCCTTGATGTACCCTTTGATCATATCTTCTATACTGAAGGAATAGAGTGTGTTGAGTTCGAAGATATTACGTTGAATAATAGCCATTTTGGAATTATTGGAACATATCAGTTCGAATTGGTCAATTAATGAAATATAGTGAAGAACTTTTAAGCTGGGAGGAATTGTCCACCAATTTGCTTTATGCAATTTTGCAATTGAGAATGGATGTTTTTGTAGTTGAGCAAGATTGTCCTTATCTCGATACTGATGATAAAGATCAGCTCTCACACCATTTAGTATTTACATCATCTAGCGAACAAGTGATTGCATATTCAAGAATAGTACCTCCTGGGGTAAGTTACCCTAAGTATTGTAGTATTGGGAGAGTAGTCAGTGCTCGTTCTGTCCGGAGACAGGGAATGGGCATCACACTCATGCAAGCCTCAATTCAAGCTTGTGAGAAGTTATTTCCAAATACGTCTATAAAGATATCGGCCCAGTGTTACTTGCAAAAGTTTTACGAACGCTTTGGTTTTACAATTGTGGGCGATGAATATCTAGAAGATGATATTCCACATATTGCGATGGTGTTGATTAGTGGACATTGACATTCGCTGAAATACGTGATGCCCGTAACGCAGGCAAACTACTGCCGAGAGCTCCAATGAGGTAGACAGTAATTGCTACAATGATGAAATCGCTTATCCTCAATTTTATTGGATAACTAGAAATCATAAGACCATCAGGAATACTGATGAATCCTATAGATTGTTGTGCCATAGCAAAGAGGAGCGCAAAACTAAAACCTAGAATCAAACCCACAGTGCACATCAAAAGTCCCTTTAAGAGAACTGTCAAAAAGATCTGCTTTTTTTGATAGCCAATTGACTTTAGAATGGCATAGTCTTTCTGTTTTTCTAGCACAATCATCCAAAGACTACCTACTAGATTAAATGCAATGAGTACTAATGTTAAACTGGCTATGAGGAAGGCTATCCATTTTTCTATATTTAGTATTCTCAAGAATATTTCATCTTGCTCATATCTTGTTTTGAATGCTAACTCAGGATACTTTGCTTCATAGTCAACCTTTATCTGATCAGGATTCGAATCTTCACTCACATTTAATTCAATACTGCTAAACTGCCCAGGTTTTTCGAATAGCCTTGACGCTGTTGCATATTCACTAATGAGATAAGTGTAATCTGCTTCACTATCTGTAGAGAAGACACCAGCTGGATAAATGGCTTGTTGGTTATATTCTCTTCCTTGTTTAGGCTTCTTAAGTATAGTAAAAGTAGAAAGGGGAGTCAAAGATTGATTGATTTGCAAAGCAAGTTTGTTGCGTAATCCACTGCCTATGACGCCAGTAATAATTCCATTTCTGGAAAGTTGAAAGTCACCGTAGAGCAAAGCTGTGTCAAGCCTAGTTACATTTTTGAATTGCTTATCTACACCTTTTAATATACCCACTTCCTGAACACTTTCGTATTGGAATAGGGCAAGGTCTTCAATACAGATAGAATGCCCCAGGATTCTTTCATCTACTTTAAGTTCTTGGACTAAGGTACTGTCAATGTCAAGCGTCTTTCCTGCTTGAGGTGTGACTTGGATGTCAGCGTAGAAGGGGTTATATAATCCACTCAATAAGCTTTCAAATCCATTAAATACCGAAAGGATTATCACTAAGGCAGCACTCCCTACTGTTAATCCAAATATCGAAATTCCAGAAATAAGATTTATGGCGTTTGTAGACTTCTTGCCGAAGAGATATCGTCTGGCTAATTTAAGAGGTAAGTACATTAATTAGCAGCAGCCAGCTTTTGGTTATATTCTTCCATTGCTTTGTAGACAATAGACATTGCCTTTGGTCTATAATTGTTCTTAGAGAATACTCTATTATTCATAGAAGGATAAGTTCGGTTTGATAAGAATATAAAGATAAGATCATATTCAGGGTCAGCCCAAACTGCAGTGCCAGTAAATCCTAAATGACCGAACGTTCTGTCCGATGCTTCATCACACATGTTTTCCGTTTTTTTGCTATCTAATTCCTTCATATCAAATCCTAATCCTCGTCGTGTGGAACCTTTATACCTAGATGTAAATTGACTTACTGTTTGCGGGTCCAAATACTGAGTACCACCATAGTAGCCTCCATTGAGTAACATCTGCATCAGGATAGCAAGATCTTCGCTATTAGAAAACAAACCAGCATGTCCTCCTACACCACCAAGCATCGCTGCACCCATATCATGGACATGCCCTTGGATAGTTTGATCTCTGAAATAGTCATCTTTTTCACTTGGTACAATCGCTTCCTTCGAAAACCTTTTCAATGGGTTGAAACAGGTATTACCTAACCCAAGTGGTCTATAAAACTTGAGATCACAATACCGATCCAAGCTAAATCCTGACTCATTTTCTATGATGTCTTTAAAAAGATAGAACCCTACATCACTGTACTTATACTTCCTTTCTGGCTTCAGTTCACTGACATAGATTCTATTCCGTATTGAGTCAAGAAAAGCATTATTCATGTAGAGGTTATCACAGACTTCTACATTATATCCACTTGATCGCGCAACTTTATAGTAATCTGGTAAAAACTCTTTTCCATCTTCATCCTGTGTATACTTATAAAATGGAATCCAACCAGCCAACCTAGCATAGTGAGCAAGGATGTCTTTACCGACTAACATTGCTTTATTTGTCGTGTCTAGAGCAGGTAGGTAAACTTTCAGTGGCATATTTTCATTCCAGAAATTCTTGTCTTTGAGAGACATGAGACTTATGGTAGATGATAATATTTTAGTTACAGAAGCTACATCATATAAAGCGTCATTACTAACAGGTCTTTTTTTGTCATAGGTATAATGGCCAAATGCTTTCTGATATACAATGCGATTATCTTTTGCGACTAGTATTTGACAACCTGGAGCTCCTTTCTTGCTAATCATATCTTCGATAAGACTGTCCAATGCAACAAGCTGATCAGATTGAATTCCGACTCTTTCTGGCACGTCATACCCTATGCGTTTTAAGTCACTGGTAATTAATTGTGTACCATACTTATATTCGGGACTAGCAGTGATAGGTAACTTGCCTTTGATACCAAATACACCAAAAAGTGCTTGAGCCGCTTTATCCTGAGCTATGTCATGGTCTTCATATGCCATCAAGACATGCTCTAATCCATCGAAATTTTTAAGAGCATAAGGAGTACCAAATATGGTGAGTACCACTTCAGTTCGTGAAGCAAGAGCAAAAATGAGATCAAGCTGATCTTGGGTAATACCATAGTCTTTCGAAGCATAGCTACTCATATCATGCAGGCCAACAAAAACTACATCAGCAGAGGATAGTTTTGAGACAAGGTTTTGACGTTCAGAAGAAGAAATAGTCTTCCCTTTATAATGAAATTCAAGATCTACATAAGAAGCTAGTCGCTTCTGAAATGCTGTTGTCGAAGTGGCTCCTAAACTCAGCGCAGCAAACTTTTTGTCCTGAAGCCTTTTGATAGGAATGAGATTTTGCTCATTCTTCACAAGCGTTAAGGATTCTTCTGTGAGTATTTCCTTTAGTATAGTGGCTTCAATGTTATTGATATCATCCGGTATGCTTGACAAAGACTGTATTGATTGTGACGTATTCAAGCCATAATTAAATTTAGTCTTGAGTATTCGATGTACACTTCTGTTTAGTCTATCTTCCGTAATCCTTCCGCTTTCCAGAGCAGCTTTGATTTGCTTAGTTGCCTTTGGAACATCAAGCGGTAGCAGGAGTATGTCATTTCCAGCAAGAAAAGCCTCAACTTCTGTTTCGCCTGGTTCAAAGTATTTAGTCACTCCTTTCATATCTAAGGCATCTGTAAATACCAAACCTTCAAAATCTAATTGATTGCGTAAGATGCCATTGATTGCATTGCTCGAGAGAGAAGTAGATCTATTAGGTCTACTATCTATACTAGGGACATGGAGGTGGGCTGACATCATGCTCTCTACACCTAACTCAGATAGCATTTGGAAAGGAGCAAGCTCAAGAGAGTCCAATCTGTCCTTACGAAAGTTGAGCACTGGCAAGTCATAGTGAGAATCTACATCAGTATCTCCATGACCGGGGAAGTGCTTAGCACAAGATACAATGCCGCCTTCTTGTAAGCCTTTCATATATGCGTAGCTCTTGGCTCCGACATTATACAAGTCTTCTCCGAATGACCTCGTGTTAATGACTGGATTGTTTGGGTTGTTATTAATATCAACAACAGGTGCGAAATTGACATTTACACCAATTCTATTGAGTTGATTGGCTATTTCATATCCCATCTGATAGATGAGGTTATTATTTGTGATTGCCCCTAGTGTGAGTTGACGCGGAAAGGAAATTGTTGATTCTGGAAAGCGCATACCTAATCCCCACTCAGCATCAATCGCAACAAATAATGGTATATCACTTGCTTTCTGCAATGTATTAGTAATTCTTGCCTGTGTTTGGGGATCACCTTGAAAAAAACAAAATCCTCCAACCTTATGCTTTTTGACAAAATTCAATAAGGACTGTTCGTGTGCTTTATCCTTGTTGCTATAAGCCCGGATCATATAGAGCTGACCAATTTTCTCCTCAATGGTCATGTCTTTCATCAAGTCAAAAGCCCATTGGTCAGCAGGGTCGCTACTTTCAAAACTTTGAGAAACTCCTAAAAAAGGGAATAGTAATATTAGAACAACAACTCTCATTTCCTACTGTAAATGGTTTAAGGCATTAGGGTCTAAACTCACTGCTGTGTCAAAAGCAATTTTTGCATTTTCTTGATCACCCCCATTTTTATATGCTATACCAAGATTAACGAATGCATTAGCATTTTGGGGCGACGCATCAGCTATTTTTTTGAAATATTTAATAGCGTTCTGGTGATCTCCTTTCATTCCATAACTTATTCCTAACAATCGCTGCGTTTCTTGGTCTTCAGAATTCAACTGGATGGACTGTGTGAGGTATTTCAATGCTTGATTAATATCCTGTTTCTTCTCACCATAATATCTCCCAGCATCTCTTAGAACGATTGGCAAGTTATTGAGAGCATCCGCAAAATCTGGGTCGATTTGCAAAGCAGTTTCTAGACTAGCTACAGAGCGTTCGTAATTTTCATTGTAGTAATGTGCATTCCCGAGGATTAGATATGGATTCTTATAAGTCGGATGGATTTTTGTTGCTTCTTCTAAATGTTTGATTGCATCTGCAAGCAAAGTTGCACGTTCAGATTTATTTTGTATTCCAGAAGCTTTATTCACTAATGCACCTCCTGCAGCATTGAGCAGTTTGGCGCTGCGAGTACCTTGTTTAACATCAGTAGTAAATAACGTGTAATCATCATACCACACTGTATTTCTTACGACTGTCCTTACACTAAAGCCAAGGATCAAAATGCTCAAAAAACTAAAGGCTAAGTGTTTTGGGAGGTAGTGAAACAGCACTCCAATAAAAGCTATTCCAAATCCTAAAGAAGGCATAAAGACAAAGCGCTCACTCATGTTGGTTCCGACAGGGAAAACAACATTTGAAACAATTGAGAGTGTGATAAGATAATAGAGGATTCCAAAACTGACGAGTTTTGCTCTTTTCCAAAAGAACACACTTGCTACAATAAGAAGTAGATGGAAAACTAATCCAATGATTGCTGTAATATTAGTGAAGTTAACTACTCCAATACTACGCGGGTAGTAGTCATGGATAAGATGAATTGGCGCTAATTGTAACTGGAGATACTTCAATAAACAAATCGAGATTGAAGCAAATTTTTCTCCAATTGTAAACGGAACATATTGACTACCTGTCCACTTCAAAAACGGATTATTCATCAGCTCCTTTGGCGCTCCACCAAAATCAAAACCTAAGATGCTCGTCCTGATTGCCAGAAAAACAAAAGTGGCAATGAGTAGTCCTACCAATGGAAGGATTGATGTTGGTAGAGCTTTTCTCCGAAACAATACAACAGCTAGTGGTATGACAGCAAGAAAAGTTATCGCATTTTCCTTGCTCATCAGACCTAAGAAAAGAGCTAGACTCCCTAGAATAAGATATTTCAGTTGTCTTGTGTCTAAATATTTCACACATGAGTATAAAGCAGACACAGCACCTATCATGCTCATGATTTCATCTCGCCCTTTAATATTTGCAACTGCCTCTGTGTGGATAGGATGAGAAATAAAGAATACTGTACACATAAGGCTGAGAGTGCCAATGGGTACATCCCAATCTTCATTTCTAAAGAGCAATTTAAGCGTTGAAAATATAAGTACACCTAATAGTCCATACAATAATACATTCATCAAATGTCCAATGAATGGATTGAGTCCAAATAGCTCATGCTCAACACTGAACATGATAGGTGTTAATGGTCGATACCTGCCTCCGCTGACTAACTTTGCCTTTCCTTCTTTTTTGAAGAATCCATAAAAGGTATCATTTGACAAGTGTCCAGATATACCTTGGACCCCATCTTTTGTGAACATATTATCAGTAATCACAATAGCATCATCTTGAGCAAATTGATGACCAAGAGTATTGGCATATAGCAAACACCCAAATACAAACAATCCAACCTTAATTGCTCTAGAAGAAAGCTTGTCTATTTTTGAGAGTATTGACATAGGAAATGAGACACTTAAGTATTTTGCACAATTGCCTCAAAGATACTAAAATACATGTTAGTGAAATTGTTAATATGGTATATTCTACCGCAGTTTAGTAATGTCAATAATTCACTTTGGTCGAAGTCATTCTCATGGTATCAATAAAAAAAACTAAATTCGGAAACTGTTGTCTTAATGTTTACCTCTATGCGAGCAATCAAGTTTTATTTCTGTACACTATGTTTGGTGGGTTTTATTAGTCAGATGTGTTATGCACAAATTGATTACAATACCTTCCCAAGCGTAAGTTCAACCTATTACATTAATGACGTCTATGTCTATAATAATGGCTTCACTGATAATTTAGTAGATATCATTATCGAAAATGGTTTCATCCAGTCTATCGGCGCAAATTCAAAAAAACCAGCAAATGCAATAAGTATTGAAGCTGACTCAATGTATGTTTATCCTGCCTTCATTGATGTACTGTCCCACAATGGTATCAAAGAAGAGAAACCACAAAAAACCGATGTCAAATTTCCAGGGTTACCGCCCGATCATGTTGCAGGAATTACACCTGAAATTAATACACATGACATTATACGGAGTCAGTCATCAGACTTTAGTAAGCTCAGAGAGAATGGATATGCAATAAGCCAGATTGTTGGAAGTTCAGGAATGCTGCCTGGTCAAACAGCTATCACTTTACTATCAAAAGCAAAGGATGCTCGACAATTTACTAGGAAGTCAAATCAGTTTGGACAGTTTGATTCAGCTAGTGGAGTCTATCCTGCTACAATAATAGGAGTGATGGCTAAATTTAGAGATCTCTACAGAAATGCTGAAATACTGAATTCAAGAAATGATGCCTATAAGAAAACCTCTGAGGGCACAGTCTTACCAACTAGTACAGCTGCTATCACCGCACTTTCACCCCTAACTAAGAAGGAGCAGTCACTCTTTTTTTCCATTGACAAAAAGCTAGAGTTTTACAGAATTATGGCTCTACAGAAAGAGCTTGGCTTTAATCTAGTAATCACTGGAGTCGGAGACTTGAATGGTGTCTTGGAAGATGTGGCAAGTGCTGGTTATCCTCTAGCTCTAGACTTGAAGCTTCCAAAAGAACCAACAGAAGAAACCATAGACTCTACTGATGCTTTTTTCATCGAGAAATCAGAATTTAAAGCTAAGAGAGATGCCGCTTACAAACAGCGATTAGAGGCGCCAGCAATGCTTTCAAGTAAGAATATTGCATTTACATTTTCTTTGGGAAAAGAATCTGGGGGTGATACCAAAAAGAACTTGACAAAACTCATTGAGAATGGACTTTCTGAACAAGTAGCAATTGATGCTATGACAACTCATGCTGCTGAAGTATTAGGTATATCAAAGGTCGCGGGATCTGTTACGAAAGGAAAGCTCTCTAATTTGATGATTACGGACAAACCTTATTTTGATGAGAAGTCGACAATCAGGTTTATGGTTGTTGGGAAAGAAGTACACGAATATGAGGCTTCAGCAAAAGAAGAAAAACCTGCAGACGAATCCCTTGACATCTTAGGAGAGTGGAGTTATGAAGTTGATACACCACAAGGTGCTCAAAAAGGGACAATTCTTATTACTGATGCTGGTTCAGTGTATACTGTGGCAATGAGTTCAGCGGATGATCCAGATGATCCTGAAATTATTGACAATGTTGCATTGAGCGGAAATGAACTTACTTATGACTTTGATATGAATGAAGGTGGATTTGCCGCGACAATTAATGTTATTGTAAAATTCGCAGATAGTGAAAATATGACAGGAAGTGTGTCGATTGGAGAATTTGGAACATTCCCGATGGAAGGCTCAAAAATTAGTGGACCAGAATAACAAACAACATGAAACAATTCTTTTTTAGCATAGTTACACTTGTCCTTGTTTTGACAACTGCCAGTGCCCAGGAAATGGGTGATCTATTGATTAAGAATGGCACAGTCATAACAATGGAAGATGGTGTCAAAGAGAATACAGATGTTCTCATAAAGCAAGGTAAAATCAAACAGATTGGGCAGGGTATAGCTGGAGGTAATATTCGCACAATTGATGCAGAAGGCATGTTCGTCATTCCAGGAATTATAGATGCACATAGTCATTTGGGAATTGATGCTGTGAATGAAGCTACGAATCCTGTAACTGCCGAAGTGTTTGTTGGTGATGCTATCAATCCATATGATGTAGGGTTGTATAGGGCATTAGCTGGTGGAGTAACTACATCCCATGCTATGCATGGCTCGGCAAATGCCATTGGTGGTCAATGTGAAACTATGAAACATCGTTGGGGAGAAATGAACCCAGAACTCTGGAGGATGAAGGATGCTCCACGTACTATTAAGTTTGCATTAGGCGAGAACCCGATGAGAGTCCATGGAGAAGGAAATAATGTGGCACCTCGAACCAGAATGGGAATCGAACAAGAGTTCAGAAGATCATTTGCTGCCGCAAAAGAGTATAAAGCGGCTAAATCAAAAGCCCTCTCAAACAAAACTGCACCACCAGATTACAGTCTTAGATTAGAAACATTGCAGGACATTCTTGAAGGAGAAATAATAATTCATTGTCATTCCTATAGAGCGGATGAAATATTGATGCTAATGGATGTTCTAGAAGATTATGGAGTAAGCAAGATTTGCTTTCAGCATGTCAATGAAGGTTTCAAAGTTGCCCCGGAACTTGCGCAATTTGGAGCTCATGCATCGGTATTTTCTGATTGGTGGGCATATAAGTTTGAAGTCTATTATTCAACAGCATATAACGCAGCGATATTAACAAGAAATGGTGTTGTCACTTCAATTAACTCAGATTCTAGAGAATTGATTAGGCATCTCTACCATGAAGCTGCAAAAACACAGCGTTATGGAGACCTGACGGATGAAGAAGCCTTAAAACTTATCACCGTAAATCCTGCAATTCAACTTGGTATTGAAGATCGAGTTGGCAGTATCAAAGTAGGGAAGGATGGAGATATTGTGGTGTTTGATGGACATCCTCTCTCCATCTATGGAACCCCTCATTATACCATAGTGGATGGTGTTGTTCGATTTGATATTAACGAGGATCCAGATGATGTGAGAGTAGATATAGATGCTACAGAGACTATACCAGCATTTTATGAGCAAGGAAACCAAGATCATGAAGCTGAAGGATGCATGCATGGGGTATCCGAACATGGTCACCATCATAACCATAACCACTAACAGAAGAGCTAATGAATAGAATAAAATATAGTATCACGCTGAGTGTAATTTTCTTTAGCAGCGTTATGGCATTTGGCCAAATGGTTGAGAAGAGTCAACAAGGAAGCTATTTGCTTAAAAATGCAGAAATCTACACAGTCACAAATGGAGTTATTACTGGGGACCTGAAGATTGTGAATGAAAAAATTGAGGCAATTGGACCTAATCTTGATGCTGCAGACGCAGAGGTTATTGATTGCTCAGGCAAAAGAATTTACCCTGGTTTTTTTGATAGTGGATGTAAGATAGGACTTGCCGAGATAAGCTCGATAAGCTTAACTCAAGACCATAACGAGATTGGGGCATACACTCCCCATATGAGAGCATTGACTGCTGTTAACCCTTCATCGGTACACATCCCAATAACAAGATTGAATGGAGTGACATCAGCTATGACATATCCTGCAGGATCTTTATTCCCTGGAAAGGCAGCTGTCATTCATTTGCATGGTTATACCCCAGAACAAATGTCAGCAGGATCACAACCTGATATACTCAAGTGGCCTTCTTCTGGTAAACGAAACAGATGGGATAAAAGATCGAAAGAAGACATCGAGAAAGATCAGAAAAAAGCACTTAAGAAGCTTAAAGAATTTTGGAAGAGTGCTAAAGTATTTGCTGGAATGAAGGGAGATAAAGGATATAATCCACAATTAGAAGCAGTCCAAGATGTCATCAACAATGATGCTCCACTAATAATAGAAGTAAACAAGAAAGAAGATATCCTCGCGGCTCTCCAATGGGTGAATGAAGAAAATATCAATGCTGTCTTTTCAGGTGTGTCAGAAGGATGGAGAGTTGCTGATAGCCTTGTTGCAAATGCAATACCTGTCATAGTCGGTCCAATATTACAAAACCCTTCAAGAGCAAGTGATAAGTATGATGCTCCATATACAAATGCAGGCAAACTAGCCAAAGCTGGGGTGCTGGTTGCTATAAGAACTACAGAATCAGAGAATGTTAGAAACCTGCCTTTCAATGCTGGTTTTGCAGCCAATTATGGTATGGGCATCGAAGAAGCTATCAAAGCAATAACCATTAATCCAGCAAAGATTTTTGGAATAGATGATGAAGTAGGAAGCTTAGAAGAAGGAAAACTAGCGAATCTCTTTGTGTGTGATGGAGACCCATTTGAGATGAAGACTAGAATAAGCCATGTGTTTATCAAAGGATGGAGTACACCAATTGAAAGTAGACAGACCTTACTCTATGATGAGTATCTAGAGCGTGATCCTGGACTCAAGATTAAAGACTAAGCACTGCATGGCGAATATTCTTGAGACACTAGACATCAATCATTCATTTGATAAAGATCGTGTAATGCGATTCCCAAATATTCAATTGGAAAAAGGTGAAAGTAAACTAATCCTTGGGAGTTCCGGAATCGGAAAATCTACGCTTCTTCATGTGCTAGGTGGATTGTTAAAGCCTACTTCGGGCAGAGTCAATTTCATGGGAAAATCATTGTATGAACTTTCAACAAAACAGCTTGATCAATTAAGAGGGAAGCAGATTGGTATCATTTTTCAGAAACCACACTTTATGCAATCGTTGACAGCAATAGAAAATCTAAAGTTGTCAAATACGATTTCTGGAGGGAAGAGTACAACTAGTCAAGTATATGAGCTGGCAGAGCAACTCAATATACAAAGTCGACTCCAAGCTTTTCCACATGAATTATCTCAAGGTGAATTACAACGTCTCTCTATTTGTCGAGCCTTTTTGAAGAAGCCAGCGATGATTTTAGCTGACGAACCAACATCGGCTTTGGACGATGGTAATACAGCGCAAGTAGTCAACCAACTCCAAAGTCTTCAGCAAACATATGATACAGCATTACTTATCGTAACCCATGATGCAAGACTTAAGAATCATCAGTTTCACACAATAGAATTGGGAGCAGAATGAATAGACTAAGCGTAGCATGGAAAAATTTAAAGAGTGATCCTCTTAGACTTACATTAAACCTGCTGTTATTTTCTTTGGGTATAGGTCTGAGTCTTTACCTCTTATTAATTAATAGCCAAGTAAGAAAGGCATTCGAAAAGAACATGGCCGGCATAGATATGGTCATTGGAGCAAAAGGTAGTGACCTCCAAATGATCTTTTGTAGTATGTACCATATTGATAACCCTACAGGTAATATTTCAATTGATGAATGCAAAGCTTTCTTGAAGGAACAACATCCTTTGATTGACTTGTCTGTTCCTCTAGCTTTAGGTGATAGTCATAAAGGCTATAGAATAGTTGGTACAGATCAATCTGTACTGAAACTCTATCCTGCAGAGCTTCATGAGGGTAAATTATGGGCAGGTTCAGGTACAGTAACACTAGGTAGCAATGTTGCAGACATCCTTGGATTATCTCTTGGCCAAACATTTAATTCGACCCACGGTTTTGAGGATGCAGATGGTCTTGAGCATGATCACGAGATGGTAGTTACTGGTATTCTCAAACCAAGCGGTAGCGTGTTAGACAATCTGATTCTCACTTCGATCTATACTGTTTGGGATAACCATGATACCGGGAATCACAATCATCAAGATCACTCTCACGAGCATCACGACCACGAGGATAACGACCACGAACATCATGGGCATGATCACCACGACGAACATCAGCATATCGAATTGGATAGAGGTCATCTAATCACGCATACTGATAAAGAGATCACCAATATTTTGATCAAGTTTAAGAATAGAAAGAATTTTCAAGCGCTCAATCTACCTAACAATATTAGGAAGCATACAAATATGCAGGCTGCAAATCCGCCATATATTCTCAATCAGTTTTATGATAGAATGGGTATAGGTTTTAATCTTTTATATTGGGTTGCAATCTTGATTTGTATTGTTTCTTCAATCAGTATTTTTATTTCACTGTATAATGCCTTGAGGGCAAGGAAGTACCAGCTTGCTATTCTCAGAGTTGAAGGTGCAAGCCCTAATTATTTGTTTTCTCAAATCTTGTTGGAAGGTATCATGCTATCGATAATAGGTTATTGCATTGGAGTAATTCTAGCATTGATTGGTTATACAGTTACTCGCGGAATGGTCTTAGAAAGATTTCAATATGTCTGGGAAAATTTCCCACAGCATCCTGGGTATTTTATGCTTGCTGGTATTGCATTGATGATAGGAGTCATTGCTAGTGTTATACCTGCTATAAGGGCATTTAGGATTCAAATTCATGAAACATTATCCTCTTAATAGCACTTTTAACAGAGATATAACATCATCTTTGTTCTAAAATCTGTTTTGATAATAGCAGCATACCAAGGAATATGAGAATTACAGCTATAGTCTATATTTTGTTTATTAGCCTGACGGCAAATATAGTATCGGCACAAACTGAAAATGTTTGGAAGACGCTTTCAAAGATTACGTACAAAAAACAAATGGATGAGATTTTGGGGTTCAATGTCGATATGCCAGTCTTCAGTGAAGACATTAAGGAACTCGAAGGAAAAGAAATAACTATCAAAGGCTACATTATACCTGTTGAAGGTTATAAATCACACAAAGAATTTGTCTTCTCTGCATTTCCATATAACATGTGCTTTTTCTGCGGTGGCGCAGGTCCTGAGACTGTTATGGAAGTCTATGCCTCAGAACCAATAAAGTACACTGCTAAACAAGTCACCATCAAAGGTAAACTTGAATTAAACGATGAAGATATCAACAGACTGATGTATGCTATTAATGATGCAGTATTAGTAAAGAAGCCTGAAAAATAGAGCTCCATTTCACCTATTATCCAACTTTATTTTCATCACGAAGCACCCTTCTCAGGATTTTACCAACATTAGTTTTAGGGAGTTCTTCTCTAAACTCTACCTTCCGTGGAATCTTATAACCAGTTAGATTTTCTCTGCAATATGCAATCAGTTCCTCTTGCGTTAATGAATCATCAGACTTGACGACATAAAGTTTAACACATTCTCCTGACTTTTCATCAGGAATACCAACTGCAGCTGATTCTGTCACTTTAGGGTGACCAGCAACTACATCCTCGATCTCATTTGGATAGACATTAAATCCTGAGACAAGAATCATATCCTTTTTCCGATCGACTATCCTGAAGTAACCGTCCTCTTCCATCAAACCGATATCGCCTGTACACAACCAACCATCAACGATAGTTTTAGCCGTTTCTTCCGGTCTATTATAGTAACCCTTCATCACTTGGGGCCCTTTACATTGTATTTCACCAACTTCTCCAACTCCAGCAATACCACCATCTTCTTTCTTTATTCTGACATCCGTAGATGGAATAGGCATCCCAATAGATCCTATTCTAGCATTTCCATCGAATGGGTTAGCAGAAATAACTGGAGAAGCTTCAGTCATTCCATATCCTTCTACTAATCTAAGACCGGTGATTTTCTCCCAAGCTTCTGCAACTGGTTTTTGAATGGCAGTACCTCCACCCATTGCTGCCTTCATTTGGCTGAAGTCTAACTTGCGAAAGTCCTCGTTCATATTCAAGGCATTGAATAAAGTATTCACGCCAGTAACAGCATTAACAGTATTCTTCTTGAACTCCTTGACCAAGCCGTCTATATCCCTAGGATTTGTTACTAGTACTGACATAGCACCGAAGCTCATCATGGCCAAAAGATTAACCGAAAAAGCAAAGATGTGGTAGAGTGGAAGTGGGCAGAGTGCTACTTCTCCTTCACCACTAAACTTATCTCCGAACCAAGCCCGCATTTGCAGCATGTTAGCTACCAGGTTTTTATTTGTAAGCATTGCTCCTTTTGATACTCCAGTCGTACCTCCTGTATATTGGTGGACAATAACTCTATGACTAGGGTTGTCAAAAGATTCAATCTCGTATTTTTTGCCTTCATTCAATGCTTTTTTGAAAGACACACTGTTTGGAAGGCTAAATTTTGGAACACCCTTCTTGATAGTTCGCACTGCAAAATTGATAAGCGTACCTTTTACAGCACCAAGGAGCTCACCTATACTAGTTGTAATTACAAGATTAAGATTGGTGTCCTTAATGATTTTTTCAAGGTTATGTGCAAAATTTTCAGCTATGATAATACCTTTCACATCACTGTCAGTAAACTGATGTAACATCTCCCTTGATGTATATAGCGGATTCGTGTTCACTATTACGAGGCCGGCTTTCATTGCTCCAAAAAGCGCTATCGGATACTGTAATAAATTAGGCATCATTAAGGCAATCTTGTCATTCGGCCTGAGCCCTCTATATTGGAGATATGCTGCAAATTGATCAGATAGTTGATCAACTTGTTTATATGTTAAGCGTTTACCAAAACATTCAAATGCAGGTTTATTTGCATATTTTTTTAGTTGCTCTCTAACGAACTCCAATAAATTGGAATAAGAGTCTGCATCAATATTCACAGGAACTCCTGCTGGATAATTCTCTAACCAAGGACCTTTTGCCATAAATCGAAATTTTGTCCTAAAGTATAAAAATCTTTCCAATCTGATTGACATCTATTGTTATGAAGATGTTTGCCTTGTTTATTAAATAAGTATTACATTTGCGCTCCTTTTAGGAAATTATTTTTTTAACCACTCCCGTGCAGAAGATGTACAGGATACAAACCTGGTTCTAATCATGTCAGACGAAAAGAATCTTGAAACACAAGAAAATGAAGTTAAAGATGCAGTTACAGAAGCATCTAACGAAACTGCTGAAGCGGTTGAAACTGTAACAGAAGAAGTTGTTGCAGAAACAGAAGAACAAGCAACAGAAGAGGTAAAGAAATATACTGATGAGCCTGCTGAACTTCTAGATAAAACTCCACACGACGAATTTGACTGGGATAAAGGAAATACAAATATCCTTCCCTATACAGAATCTGAAATAGAAACGTACTCTAAAGATTATGCTCAATCTTTAGGAAGTCTTACAGAGAATGAAATAGTCTCTGCAAACGTAACGTCTATTAATGATGGTGATGTCATTCTTGATGTCAACTTCAAATCGGATGGTCTTATATCACTTTCTGAATTTAGAGATAACCCTGACCTTAAAGTCGGTGACTCAGTGGAAGTCTACATTGAGAATAGAGAAGATGAAAAAGGTCAACTCAAACTTTCAAGAAGAAAGGCTAAGTTGCTTAGGGCTTGGGAAAATATTGTCAATTCTTACGAGAAGGGCGAAATCATCACAGGAACAGTTGTGTCTAAAACGAAAGGTGGATTAATAGCAGACTGTGGTGGTCTAGAAACATTCTTACCAGGTTCTCAGATTGATATAAAACCAATCATCGACTATGATTCGTACGTTGGTAAGAAGATGGAATTCAAAGTTGTGAAGATTAACGAAGTCATTAAGAATGCCGTTGTTTCACACAAAGCACTAATTGAAAGTGATCTTGCAGATCAAAGAGATACAATCATTGCTGGTCTTGAGAAAGGACAAGTTCTTGAAGGTGTTGTTAAGAATATCACAGACTTTGGTGCATTTATGGATTTAGGTGGTGTTGATGGTCTACTCTATATTACAGATATCTCTTGGGGTAGAATTAATCACCCGAATGAAGTGCTAGAGCTCAATCAAAAAATCAATGTCGTAGTACTTGATTTCGATGAGAATAAGAAGAGAATCTCTCTTGGTCTAAAACAATTACATCCACATCCATGGGATACGCTCGAAGAAGGTATTTCTGAAGGTGCTACAGTCAAAGGTAAGATTGTAAATATTGAAGACTATGGAGCATTCTTAGAAATCGTACCAGGAGTTGAAGGACTAATTCACGTTTCAGAGGTGTCTTGGAGTAACCAGCCGGTAAATGCTAGAGAATTCTTTACTCTTGGGCATGAGTTTGAGGCGAAAGTAGTAACACTTGATAAAGAGACAAGAAAGATGTCTCTCAGTATTAAGCAGTTACATGATGATCCATGGGAGAAAATTCCAGAATTATTCCCAATTGGCTCAAAGCACACTGGAGAGGTGAAGAACTTAACGCCGTATGGTGTCTTTGTTGAACTCAAAGATGGTATCGGTGGTATGGTTCACATTTCCGACTTAAGTTGGACAAAGAGATATTCACACCCTTCAGAATTTACTAAAGTAGGTAACGATATTGATGTTCAGATTCTTGAGATTGATATGGAAGGCAGAAAACTTTCATTAGGTCACAAGCAACTTGAAGAGAACCCATGGGATACTTTCGAAAATGTATTCCCTGAAGGATCTTATCACGATGCAACAGTCATTAAGAAAGATGATAGAGGAGCAATCATTCAGTTGCCTTACGGTTTAGAAGCCTTTGCGCCAGGAAAGCATCTTAGAAAAGAAGATAATTCTTATGCTGAGGTTGACGAAGTCTTGACATTCAAAGTGATAGAATTCAATAGAGATGATAAGCGTATCATCGTTTCTCACCTGAGATATTTGGATGACATCAGAAAAGATGCTGAAGACGAAGTCAAGAAGACTAAGGACAAAGAAAGAAAGCAAACAAGAAAAGCAGTTCAAAAGACACAATCAAGTGTTGAAAGAACAACACTAGGTGAGCTTGATGTTTTCTCTCAACTCAAAGAGCAATTAGCAGATGCTCCAGCTGAGCCTGCAAAAGCAGAGAAGAAAGCTGAGCCTAAGAAAGAAGCTCCTAAAGCAGAGGAAGCACCAAAGAAAGAAGCAAAAGCAGCAGCACCTAAGCAAGATAAGCCTGACGACTTGAAAAAGATTGAAGGTATCGGACCTAAGATTGCTGAGCATTTGAATAATGGTGGAATTGTAACTTTTCAAGATTTAGCAGATGCTAAGATTGAGAGACTTCAGGAAATATTGGATAATGCAGGACCGAGATACAGAATGCATAACCCAGGAACTTGGCCAGAGCAGTCAAAACTTGCTGCAGATGGGAAGTGGGACGAACTGAAAGTGTTGCAAGAAAAACTAGACGGAGGAAAAGCCTAAGGGTTTTTTCATAGAATAATCGAAAGGTCAACACTGAAGTGTTGACCTTTTTTTATGAACAATACTCACTGCCCAGCGTTAGCTTACCACAAGAAGTCAAACTGTGTCAAAAATAGCTATTATTGGTTCTGGATTTGCTGGGCTTTCAGCAGCAGCGATACTAGCCCAGGCTGGTCATCAAGTTGATGTGTATGAAAAGCATCAACAGCTAGGAGGACGAGCTAGGCAATTCGAAGCACAAGGCTTCAAGTTTGATATGGGACCTTCGTGGTATTGGATGCCTGAAATATTCGAGCAATTTTATAGAAAGTTTGGCAAAAAAGCTTCTGACTTCTATGAGCTAGTCAGACTAGAGCCCTCCTATGAAGTGATATTCGAAGGAGAGACAATTAAAGTACCTTCAAAACTTGAAGATTTATACAAACTCTTTGAAGAGATTGAACCGGGCTCTGCAAGCAAGTTAAAGGCCTTCTTAGATGAAGCTAAATACAAATACCAAGCTGGGATGAATACCTACGTATGGAAACCGGGTCATTCTTGGTTTGAGTACTTAGATAAAGAAGTTATTTCCAGTTTTTTCAAACTACAAATGCTTTCTTCGGTCTCATCACAAGTCCGAAAGCTTTTCTCTGATCCAAGGCTCATCAAAATCCTTGAGTTTCCTGTACTGTTTTTGGGCGCCAAACCTTCAAACACTCCAGCATTGTATACATTAATGAATTATGCCGATATGGGTCTGGGCACTTGGTATCCAATTGGCGGTATGCACGAAATCATCAAGGCATTTGTATCTATTTGTAAGGATCAAGGAGTCAAGTTTCATACAAATAAGGAAGTAAAGACCATTCATACTCAAAACGATGTAGCTAGTTCTATAGAGTTTGCTGATGGGAAGAGTGCCGCTTTGGATTATATCATATCTGGTGCTGATTACCATCATACAGAACAAGACCTACTCTCTTCAACAGCAAGAAATTATTCAGAAAGCTATTGGCAAAATCGAAAAATGGCGCCTTCATCTTTGCTGTTTTACTTAGGCCTGAATAAGCGGATACCTAACCTCAAACATCATACTCTATTCTTTGATGCAGATTTCGATATCCATGCTGATGAGATCTATAATAGTCACGAGTGGCCATCAGATCCTCTTTTTTATGTTTGCTGTCCTTCGCAAACAGATGATACTATTGCACCTGAGGGATTCGAAAACATGTTTTTGCTGATGCCTATATCTACTGAGCTGGAAGATTCTCAAGAAAAGCAAGAAGAGTATTATCAGAGAATGCTCAGCAGGTTGAACAAACATGTAGGTTTTGATATTAACTCTAATGTGGTTTATAAAAGGGCATTCTCTATTGATGATTTCAAAAGTGAATATCACTCTTTCAAAGGAAATGCCTACGGATTAGCTAATACATTGTATCAAACTGGTCCACTCAAACCAAAACTTAGAAACAAGAGAATTACTAACTTAGTATATGCTGGACAGTTAACTGTACCTGGTCCTGGAGTGCCTCCTTCAATCATTTCTGGGCAATTAGCAGCTAATGAAATATTATCAAACTTATGAGAAAACTCTACAATGACGTCAATGATAACTGCGCTGAGATCGTAGCAAAAAGCTACAGCACTTCATTTTCTTTAGGAATTAGAATGTTTCATAAGAGTATTAGGCCAGCAATCTATGCAGTTTACAGTTTCGCTCGATATGCAGATGAGATTGTTGACACTTTCTATGATCAGGATCAAGAGTATCTTTTATCCAAATTTAGAGATGATACCTACGAAGCAATTGAGCAAGGAATCAGTCTGAATCCAATTCTAGACGCCTACCAAAGAATTGTTAATAATTATAATATTGAATTAGATCAAGTTGAGGCATTTTTTCAGAGTATGAAAATGGACCTCGACACACAACATTACCATAATCTCAGTTACAATGAGTACATCTATGGTTCTGCTGAAGTAATTGGATTGATGTGCCTTAAAGTATTTTGCAAAGGTGATGCAGAGCAGTATGGAGAGTTAGAATATCATGCAAGAGCTCTTGGATCCGCTTTTCAGAAAATCAATTTTTTAAGAGATATTAAGTCTGATTATGAAGAAAGAGGTAGGGTCTATTTTCCTGATATTGATTTCAATAATTTCAATGACGAACAAAAGAAAATGTTGGAAGAAGATATCAAAAAGGACTTTGAATATGGACTCATTGGCATAAAACAACTACCTAAGGAAGCAAGATTAGGTGTTTATCTTGCATATATCTACTATTATAACCTCTATAAAAAGATAGTAAGAACCCCGTACTATAAGGTTATAGACAAAAGAATTAGAGTGAACAATGGCCATAAACTCTACCTTCTGGCCCAATCTACATTAAAGTCAAAATTAAATTTGATATAAACTTGCAAATTAGATTGTAGTTGTATTATCTTTGCCGTCCCTTAAACGGGCAGTAAGATGTTTGTTTGAGGTAGAAAGAG
>JAHDEL010000029.1 GCA_020628855.1 Saprospiraceae bacterium | reverse complement strand
GATCAAAAGCAAATATCTATTCACCCCAATCCAGTGACCAATACAGTGACATTAGATAACATTCCAGCAGGTTCCACAATTCGTCTTTTGGACCTTGCAGGTCGTCAACTTTTTTCATCACAAGAGGAACAGACTACTCAAGTCATAGATCTCTCAAAAGAGCATGCAGGGCTGTATACCTTAGTAATTCAAGATGATACAGGCAGAGTCGAGATGCATAAGCTTGTAAAGTTGTAAAGAGATTGGAGAGCATTCCTTAGCTTTGTATCACGCTATGGTGTATACAATTCTCAAGTTCTTAATTCGAATCACTTTACAATTTTCCTATAAGAGAGTTGAAATCATTGGTAGAGAAAAGATTCCCAAGAACAAGCCGGTGATCTTTGTGAGTAATCACCCGTCAGCTTATCTAGAGCCTATTATCCTTGCTACGTGGATCATGCGACCACTGCATTTTCTGATTAATGGTAATTTTTGGAAGGTAAATAACATTTTTGCTTGGTTGCTTGATAAGATACACGGTGTGCCTATCTATAAATCTGAGGATGGATATAATAGTGTTAAGGATAATGAGGTAACTTTTCAGACATGTGTTGATCTCATTATTAAGAATAACCTTCTCATCATCTTCGCAGAAGGAACTAACAATCAAGTCAGAAGACTAAGAAGATTGAAGAAAGGTTTTGCTCACATAGCATACAAAACTATGGAGCAGCACCCAGGTGCCGATGTACAGATTATCCCTATTGGATTTGTCTATAGCGATCCCAATATCTTAAGGGGTGACTGCAGCGTAATTATTGCAGATCCTATTCCTGCTCAGGAATATTTTAGAACTGCCGAAAATACTGCAGTATTCGCCAAAAATCTTCTTGTGAGAGTAGAGCAGGAATTTAATGACTTACTGCCAACAATCACTGCAGAAGAAGAACTCACATTTGAAGAAGCAATGCACTTGGAAGCCAGTTTTGGCAAACCATTTATTCAGCAATGGAAAGATGGGATGACCAGATTAAGATCAGGTGATTTTGTGCCTAGAAATGATCTGGTAAACGCATTGAGAACAGAACTTTGGGAGCAGAATCTCACATTTTCTGATGTTGTAAAATCTAGAGAACTTAATCTCTTTCACAAATGCTTTCTTATCCTCGGATTCATACCAGCAATGTTGGGCAAAGTGCTGCATTATATTCCTTATCAAATGAGTCACACCTTCGTAAAGAAGCGAATCAGAAAGAACGAATTCTATCTATCCTTGCGTGTCGTGGTCCTCATGCTTAATCTTATGCTGTATTATATCGTCATAAAAAGTATAGCGCTCTTTGGTTTTGGCACATTAGCTCCTGCCTTCCTCTTGACCGCTTTAGGATTGTTCGCGATCTTTTATTTTGATATATTTAGGATATGGAAAGCCAGGAAATATCAAGACCGGTTTTGACACAAGAGGATAGCAATAATCTGGATCTATTAAGAATCTTCTATATCGTCAAAGGTGTGCTGTCTAGTTTGACCGGACTCTACTTCCTTGTTATGTCCTTTGGTTTACCTGCTTTTTTTGGTAGGATTGCTATGGATACTTCTTCTGTGGATCCAAGTTTTTTTCCGTTTACCTTGATCACAATTATCATGTCCTTTGCTGCCATTTTCGTTATAGCTGTCGCAGTCTGTTGCTTTCTCTCTGCTCGAGCTATCCAGAATCGAACACAGTATAATTTGGTCTTTGTAACAGGAATTCTCTGTTGTCTAACTGGCATTTTGGGCATAGCTCTTGGTGTTTTCACTTTCGTGGAAATCACCAAACCGGAAGTCAAAGCGCTTTTAAAAGGCGGGTAATTACAATTCAACTTAACAATTCTACAGTTCATCAGAAACAGCTTTCATGTTGTGCTTGACAGATTCATCTTTGAATCAAAATCGCATACACATGAAAACACCAATTACAATGCTTCTCTTGTTTATGAGCTTCTATACATTTGGACAAAATGGAGTGCAAAATGTGAAAGGTATTATCCTTGACAAACAATCAGAGATGCCACTTATTGGGGCAAGCATTCAAGTAATAACTGCAACTGATGGAATGGGTACGACTACTGATTTTGATGGCCTCTTCGTGATAGAAGAGGTGCCGATAGGCAGGCAAACTTTTCAAGTCAATTATTTAGGATACGAAGAAGTAATCATACCAAATATTGAAGTAAATTCTGGCAAAGAAGTGTACTTAACTATCGAGATGGAGGAGTCTCTTGTAGCTTTAGAAGAAGTAGTAATTACTGCTTCTATCGATAAAGACAAACCAATCAATGATCTAGCAGCTGTATCCTCTCGCCAATTCAGTATGGAAGAAGTCAATCGCTATTCAGGAGGGAGAAGTGATGTGGGTAGACTGGCTGGTAATTTTGCTGGAGTTAGCACAGCTGATGATAGCAGGAATGATATTGTTATTAGAGGGAATAGCCCAACAGGGTTATTATGGAGGTTAGAAGGGATTCCTATTCCTTCTCCGAATCATTTTAGTACTGTTGGTACCACAGGTGGACCAGTCAGTGCATTGAATCCTAACTTCCTCAAGAATTCTGACTTCATGACATCTGCATTTCCTGCAGAGTATGGTAATGCTCTATCGGGAGTATTTGATCTAGGCTTCAGAAGCGGTAATAAGGACAAGATGGAATATATGTTCCAGATGGGAGCTATAACAGGTCTCGAGGCACTTATAGAAGGTCCTATTTCTAAGAAGAATAATAGCAGTTTTATTATTGGATATCGCTATTCTTTCTTAGGACTAGCGCAAGCTTTAGGTATGGATATAGGTACGAACGCGGTACCTAACTATTCTGACATTTCATTCAAATTGGATTTTGGAAAAAGCAAGCTTGGTAACTTCACTCTCTTTGGGATAGGAGGTACAAGTGACATTGAGTTTCTGCATGAAGAAGTAGATTCTACCGATCTCTTTGCTGCTGATGATGAGGATGCAAGAGCAGATTCCAAATTTGGTGTAATCGGTCTAAAACATAACCTCTTACTTAATGATAAAAGCTATGTGAGAACAGTAGTTGCCCTTTCTGGAAATAATGTCCAGTTTGGAAGGGATAGGTATTACAATCAGGACCAAGATGACGAAGTAGTGCGTCCTTTTGTTATTGGCGACGATGGTCAAGAGCGGATGAGTGTATCCACTTATTACAATTCAAAAATTAATGCTCAAATGACTATTAGAACAGGTTTGCTTTATGAGCGAACGAATGTCAATCTTTCTCAAGAAAGTGCTGAGTTTGGTATCGATGATAATAACGATGGCATTTTTGATCTGATCGAAGTTTACAAATTCGATGAGACCGCGACTTCTTTCCAGCCATATGCTCACCTTAACTATAGGCTGAATTCTAAGTTAACTGCTAATCTTGGCCTCCATGGTTTTTACTATGATGTCAATGAAGATTTAGCAGTTGAGCCTAGAGCAGCTTTGAGTTACGATATGAGTGATCGACATAGCATCAGCTTGGGCTATGGTCTACATAGTCAAGCTCTGCCTCTTCCTATACAACTGTCTACCATGATGGTGAATGGACAGTCTACGAATCCAAACAAGAACTTAGGATTTATGAAGAGCCATCAAATGGTGTTGGGCCATGACTTCAAAATCAGTAAGAGTTGGAGATCTAAAGTAGAAGTCTATTATCAAAGTCTATTTAATATCCCTGTGGATAGAGAGTCAACAACATATTCAGTATTGAATGAAGGTGCTGATTTTGGCTTTAGTGTTGGTAAGAACGATTTGGAAAATGCAGGTACAGGCGTAAATAGAGGAGTAGAGTTAACGCTAGAAAAATTCTTTGATCAAGGATATTATGTCCTTGCTACAGGGTCTGTTTTCGATTCTAAGTATACAGCTAGTGATGAAGTCGAGCGTAATACTGCATTTAATAATCAATATGTTTTCAATGTGTTAGCGGGTAAAGAATTCAAGTGGGGTAGTCAACAACAACACAGAATCACATTTGATACAAAAGTGACAACGGCAGGAGGGAGATTTTATACTCCTGTTGACCTTGAAGCAAGCAGAGTGAATGAGATACAAGTACTAGACAATAGTCAAGCTTTCGAGCTGCAGTACGATCCTTACTTCCGTTGGGATGTGAAGCTGGGAGTCAAACTGAATAATGTCAAAAGAAAGTTCTCACAATCTGTCTTCTTTGATATTCAGAATGTGACTAATACAGAGAATATCTTTAGACAGTCTTACAATAGAAATACGAATCAAGTGAATGATGTCTATCAAATAGGCTTCTTCCCTAACTTTATGTATCGTATTGAATTCTAATTTGATTGAACTTCTCAGATTATGAGTGAACATTTGCCACTTTGGATATCAGTTGTTTTTGTCTTGGTTCTCATCTTTGAGTTGGGGTGGTTCTACAAGGTACATGGTAGGAATTGGAAGATAATACTATTCTTATCTGTATGGACAGTCTTGCACAGTGCTTTGGCTTACGTCGGATTTTATGAAGATACGAGCATGCCACCAAGGTTTGCATTGATGTTTGTCCCTTTTATTTTGATAACCATATATGCCATGTTACCAAGGCAGTTGGATGCAGCAATTGCAGTCAGGGATCTCAAATTAAGTGCTTTCTTACATACGATTAGGATCCCAATAGAGCTCATGCTATTTCAGTTGTTTGTCCATGGTTTGATTCCTGAGTTAATGACTTTTGAAGGAAGGAATTTTGATATTTTGGCTGGTATCACAGCACCAATTGTGGGGGCACTATATTACTATGATAAGATTTCAGATCAAGCACTCAGGCTTTGGAATTGCATTGCATTAGGCTTAGTCTTATTCATCTTGATTAACGCATTGCTTTCCGCAGAGTTGCCCTTTCAGCAGTTTGCATTTGATCAACCGAATAAGGCAGTAATGCAGTTTCCTGCAGTATTATTACCGGCTATCATTGTTCCTTTAGTGATTTATAATCATCTTGTGGATATTGTTGCGTTGACAAGAAGAATTAGGTCAAAAAAATGAGTGTATCAACTAGCATAAAATATCTAGGTTTTGATGATAGATGGTTAATCTGTCTTGGGGTGCCAGTAGTCTCATTATTGGTTAGTCTAATGACTTTCGGGGATGCTTTTACCGAATTGCCACTAGCATGTTTTTTAGTCGGGATGGCGTTCACTGTCTGTTATTGGATACTAATCAGAAAGGTAATCATTGAGTATCACAAGAGATTTGATGATTATAGATTTACTGTACGTAGGTTGGGTTTTGTCATTTTTTGGGTAGGTCTTTCTATAATACTTGTAAAAGTTTCGATTACTCAAATTATTCACAATTGCTTTCCTCATATTGCTGAGCTTGCACATAAGAACATGATATCTGAGTTATTGACTACACTGATCATCATTGCTATGATGTTCTTTTTGTATGAAGGCATTTATTACTTCAATAAATCAAGATTGACTGAGATCGAAAAGAATAAGTTAGAAAGGATTACAGCTGAACAAAAGCTAAGTACCCTCAAGAATCAAGTTAATCCGCATTTCTTATTTAATAGCTTGAATACCTTGGTTTCGATCATTCCTGAAGAGCCAAATCTTGCCATCAATTTTGTGCAAAAACTTTCCAAAACGTACAGGAATATCTTAGAAGTACGAGATGAAAAATTAATCACTATTGAGAAAGAACTTGAGGCTCTTGATTCCTATATCTATTTGTTGAAAACTAGATTCCAAGGAAAGATTCAGATATTGAATACACTCGATGAATCTATTATGCATCATTTTGTTCTACCATTATCGCTTCAAATACTTATCGAAAATGCAGTAAAGCATAATATCACCTCAAAGAACAAGCCGCTCAAAGTCTCATTGAGTAATGACAACGACTATGTGACGGTGAGGAATAATTTACAGAGAAAGCAGCAACAATATAATTCTACCAAACTCGGCTTGGCAAATATCAAGTCCCGATACGAATTGTTGACTAATCAAGAGATTATTGTAGAAGAGACTGCGGAAGAGTTTGTTGTAAAACTACCGATAATTAAACAAGCCTCATGAGAGTATTAATTATCGAAGATGAACATTTTGCTGCAGAACGGATGATGGCGTTGGTCAAGAAGAATCTTCAAGATGCAACAATCGTCGGTGTGTTAGATTCTGTAGAAGAATCCATTGAGTGGTTGTCAAGTCATGTGGATCCAGATTTGATATTTATTGATATTCAATTGGCTGATGGGTTAAGTTTTCAGATTTTCGAATCAGTCAAGGTTTCATGTCCTCTCATATTCACAACCGCGTATGATGAATATGCCTTGCAAGCATTTAAAGTGAATAGTATTGACTATCTGTTAAAGCCCATAGAAGAGTCTGCTTTTGTTGATGCCATGAAAAAGTACAATACTTTGTTCCAGAGTCCCACTCAGCAGATTAACTGGAAGACATTGGCAAAAGAGGTGTTTGCCGAAAGGCACTCTTATAAACAACGTTACTTAGTAAAGAAAGGCAGTGCTTTTAGCTATTTGCAGACTAGCGAAATTGCTTACATTTTCTCTGAAGATGGATTAAGTTTTGCCTTAACGGTAAATGGTGACAAGTCGTTATTAGATCATACGCTTGATCAAATAGAAGCGGAGTTGGACCCAACATGTTTCTTCCGCATAAGCAGGAAATATATCCTCGCCTTACCTAGCATTGAGAAGATACACCCATACCTAAATAGCAGATTAAAGGTCGATGTCAATACCAATCTGAAAGATGATATGGTCGTCAGTCGTGAAAAGGTAAAAGCATTTAAACTTTGGCTTGATACCTGATTGTTGTAACTTCCTTAGATGAAATGGTTCTTTTCACTGTTGAGTATCTGTTTGCTAATTCAAGATGTCTCCTGTCAACTTGAGATCGATGCGAGTCAGCGTTGGTATCTCTACAGTAGTGAATATGTAGACCTTTTTACTATTGAAGAGGAGATAACACTCTCATTGATCCTCGCTGGATCAGAAGAAAATAATTTGATATATACTCTATCAGAAGAAGGAGTTCGCACTTCCTCTTGGGCCTTAACCGGAGAATTAGCTTTTGAAGAAGCTATTGATCGTTCTGTTGGCGAACTCTTGGTTGCTGATGACGGATGGTACTTCAGACAAATGTCTTCATTGGATTGGCAGTTTTTGTATCACTTTGATTATCAAATTGGAGATAGCTTGGAAATTAGTGATGACTCTACCTTTCACGTCGACAGCATTGGATTTATTGAGGTAGGAGAAGATCTGCACAAAGTCTTTTATGATAGTGATTTGCCATTCTACCTGATTGAGAATTTTGGTTGGAATACTGGGATTTTGACAACTGAGCTCATTGAGTTTACACAATTATTCGAAACTCAGTTTCTCACTTGTATTGAGAAAGCGGACGATCAAGTAGGTCTCGATTATAGTGGATTCGAACTGCTCTTCCCAAAGGCAGATTTTAGTTTTTTTGATTGTGAGACGCCAAAGCTGACTTTCACTTCTAATCCAGCCCATAGTGTCACCATAGATATTAGTCCAAATCCGGTATCACAATACCTCCAAGTATCTGATGTAGGCATCTACCATGCTTTGCAAATTATAGATAGTCATGGGATAATCAAATATGCAAAAGAAGTACATGCTTCTCAATTGGAGTTGGATGTGAGCATGCTATCAAACGGTATGTACTTTATAGTGATGACTGGAATTGGTAGCGTGGTGTCTATTCCATTCCTCAAGATGTAGAATTGCAATACCAAACCCATCTTCTTCACACATTTCTTTTGAGGTATTGAGCCAGAATCCATGTTGCATCCTAGAGATACAATTTTTTTTCAGTAGATTGGTCTAATGACATTACTAGTTAGACCGTATTCGCTGTTTTTCCAATTGGCAATACTTTGCTTGTTAAGTCTTGGCTGTAAGGAACAAGCCCAATCCCAATTTACTCAAGAAGCAAGCTCCGCAGAATCCATATTGCATTATGAGATACTGCACCCTGTTCAAGGTGTAGAGCCGAAAGGCTTACTGATCCTGCTACATGGGAGAGGAAGTAATGAACAAGATCTCACAAGATTTGTACGGAACATAAGACAAGATCTGATTATTGTTTCTCCTCGTGGACCAATTACAATGGGAGAGAATAGATATGCTTGGTATCAAATGTCTAGAGAAAATGGGGTTTTAGATTATGAAGAACAAGATGTCTTAGATTCCACAGATGACATTGTCAAGTTTACATTGTTAATACAGCAGCAAGAAAGTATTACGGATTTACCAGTTTGGGTAGCTGGTTTTAGCCAAGGAGGAGTCATGGCATTGGGGACTGGATTAAATCATCCAGAAATCTTTGATAGAGTACTCTGCTGGAGTGGTCAACTGTATCCCGAGCACCTGAATACACTCAAATTTCCGAAGAAACAAACTCAAGAAATCTATATAAGTCATGGTAATCAAGATAATGTCCTTGCTGCAAAGGAAGTCAAATCCAACGTACAGCAACTTGAGCAACTCGGATATCGACTAGATGCACGGTACTTTGAATCAGGACATACGATCAGTCAAGAAAACTATATTGACATTGTAGAGTGGATGCGTTCGCACTAATAGTCTTTACTACCTTTCCAGAAGGTAGTTCTTGAATGAGGAAAAAGTGTTTTCTATTCTAGCTGCATCCTTGGTTTTGTGTTGTAAGCTAGCTAAGCGTTCAGGAATCACTACTTTATTTGACAATACAGCTTCGACGGTATCTATAAACTTACTAGGGTGGGCAGTCTCCAAGACACAGACATGAGAATCCACGTGCGTTTTCAAATATGCTTTCGCCGCTAAAAAACCGACAGCTCCGTGAGGATCCGCGATGTATTTGTAGGTGTCGTACAGAGTTTTAATCTCTGCTCTAGTTTGCTGATCATCAAAGTAATATCCTTTCAGGTTGTTCCGAATTTCATCAAGATTCCCTCTAAAAAGTTTGGATAACCTCACAAAGTTGGATGGAGCACCAACATCCATCGCGTTCGAAATTGTTGCTACTGATTGCATAGGCTCATACTGACCTGTACTCAAATAGTCTGGGACTACTTTATTGAGGTTAGTCGCTGCAATGAATTCTTGAACAGGTAATCCCATTTTCTTAGCCATGAGACCGGCAGTCAAATTACCAAAGTTCCCACTTGGAACACAGAACACAACATTGTCATGATGCGCTAGTTGCTTATATGCTTCGAAGTAATAGAAACTTTGTGGTATCAATCTAGCAATATTGATAGAGTTGGCTGAGCTCAGATTGTACATTTTGTTGAGATCCTGATCTATGAAAGCAGCCTTTACCATAGCTTGACAATCATCAAAACTGCCTTCCACTTCACAGGCATGAATGTTTCCACCCAATGTTGTGAGTTGTTGTTCTTGGAGATGACTCACTCTTCCGCTAGGGTACAAGATGATGACCTCAATTCCAGGTGTATTATAAAATCCCGCGGCCACGGCACCTCCTGTATCTCCACTGGTAGCCACGAGTATCGTTAACTGCTTGTCATCATCTTTGGTAAAATAGGACATGAGTTGAGCCATATACCTTGCTCCGAAATCTTTGAATGCCAAAGACGGACCGTGGAAGAGTTCAAGAGTCGAGAGTTTGTCTTCTAAGTGTTTGACTGGAGCTGGAAAGTTAATAGCTCGCTCGCAGATTTCCCACAAATCAAAGTTTGATAGCGTTGTTCCGAAAAGATGTTTTGATACTTGGAATGCTATCTCTGGAAACGTAAAATGAGCAAGGTTGTTGAGAAAGTGATCAGGTAGCTTAGGCATTTCTAAAGGCATATAGAGCCCTTTGTCTGAAGCTAAAGATTTTAGTACTGCTTCTTTTAGCTCAACAATATTTGACGAATCATTAGTCGAATACAATCTCATGCTTAATCTATTTGTATTGCTCCAGTTGTATTAATCTTTGAGATAAAGCAATCAGCACCTATCCCTTTATTATCGAAGTGAGACTTGCTCATCTGAGCAATTTTTTCTGCAATGTCATGATCATGGCAAAGTGCAAACATGGATGGTCCAGCCCCGCTGATACTAAACCCTAAAGCTCCACTGTGCAGAGCAATTTCCTTTACTTGCTCAAATTCTGGAATCAATTTAGCTCTTTGTGGTTCGATGACAAGATCTTCAAGGCTCCTACTCATGAGATTATAATCATTATTAAATAGGGAAGCCGTAAATGCTGCAATGTTACCAGTCTGCTTGACCATCTGATTCAATTCTACCGTTGCTTTTAATATTGCTCTAGACTCACTTGTAAGTATCTCTATGTGAGGGTAGATCATAGCAAGTACTAATTTTTCTGGAACCGGTAACTCAATATAATCTAGCTGTGTATTCGATCTGATAAGAACAATGCCGCCAAAAAGACTTGGAGCTACATTATCTGCATGATAGGCGCCGTCTGCTTGAGCTTCTCCTTCGACAGCATATCGGAGTAGTGCTGCTTTTGACATGGGTTCATCCAGGAAGGCATTCATAGCATATACACCAGCGACAGCACTTGCAGCACTTGAGCCGAGTCCAGTGCCCATACCCATCTTCTTGTGGATTTCCATCTCTACTGGCATCGTAGTCAGTCCTAGATCTTCCAACAAACGCAAAGCAGCATGACTCGCAGTATTACTTTCAACCTCATAGGGTAGGAGACCTTTATCACCGGTGATTGTAGTGATTTTTAACCCAGGGCTTGTTCCTTCTTTAATGACCACCTCATCTCCGGGTTGATCTAGACAAAGCCCCAAGACATCATATCCTACGGCTAAATTAGCTACGGTTGCTGGAGCAAAGACTCTTACACTTTTCATATGAGATTATTGGCTATACTAACAATTTCTGCAAAAATACCAGCTGCAGTGACATCGGCTCCTGCACCTGGTCCTTTTATCACAAGTGGCCTTTCCTGATATCTATTCGTATGGATTACTAACATATTATCACTGCCTTGTAGGTTGTAAAATGGACTTTGCGGAGTCACTTCTTGTAACCCAATTGCACATTTACCGTTTTCAAGCGAAGCAAGAAACCGGAGTTTGTTTCCTGACTTTGCAGCTTTGACATGCATCTTATTGAACTGAGCATCCATTTTTTTCAACTCAATGAAAAAATCATCAATTGACTTGGCTGTAAGACAAGCCTTGTTTAAGATTGGTTTCAGTTTCACTTGAGACATATTCATTTTGTAACCGGCTTCCCTTGCCAAGATTGTAATTTTTCTTTTGACATCCATTCCACTCAAATCATCTCTTGGGTCTGGCTCAGTTAATCCGATTTGCTTTGCTTTCAAGACTACCTCGCTAAAATCCAAACCATCACCAAAAGTATTGAAGATATAAGAGATCGATCCTGATAGGACGGCTTGTAAAGAAGTGATGGTATCACCACTAGATATGAGATTTTGAAGCGTTGTAATTACAGGCAGACCAGCACCGACATTTGTTTCATATAAGAAATCAGCTTTCTTTTGCTTTGCCAAGCTTTTCAGCTTCAAATATCGGCTATAGTTCGATGAAGTAGCTACCTTATTTGGTGTGACAATGGAGATGTTATTCTCTAGAATGGTCTCATATAATTCAGGAATGTCAGCATTTGCAGTATTATCTAAGAAGATAGAATTTGGCAGATTCATATCTATCATTTGCTGAACGAATTTTTTTGGATTTGACTTTTGTGATGCTGCGGTCAAAGCATTTTTCCATTTTTTCATTTGGATACCATCACTGTCAAGTAGCATTGTTTTCGAGTTAGAAAGCCCAGTTATTTTTATATCAATATTCTTTTCACTTCTCAAGCTTTCGTAATGCTCTTGAATCTGTTTGATTAGCGTGCCTCCGATTAGACCGACACCAATCATAAAAAGGTGGATGTCTCTATGTTCGGAAAGGAAAAACGAATCATGGATAAGATTGAGCGCCTTTGTTTCTTCATTTTTAGAAATCACAAAAGAGATATTGTATTCAGAAGATCCCTGTGCTATTGCCACTACGTTGATGCCTTCTTTGCCTAAAGCAGAGAATAGTTTGCCGGCGACGCCTGGTTGATTCCGCATATGTTCACTTACAATTGCAAGAACACAAAGATCTTTTTCTACCAAAATCTCATTTATCGTCCCTTCAGCGATTTCTGTGCTAAAGGCTTTTTCTATCGTTTTTTTGGCTAATTTTTCTTCTCCACTTTTCACTGCAAAACTGATGGCGTACTCTGATGATCCCTGCGTGATTAATATGATGTTAATCGATTCTTGAGCTAGTGCAGAAAAAAGTCTTGCCGCTATCCCTGGTATACCTACCATGCCTCCTCCTTGGAGTCGTAGTAGAGATATCCCAGATAAGGAGCTCAGACCAGTAATAGCTTTGGTATTATCACTTGCAGGATTGTTATCGATCTGGGTTCCAGCGAATTCTGGGTTGAAAGTATTCCTGATGTAGATTGGGATATTCTTTTGTAAAGAAGGTTGAATAGTCGGAGGATAGATGACCTTCGCACCAAAGTGAGATAATTCCATTGCTTCTCTGTAGGATAGCTTAGGAACAGTAAATGACTTCTTCACCTTTCTAGGGTCTGTGGTCAATACACCATCTACATCTGTCCAAATTTCTAGCTTTTTGGCATTGAGACAGCTTGCAAGAATAGAAGCTGTATAATCTGATCCACCGCGTCCTAGGGTTGTTGTTAAACCACCAACATCTGATGCTATAAAACCTGTGACTATTTGGACTTTGCTTTTATGGGATTTATAATGTGCCTTGACTGCTTTTTCTGTGAGTTTGAAGTTGACATTGGCATTATTAAAGGTTTTATCTGTTTTTATAATGTTTCTTGCATCCAAATACTCACTTGTTATGCCATGTTGAGTTAGTGCTTTTGATATGATAAATGCTGAATTGCGTTCACCAAAGCTTAGGACATAATCTAGAGTTCTCGGAGAACATTCTCTGACTAAATAGATACCGTGTAGTAAATTACTGAGTATGCTGTGATTTTCATTCAGATCAGCCACTATGGCTTTGTATTGAGCAGATTTCAGTAATTCCTTCGCTGTAGCTAAATGTCTTGTCTTGAATGCTTCTAAGACTTCCTGATAATTGCTTTTGCCTTTTGCCGCAAGATCGCTCATTTCAATGAGTTGATCTGTCACTCCACCAAATGCAGAAACAACGACAGTGTATCGACTACTGCCTTCATATTGACTAGCAAGAATATTCTTTACTTTAAGGATGTTTTCTTTGTTTTTGACAGAAGACCCTCCAAATTTTAATACGATCATCAGTGTTGTATTGCTTTTAAAAATTGAGAAATTGCATCATTCAATTGGTCAACCTCTATAAGAAAACCATCATGTCCATAATATGATGATATTTCGTAATATGTACTTAATGGCAACAACTCTGCCATTTCTTGCTGTTGAGGTGTTGAAATGAGTTGGTCACTATCAATAGCAATGACTAATGCAGGAATTTCTATACTAGCTAAAGCTGCTCGATAACCTCCTCGATCTCTGCCAATATCGTGTGTGTCTAACCACTTACTGAGATAGTAATATGCCAGATTATCAAAGCGCTTTGCAAATTTTTTCCCCTGATATTGAATATAGGATGCTGCTTTAAATGTTGATTTCTTTGCTTCTTTCTCTTCTTGCTGCTCATTAATGGAAACTTGAGTTCGGTAAGAAAGCATACCTATGGCTCTAGCAGTACTCACGCCTGGGTCATTCAGAGTCATAGTCCCGAATCCGGGACTTGCTTGGAGTGCCATTCTTTGTGCTTCGTGAATAGCAATGCACCACGGTGACTCTTTGGGAGCTGATGCAATCGTAATCATACATCCAATTGTCCCTTGGTATTGTAAAGCAAATTCTAAGACTTGACTGCCTCCACATGAACCGCCAATGATAATTGCTATTTCTGAGATATTGAGACTATTTGCTAGATGGAGTTGGGCAGCTACACAATCTCGAATTGTCCATTCTGGGAAGGTTAGGTCAAGTGGTCTTGTACTTCCATAAGGGGAGCCAATGATATTACTGCAAATAATAAAATATTCCTCAGGATTAAATAAACAGTCCTCGCCAAACAGACCACGCCACCATTCCATGACATTTGCATTAGCAGTGAGAGCATGACAGACCCAGACAACTGGCTTACCTGGATTGCCATAGGTGCAGTATGTCAGCTCAAACCCTTCCAAGCATTTTCCTGATTCCAGGACCAGATCAGTAGATGTTCTAAATTGCTTCTGTATCATAGACTAGCTTGTATTGCTTGATCAATATCTTCAAGAATGTCTTCTATGTGTTCAAGGCCAACAGAGAATCTTAAATAGCCAGGAGTAATCCCAATACTAAGTTGCTCTGCCTGTGTCAGCTTGCAATGTGTTGTTGAAGCAGGATGTGTAGCGATGCTTCTAGTATCCCCAAGGTTTGCAGTAAGTGTGTGTAATTTTAGCGCATTGAGGAATCGGATGCCACGAGATTTGCCACCTTGTATGGTACAGCCAACCAATCCTCCTCCTTGTGTCATTTGTGCTTTTGCAATACTATAGTTTGCATAATTATCGAGGTGAGGATAGAGTACAGTTTCAATCTCTGGATGTTGTTGTAAATATTGAGCGACTGCCAAGGCATTGGAGCAATGCCTATCCATTCTCACTGCAAGCGTTTCAAGAGATTTTGATAATACCCAAGCGTTAAATGGACTTAAGCATGCACCTGTGCGTCTTAGGTGATCTGCACAAAGTTCAATGTATTTGCTTGCACCAACAATTGCACCTCCCAATACACGACCTTGCCCATCAATAAATTTAGTAGCACTATGTATTACTACATCTGCACCATGGGTGAGAGGTTTTTGAAGGTAGGGTGTTGCAAAACAATTATCCACCACAAAACAAAGCTGTTCGGATTTGCAAAGTGCACCCATGCCACTCAAGTCAAAGATATCAAGTGTTGGATTGGCTGGAGTCTCAATATAGACCATCGCTGTGTTAGGTTTGACTGCTGCTTCCCATACATTTATATCAGTACTGTCCACATAAGTTACTGCTATGCCTCTTTCGCTCAAGAGGTTGTTGAAGATATATTTCGTATTACTAAATATCTTGTTTGAAGCAAGTACATGATCTCCAGTTTTGAGTAAACTTTGAAAACAAATGTTGAGAGCCGCCATACCACTGGCAGTTGTTATTCCAGCCTCGGCTTCTTCCAATTTGGCTAATTTTTGCCCGAGTTCATTAGTGTTTGGATTCGAAAATCGAGAGTAGATATTGCCCTTTTCTTCACCTTTAAATCTTCGAGCTGCCTCTTCTGCGCTAGAATAAGTAAAGCTAGACGTAAGAAACAGAGGAGTAGAATGTTCTTGTTCTTGAGTCTGATCAATTTGGTGTCGGATTGCGAATGTTTCAAAGTGCATAGTCCTTTTGTTATTGGCTATAAAAAGAAAAACCTCTTCATGCAATACATCAGAAGAGGTAGTTATACACTTGACTTATCTGACTCATGAATGAGTAGGAATTAGCACCTTCTTGCCGGAGCAAGGGTTGCTAAGGTATCATCGGGCCTTTCCCTCCACCTTTCTGGATAAGATTAAATAATAGGTATCTGCTTTCAGACAAACCAAAATTAGGGCAAAATCTTGGAATGCACAAACCTAACAACTCTTTAAGATTTACTTAATAAAAAAGAAAGCATCTTCACCGCTATGTCAGTAAGAGATTAACATGTTATTCAATAGTCCAAGTCTAATTACTTCGGCAAGAATAATAGAATGTTACATAGCAAGTGATTGACCTGTGCCAATGGACTTTAATATCCTCAGGTGAGAAGCAATAGCTTCAAAGAAACGCTTATGCTCATAATAAGGGAGATTAAATTCCTTGACTGTCTTTCTCACAATTTTGGCTATCTGAGGATAGTGAATGTGACAAATATGAGGGAAGAGATGATGTTCGATTTGATGATTCAAACCACCACTAATCCAAGTCATTATTTTACTTCTTGTTGCAAAGTTTGCTGTTGTTAATATTTGATGGACTGCCCAGGTGTTCTCTGGAGAATCACCACCTTCTTGGATTGTAGAATGCTCAGGACCCTCTACAACATGAGCAAGCTGAAAAATTGTGGTTATATAGAGTCCTGCAAAAGCATGCATAGCAATGAAGCCCAATATGACAATGTACCATGTCTGCCCAACGAGTATCGGTAATGCGATTAACAGAAAGAAATACACAGCTTTACAACTAATCATAACGAGTGTTTCGAGGCTAGGATTAAAACCTTGCTTCTCTGTAATTCCCTCTCGATTATAGAAGGCTAATTGCTTAAAATCCTTAAAGGCTATCCAGCTTAGGGTCGCTAAGGAGTAAATCGCCATAGCATAGACATGTTGAAAGCGATGATATTTCTTGAGCTTACCATGTGGTGAGAGCCTTAGGAATGGTTTGTCATCAATATCTTCATCTATTGAATAGACATTTGTATAAGTGTGATGAAGTAGGTTATGTTGGATTTTCCAAGTAAATGAACTACCGCCGATTAAGTTAAGTGAATAGCTCATCAACTTATTGACCACTGAATTATTTGAGTATGATCCGTGATTTGCATCATGCATGATACAGAGACCTATACCGGACATACCAAAACCCATAATCAAGAATGCTAGTAGCATCCACCACCCAGAGATTACAGATGTAAGAATAATTACAAATGGTACTAAGTATAAGAGGAACATCACGGCAGTTTTGATGTGCATCCTATAATCTCCTGTCTTCTGTAACTTGTTTTCTGTAAAGTATGCATTAACACGACTATGTAATGTCCTAAAAAAACCAGCAGGTTCGCTTCTAGAAAAATGAAATTGGTTATGCATAGTTGGATAGATTGGTGCTCAAATTTAGAAATACCTAGTTGTATTCCATGCTTTAGAACGCTATTTAAGAAATAAAATTCCTCATACCATTTTACCAGTAAGAATCATATTTCACTAATTCTTATATTTTATTTCTATTTACTTGACTAATTTGAGAATTACTTCCATCTTAGTCAGTCCATAATATCCAGTCTATGCCACAGTATTGCCATCTTCATAATCATACCCAATATTCACTCTTAGATGGAGCTAGTAATATTGGATCAATGATGGCGAAAGCTAAAGCTGACAACCAATCTGCTGTGGCACTTACCGATCATGGTAATATGTATGGTGCTTTCAAATTTGTTGAAGAAGCAAAGAAGCACGACATCAAGCCAATACTTGGGTGCGAATTCTACCTTGTTGAGGATCGTTTTAAACGAACCTTCGTCAGATCAGCTGGCGAGTCTGATAGACGGTATCATCAACTGCTTCTTGCCAAGAATGCCCAAGGTTACTCCAACTTATCAAAAATGTGTAGCATAGGTTTCACAGAAGGGCTTTATCAAAAGTTTCCAAGAATCGATAAGTCAGTCATTGAGAAGTATCACGAAGGTGTAATTGCTACAAGTTGCTGCATTGGTGCTGAGATTCCACAAGCTATTGCTTATGATGACCTTGAAAAAGCTGAAGAGTTATTGAAGTGGTGGCTGAATATTTTTCAAGATGACTATTACATAGAAATACAAAGACATAGAGGTCTCGAAAAGCTGGATATCAAGGGTCCAAATGGAAAGAAGATATACTCAAAATATAGTCAAGAAGATATCAACCAAATATTACTTGGATTTGCTGAAAAGCACAACGTCAAAGTAATAGCAACGAATGATTCGCATTATGTAGATGAAGAAGACAGTGTCCCTCATGACATTCTCCTTTGTATTAATACAGGTAATCGATTAGAAGATGAGAATCGCTTTAAGTTTTCGAGTTCAGATTTCTACTTTAAGACTCAAAAGGAAATGATTCAGCTCTTTGAGAAAGAGCAGCATGCTATCGATAATACAATGGAGATTGTGGACAAGGTAGAAACCCTGGATCTTTCGCGAGATATTATCTTACCAGAATTTCCATTACCAAGTAATTTTAAGACACAGGATGATTACTTGAAGTATCTCACCTATGAAGGAGCAAAGCAACGGTATGGCACTGTTAGCCCAGCTATTGAGGAAAGACTCAATTTTGAATTGTCAGTAATTAGCTCAAGCGGATACCCAGGTTACTTTCTCATAGTTGAGGATCTTATCTCAGCTGCTCGTAAAATGGGAGTGGTTGTAGGCCCAGGTCGGGGTTCGGCTGCGGGTTCGGCTGTTGCATATTGCCTTGGAATCACCAACATAGATCCAATAAAGTATGACTTACTTTTTGAGAGATTCTTGAATCCTGAAAGAGTCTCCATGCCAGATATTGATATTGATTTTGACGACGAAGGCAGATCAAAGGTGATAGATTATGTTATTGATAAGTATGGCCAAAATCAGGTAGCACAGATTATTACTTATGGAACCATGGCTGCTAAGTCATCATTAAGAGACGTTGGTAGAGTACTTGATATTCCATTGCATGAAGTAGATAGGATAACAAAGATTTTTCCTAATAATCTAGGTGCTTCTCTCAATAAAGTCTTAAAAACTGGTGATATCGACAGTAAGCTCAAAGATGCTTTGCCTAGTGATGAACTAAATAAAGCGTATGAGTTCAGAAAGTTAGCTGATAAGGAAGATGACTTCGGACACATGATTCGTACAGCTAAAAAGCTGGAGGGTAATATTCGGAACACTGGTATTCATGCTTGTGGAATCATCATCACACCTGATGACATCACCAATTACATACCTGTTCGAACGAATAAAGACTCGGATCTGCTTGTATCACAGTTTGATAATAGTGTAGTCGAGAAGTCAGGATTATTAAAGATGGACTTCTTAGGTCTTAGGAACTTGTCTGTAATCAAGACTGCTGTCCAAATGGTGAATGAACGCCATAATCTAGATCTGGATATAGAGACAATTCCTCTTGATGATGTCAAAACATTCGAGCTTTTCCAACGTGGGGATACTATTGGGATTTTCCAGTTTGAGTCGGGAGGTATGGCTTCAAGTTTGAAACAACTCAAGCCAACTCAAATTGAAGACCTTATTGCGATGAATGCCTTATATCGGCCAGGTCCGATGGAGTACATTAAGAACTTTACTGCTCGTAAGCATGGAAAGGAACCCATTGAATATGACCTTCCTGAGATGGAAGAACATTTGAAAGAGACGTATGGTATAACAGTGTACCAAGAGCAAGTGATGTTGTTGTCACAGAAACTTGGTGGTTTTACAAAGGGTGAAGCAGACATTTTGCGAAAAGCAATGGGTAAAAAGAAAAAGAAACTCATTGATGAGCTTTATCCAAAATTTTTAGAGGGTTGTGAGAAGAATGGACATCCAAAAGAAAAGATTGAAAAGATTTGGAAAGACTGGGAAAAATTTGCGAGTTATGCATTCAATAAGTCGCACGCAACCTGCTATACCTACATTGCTTGGCAAACCGCTTACTTGAAGACACATTATCCAGCAGAGTATATGTCTGCTTTGCTTAACCATAACAAACAGAATGTCAAATCCCTCAATGTGTATTTGACTGAGTGTGCTTACATGGGATTGAAAGTGTTAGGTCCAAGTGTAAATGAGAGCTTTGAAGAATTTAAAGTGAATGAGAATGGAGATATTCGTTTTGGTCTTTCTGGTTTAAAAGGTGTAGGTACGGGACCTGTTGAAGAGTTAGTCATTGCGCGAAATGAAGGAGTTACTTTCAATTCTATTTTTGATTTAACAAAGGTGATTAATCTCAGAGTATTGAATAAAAGAGTGTTAGATAGCCTTGCCTACAGTGGGGCGTTTGATGAGTTTGGATTGACAAGAGCACAATATTTTGCACCATCTGAAAAGTATGAAACATTAATTGAGCATGCTATTAAGTATGGTCAAGCTTATCAATCTGAGAAAGAACGTTCGCAAAACTCTCTTTTCGGAGACTTGAGTGATGTCATGCTTACAGAACCCGTGATCAAACCTATTAGCGAATGGAGTGTCATCGAGAAACTGACTTTCGAAAAAGAAGTTACTGGAATGTATATTTCTGGGCACCCATTAGATGATTATAAATTTGAGTTGAGTCACTTTGTTAATTGTTCTCTGGATATCATTGATGAAGTAATTGATAAAGTTGTGAGTTTAGCGGGCATCGTAACAGAAGCTAATCATGGCATAAGTAGGAACAAAGGAACAGGGTATTGCAGGTTTACTATCCAAGATATGCATGGGTCCTTTTCACTTGGTGTCTACAGAGAAGATTATCAGAAGTATAAGGATCTGTTATCTCCTGGTCAAGTTATTTACATAGAAGGGATTAATCAAAAGAATCAAAAGAATGACAATCTCTTCTTTAAAGTCAGAGATCTCAGAATGTTAGAGACAGTGGGGCGTGATCTCACAAAGAAAATAACCCTAAAGGCGGATCTCGAGTCAATTAAGAATGACTCTGTAAGTGCATTTATAGACTTGTTGAAAAAGCACTCAGGTGAAGTCAAATTGAATTTTCAGATTGTCGACGAAGAAGTGGATTTAAAGTTTCACTCCAAGACAACAATGATTCAGATGGATAAAGAACTCATAAGGTTTTTTAATGATCAGGGGTGGCATTATAAACTGAATTAAGGAATTTGTCGTTGTAGTGTCATGAAACAATTCTTGTTTAATTTTCTTTTCATAGTCCTTTTGGTTCCTGGCACGGTAAGTGGGCAAGAACAAGTACAAATGGTGACCCAATTCGATTCTATTAGCTATTTATTCGAACCAGATGCCGAGAAGGTACAGATTGTGAACTTTTGGGCTACTTGGTGTGCACCTTGTGTTAGAGAACTCCCTTACATCGAGGCGTTACATGATGAGTATGATGATGAAGAAATCAAGGTGACATTGGTGAGCTTAGACCTCAAAAGAGACAGAGAGAAAAAGGTTATCCCTTTTCTAACTAAGAATGAAATACAATCCGATGTGCTAATGCTATTGGATAGTAAGATGAATACTTGGATTGACCAAGTGGATCCTAATTGGTCTGGGGCAATACCACTAACATGTATTGTTGGAAAAGAGAATTACGAATGCTACGAACAGGAGTTTCATTCAGTAGATGAAATCATAACATTAATTAATAAATTAAATTAAACATGAAATTTTACAGTTTAATCATAGGTCTCCTTTTGGCAGGAAGCTGCTTAGCTCAAGGTTTGCAAGTTGGTGATTTAGCACCAGATTTTGAACTACAAAACATTGATGGTTCTATGGTGTCACTAGACAATTATGAAGGTGCTAATGGTTATATTATCATCTTTACATGCAACCATTGTCCATTTGCAGTAATGTATGAAGACAGAATAAATGCTTTATACGATAAGTACAATTCTCTTGGATATCAGATCATCGCGATTAACCCCAATGACCCAGAGGTGAAGCCTCAGGATAGCTTTGTGAATATGCAAATTAGAGCAAAGGAAAAAGGATTCCAATTTCCATATATCATTGATGACAAACAAGAAGTATATCCTCAGTTTGGAGCAACAAAGACCCCTCATATCTATCTACTAGATCAGTATAAAGTTGTTCGATATATAGGTGCAATTGATGATAGTGCGAGAGATGAAACAGCTGTAGAAGAGAAATACTTAGAAAATGCAATTGAGGCATTGAGACATGGTATTTTGCCAAGACCTTCAGTAACTAAGGCCATTGGTTGCAGTATAAAAACTAAGAGCTAATTATGATCAAAACGAAAAGCCTTACTTTTTTCTTAGCCTTTCTACTTATTCTGTGCAGTAGCTGTGGAGAACCTAAAGCGGTGAAGAAAGAACTCGATTTGATGAAGCATGGTTTGCCAATTAAAATAAATGCACCTGAAGACGCAAAAGTTGTTGTAGAAGATTTGGGAATTATGAAGGATGTTACAATAACAAGCGGAGACAATTATAACGTGCAATTATTTAGTGGAGAGACTCTAGAATCAGATCCAACCGCAAAAGCTAAAGCGTTACAAAGTGAAGTGCGTAATCAAGCCTACTTTTCTGAAATAGTCAAAGAGGAAGAGCATGGGTTCATCTTCAAAAAAGATATTGATGGTAATATTGATTATGACTTTCGATATGTAAGAATTGCTGCTGGACAAGATTACATATTCCAAACAGGTCTCTATGGAACACAGACTTTAGAGCAGGTTGAGGCTATGTACGAAAGCGTAAAATAAAAAAAGTGCCGGTAGTTGAAGCCGGCACTCATTAAGCTTTTAAGCTTGTTTGAATATTCTCTCACCATAACTTAGCAAGAAGAATACTGCAAAACTGAAAATAATCATGGGATTAATATTTTCGTTTTCAGTCCTTGACGCCATAATACCAAGGGTCAAGATGATTAAATGCATCATGTAGTAAACGCAATCTTTCTGCATTTCGCTACATCATATGACAAAATTAATTCAACTTATTCCATAGGTCAAGTATTTAATTACATATTATAATCACATATTTGACAAAACCACATGTGTTGAATTCATGTAATTTTGTGCAAAAGGAAGAAGAACATGGCTAATAAGATTGATATTGTCAATAAGAAAGCAAAATTTGAATACGAGTTCATTACTGAATTTGAGGCAGGGCTGCAATTGACTGGAACTGAGGTCAAAAGTATCAGGGCAGGTAATGCTAACTTAAGTGATGCCTATTGCTACATCAAAGATGGAGAGATTGTCGTGAAGAGCATGTTCATTGGGGAATATGAATATGGTAATCAAAACAACCATGAGACACGGAGAGACCGCAAGCTTTTATTGCGCAAATTAGAAGTGCAGAAAATCATCAAGCGAGTAGAACAGAAAGGTGTGACTATTGTACCATACCGCTTATTTCTTTCGGAAAGAGGATTTGTCAAGTTAGATATAGCTCTTGCACGTGGTAAGAAGAGTTATGATAAGCGAAACTCAATTAAAGAAAGGGAGCAAAAGAGAGAATTGGATAGACTAAATAAGATCAAGCTGTAACTAGAAATTGAATGGGATCACTTTTATACCAAGATTTAAACCAATCTGGTCATAATGAAACCCGGCAGTTCCAATCCCATCTTTTGTCAGATGATGAGCATAATTTGCTTGAGCATAGATGGCTCCATACTTGCTAAATCTATGTTGTAATCCTATACCCCCATTTACACTAGCATAAGTATAGTCAATTGATTTACTCTTTGCCAATTCGTTAAATGTTGTTCTAGACATGATAGATCCTTGTAGACCTGCAAGTGCATAGACAGACCATTTTTTGTATTGGTCCGACGAAACCTTAATATTTATTGGTATTGAGATAAGTCTTTCAGTCAGTGTATTCGGTGAGTTGTCTTCAAATTTTCTTTGTGAAAACAGTAGACCTGTCTCTAGGCTCAAATGCTTCATGTCAATAGACCCTAATAGACCCATAGTTATGCTTGGTGTTCTATTAAAATAAGAATATTTACCAGGGTATTGATCAGCATAAAGCTTAGAGTAAACAAATGTATTTGTAATTCCTGTTAGGGCATGGAAATGTAATCGTGGATGCTCAGCAACTACAGCAACTTCTTTGTCAGATTTGATAGTTGGGCTTTGTTCCGGTAAGGCATGCAAGGCTATTTTGTCAATATCTGCACTAGCAGCTAATTGCTCTTTCTCTTCGGGAGTACTCACCGGAATGAGTGATGATGAATGAGAACGGGCTCTTTTCTGAGCTTGAGCATTGTTTGATGTAATTGCTGGGGGAGCAATAATAGTACTCTGTTTCTCAACTTGTCTGACAGCATTCGGAATTGTTACTCTTTTTGTAGAGATAGGTTCCTTAATATATGATGTATTAGGAGTGTTATCTGCTTCTGAAGGAATAATTTCTGGTTGCTCCTCAAGAGAATCTACAAGGAGATTCGTAGTATTATCTGGTTTGTTAATTTGAGTCTGGGTTTCCACCATTTGAGATGATGGTTTGTTTAATAACCAAGGAGAAATATTAACGAAAGTTAATAGTGAAGCAATGATTAAGAAGGATTCAAATATTTTGATTGAGAACATTCTTTCTTTCAGAGCCAAGATTTGCTCAAGTCTATCTTTGAGTAAGAGCCAGTGCTCTGAGACTCTGCTTGTATCAATTTGATGGAGTTTTTGATTTACAGCATCATCAAATGATTGTTGATTTTCAAGCTTTTGTGCAAACTTATCCCAATCTGGAGTTAATGCAGTGGTGTCAAAAGAAGCGAGCTTGTGTTCTACTGACTGATCAAATATTTCATCTGATTGTAGAGCTAGATCAAGCTTGGCAGAAAACACTGACCAATCTGCATCTTGCTCGATTCGCATCGAGTGGAGTTTGTCTCTTAATATGTCGTCAAAATGTCTATCGATCATAACGATCTATCTGTGCGTTCTTAATGATTGCTTTGAGTTTAGTCCTAGCTTTTACCAAGTTTGATCTAGATGTACTCTCTGTTATATTTAATTTGCCTGCAATCTCTTTGTGACTAAATCCTTCAATGACATAGAGATTAAAGACAGCCCTATAAGCAGGTGTTAACTGCTGTAAGCAACTCAGCAAATCTTTTGCTGACATTTCGCTTACAACATCTGGGGTAACATCGCTGATTCCATAAGCTGCATCCAGATCATCAACTCGGCGCTTTGTATTTTTTCTGTATTGATCTATTGCTGTATTTACCATTATGGTTCTTATCCACGCAACAAGAGAAGTACCAATTTTGTACCGGCTAATATTTTTGAAAACCTTAATAAAACCATCATGGAGTATATCCAGAGCTTGTTCTTCATCTATTGCATATCTGCAACAGAGGGGGAACATTATTGAATAATGCTCTTCATACAGAATTTTCTGTGCCCAAGACTCATAGTTAGCGCATGCTTCTATGAATTGTTCTTCGGAGACTTTATAGCGTAACGTAAATTCCATGAATCGAATGTACTCTCTTGCGGTTGGCAATGCCAATTCAATACTTCATCATAACGTGACATTAACCAATTTGCTGCCTAATGTTGTAATTCTTAACAAATACAACTTAGTTTAACCAGTTTTCGGGATTTATTTTCTTATTCCTTTCCCAAATCTCAAAATGGAGTTCATCACGTACAGTACCTATTAGACCATTTTCTGATATCTCATCCCCTATGTTCAGGGGAGAAGCTTGCAATTGACTATACAAAAAGAAATAGTTGTCTCTTTTGACAAGGATGAGTATTCCTGTTGGTAAATCATCTCTTCTCACAACTGTACCAGCTAACACGCATTGTACTTCTTTGCTTTTATAAGGAATAATATCAATGCCATTGTTTATTAACATAACATCAGGTAATGTTGGATGTCTGTGTCTACCAAACTTTGAAGTAATGACACCTTTAATTGGCCAATCAATCTTGCCAACGGTTCCGGTTGAGACGTCTGTTTTGTCTATTTGTTGTCCAATATATCGTTCAATATTTGAGTTCACTTTTTCTCTTTCTGATTGTACTAGAGAGATGGTAGTTTGAATCTGAGTCTTAGAGTTGTTGAGCTCTTGTATTTTTTGCTTTTCTAAAGCGAGCACTGTGTTCAGCGCATTTTGTTGGTTGAGTAGGCTGTCTACCAGTACTCGGCTTTGATTAAGGACTACGACATTCTTACTATATAAAGAGTCAAGATCCTGAGTTAAATTTGAGAGCTCTTGTTGTTTCCCTTTGAGATAAGATTGATACTTATTACTTAGGAATTGACGCGTGATCATATTTGTGGCAAGATCCCTTGAGAATAGAAGTCTTGCAGGATTCACGACAAGATTTCTTTTATAATTGGTAGCAAGGATTTCGTGGTACTCTTTTTCGAGTTCTGTTTTCAGACAAGCAAGAGAATCAAGTTTTAGATCTAATGCATTAACTTCTGTCTCCATTATTGAAATCCGTTGCTCTGTATTAGATACCAGAGCTCTGCTCAGATCGATATTCTCTTGGATTGCAACGAGCTGACCGGTGCTAATTGAAGTCTGGGCATTAATCGTGCTGAGATAATAATTCGAAAGATCAATTTTCTTATTGAGTGCTTTTTGTTGTTGAAGTAAATCTTCTTGTTGAGCAATCAGACTAGCTGTTAGCCCAAATAGGATAATAAGGAGTAAGTATCTCACACTTTCAAATCTGATTTGCATCTAGCGAAACATTCCCATATTTTTTCGCCAAAGTGTAAAATTTATCAGCCTCAGAGTCATTTGATAATCCTTTATAGGCCAGTCCTACCATATGTAAGACTAAAGGATTCTTACTTTGTTTGAGCCCTTGGGATTTTACTAAAGCAGAGATTTGATCTTTGCCTTCACGCTTGGAGTCATACATTGAGGTAAGCAAAGTCAAATAATTTACAGCATCCGGATTACCACCAGCAACCATTTTCATATCCATTAGATACCCTTGACCTTCCTGTAGGTTTTCAGATTTATAGCAAGCAAGTGCATACCAAAAGTAGCCTTCGTATGCATTAGGATAATAATCAATACTTTTTTCGGCAAAAGACTTTAGCTCACGTTGTTGATTCAAATCAAAAAGTACATTCATTTTTTGTGTCCAAACAGAATAGACTTTGTCATTCAGATTGAGGGTGGAGTTGTAACTCTTTAGTGCAGATTCTAATTCTCCCGATAAGTACATGATGTCTCCTCTGATGGCATGAGCCTTTGCTTCATTTGGATACATAGCAATAAGTCTATCAGATATACCTTGTAATGCTTGTGTATGCTCAGAGTTAGGCGTTTCTGAGAGTTTTTCGACATATGGAATGAGCTCCAACATCTTATTATCAAAAGGAACATTTTCATTTTCAATGAGAGGGGTAATAGCATAGAGATACTCACTGTCACTTGCTTGATTTAAGTTCCTTTGGACCAAATGCGCATTTGCATCTACATTAGAAGGGTCGATAGCTAAGACTTTGCGATACACTTTCTCAGCGTTTTTCTCATCTTTTAGCAAGAGATATTGATTAGCTAGATTATTCAGATGTTTTATATTTTTCGAATCATACTTCAGTAAGTTGTTCAGAACAGACAAACCACTTTGGAAATCTTCTGTTGAATTATACAGATCGAGCATCTTATACGATGAGCGTTCTGTGATTCCAAATATTGATTCGATTTTTTGGAGAGTCTGGATAGCACGTCCTTTATCTCCATTCTTGTAAGCATTATGTGCTATTCTGTATAATATATTCTGATCCTTGCCATCCACTGCAAATGCTTGCTCTAGCGCCGCATTAGCTGATGTGTAATCAAGCAATGTTTCTTGGACATCTGCTTCAAGAAGCGCAAACCACTTGTTAGAAGAATTCAACTTGGTTGCCTTTTCGGCAAATGTCAAGGCATTTCTTGGATCATCTTGATCAAGATAGAATTTTGCAAGCTGGTAATAATAGTTTGGGTTTGATCTATCATTCTCAATGCAAGCCTTTAGCTGTTCTTCTCTTTTGGTATCATCACCGAGATGTTTAGCAAGATGAGCTTCAATCAGAGCTGTTTCTGTATTCAGTTCAGATTCTGATACTTGCTGGGAGAACACTGTAGTGTAACTCATAAGCAAGCACAAAAAATATAAGTATTTCATCAGACGAATTAGGAGTAAATGTTATACGAAGATAGGGCAGAGATTACTCCTTTTGTAACAACAATAAATTTGAATTTATTCTATGGTTGTAATTTTTAACATATTCGACCTAAATCTTTTATACAATGGCATGGATCCAGTATTGACCATGGTGTCACCTTTCTTGAGATGACCATTTTCTTTTAATATATCTTCTATATCCTGGATAGTCGCATCAGTTGATACGAATTTGTCATAGTAAAATGACTTTACACCCCAGATGAGGTTGAAAGTTGGCAGTATTTGTTTAACTGAAGAAAAGATGAAAATTCTACTCTTAGGTCTGTAGCTTGATAGTTTGAAAGCTGTATATCCCGTTACCGTCAGACCGCACACTGCTTTGGCTTTGATGTCCTCTGCGATTTTGGCTGCATTGATACAGATGGTATCACTATAGAATGTTTCTGATGATTTATTCGGTTTAGGTCTTTTATCTTGTAATTGATAATGCTTCTCTGCATCAGCAATTATCTTACTCATGGTTGCTACAACATGAGCTGGATGGTTTCCTACAGAGGTCTCTCCACTGAGCATTACTGCATCTGTTCCGTCTAAAACTGCATTAGCAACGTCTGCTACTTCAGCCCGAGAAGGAGAAGGATTAGTAGTCATACTATCCATCATTTGGGTAGCAACTATTACGGGCTTTGCTTTTTGAATGCACCTGGATATAATATTTTTTTGAATAGATGGAATCTTCTCTAAAGGTATTTCCACACCGAGATCTCCTCTAGCTACCATGACAGCATCGGTGGCTTTGATGATATCCTTAATGTCTGCAACTGCTTCTGGTTTTTCAATCTTTGCAATGACTTTTGCCAAATGTCCTTTTGCAGCTATTTCTTCTTTAAGTTCGTGTATGTCGGTTGCAGATCTAACAAAAGAAAGTGCAATCCAATGAATCTCTTGCGTTAATGCAAATGCTAAGTCCTTACGATCTTTTTCAGTAAGACTTGGAAGACTGAGTGATGTATCAGGGAGGTTGACACCCTTATTGGATTTGAGCACTCCACCGAAGATTGCTTTAAGCTTAACTTCACTTTTGTTGTCAGTTTCTTCAACTTGAAAGACTAAGTTGCCATCATCACAAAGGACTCTGTCTCCAGGTTTGACATCATTTGGAAATTCTTTATAGCTCATATAAGCTCTTTCAGATGTCCCCTCACATGGTTCATTGGTGAAAATGATAGAACTTCCAGTAGGTACTTCTTGACCACCATCCTTCATTTTACCTACTCTTAACTTGGGGCCTTGGAGATCTACAAGAATACCTATGTTAGTGCCATATTGCTCATTAATCGCAAGAATGTCTGCGATAATCCTTTGCATTGTAGGATGATCCGAGTGAGAGCAATTCAATCTTAAGATGTCTGCTCCGGCTTGTATTAATTCTTTTAACTGCTCTTTTTCCCAACAAGCAGGTCCAATGGTTGCAACAATTTTAGTATTCTGATGCTTAATCTTCATAAGTCTGTATTAATCACAAGTATAGCAAAACTTAGTGCAAAAATGTATCCAAGTTTCATCAATTCATCATCAATTTTTTGTCTCACTTTGGATGAAAATCACGACACAAACAGAAGCAAAGGAGGCTCAATGCAATTTTTGCAAAATATAATTTTGTCATTTTTTGCGAGTTCAGTACAGGGAGAAGCGAATGTTTCCCTAAGCGAGGGAAAAGTTTTTACAAACTTTGAGAAAATTCTGTATTTTTTGGGGAACTAATTGCACATATTAGGAGATATGTTTTTATTTGCAGTCCAAAATTTAATTGTATTATGTCTGAAATAGCTGATAAGGTTAAAAAAATTATTGTCGACAAACTAGGAGTCGATGAATCAGAAGTAACAAATGAGGCAAGCTTCACAAATGACTTAGGAGCTGACTCTTTAGATACTGTTGAGCTTATTATGGAATTTGAAAAGGAGTTTGATGTTTCGATTCCAGATGATCAAGCTGAAAATATTGCGACAGTAGGTCAAGCTATCGATTATCTTACTGAGCAAGCTAGCTAATCGAGAGCTTTATCAACCTTATAAAGAAGGACTACAATCAGAAGTTGTAGTCCTTTTTTAGTTTATACCTTGTCTGTGACTTGGCGTTCCAGGCAGAGTAGCTTGTCAAGATTTGTGTATCTTTGCACTCTGTATTAAATCCAATTTTTAGTCAATAATTGCTTTAATGAGAAGAGTAGTCATAACTGGTCTTGGTGCCTTAACTCCTATCGGAAATACCTTGACAGAATATGCCAATGGCTTGTTCGAAGGGAAAAGTGGAGCAGGAAGAATCACCAAATTCGACCCTGAGAACTTTAAGACACAATTTGCTTGTGAACTCAAAGCCTTCAATGTTGAAGATCATATGCACAGAAGAGAGGCAAGACGTATAGATCCTTTTTCTCAATATGCACTAGTGGTTGCAGAAGAAGCGATGCAGGATAGCGGCATTGATCTTGAGAAAGTTGATTTGGATAGATTTGGAGTAATCTGGGGAAGTGGAATAGGCGGGTTCGAGACTATTGAACAAGATATAGAGGCATCCACAACTTATGATGTGCCCCGCTATTCACCATTCTTAATTCCCAAATTAATTGCTGATATTGCACCTGGTCATATTTCTATAAAATATGGATTGAGGGGTATTAATTATGCTACTGTCTCAGCTTGTGCATCTTCATCTCATGCCCTAATTAATGCATTTGATTACATCAGATGGGGTAGAGCGGATATCATTATCAGCGGAGGTAGTGAAGCTGCCATTACTAAGGCAGGAGTGGGAGGATTCTCTTCTATGAAGGCACTGAGCCAACGTAATGATGATCCACAGGCTGCTTCTCGACCATTTGATAAAGAAAGAGATGGTTTTGTGCTTGGAGAGGGCGCTGGATCTTTGATTTTGGAAGAATATGAACACGCGAAAGCCAGAGGTGCTAAGATGTATGCTGAAGTCATTGGCGTTGGTATGTCTGCAGATGCGCATCATATCACAGCTCCTCATCCAGAAGGATTAGGTGCATCAAATGTTATGAAATATGCACTTGCTGATGCAAAGATTAACCCAAGCGATGTAGACTATATTAATGTGCATGGTACTTCTACGCCATTGGGAGATATTGCAGAAACCAAGGCTATTAAATCGGTGTTTGGTGATAATGCCTATGACTTGAATATCAGCAGTACAAAGTCTATGACAGGACATTTATTGGGAGCTGCTGGAGCAATTGAGACAATAGCAGGTATACTTGCACTTCAGAAGCAAGCTATTCCCCCGACGATTAATCATCATACCGATGATCCCGATATAGATTCAAAGCTAAATTTGACTTTCAACCAAACTCAAGAAAGAAAGGTAGAAACTATCTTATCAAATACATTTGGATTTGGTGGGCATAATACCACGATCATTCTGACAAAAGTAAAGTAGCTAATTAGTGATAAAGAGGTTTTTTAACTACTACGTGTCTTCAGACAAAGAGCTTGTCAAAAAGCTCAAGAATGTCCTAGGTTTCACGCCGTCAAACCTCAATCTTTATAAAATAGCATTTAGTCATAAGTCGATGACGAATCGGGTAGGCGTCAATGGCATTAGTAATGAACGTTTAGAATATCTTGGAGATTCTATATTGTCAGCAGTTGTTGCCGAGTATTTATTCTGTAAATACCCTAAGGAGAACGAAGGCTTTCTTACAAAAATGCGTTCCAAAATAGTCAAGCGTAATACGTTAAATAAGATAGCAGACGAAATGCAACTAGACCTGCTGTTATCCCATTTTGTAGAAACGAAAGTGAGTAGTACGATGAAGGGTAATGCTCTAGAAGCATTAGTAGGTGCGATTTACGTGGAGCAAGGGTATAATGCTACCAAGAATTTTATCATAAAGCACATCTTGATTCGTCACTTAGATATGCCTACTCTTGAATCATTAGAAGACAACCACAAATCTAAGTTGTTGGAGCATTGTCAGAAGGTTGGTTCTGATGTTGAGTTCAAATTGTTGTCAAAATATAAGCGCGATAAAAGAGATAGATTTAAAGTGGCAGTGCACATCAATGGCAAACAATTGGCTGTTGCAGAAGATTTTAATAAGAAAGCCGCTGAACAAAAAGCTTCCTCAATTGCTATACAACATATAGTGCAATAGAGGAGAATATGGATTCCATTTCACAGATTGTTTTAGGAGCTGCTGTCGGAGAAGCAGTTCTAGGTAAAAAGATTGGTAACAGAGCAATGCTTTGGGGAGCGATTGCTGGGACTATTCCTGACTTGGATGTGGTGTCTAATCTTTGGTTGTCTGAAGTTGAAGGCTTAGCAGCCCATAGAGGGATTAGCCATTCCATCTTTTTTTCGATTATTGGTGCATTCGTTATTGGCTATGCTGTCCACTGGATCTATCAATCCAAATTTCACTATCAAATAGCTATTGCTGCAAGGTCTCTATTGTTTCTGGCTTTAGGTGTAGGAGGTGTCTATGTGTCCACCGTTGAGGGATTTAGATTACTCCCAATGTTACTCACATTAGCAGTGTTAGCAGGAGGGTACTTTTTTATAAAACAGAGATATTTTCACCATAGAATTGAAAAACCTAATGCCTCAAGAACTGATTGGATTCTTCTCTTCTTTCTTGGGTTGTTTACGCATCCTATTCTAGACTGCTTTACAGTATATGGGACGCAGTTGTTCGCTCCTTTTAGTAACTATAGGGTTGCTTGGGCTACAATATCTGTAGCTGACCCTTTGTATACTATTCCATTTTTAGCTTGCTTGATTATCGCTTCATTCTATAATAGAGAATCTAGGTTTAGAAGTATTATCAATTGGATAGGCATTGGATGGAGCATCCTCTATCTCTCTTTCACTGTGCTTAATAAACAAAGCATTATAAGTACATTTTCTAAAGATTTTACTGCTCAAGGCATTGAATATCAGGAGCTCCTAGTGAGTCCAACAATTCTCAATAATGTTTTGTGGCATGGTGTTGCGAAAACTGATACCAGTGTCATATTTGGTAAATACAGTTGGTTTGATAGTGATGATCGTATTCAGACTTTTAATTTGCCGACCGGAGATAATCTGATTGCATCCTATAGTGATGACCCAACTTTACAGACCTTGAAGTGGTTTTCTGATGGCTTCTATCATGTCTTACAACGGGGTGATACTTTGCAATTTAATGACATGCGATATGGCAAATTTTTAGATAACAAGGATGATCCAGCTAATTTTATATTCAAATTTGATTTGGTAGATAGAGAAGGTATACTCGAAATGTTAGATGCTCAAGGAGGACCTCCCCCTGGAGAGGAGACATCGTTTATGGGTGATCTTGTTGACAGAATTCGGGGAATTGAGTAGCCAGCTATAAGAAAGAATGGAGTTTGTCAACCATGTCTGATGAGCCAACAATAAGCGGTGTTCTTTGATGCAAAGCTTTGGGTTCTATTTCGAGTATTCTATTTTCACCATCAGTTGCTTTTCCACCTGCCTGCTCAGCAAGAAAGGCAATAGGTTTGCATTCGTAAAGTAGTCTTAATTTACCTTGAGGAGCTAGTGTAGTTTCAGGGTAAAGATAGATACCACCTTTAATCATATTTCGATGAAAATCTGAAACCAACGAACCAATGTATCTGCTTGTCAATGGTCTGCCTGTTTCTTTATCATGCTCTTTGCAATACTTGAGATACTCTTTTATCCCATCAGAAAAGAAAGGGTAGTTTCCTTCGTTAACGGAATAGATCTTACCACTTTTTGGTATTCGGATATCCTCATGAGAGAGAAAAAATACTCCGACAGATGGATCGAATGTAAATCCATGCACTCCGTTCCCTACCGAAAGCACCATCATAGTTGAAGAGCCATACACAATATATCCAGCAGCTACAATCTCGGTACCTCTCTGAAGAAAGTCATCCAGATTAGCTTTTGTACCTCTAAGAGATTTTCTTTTATAGATAGAGAAGATGGTGCCTATAGATACATTGACATCGATATTACTACTACCATCTAGAGGGTCAATGAGCAGTACGTACTTGCCTTGCATACATTCGTCTGATTCGAATGCAACAAAAGAGTCTTCTTCTTCGCTGGCAACCCCACATACTTGTGAATATGCCTCAAATGCATCAATAAATTTGCGATTCGCATAGACATCAAGCTTTTGCTGAGCTTCACCCTGGACATTAGTCTTTCCATATTGACCCATGATCTCATCAACCAAACCAGCTTTGTTAATCTCACTATTTACCACCTTTGCAGCTAGCCTAATGCAGCTTAATAAATGAGAAAGCTCACCAGTAGAATGTCCTACTCTTTTTTGGTTGTTAAGGATATGTTCTCCTAATGTAACAAGGTGTCCCATGAGCGAATTCAAATAGTTATGCGTCAAAGGTACTCAACAGCTCATAACTATTGCATTGGAGGTTATGCAGATTGTAATTCTTATTAAATATTTAACGAATAAATTTTTGTTGTGGGAAATGATTGGCAAATATTTTTTTGGATTTTGTTTAATAGCTGGTATTATCTGCAAGCTTCTTGGTATGACATTTCTTGATCTACGTTGATTCTATTTGCTCGTCAATGTATTCAGTATTGAAATGCTTACTTTTGTAATCATTGGAGGAATGCTCGAGTGGCTGAAGAGGTACGCTTGGAAAGCGTATGTGCCCCAAAAGGGTACCGGGGGTTCGAATCCCTCTTCCTCCGCTTATTAAAATAAGAAAAGCGCCACTCATAATATTGCTTGCTTTCATTTTTACTGTTTATTAGATTAGCTATTTTCTTTTGATATAAGTGATGTCAAAAGCTTAATAACTTCACAGTGCACTGATTCAAATCTGTCCACTCCCAATCCTGGTTTTATTGCCCATACAGTTTTCTGAAACAAACTCATGTTTCCGGGAGTCAATTGTTTGGATCTTACATCAATAGTCTTCAAATGACTATCACCTTTCAAAAGACTCAAAGTTTTTTTCAAGTTTGAATGCAACACTTTCATAACCTTCTGCATAGGAAGATTGTATACCTATTGTAAAAACATGTTTCTACGGATTACTAATTCTTAATTAACAAACAATGAAACTCTTACAAACATCAATATTTTCTTTAGTCCTCCTAACATGTATTTTTACAGCTTGTGAAGACAACTATGTAATTGAAGAATCGGAAACGACGCTTTCTGAACCAATTGAAGTAGAAAGCTCAAGTATAACTGGCTACGTCACAAATTCGGAAAATGACGCTATAGCTGATGCTTTAGTTTCTGTCAAGTATAATGATTCAATTATTCATCTAGCAACTAACAAGCAAGGCAACTTTGAACTTGAACTACCTCAAGATTTTAACAGGATATATTTACAAGTTGAGGCAGAAAATTATCTTGCTTCTCCCATAAAGTCTGTCACATTAAATCAGAGTGAAAAGGCACAAAATCTTCAACTCCTGCATCAACAAGAAGTTGAATACGACGGAGATATTTATGCTATGACTACAGATAGTCTTTCTCTAATTTCAGGACAAGTTCTCTTAGCTGATGGGACTCCTGCTATTGGAATTGCAGTACTTGTTTTGGATATATCAAACTTTAGTTTTGAATATTACGATGTCACTGATGACAATGGCAATTATTCTTTTGCAGTTAAGCCTTTTGCAAATGCCGCTTTATTTACCTACACTCAATGCGCAGGTGCTGAAGTTATTGCAGAAAACCTAACTATCGAAAATGAAGATATTGACTTCGGAGTATATCAAAGCGCATACGAAGGAATTGTCAGTTTTACACTCAGTGGATTCATTACTGATTGTAATACCGGAGAAGGATTAGCATTTGGAGAAGTATTTATCTCTTTTGATGAAGGAGTCAATACCTATCGAGTGCCAATTGAACAGGGCATTTACAATGTTGAAGTGGAGAATTGCTTTAACTCTACTTGCTATGATATCCAAATATCTTCCGGTCTTTACCTAGAACCGTTGATTTTCGAATGTGAAGCCATTAGTGGAGCTGTTATCACTGCCGATTATACCATGTGTGGTGAGCAATTCATTCCTGAAGGGAATATCACCTTGGAGTATGAAGGTATCACTCAAGTTTTTGACATAGCTGGTGCTCAACTCGATGAAGTCTCTAATCTTTGGTCTATAGCCGGAGTTTCTTCAGACTTTACAGACAATTTCATTCTGATTCCGGATGGAACCACAGTAGATGTGCATGGCATAGAAATCCTCCAACTTTCTGAGAATAATGAACCTATCCTGCAAAATTATAACGCCAGTGGAATTCCCTTTGCCGTAGAAATTACTGAAATTGATGAGTATATCAGAGGTGTTTTTTCTGGGGATGTTTTGAAGCCAAATGGAGATGTGGTGGAGCTTAGTGGTTCATTTGACATTAAACTTGGAGAATAGGATATGCTTCGTCTACAACATATCTGGCAAAAAGTTCTCAAGGGTGATGCAAATGCCCAAAGAAAACTCTATCAAATGACATCTGCCGAGATAATGAATATCTGTAGAAGATATCTCTCGAAGCAAGAATTTTGTCAAGATGCTTTTCAAGAGACTTACATAAAGGTATTTACAAAGTCTGCCCATTATAATTCGAAAAAGGGGACATTAAGTGCTTGGATGGCCAAAGTTGCTGTTAACGAATGTTTGCAAATCTTGCGAAAGCAAAAGAAGTTAGTATTGTTAGATGTAATCTCAGACGTACATTCTCCAACGACAGACGAAGATGTCATTTCTGATTTATCAGCGGAAGAGATTTATGCTGAAGTGGCAAGACTTGCAGACGGTTATAGAACAATCTTTAACCTCTATGTTGTAGAGGGATATAATCATAATGAGATAGGAGAGATGCTTGGCATTTCTCCTGTTTCATCACGATCGCAATTAAGCAGAGCTAAGCTCATATTGAAAGAAGCTATTAGAAAAAAAACTAAAACGGTAAGCTATGAGGCAGCTCAATAATCAAGAATATAAAGATGCGCTAAAATCTGTGCATAAGGACTTTGATGAGACTGGTCTTTGGCAGAATATCGAATCTCAAGTAGAGAAGAAGCAAAGGAAAAATTGCTGGGTTTGGATAGTTCGATCCATCTTAAGTATTTCAACTTTACTCTTTCTCTGGTTCGTAGTATTTACTAACGAAGAGCAGAAAGCTCACTTCTCAGAGTCAAATACGATAGTTGAGGTGGCCTCTGATGCTGCCATTAGCATGACTGACAATTCTAATTCAGGAAGCCAACCATCCAAACTAGAAAATGTTAGTACAAGTAAGGAAATTATATCCTCAAGAGTAAAGCAGGCTACATCGGAGTTAGCGACTATAGAGAATGAGAGTGGTGCTTTGTCAGAAGTGTCCATCAGTACTGGCAATGCCAAGCACCAAAATATAGTAGAGAATGTTGTGATTGTTGGTGAGAATAAAATAATTGGTCCTGCTCAGTATAAAGAGAAAAAGTTTGGAACAAACTACCAAGACACATTGCAGAGTCTTCCTCAAATTGAACACCTTCAATTATTTCTAGAAGCTACACCGAGGCTTTTATCAAGAAAAAGAGCTGTATTTCAGGCTATAAAAGAGAAAAGGCAAAGCATGACTCCTTCGTTTTTCTCTGTTACTTCTCAATTGTCAATGCCAGCTACTCAGTATGAAGTAAGAAGAGCATCAGATGCCTCATGGGTAAGTGATGCGGCAAACCATACTGTAGACCTCTATTCGTTGGGAGTCTCAGTCAATTATGGTTTAGCGCTGACTGATAACTTCACTATGCTTGCTGGTTTACATGTTGGTCGAAGAACAAACAGAGTGAATATAAGCTTTCAGGATATCACCACGAAGACCGTTGAAACAGACAGTGCGATTTACTTGATTAATAGTTTTGGAGAAAGTCAATTCTATAAAGGGGAACAAATAGAGACTACCACGCTCACAAGCACCATTCAAAATTATAATCATTTGTACACTCTTGGCATATCACTCGGAGGACAATATGAAATGCAGCTGACTGATAAAGTAAGTTGTTATGGTAATGGTGTTTTACATTATAACCCAATTCAATTTGCTAAAGGCATAGCAATAAATGAAGAGGCAAAAGTTGATGAGTTTTCTCAATTTACAAGCGGACAAAGTTTGGCAATCTCTTGTGGTCTCGGAATGAATTACAGACTCAATGGCACAACAGACTTGACTGCAGGTTTCCGTTACTTAAGTGATATCACTAGTCGGTACAATTCAGAGTTTATCAAAGTGACATCTCAATCCTTAGGAATGGAGCTTGGACTCAGATTTAGATTACGATAGTGAGATGTTTAGGAATTGAGCCTTTCTGATTTTTACCAAGACTAAGAATAGAGTGTAACGCTAAAAACATTTCCTTGACCATGCTTAGAGTCAAGTTGGATTGTGCCACCATGCTTTTCAATTATCCGTTTTGATATTATTAACCTCAAGCTGTTTTCATCTTGTTTCAGCGATGATTCATTAATCTTGTGTTCTTTCAAAAGAGGATTGATCCCTGTACCGTTATCTGCAATACTTATAATTGTAGACTTTTCATCATTGACAGAAGAAATTGAAACTGTAGGATTATGAGATTCATTGAGTTTCAACCCATTTATAATCAAATTAGATAGAGCCATTTTGATTTGACTTTTGATACCGTTGATGTGATTGAGATTTCCAATAATATTGACTTCGGCTTCTTCAAAATACTCTTTGACTTCGAGCTTTATTTGTTCTATAATTTCATTCACATCAATGACTTCAAAGAGTTCTGTCGAATTTTCTTTTGATACGCGTGCATATTTCAAGAGGTCTTGTAAAATTTTCAACATTTCTTTTGCGTCAGAATTAGCTTTCGCAATAAGTTGGCTTACTGTTTTATCAGGAAGTGTTTCTGCCATATCGACAGAAAGTTCTTGAAATCCAAGAATTGAATTAAGTGGGACTTTAAGATCATGAGATGCAACATAGACAAAATTCTGGAGGTCAGCGTTCGCTGCTTGCAGTTC
>JAHDEL010000072.1 GCA_020628855.1 Saprospiraceae bacterium | reverse complement strand
TTTTTATACAGTGAAAAACGTGAAAATTTACTTCTAATATTATTACATTTATTGATATAACAACTCATATTGCCTATGCCTACTTATAAGGCTATTACATCTAGCGAACATAAAACTATTGAAAAAGCATTCAAAGCCTTAGAGCAAAAGATGCTTCCGAAGCTTGTAGGCAATGATCAAAAGCATTTAAATAAAGCATATGAAGTAGCACTCAATGCACATGGAGATCAACGCAGAAAATCTGGAGAACCTTATATTTTGCACCCTATTGAAGTAGGACGAATCTGTTTTGAAGAAATAGGCCTAGGTCCGACAGCCGTTGTAGGTGCAATATTACACGATGTCGTAGAAGACACTCCTATCTCTGCAGAAGAAATTCTGAAAATGTTCGGTCCCAAAATTGCAAAAATTGTGGATGGCCTGACGAAAATTGATGGACTCTATAATGTAGAAAGTCCTCAGGCAGAAAATTTAAAAAAGGTATTGAGCACTCTTGTTGAAGATGTCCGAGTTATTTTAATAAAAATGGCCGATAGGTTGCATAATCTTCGGACGATTGACAGTATGCCCCAGCACAAGAAACTTAGAATTGCTGCTGAAACGGCATATATCTATGCTCCACTAGCACATCGTCTTGGCCTCTATAATGTTAAAACAGAATATGAGGACATTATTCTAAAGATCAATGAACCTGAGAACTATAATTCGATTCTAACAAAAGTTGAACAAACAGAAAAAGATAGAACTCAATATATAGATGCATTCTTCAAGCCACTTCGTGACAAACTTGATCTCCTTTCATTAGAGACGAATATGAGATACAAGAATATGCCGAATAAGCTCAAAGAAATTCCTGAGTTTAAGTACCGTGTTTTGGGAAGAGTAAAGGCTATCAGTTCAATAAACAAGAAGCTCAAAACTAAAAAAATACCTTTTGAAAAAATCTATGACCTCTTTGCCATAAGAGTAATCGCGGATATACCTAAAGATGAGGAGAAGAGAATATGTTGGCAAATATATTCCATTGTCACCGATGTCTATAAGCCTATTCCCGAACGTTTGAAAGATTGGGTAACATCTCCAAAAAGCAATGGTTATGAATCACTACACACAACAGTAATTGGTCCTGGAGGAAGATATGTAGAGATACAGATACGGTCTGAAAGAATGGATGAAATTGCCGAACGAGGATTTGCAGCGCATTGGAAGTATAAAGGAGTGAAAGACGAAAATAGTGTATACGATAGGTGGCTGAACAATATCAGAGAAATCCTTGATGAACAGCACAATGATGCTATTGAGTTTATCAATGACTTCAAAACCAATCTATTTGCAGAAGAAGTCTATGTCTTTACGCCAAAAGGTGATATGAGAGTATTGCCAAAAGGTGCCACTGCCTTAGATTTTGCATTTGATATCCACAGTGATCTAGGATATAAAACAGTGGCACTCAAAGTAAACGATAAGATCGTACCCATGGGCTTCAAACTGAGTAATGGAGATAAGGTTGAAGTGGTTACAAATAACAATCAAAAGCCATCAGAAGCTTGGCTGAAAATGGTTGTTACAGGGAAAGCCAGATCAAAAATTAGGGCTTCGATGAAAGAAGAAAGACGAGAAAAGGGTGAGTTGGGCCGTGAAACTTTACAAAGAAAGCTCAAACACATTAAGGCTGACTTTGAGCTAAATGTCGATGATCTTGTGAAGCACTATGGCTTTAACTCAAGACCCGATCTCTATTTTGCTATTGCTACTGATAAAATCAAGCTTAACCTTAAAGAATTCGAGCTAGATGGCAGAAAAATATTGATACCTAAAAAGAAAATAGAGCCTCCTGTCGGTAAGAAAGCGCCAGCTGATATTCAACAGTCTCAGCCGCTAAAAGGAAAGAAAACTAATATTCTTGTCAATGGAGAACCAATAGACTCCTATGAGTATGAGCTTGCAAAATGTTGTAAACCTGTACAAGGCGATTCTATTTTTGGCTTTCTGTCTCTCGGAAGCGGGCTCAAGATCCACAGGATCAATTGTAAGAATGCAACTAATCTTCTTGCAAAATATGGATATCGAGTACTCAATGCAGAGTGGACCACTTTAATGAATAATGAATTCGTTGTAGATCTTCAGGTAACAGGTATTGACAGCGGTATCGGAGTTATACAAAATTTGACGAATGAGATATCAAACAAACTCAAAGTCAACATCCGTTCTTTTAGCATATCTGGAAACGAAGGATATTTCGAAGGTAAAATTAGTGTTCTTGTAAAAAACAAAGATCAACTTGCGATTGTATTAAATGCAATTAAATCTCTTCAGGGAATTTCTGAAGTACATCGCATTGAAAAGTAGTAACTTTGATTTATGAGTCATAATAATGAAGCCCTAGAACGCATCATTGATGAGGCAAAGACTATCTTTAGTCAATACCTAGAGCGTCACAGTTTTAGAAAGACGCCTGAACGCTACACTATCCTTGAAGAGATCTATAGAAGAAATGATCACTTTGATGCAGAAGCACTTTATATACATATGAAGGCACAGAACTATCGTGTATCTAGAGCGACAGTGTACAATACTCTTGACCTCCTCGTCAACTGTGACTTAGTCACAAAACATCAGTTTGGTAAAAATACTGCCAGATATGAAAAGTCATATGGCTATAGACAACATGACCACATCATCTGTGTAGAATGCGGAAAAGTATTAGAGTTTTGTGACCCGCGTATTCAGCAAATCAAAGACGTAATGGGTGATCTGATGAATTTTGACATCACGCATCATTCATTGAATTTGTACGGTCAGTGTAATATTAATTGCGAGCATAAGGCAAAGCAACAATCTACTTCTCAATCCCTTAATTCGCCTGCTTAAAAGGACTGCGAGCTTGCCATTTATTTTCCGGAAGAAAGATAGGTACTACCCTTTTCATCAGACTATTAAAGAGTGAGTTCTTTGCTTTAACCATAACAGCTAACTCAAGAGGTTCGGCACCAATGCTGCTCTTAATTTCTAATGCAGTCCTAGATAATTCCAACTCACCCACTTTTTGGTCAATAGCGAGTTCTACCAGCCAGTAAAGGATATTGAGATACAACTGAGTCTTGGCGTTGAATGCTTGATCATAACCAAGAAAATGACCATGCATTACATCTTTATTTACGATTGTTGAAAAGAATGCTACAAAGTTATCCTCATAATACACAGCATAAACCTGAAAATGCTCTTTCAAAGCGAGTTTGAGATCAACAAAATAATTCTCATTTAAGGTGAAAAGATTAAACGATGAGTAAGATGCTATTTTCTTATAAAGTTCAAAAATTTTAACTTGATTCTCTATTATCTCATCAATCGTAAGCTGTTTCATTTTGAGTTCAGCTCCAAGCTTCTTTGCTCTTTTTACTCTTACTCGAGCTTTGGACTTATGTTCCGCAAGATAGTCATCAAAGCTATCCCACCTAATATCTAGAAGCATTGTGGGATCTGCTACATAAGGTGTATAGTCTACTCTCTCAAATCTATTACTTCCTTCCTCAGATCTAAAATCCTTGACCATGATAGTCTTGATTTTGGTACCAGAAGCCTTTTTTAATTCAATGAACTTAAGAGATGCTTTGTCAACGAGCATCTTTTGATCCTTTTGACTCACGCTTGGACAAAACCTAAACCCAAAGTCACCTGTCAAACTCACATTACCAACTACCAACAGGTTGTCTTTAATCAATCTTGAGGCGAATTGCTTCACCTTAACCCATATTCTAGATAATGCAGAATCAGAATGACTATGAATATCTAGAGATTCAGAAAGGTCAAAATCTTTGAGTTGCCAATAGATGATTCCAATGGGATCTTCACCTCGATGGATAATGCCATAGTATGGCTGAATACCCTCCATCTGATGAAGTTCTAGAACTTGTAGATACTGTGAACTCATCAAAATTTCATCTGCTGCTAAAGCATCCCAAAATGGACCCAGCTTATTTATCGACTTATGGTACGAACATTCGTAGTTATCAGTCAATTGCACAGAATAATCCGAAATAAGTTGAGGCTTAAGTTCTTCTAAAGTCTTAGAGCAATGTGTTTCGCTAGCTATTTCAGAGTTCACCGCATTTGAACGTTGAAGATGTGATGTATGTTTAGTCGAGTTCAAAAATACTTATTACAAATTGAAATTAAATTTAATATTTATCAATGCAAACATACATCTACAGAAGGCTGATAAAACAAGATGAGATTACAAAAGTATTTCATTGTCGTGTTTCTGCAATCTATTCAAGTTGAGAATTTTTAGTTTTACATCTTGAACAAAAACTAGTATTGGATATTAATATAGCTTATGAGTGATACTTACTTCAAGCCAGAGGATTTAAAACAATTTGGCAACATTACGGACCTCCAAAAGGAATATGGTGAAAAATTTTTTGATTGGTATGGTGCTGTATTTGCAGAAGGAGCTTTGACAGTTAGAGAAAAGTCATTAATAGCACTGGCAGTTGCTCATGCGATACAATGTCCGTATTGCATGGATGCTTATACTTCTACATGTCTAGAGAAAGGAGCAGATGAAGAGCAGATGATGGAAGCTGTCCATGTGGCCGCTGCTATCAAGGGAGGTGCAACGCTTGTTAACAGTGTACCAATGATGAATACAATCAAGAAAAAACTCATGTAATGGGAGTGAAGCAAAGGTCAAAGACACTCAAAAGAGACGGGAATAAGCTCTCAGATACCTTGGTCCAGTTGAATGTCTTAAATGATGCAGATCGAATTGGTGAAGACTTCATTAGATTTGAGCAAAGCCTAATAAATAGTGGTTATGAAAATATAACACCTATTTACCCAGAAATCCTTCAAATCAATATTGGCAAATTATGTAATCAGACTTGCGCACATTGCCACGTAGATGCTGGACCTGATAGGAAGGAAGAAAACATGAATAAGGAAACATTAGAGCAATGTTTAGACTTAATCAGGAAATATGGTATCTCAACAGTCGATATAACTGGAGGAGCTCCAGAAATGAATCCACACTTTCGCTGGTTTGTCGAATCTTGTAAATCACTAGGCTGTCATGTGATGGACAGATGTAATCTGACAATTATTGAAGCGCATGAAAAGTATGGTGATCTACCACAATTCTTTGCAGATAATAAGGTCGAAGTAGTCTCATCACTACCCTACTTCACAGCAACACGTACAGATAGTCAACGCGGTGATGGTGTTTTTGAAGCGAGTATTTCAGCCTTGAAAAAATTGAATGCTGTTGGATATGGCAATCCAGACTCTGAACTGACTCTTAATCTTGTTTATAACCCTTCTGGAGCTTTTCTTCCGGGTAATCAGAGTGAATTAGAGCTTGAATTTAAGCGGCAGCTCAAACGGAAATATGATATTGAATTCAACAACCTCTTTGCAATAACTAATTTACCAATAAGCCGTTTCTTAGATTATCTCATCGAATCCGAAAACTATACACAGTACATGACAGAGCTAATCGAAGCTTACAACCCAGCTACTATCGATGGACTCATGTGTCGAAATACTATCTCTGTTTCTTGGGATGGCTATATCTATGACTGTGATTTCAATCAAATGTTGGACTTGAAAGTCGACTCTAAATCAAAACATCTGAATGACTTTGACATGGATGACTTCTTGAATAGAAAAGTAGTCATCAATCAACATTGTTATGGTTGTACAGCAGGTTCAGGCAGCAGTTGCGGAGGAAATGTAACATAATTATAACTCTCAGACTGAAACAAAAGCACTTGAATTCACAGTTGTATATTTGCACACTTAATTCAGTTATTGTGAAAATATATACAACACTCTTTTCAGTTATTTTAGGTTTGGCCTTAATTACTATTGCGTCAAGCTGCAAGTCTACTAAGCAAGCCGAAGACATGCCAAAATTTCAAGGTGATGAAGTTGTCTATCAACTCAAAAAAGGCGGTTGCTTTGGAAGATGTCCTATCTATAAACTCTCTGTCTATGGCAATGGCCTGGCCGAATTCGAAGGTGAGAGATTTACAGAAATGCTTGGTACTTATCAAAGAAAACTGAGCTCTGACGAAATGAAAAGTTTGCAATCAACATTTCAAACAGTCGATTTTGACACCTTACAAGCTTCGTACAAGTCAAGAATACCTGACTTGCCACTCATAACTGTTGGATATAAGGTAAGCGATACATTAGCCCTCCACTCGGGTAAAATGGAGAGACCAGAGTCATTAAAGTCTCTTCAATATGCTCTTGAGAATCTTGTAAAATCTGATAACTGGAAACTCGTCAAAGGCGCCGATGTTGATGGGGTTGGTGATGTTGAACAATCTGAGCTACCAGTATTTGATAAAACAAAAATCCTCGTCCAATTTAAGCCAGGAGTCAAACTACCGCAATGGTTTAATGAGATGAAAAATGCATACGGAGTTAGGATTGTAGAAAAAGTACCTGAAGATCCTAGTTCTTGGATCATCACTTATACTACAGCAAATCATGACCCTGAAGTTGTCCTTCAAGGGATTGCGGAAAGCGATGCAGTTATGAATGCTGAATTTGTAAAAATGTAGTCCCTTAGTAGTTTACACAGTTTAGAATTTGCGCCAAAAACTCTGTATTTGCTTGAGTTTCAAATCCGCTATTCAGACAAATGGTATCACCTGCTTGATACTCTACGACTGATCCTGAGACTAAGATAGCGTCGCTGTCAATTTGCTGATCTGCTTTGAACTCCGCTGTATCTTGACTGCCATCAACATAGAGATATGGCAGACATTGATCCTTAGTCATAATTCTAAATGTATATGGTGTCTTCCAAATATCTTCAATAGCGTTAGCAAATGTATTGCCATCATGGGTAATCCTAATGTAATAGTCTCCTGGAAGGAACATATCCACATTGGAGGACTGTTGGACTAAAACTCCATATCCCACTCCCCAAGTGGTAGCATATACACTATTTGCATTATCATAATCAGCCGGTGGTGCTGTGTAAACATCCAATCTCCCTGCAACAGCAGTATGTGCATACATTTCAACGTCTAACTGATAAACAGTATCTGCTAAGGTGTATTTATACCAATCACCATCGATGAGGTTATCTCCAGCATTGGTATGTTCACTATCTAGAGGAACGAGATCTGCTCTTTCTTGAACCGTACCAAAGTACCAAGTATCAGTCTGTACTTCATGAGCAAATAACGGGTAATCTCCTTCATCTAATA
>JAHDEL010000028.1 GCA_020628855.1 Saprospiraceae bacterium | reverse complement strand
ATCCAGTGACTGACATAGATAGTAATCCTGACGGAACAAATGATGATCCATTTGGAGATGATAATCAGACAGATGGAGATGGGACTACAGATGAAGATGATCACGATCCAGCTGATGTTCCAGTTGATAATCCAGTAGCAGAAATTTTTGACTTAGCACTAGTTAAAGTATTAGCTCCTGGACAGAGTCCAACAGTGATGCCTGGTGACTTTGTTAACTATGAAATCTATGTGATTAACCAAGGAAATGTACCTGCAGATAATATTCAGGTAGTTGATTATATACCTTCTTGCTTCTCACTTGCAGATGCTGATTGGACAGACAACTTTGATGGAACTGCGAGCATTATGCTAAGCGTTGCGAATGGTGGTCTTGCAGGGGCATTATTACCTGGACAGAGTGTTCCAGTCGAGTTAACACTCCAAGTAGGAACGACATGTAATGGTACAGATCAGACAAATTATGCAGAGATCGAAGGAGCTACTGACGGTAATGGTGATCCAGTAACTGATGTAGATAGTACGCCAGATGATGATCCAAACAATGATCCATTTGGAGATGATGATCAGACAGATGGTAACGGTACAGATGATGAAGATGATCATGATCCAGAGACAGTTACTGTGATGGATGAATTAGAAGAGGTGTTTGATTTAGCATTGACTAAAACACTGCCGATAGGTGCTCCAAGTACAGTACCGACGAACAGTGTGGTGTCATTCAATATTACAGTCTTTAACCAAGGAACTGTTGCTGCTGACAATATTGATGTGATTGATTACATGCCTGCATGTGCATCTCTAGCTGATGCAGCATGGACAGATAATTTTGACGGTACTGCGAGCATTACTCTAAGTGTAGCAAATGGATACTTATCATTCCCTCTTGCTCCTGGTGCAAGTGTTACAGTTCCAATCACATTGAATCTTGCAGGATGTCCTACAGGAACAATAGTAAATTATGCAGAGATTGAGGATGCAACTGATGAAAATGGTGATCCTGTAAATGATATTGATAGCACACCTGATGGTGATGACACTAATGATGGTGGTGGTGTTCCTGATGGAAATACTGACGACGTGACTGGTGGTGATGGTACAGGAACTCCAGGTAGTGATAACCCTGGCACTGATGAGGATGATCATGATCCTGAGGTGATTACGATTAGCCCTGTGGTTGATCCAGAGTTTGACTTAGCATTAACTAAGACACTTGCTCCAGGTCAGTCTGGTAATGTCGCTGATGGTGATGTTGTAGTCTTCGAGATCAATGTCTTCAACCAAGGAAATGTTGCTGCTGATGATATCGAAGTAGTTGACTATTTACCAGCTTGCTTCGACCTTGTTGATCCAAATTGGTTCTACGACGCTGTTACGCATACTGCAGTAAGAGTGATTAGTGTTGCAAATGGTACATTGCCTACTCCTCTTCAACCAGGACAGAGCGTAATGGTGCCAATAGCTATACAGATTAATGGATGTGCAGTTGGTCAGGAGATTAACTGGGCAGAGATTGAAGATGCTACTGATGGAAATGGTAACCCTGTTACAGATATAGACAGTACGCCAGATGATGATCAGGGTAATGACATGTATGGTACAGATAACCAAACTGATGGTGATGGTACAAACGATGAAGATGATCATGATCCTGAAGTAATCAACATCTTTGATCCAGGAGATCCAAATGTTGGTGATGACTTTGATCTTGCATTAATCAAGATTATTGCTCCAGGACAGTTGAATGAAGTTTCTGAAGGTGATAATATCACATTTAGAATACAAGTGACTAATCAAGGAGATGTTGCAGCTGATAACATCGAGATAATCGACTACTTACCAGCATGTACTACACTTGATGATGCTGACTGGACTGACAACAATGATGGTACAGCAAGTATCATGTATAGTGTTGCTAACGGTTTATTGCCAGCTCCATTGACGTCAGGTCAGTCATTTAATGTGGACATCACATTGATGGTTGGAGATTGTTCTGGAGGTACACATGTGAACTGGGCAGAGATCAGTGGTGCTACGGATGGTGCTGGAGATCCTGTGACAGATATTGATAGTACACCAGACACTGACAATACAGATCCATTTGGTGGTGACAATGACACAGACAATACCAATGGTGATGAAGACGATCACGATCCAGAAGAGTTTATAGTTACGCCGTTATTTGACTTAGCATTGATTAAGACAGTAACATCAAGCGGACCATATGCTTATGGTGATGATGTAGACTTCGGTATTACAGTATTCAACCAAGGAAATATCACTGCTGCAAATGTTGAGATTACAGACTACATGCCTGTAGGTTACATCTTCAATGCTGCAGATAATCCAGGTTGGACAGATAATGGTAATGGTACATTGACGTACACTATACCAACAATGATCCCAGCTAATGGACAGGTAACTGTACCACTCACTCTTGAATTAGCTCCTACAACAGGTGCTGATGGTGATTGGGATAACTATGCTGAGATTAGTGATGCAACTGATGAAAATGGAGATCCAGTGGATGACGTAGATAGTCAGCCAGATGATTTCCCAGACAATGATAATCCAGTAGAGCCGGGTGATGAAAACGATGACGAGATCAACGAAGATCCTGCTGATGGAGGAGATGAAGATGATCATGACCCAGCTGGTATTGATGTATTTGACTTAGCACTTATTAAGACAACTACTGAGACTGGACCATTCAGTTATGATGATATTATTACGTACACTATAACAGTGTATAACCAAGGTAATGTACCTGCTAGTAATGTAGTTGTAAATGACTTCTTACCATGTGGTCTAGAGTACTTATCAGTCAATGATGCTGATTGGACTTATGATGCTGGAACAAGTCAGGCACAAACAATATTTACAGGAATCATTAACCCAGGTGCCTTTGCACAAGTAAGCTTACAATTACAAGTAGTGCCATGTACTCCTAATTCACAGGATGGATGGTCTAATGTAGCTGAGATAGAAAGTGCAACGGATGATGAAGGTAATCCTCAGGATGACGTTGATAGTACTCCAGATGATGATCCGGATAATGATATGACGATCGATGATGAAACTGATCATCCAGATGATGAGGACGACAATGATCCAGAGACAATTGAGGTATTTGACCTTGCATTGTACAAAGTACTTGACACACCTTCTCCATATAGCTATGGTGATGACCTCACATTTACAATTAATGTTGTAAATCAAGGTAATGTGGATGCATTCAATGTACTTGTATCAGATTATATCCCTGCAGGATATGCATTTGATAACGGTATGAATGCTGGTTGGACGCTCAATGGAGATGTAGCTCAGACTACAGTACCATTCGTTGGAGCTGGACAGACTGTTCCTGTAACAATAGTTCTTGAATTAATTGAGACAGGCTCAGGTGGATCTGATTATTATAACGGGGCTGAGATTACAGCTGCTGATGATGATACTGATCCAAATAATGACCCACCGACAGATGCTGATAGTACTCCGGATGATGATCCAGACAATGACAATCCTGTTAATCCAGGAGATGCTGATGATGATGAGATCAATGAAGATCCTTCAGATGGTGGCGACGAAGATGATTCCGATCCAGCTGGTCCTGAGTTCTTTGACTTAGCGCAGATTAAGCAGCCATTAGTTACAGAGACTGTAAATTATGGAGATGTTATTCCTTATGCGATTACAGTAATCAACCAAGGAACAATAACAGCTACTAATATCCTAGTGGTAGATTACCTACCATGCGGACTAGAATACGTAAGCAGTAATGATGCACTTGGATTTAGCTATAACTCAGCTACAAGAATGGTAACATACACATTCGCTGGGCCTATACTACCTTCAGCATCTGCTCAAGTAACATTTGATCTAGAAGTTATCAACTGTGGTGATTATGCTGAAGCATGGACAAATGCATCAGAGATTGTATCTGCACAGGATGAAGATGGTAATCCTCAGGATGATATTGACAGTAACCCTGACAATGATCCAGATAATGATGGAGACCCTATCGATGATGAGACTGATGATCCTAACGATGAGGATGATCATGATCCAGCGATGATCGAAGTCTATGACTTAGCGTTAACTAAGATCTCTACTTGGATGGGTATCGATAGTATCGGACCATTTATCCCAGGCGATATCGTTGAGTTCCATATCGATGTGTATAACCAAGGTAACCAGAGTGTGTACGATGTACTTATCACTGATTACTTGAGACCTGGATACTTATTCGATCCTGCAATTAACCCAGGATGGGCAGTAGGATTTGGAGGTAACCTTGAGTACACAATACCGGGACCAGTTGCTCCAGGAGCAGTAGTGCCACTCGTATTAAACCTTGAAGTTACAGTGCCTCCAGGTGCAGAAGTATCAGACTGGTACAATGAAGCTGAGGTGACTGAGATGTTAGATGAAGATGGTAATCCTGAAGAGGATGCAGATAGTTATCCAGACAATGATCCGGATAATGATAATGATCTAGTGGACGGACCAGATGATGATAACATCTTCAATGGTGACGAGAACGACAACGTTATCGACGAAGACATCAATGATCCTTTCAACGAAGGTGATGACGACGAAGATGATAATGATGCTGCTGAAGTACTAGTTACTAGTGAGATCGGAGATACTGTGTGGAAAGATGTTGATGGTGACGGTATCCAAGATCCAGGAGAGGCTGGCGTAGAAGGAATAAGAGTAATCATTACAAGATGTGATGGTGAGCCAATGGATCCATGGGTAACTGATACAGTATACACTGATGCTAACGGATACTACTTATTCGATCAGCTATTACCAGGTATCATTAATGGAAGCTACCAGCTGACATTTGATGCAAGCAATTTACCGGAAGGTTGTGATTGGACATTCATGAATGTAGGATCTGATGAGACTGCAGATAGTGATGTGAATCTTGATGGACAAACTGAGTGTATCTACTTAGAGCCGGGAGAGAGAAATCATGATGTTGATGCTGGTCTACTAATCTTAGCTAAGATTGGAGATTCAGTATGGGAAGATTGCGATGGTGACGGTATCCAAGATGCCAATGAGTCTGGTCTTGCAGGTGTAAGAGTAGAGTTATTCAATGCAAATGGAGTTATGATAGCATACACATTTACTGATACTGATGGTTCATACTTATTCGACTTGATCTATCCTGGCGATTACTACTTGAAGTTCTTCGCTCCAACGGGATATGAGCTTACATTCCCTAACATGGGTACGAATGCAGGTCTGAACAGTGATGTTGACGGAAGTAATGGAGAAGGTACTACTGCTACAACTTACTTAGCACCAGCTGAGTGTGATCTTGATGGCGGTGATGCTGGATACTATGAGTGTATCTTACTTGGAGATCTTGTTTTCTACGATGAGAATAAGAACAATGTATTCGATGGTAACGAAAATGGTATCAACGGAATCAAAGTAGAAGTCTACAGAGATAACGGTACTGGATTCGCACTTTGGGATTACATGTATACTGGACATAAGCCAGGAACACCTTCTGATGATGGATACTGGAAAATGTGTGTACCTCCAGGAACATACTATGTGAAGCATATTATACCTCCTACAGGTCTAGTACCTGCAGTTGCAAACGTTGGTAATGATGAAGAGATTGACAATGATGTGACTAATGCTAATGGACCGGGTACAACATCTACAATCGTATTGAGATGTGGTGATGAGAGTTGTGATGTTGGTGCTGGATACTATCCTCAAGCAACATTGGGAGATAGAGTATGGTATGATACGAATAGCAATGGTAAGCAGGATGACTTCGAGCAAGGTGCTGAAGGAGTACTTGTAAGAGTGTATAACTCTGTTGGTTCATTAATCACTGAGACAACAACTGATGTCAATGGTAACTACCTTGCTGACTACTTGATGCAAGATCAGTACTATGTAGAGTTTGTACCACCAGTTGGTTACACTACAACGATACCTAACATGTCTACTGAAGACATGGATAGTGATGTTGATCACAGTAATGGATTGAATACAACGACATTGTACACAACAGTACCAGGAGAGCATATTCCTAATGTTGATGCAGGATTGATTCAGTCTTCTATCTTATCTAACGCATGGTTAGGTATTAAAGGAGAAAGAGTTGATGAGATCAATGTAGTAACATGGGCAGTAGCTCAAGATCTTGATGTAACACACTACGAAGTAGAAAGAAGATTTGCTAGCACTGACTTTGAGTTAGTAGGTCAGAAACTGTCTACGCAGAGTGATACAGAAGCTGTTTACACATTCGATGATTACGATAGCGAAAAAGCTGGAGAGTACTACTATAGAGTGAAGATGGTACAAGAGAGTGGTGAGACTAGCTACAGCGATGTAGTTGTGATCACTGTTGAAGGTGTAGAAGTACTTAATAGTGCTAGATTATTCCCTAACCCTGCTGTAACAAGTGTAACACTTGAAGTAAATGTAGAAGTTGGCGGAAGTGACGTATTGGTTAGCATATCTAATGAAGCTGGTCAGCGAGTATTAAGCAATCAGATGCTTAAAGCAGGTGCTGAAACAGGAAAGTACAGATATCAAATCGATGTATCAGCTTACGCAAGAGGCGTGTACACAATGGAAGTACAGGTTGGTGGAGAAAGAGAAGTGAAGAAATTGATACTAATAGATTAGAGGGGGGCTATCCCAAGACGCCAAACCGATTGATTTTAAGAAAGGGCTGCCAACGTGGTAGCCCTTTTTTTTATTTGTCTATAGAGAATCTAAAGCTTTTTGCGCTTTTTCTAGTCCTGGGTCAAATGTGAGAGCTGTTTCAAAATCATTACGAGCAAGATCTGATTTTCCGAGATATTGATTTGTCAAACCTCTATAATAGAAACCCAAAGCATTATCAGGATCGATATTGACAAGTATATTGAATTTGTCATATGCTTTCTGAAGAGAGTCCAATTCCAAAAAGAGTATACCTGAATTGAGATAAGCAGGCTCATATTGTTTATCAATACGATGAATTTGATCATAAATTGACAATGCTTCAGGAATTGCCTCATGATTTTGTAAATAGAAAGCTTTAGAATGATATGCATTAATATTAGATCTGTCTGACTCAATTGCTCCATCAAAATATTGTAGTGCAGCTGGGTCATTCTTCGAAGCTAATAGTTCGCCAACCATAATCCACCCGTCAACAATATCTGGATCAAGATCGATGGCTTTTTTGAAACTCTTGATAGCATTATCTCGATTTCCAAACTCCTGATTAATCAGACCAATCATAAAATAAGCTTCTCCATTATTAGGATCAATATTGAGCACCTTGTGCGCATGGATAAGTGCATTATCTTGATCTTTCAAAATATAGAAGTCCTCAGATAACTTGAGCTGTGTTCTGATATCATTGGGGAACAAATGCGCTGCAGTTTGTAAAGTAAAGAGTGCGTTTTTACTTTGATAATAATCCAAATAGATATCAGAAAGCAGATAATAGTAAGTAGGATTTAGACTATCGATCTCAATCGCTTTTTTCAGATCCTCGATTGCAGCATCGTAAGAAGCTTGTTCATAAAGATATTTCCCTCTGTCCAAATACAAGCTTGCATCCTCAGGTGATTTGTTTATCAGTGTGGCATACTCCTTTAACACTGAATCTCCTGCGCTCTTTTCAGGTTTAGTGTTCTTATCAGAATTACACGATGCTACTATGAGCAACATCCCAAAACCAAGTGTCCAAATCCTACTAACTGATTGCATATTCTCTATTTTCTAAAAAAATTACCTAGGGCTTTCATCCCCATTTGTAACATCTCATCTTTGATATCACCATCGCCATCTTTATCTAATAATTTTTCGATCAAGCTGCTTTCTTGATTTCTCTGTCTTTCTTGTTGTACAGAGGCATTCAGTAGACTCCTCATATCATTCGCCTGCATGTTATTTCTCTTGTTCATCTGACCAAGCATGCCTAATGCTATTGGTGCCATTTTCATCAAAGTGCTCATAGAGTTATTTCTACTTAATCCACTTCCTTTAGAAATCAGTTCAACAATGTTAAAGATGTTCCCACCAAATAAATGACTTAAAATGCCCATACCATCAGTCGCTTTTGATTGTGGTGTGTTTCCGCCGACATAATCCATCAAATTTTCTAGGATTCCGCCATCGTGATTACTGTTAAGAGCACCCATAAGACCATTTATCCCTTGATCAGTCGTAGTGTTCTTAGCTAGTGCGTTCATAATAGCAGAAATAGCCAGCTGAGCAGCAGTATTAGTTTGCTGTGGTTGCGCTTGCGGCATTTGTCTGTTAAGTGATCCAATGACATTGTCACTCAATACATTTTGTAATAAATTAATAAGATCCATTATATTTTTTTATGATTATAAATTGTTAGGAATGTAAACACTACACATATTGAAAAATAAATCTGAATAAAAAGGTTCAAAAACCAAACACATTACAAAAAAAACTAATATGTTTATAGTCCCAAATGAACCCGATTTACAGCATATTGATTGCATTCTGCATGGTGTTGCCAACATCATTTATTGTCGATGGTGGCAGTGAAAAGGCGCAAAAATACATTGAAAAGTATAAAGGTATCGCTATTAGCGAAATGCATCGAACTGGTATACCAGCAAGTATCAAATTAGCACAAGGTTTATTAGAGTCTTCTTGGGGTCAAAGTGAGTTAGCCATTCATGCAAACAATCACTTTGGTATTAAGTGTGGTAAATCCTGGCAAGGACCAACCCACTTTGTTTACGATGATGACTATGAATATGGTAAGAAAGTAAAGAGCTGTTTCAGAGCTTTTGGTTCGCCAGTTGAATCCTATAGAGAACATAGTGAATTCCTCAGTAATCCAAAAAAAGAGCGCTATGCTCTATTATTTTACTTTGGGCCTAAAGATTATAAATCGTGGGCTTACGGACTCAAGGATGCAGGGTATGCAACAGATCCCAAGTATCCACAGAAATTGATAAAGATCATAGAGCAATATGAACTGTATAAGTTTGATGGAGGGACTCTAATCGAAGAACAAGAGGTGGTAGTTAATGAGTCTAATTATGAACTCCAAGAACACAAGAAGACAAAACAAAAGAGTATTCAACCAAGAGCCGAAGGCTCCCACAAAACCGTAATGATAACAGAGCAGGGGGGGAATAACCATCCCCCTCTTTTTTCTCAAAACAAGAAAGCTGAAGAAACAAAATCCACCACCACAAGAAGGAGTTCAACTCTGACAGTGAGAAAAAAGAAAAGTACTCAAAGTAAACGGACAAAGCAATCTACTCGAAGTAGAACAGCACCAGAATATCATTATGTCAGTCAAGGTGAGACTATGAAAACTATAGCCCGTAGATATAGTATTCCTACATTGTTATTGTATAGTAAGAATAGAATGCCGCTAGGTACAGAACCACTGCCAGGTGAGAAGATTCAACTCAAAGGAACAGTGAGAATTGGAGACAGACCAGAGTTTGCTTATCCAGAAAAAAGAAAGTCTGGAGAATTCGTTTTCTAGCAAATGCCTACCTTTAATCGTAAGTAATAATATAGCATGCGATTATTCATTTTACTTTCCCTATTCGCTTTGTTTTCTATGCTTTGCTCAGCTCAAGGAGGGTTCTATTTTGGCCCAAAAGGAGGTGTGAGTGTAGGTACACAAAAGTGGAATTTTACAGATCGAGGACCTTTGTTGGCATTCCACGGTGATTTACTTGTAGAAAGTCGTGATGAAGAAGGGAGAGGCTCACTCTTTGCTCAACTTGGATTTCATACAAGAGGTAGTTCTACTCAGTTCATCAATTTTATTTCTGGTAATAGGACCAACATTGGATTTAGATTTAATAATGTTGTATTACAATTAGGTATCAAGAAAAGGTTAGATATCAATAGAAATCCTGTCATCTATTATATGGCAGGAATTAGAGGAGAATATACTATTAGCACCAATCTATCAGAATTTCAGAATCCAAATGCTTTGAACTTTTATCCGCTCCCAGATTTTGTAAGGAATTTTATGTACGGTATTACAGTTGGTGGAGGATTCGAATATAAAAAATTGGATAAGGTGATCCCTTATTTAGAGTTAGCATTTATGCCTGACTTAAGCCCGCAATATGACCAGTTTCTCCCATTAGCAGCTAATGACCCGATTAGTGGTAACCCTATTTCGATAGCTCCTAAAGTAGTCCGAAATGTTTCAATCGAAGTTACTTTTGGATTGAAGTTTTTGAGAGAGGTGATTTACGTTGATTAGAAGAGCAAGTAAGAAAGACCAACAGTAACATAGCCGGGACTTTGCGCAAATCCAGTTTGTATTCTTCTATAGATTACATAATCACCCACCTTGTTGAAGTGCTTTTCATAAGAGATATCTATATGCAATCTATACAGTTTTATCCCTGCATTAAATGCAAATCCAGCTTCTAATTTCTTTCTTCTTTCTTCAAAGAAAAGTAGGTCATCAAATACTGCATTCTGACTTGCAATAAAGTAGAAGACCGGACCTAGGCCCAATTTAAGATTATTCAGTTTGTACCCTGCAGAAACAGGTACCATAACGAAGTCAGTTCGCTTTGTGTGGTTATAAGTAAATTGATCCGGCGTACTCCAATCAATTGTAAAAAAGTTTTCTCTTGTCTGCTTATAGAGTGCTTCTAATTGGATGTAGACTTTTTCTTGTTCATAGTAGGACATTATTCCGAACATTGGCCTAACATCTTCTTCCAGGAATGCCACTTCATAGGTCAGGTAATCGAATATGTCATCGAATAATAGAGTTTGCGCTCGTGCAAACGAAAGTGAGTAGGCAGCTTTTACACCAACTTGGACCTGAGCACATAACATGCTAGAGAGAAAAGTGAAGCAGATAACTATAAGCGCTCTTAAATTGATCACAAGGGTTGGATTATTTCGTAATATAGTCCAAAGACACCTAAATCTTTCAGAATGCTGTTTGAATTCACTAAATAATGTCTCAACCCAACCGTTATTGAAATATTAGCGTCATAGAAAGAAAAGACACACAACTATGAAATTTCCACATTTAGTACTTCTGCTCTTCATGTTTCTAATTGCATGTGAAGACTCTACACAGATTGTAGAAAACCCAAATGAACTCCTCCCAGAAACAGTCTTGAGTTCTCATGATTTTAATGATCGCCTACTGTTATCTGCATCTCATTTATTTGTAGAGTTAAATAAATCAGATCAAGATGATGTCAACCAGATCATCTCTCCTCTAAGTATACAAGTAGCCATGGCATTATTAGTAAATGGAGCACAAGCAAATACTCGAGATGAGATAAAGACATTTTTGCAATTATCAGATGAGAGCATTGGAGGTATAAATGCGCACTTTGATGATTTATTCCAGTCAATTACTAGTGCTAATAAAGACAACTCAAGCCTCACTGTTTCGAATGCTGCCATATGGAATCCAGGGATGATGACTATGGATACAGATTACCTAGAAAGAATAAAAGGCTTTTACAATGCAGATTGTCATGAAGATCGATTTACTGTAGAAGGCATTAATGCATGGGCAGAAGAGGCTACCGATGGATTGATCGAAGAAGTTCTTCAAGAAATAAAGGAAGACGAAGTGTTATTCTTGCTAAATGCCTTACTCTATAAAGGAGATTGGTTAAGTGGTTTTGATGAAGGTTATACATTCGATTATACAACAGAGTTGCCAGATGGAAGTCAAGTTACTTTCCCGATGATGAGTTCAGATTATTTGTATAACTATTTTGATAATGGAGAAGTTCAGGCAGTGAATTTACCATTTCAAGGAGAGGAGTACGAAATGGTGTTTGTCCAGCCTAAGACCGAGGAATTGGATCAGTTTATTGCAAGTAAAGGAGGGCAAGGTATTGCAGATTTATTCCAGACTTTGCATCCGGACGCTTTTACAGAAGATAGAATCATGCTTCAGGTTCCAAAATTTGAAGTAGAATATAAGAGGAATATTAGCGAAACATTACAAGACCTCGGTATTGTAGATGCGTTTGACGATAGTGCAGCAAAATTAGATGGTTTGGGAACAGCACCAGGCAATCTCTTTGTGACAAGAGTGTTGCACGACACCTACTTTAAGGTGGATGAAAAAGGTGTGGAAGGTGCCGCTGTCACGACAGTTGGAGTAGGGGTAGAGTCCATTCCTCCTGTTTTTACTTTCGATAGTCCGTTTATTATCTGCCTTCGAAAGACTGATTCACAGACCCCAATTTTTATGGGTAAGATTGGTGATCCTTCGAAGGATTAACCATCTGCTTTATGAAAAATTTGCTGTTTCTCCTTCTTGTTGGAAGTTTGTTTTCCTGTCACAAAGAATCAGAAACACCAAGTAATCTAGAAGAATATACAGCAGAATCTGTTCTAAACTTCGATGAGTTTGCTACACGTCTTCAAGCATCTGCTTTTGAGATGTTCGATTCAATGCTAGATGATGTTAACGAGTATGACAATTTGGTCTTTTCGCCGCTGAGTATTCAGTTTGTGCTTGCAATGTTAGCGAATGGTGCAAAAGGTGAAACTCTGGATGAGATAAAACAAGTGATGCATCTCGATGATGAAACTGTTTCAGGAATGAATGCCATGTTTCATAATTTGATAGCAAGTACAATGGAAGAAGATGACTTCAATAGTTTAAACATTGCAAACGGTGTGTTTTGGGATGGAAATATAGCTCAATTAGAGAGTGGTTTTCAACAGCGTATCGAAAGAAATTTTCATGGAGAATGCTTTGGAGATCAATTTGAATCTGAGTTGATTAACAATTGGATCTCGGATAGAACAGATGGTGAAATAGAGAGTCTTATCGATGAAATTGATGGCGAAGAATTATTTTTCCATATTAACACAATGCTGTTTTCAGCTGATTGGGAGTCAAATAAATGGTATACAAGCGAAACTGAGATTGTCGATACTTTATCTGATGGTCATATCACATCATATGAAAGGATGTTCACAAAGATTAGAACAAGATTTGATATAGTTGATGATGTTATAGCATTCGTTTTACCTTTCAAGGACCCTAAATATGAGGTTCTTATAATACAACCTTTTGACAGTAATCTGCAAAATTTATTAGAGGATCAGTCCTTCGACTGGGCGATATCTTTTCTTATTGATGAAATTCCGAACCAAAACACTGAACTTGAGCTGTTAATGCCAAAGTTTAAATTAGTTGAAAACAAGAAAGATTTGATTCCAATGTTGAAAGATGTAGGTCTGAAAAACACTTTCGAAAATAATGCAGACTTCACAGAAATGTTTTCCAATAGTATTAAAAGCAAAGTTGAAAAGATGGATCAAGTTGTAAAGTTTGAGTTGGACGAAAATGGAGTTGATGGGAGTGTTACTACTGTTGCTGGAGGGTTTGCAGTTTCGGCTGGATTCCCACTTACTCTTGACAGTCCTTTCCTATTTAGCCTGCGAACTACAGATAATCATATACCTCTCTTCTTAGGCAAAGTTGGCGATCCAGGAAAAGAGTAATATTTGCAAATCCTTGAGGTCTTTAGTAATTTGGAGAGATGCGTATCATCCTTGGCATAGTCTTTTACTTATCGATTGCCCAACTCACTGCTCAAAGTACTTGGTCTGAAAGCATTGCTGATATTATATATACTCGCTGTGCTTCTTGCCATCATACTGGTGGTATTGCACCATTTAACCTAATGAGTTATGAGGAGACTGTAGCCTATGGTGAAGCGATACATCATGCTATTGAAGAACGCAGTATGCCGCCTTGGCCAGCAGATCCTGAATACAGACACTTTCTGAACGAAGATTTGCTTACCCAAGATCAGATAGATGCAATTCACAATTGGATAGAGGAAGATTATCCGTTTGGTATTGAAGGATTAGAACCTGACCCGCCCGAATTTCATCTATCTGGTTCGCTCTTGGATAGAGTAGACCTTGTGCTTCAAATTGAACCTTATGAACTTCAATCAAATGCAGATGAATATCGCTGGTTTGTTGTGGGAAATCCCTTCGATCATCCAATCTATATTGAGAGTATGGAGGTAATTCCTGGACTGCCTAGTATCGTCCATCATGCTGACTTTTTTCTAGATAATACTGGTGGGTCACTTGCCAACGATCTCCTTGACCCACTTCCAGGTTTCAATTCAAGTACTGGAGGACCTAGCTATTCTAAATATGTCAATGCATGGGCACCAGGAGGAGGGATTGTAAACTATCCTGATAATTGGGGATTTAGGGTAGACCCTGAAGATGAGATGGTATTTGAAGTGCATTATGGGCCAGGTGGGCAAGGTATGGTAGATTCAACAAAATACTTGTTGAAGCTTTACCAAGATGTTTCTGACGTGAGAGAGCTGACAGCTAAGTGGTTTCTCAATACTAGTGCAGATGTCTTTTTGGATGGGCCACTCTATATTCCTGCGAATGAAGTTGTCACTTTTCATCAACAGTCACAACCATTGACAGACACGATGTCTTTGGTTTCGATAGCACCACATATGCACTTTTTAGGGAAATCCTATAAAGTCTGGTATGAAACCCCTGAGGGAGATAGCATTGGATTAATCGATATTCCACATTGGGATTTTCACTGGCAGAAATACTATACATATCCATCAATTGAAGTGATTCCAGAAGGCTCGGTTATTAAGAGTGTAGGAGTTTATGATAATACTTTAGCGAATCATGACAATCCCAATAATCCACCTATAGATGTCTGGGAAGGTACTAAGACAGAAGATGAGATGTTTCTGACCTATTTCTTGTATTCTGACTATCAGCCAGGGGATGAATTCATTACTTTAGGAGATGTCGAGGATCCAATAGCAAATTCTACAGAAATTGCTATAGCTCAATTACATTGCTATCCTAATCCTGCTACTTCTACTATTTCCTTTGATCTGCCGGAGATTGTCAAAGAAGAAGCCTATCTGTCAATTTATGACTACCAGGGCAAACAGTTTCTTTACAAGAGTAAACTAAGAGTACCTCATTTGGATATTTCTCATTACCCAAATGGACTTTACTATGTTGTCTTAGAAGCACCCGGCGTCACATTTTCTGAAAAGTTTGTTATAGATAAGTAATAGGCAAATCAATTGTATTTTACGATAAGTAAATTAATTTGCTTAGTCACCAATAATATTTAGATTATTGTAAATAACATTTTGTGATTTTCCCAAATTATTCTACAAGAGGTGCATTTGACCTCTAGATTTGAAATATCAAATAACAATTAATGTATTATGCATTTTGATGAAGAGAAAATTGAGAGGTTGATTACTATAAGTAAGCAAAAACCTTTATTACCAGAAGAATTTATACCATGGGAATTAGAGCCCAAAGAAGATGAGAAATTTTTATCGGACTGCCTTGTATCATTGCATGGACACCCTCTGTTTGATACACTCTCACCTGATCAAAAACGTGAACTTGGCCGGCATGAAATGGTCCAATCTATGTATTCCTATGCTTGGACAGAAGGACTTGCTTGTTTGTTTTTTAACAAGAGGCTCCTCACTCTGACAGATAATACATCACCTGAATATCGATTTTTAGTCAGGCAACTGATTGAAGAGTTCAGGCATCAAGATATGTTTGCTAGTGCTGTCAAAGCAATAGCAGGGAAGGCAATCATCCCTAATTGGATACATGTCTGGCTAGCCAAGATTTCAATTCGATATCTGCCTCATGACGTCATGTTTATGTCAGTTTTGGCAGTCGAAGAAGTCGCAGATGTATATGGGAAAATCGTTCGAAAAGATGAAGAGGTCTATCCGGTGTTACGGAAAGTGTCTGAGCTTCATCACATTGAAGAAGGACGACATATCTTTTATACCAAAATGTGGTTAGACAAGTTTACTCAGAAAGCAGGATTTATCAAGAGAACAATTTACAGTCTTATCTTTCTTACTAACATAGTTTTTTTAAGGAGCTTGTATGTAAGAAAGGAAATTTTCGAGCGAATAGGAGTGGATGACCCAGAGTATTATTATCAAATAGCCCGTAGGCATTTCAAATCAAAATTTGCTGCTGAGTGTTTGCAGGGAGCTATAGAATATGTTAAAGATTTTCGTGGGTTTAATGCTTTAACGCGTCCGCTTTGGAGAAGAATCTTAGGTGTTAAGTTAGCATAATATAAGAAAATGAAACAGGTAACAATTTCGCAGATTTCAAAGTATCTGCCATCAAGAATAGTGACCAATCAAGAAGTAGAAGAAAGAATTAATCTTTGTGGAGACTACATTCCAGAAGGAAGCTTAGAACGCTTGTTTGGGAGTAAAGAGAGAAGAGTAGCCGCGAGTGATGAACAGGTTTCTGATCTGGCTGCAAAAGCTGCTCAGCCAATTGTATCAAAAGTTGGAAAAGAGAATATAGACTTATTACTTTTCGCAGCAGCATGTAGCGATCTCATAGAACCAGCAACATCAAATATTATCCAATCAAAGCTAGGTCTTACTTGTCCTTGCATGGATGTGAAGAATGCTTGTAATAGTTTTCTCAATGCGATACAGCTCAGTGATTCTCTCATAAAATCAGGGATGTATTCTAGCATTCTTATTGTCAATGGCGAAAAACTGAGTGATGCCATAAATTACAACATTCAAGACAAAGAACATCTCCAGAAAAGTTTAGCTGCATTTAGCTTAGGCGATGCTGGAGTGGCAGCACTAATGCAAGCATCAGATGATTCTTCGGGTCTAGTACACCACAAATTTTTCACAATAGGTAAGCACTGGGATCTCTGCACCATTCTTGGAGGTGGTTCGATGTATCCACATGATGTTTCCAAGAACTATTTTCAAGGAAAGACCTCTCTATTGAGAAAATTATTTGAAGGGGATATGCTAGCTAACATGCGAGCAGAAATCAAAGTTGGAGGATACCAAATAGATGAAATTGATCATTTGGTAACCCATCAAGTATCAATGTATACGCATGAGGTTATTTGTTCCAAATTCGGTATTCCTAAGGAGAAGAGCATCAATGTCTTTGAGAAATATGGAAATACAGCAGCAGCTTCAGTACCCCTTGCCTTGGAAGAAGGAATACATTCAGGACGCATCCAATCTGGAGATACTGTTTTACTTCTAGGTTTTGCTGCTGGTATTAGTGCATCTGTCCAACTCTTAAAGCTATAATTATGAAACAAATAACCTTGTATACCAATCCATTGCTGGAGCGTATTCTGAATACAACTGATAGCCAATCCATTGCATTTGTTACACAGAATCAACAACATCTCAGCCATACAATTATAGCAGAGAGCAAAGTCATGGCAGCCAATCTGGCAGAAAAAGGAATGCTACCTGGCGACAAAGTCATTTTAGCCATTCAGCCTGGTAATGCTTTTGTTGTTACTATTCTTGCTTTGATGATGAACCAAGCTAAAGTGGCGCTGATAGATCCACATATGGGGAGAGCAAATTATCAGGCAAAATTGGAACAATTTCAACCTCAATGGGCCTTTCTTGATTATAGATTATTGCTGCTGCAAGAGCATCCGATAATCAGGTTTTTTTACAAAAGACGGAATCCTGAGGGTATCTACATTCCGTACAAAAAAGGCATGAAAGTAATTGGCGTAGGGAAATGGCTGCCTATAGTTCAGCGTCATATTGCTTGGACTGCTTTATTGCAAGAAAGAGAAGTGCCACATCTTAAGAGTGTTGATGACTTTGAATTTATGGTAACCTATACTTCTGGAACCTTGAAGGAGCCAAAAGGCGTAATCCATACAATCAAATCTTTGGATGCAAGTATTGGACAGCTGTTGAATTTGATTGAGGGCAAACAATCTATTGCCACCCACCTTCCACATTTTATGTTGTTAGGAATATTTAGTGGGCATACAGTGTATGTATGGAATGAAAATGATGATGCAGTTCAGCGATTAGCATTTATCAAAGAGCATAAGATTTCCATGTTATTTGGTCCTCCTGCAGAGTACAATGTCCTTATTGATCATTGTACTAAACATCAATTGACCTTGCCAAATGAACTCCAAACAATTATCATAGGATCTGCACCAGTACACAAACCATTTCTAAAAAAATTGATTCAATTTCTTCCTTCCCATACCAGAGTTACTTGCTTTTACGGAATGACAGAGAATCTTGTTGTGAGTACTGTGGATGGCAGAATGAAAGTGAAAGCAGACTGCTCTGGAGATTTGCTTGGTAAACCTGTGAGTGGAGTGAAGTGTCAAATTAGTCCAGATGGAGAAATACTGGTTCATTCTGATCAACTCTATAAAAGATATCTACACAAGCAAAAGAGAGATGACTTCCATCCATCAGGTGATCTGGGTCTCCTAGATTCAGAAGGAAATATTATTCTCACAGGGCGAAAAAAAGATATGATTATCCGTAAAAATTTCAATATCTACCCGGCATTATATGAGCCAACAATTAAGGAAATTCCAAATGTCGAAGAGGCTGTATTAATTGGGACTTACTCTGACAAAATTGATGATGAATATGTAACGCTCTTTATTGAAAGTAAACAGACTTACTCAGCAGAAAAGATCATGGAATATTTGACTCGTGGTAAGTATGCAATTGATAGAGAAGCTTTGCCAGATTTAGTACGTTTTATAAGCATTCCCCGAAAGGGAAGACAGCAAAAGATAGATAGATCAATATTACGTAGACAATATACAAAAGTGAGTTAATGATGAAGATAGTAGTTACTGGAGCTACCGGTTTTGTCGGTGGACATCTAACACGCCAATTGCTCAAATTAGGTCACCAGATTACATGCCTTGGTAGACAAGATTCGCCACCAGATCAAATTAAAGATAGGGTTCGTTGGATACAAAGTGATCTGTCAGAAGCTGTTCCAAACATAGATTGCGATATGATTATTCATGCTGCTGCAAAAGCTGATGATGTAGGTTCTTACTTATCATTTCACAATGTCAATGTAAAGGGAACGGTAAAGCTCTTAGAAGCATGCAAAGAGTGGAAGAAAGTGATTTATATTTCTTCTGGCTCAGTATACTCGCATGGTTCTGCACAAAAGAAAGAGCAAGATGCTGACTTACATACTTTAGAAAATCATTACGGCAAGACAAAACTCATGGCTGAAGAAGTCATAAAGACGCATTGTAAGAGGGCAGATAAAGATTTTACAATTCTAAGACCAAGAGCAATTTATGGAACACATGATCGTGTCTTACTTCCTCGATTAGTGTCGATGATAAAAGGAAACATGTTAGTAACACCAGGTGATCTTAATGTGCAATGTAGCCTGACTTCTGTAAAGAATTTAGTTAAGCTTGTTCAGCAACTGGTAGAAAAACCAACTCTAGCTCAACGACTTACAGTTAATGTATGTGATATCAAGTCTTACTTGCTAAAACAGGTAATTCTTGACCTCTGCGAAATGCTCGCTGGTAAGGCATTAGACCATAGACCAATTCCTGTGAGATTGCTCCGAATGTTCACTCCTCTATTGAACACAATACAAGAGAATAGAATAACTCAGCAAGCGATCGATTATTTGAATCAACCCTGTGTTCTGAGTACGAGTCTCATGCAATCTACTTTTGACACGAATCAATTTACCACTTTCGAAAACGAACTGCGGCACATAGTTGAATGGGCTAAAGAAGCAAATGTTGGACAAAATGCAATTGCCCAAAAAGCACTAAGTTGGACTGCTTAATTAAGGATGTATAGTAATTGATTGAATAGTATCCCCTTGTCCAATCTGATTGACAACATCTTGATCTGATTGGCCATTTACAGCACCAAACACTGTATGTTTTCCATCAAGCCATGCTGTCTCAACATGGGTGATAAAAAATTGTGAACCATTAGTTCCAGGTCCTGCATTTGCCATTGATAAGATTCCAGGTCTATCATGTTTGAGATCTGGATGAAATTCATCTTCAAATTGGTATCCTGGACCTCCAGAACCAATGCCAATAGGACAACCTCCTTGGATCATAAAATCAGGAATGACTCTATGAAAAGTCAAGTTGTCATAATATCCTGCTTTTGCTAATTCGAGGAAGTTAGTTACCGTCTTAGGAGTTTGTGGTCCATACAGGGTCAACCCAATATCACCTTTGGAAGTATGAAGGGTGACTGTCACATTCTTATCATAAGATGCTGATTGCATTGCCATTTGTACAAGAGCTATATCTATTTTATCAGTAGCTGACATAATCTGAGTTTGATTTTGAGCTGCAAATGTAGTGCAAATTGCTTAGGTGTGAAATGGCAGGATTGTCAAACAAAAGAGGGAGCCACATGACTCCCTCAGTTACCTAATCAGATTAATCAATTGATTATCTTACTTCTTTTGCTGGGACGCTAGGATGTTTGTATGTTTTACCAGAGTCTAACGCCTTTAATACTTCTTCTACAGCTCTTTCTAGTTGAGGATCTCCTCCTCGAGCTAAAGCTGTTGGGTCTTCATTGACTTCGATGTCAGGATCGACACCGTGTCCTTCGCGGAACCATGTGCCATCTGGATCATACATCCTGAAAGTAGGGACTGTAACGCCTCCACCATCAATTAACGTTGGTGCTCCACTAATACCTATCAATCCTCCCCAAGTTCTTGTGCCGATGAGAGGACCGAGTTCTGATTTTCTAAAATAATCTGGGAAAGCATCCCCTCCAGAACCACTCCATCCATTGATAAGCATTGCTTTTGGTCCAAAGTGAGCTATTGGTGGCCATTGCCAATTTTTGCCATCACGAACAGCAAAATAGGCTAAAGGCTTTCTGTTGAGTAATTCAATAAAACGATCAGGTATTTGACCTCCATTATTGAATCTTTCATCGATAATTAGACCTTCTTTTTGCCATTGTCCATAGAACATGCGGATAAGCTCATTTTGACCCCCGATACCTGTGCTAGGTACATAGATGTATCCAAGTTTTCCACCTGAGAGCTCATCAACCTTCTGTCGATTGCTTTCTATCCATGCTAGATTTCGTAGCCTAGTTTCTGAAGACAGCGGCTTGACATAGACTGACTCAGCATCTGACCAACCTCCAGACTTACTTACTGTCAATTCTGTGGTCTTGTTAGCAGTGCCAGTAAACCCCTGCCATGGATCAGTGTATTGATCTAGCTTTACACCATTCACAGCAAGTATATAGTCACCCTCCGAAACATCAACACCGGGTACATCAAGAGGAGATACCACTTCTGTATCCCAAGCAGCGGCGCGAATGATTTCTTTGATTTTGAATTGCCCTTTTTCTTTTGCCCAGTTAACACCGAGATAACCAACATTTTGACGATCTGCTGATTCGTTATCTCCACCACCTCTATAGGTATGCGAAGCATTCAATTCCCCAATCATTTCACCAATGACATAATTAACATCAGAACGAGCCATACATTGGTCTATAAGCGGAAGATATTGGTCTTTTACCTTTTCCCAGTCTACTCCATGCATATCTGCATCATAGAAGAAATCCCTTTGCAAACGCCAAGCATCCACAAAGATCTGCTTCCATTCTTCTCTTGGGATGATAGTTGACTTCATGTCTTGAGTAGGTAGCATATTCTCTGCTTTCTGATCAGCCTGAGCATCGATAATTGCAAAAGAGCCGCTTTCCGTATGTACGATAAAGTGTTCTCTATTATCCGCTTGTTTGTAAGACCGAATGTTACTAATGACAGTCTTTTCTTCTTCTTCTTCGAAATCATAATACTTCAACGTTCTTTTTTGCTCACCACTTCCACTATTGCTATACCTGAGATAATACACTTTATCAGTTCCTGCCGATGGAGAGCCAAGATTACCAGGATCTACAGGGATGATGATGGTTCGTTGCTCCATTTGTTCGAAGTCAATCTTGGTTTCTACTTTTTCTTCTTCAGCTTCATTCTCTTCTTTAGACTTTTTCTTCTTTTTCTTGTTGGACTTTTCATTCTTAGGTTCTTCACTCTCTTCCTCAATTTCAACACTATCATTTGTTGGCAACAAAGGAGACTTCGTATCCTTTGTCAAAGTCATCATGGCGAGATGCGTTGCATTAGGATAAGTGAAAGTATTGTCAAAATCGGAGTAAACAGGTGAAAGAGCTCTGTTAGTAGCAAAATAGAGATATTTACCATCTGGCCCAAAGGTTGGATGGAAGTCACTATAAAAACCACTTGTGATTTTTTTCTTACTCTTAGTTCTTGTATCGTAGATATAGATGCACTCATTTCCATTAGACAAGGCATTACTGTAGGAGATATATCTGCTATCAGGAGACCAGGTCATATGAAAGTTACGTAACCCCCATTCGTACAAACTGTTGTGTTGGTCTATTTGTGAAACAGTTCCAGTGCCTATCGTAACAAGATGAATAGTCATCGACTGGTCAATAAAGGCTAAATGTTTCGAGTCAGGAGACCAAAAGAGATGATATCTGAAGCCTTTACCAAGATTGGTGATTTTACGCTCAGCATTTTGTTTGATGTCCCTTATCATAAGTTCATACTCACCAGATTTGTCAGAAAAGTATGCTATTGATTTGCCGTCAGGAGACCATGCAGGGTAGCGTTCAGCTGTTCCACTTGTCTGCGTAAGGTTCTTAACCACTCCTTTTTCTTTTGGAAGGGTAAATACATCACCTCTGGCGCTTAATAGTGCTCGATTGCCATCTGGAGAGATGTCATAACTCAGAATGACGTCCTTGACAGATTTTGTTTTTGGCTTTATACTTCTCATATCACTAACCACTTCGATTACTACTGGATTATAAGCCTCTGTTGCGAGATCAAGTCTGTATATCTCACCACCTGCTTCGAATACAATCTCACTAGTTCCAAGAGATGGATAGTGGATATCCAAATCTTTAAAAGTTGTAATCTGCCTATGCTCTTTTGAAGTAGTATTGTATACCCAGATGTTAGCCCGGAGGTTTTCGCCTCTATCTGAGAGATAGTAGATATTATCACCTTTCCACATCGGTCTTTCATCGTTTGCAGGATTCGTAGATATCTTTTCTGATTCTAGTGTGTTCAGATCCATTACATAGATGTCAGGTGCTGTTCCACCTCGATATCTTTTCCATGTCCTGAAAATTCTAGATTTATCTGTAAACGCAATTTTAGATCCATCATCATTGAGGCTACCATAAGAAGCCATGACCATTGGCATTTTTTCTGGCAGACCTCCTTCTCGACCAACCGTATAGAATTGAGAAAAACGTTGTTTGCCACTTTCCATGCTGGATGCAAAAATGATATCTTCTCCTGTAGGAGTCCAGTCTATTAACATGTCGTACATGCCATGCCCTGTAACTCGTTGGGGTATTCCTCCAGAAATTGGAATTGTGTAAATGTCGTAATTGCCATCGTAATTGGCTTCATACGCAAGAGTTTTACCATCTGGTGAGAACTTCGCATCAGTTTCTCTGCCTTTCTGCGTAGTAACTTTCGTTGCCTTGCCTCCATCTTTGTCCACGATCCAGATATCACCTCCATAGGTAAAACAGATATGTTGATCTGAAATATCAGGATATTGAATCAGTTTCGCATTGATCTGAGCAGAGGTTATACTGCAAAGAAAAATGCAGAATAAGGAGTTTATAAGTTTTTTCATATTGAATTTTTTCTAAAGAAACATAATCAGGCTGATGGAAAGAAGATAATCAGATGAGTGTCTGCTAAATTTCGATTAATTCAAGATGTAGGCGTTACAATTGGTCTGTTTATGAACTCAATTGTAATGCATTAGTGCCTAGTAATAGATCTGCATAATAGAAGTTTCCGAGATGTAGTGGATCTGTTGGTTACATTTCAGCAAGAGCTGATGGGAGGCTTACTGCTCTTCGCCATGCAGCTAGTTGGCCATTATGCATTGCAAAATGTGTAGTTACCATAAAGAGTATGAAATCAACCTTAGTTGGAAAGTAATTTGCATACTTCCATGTGTAAGGCTCTTCGAGAATTTGGTCTGAGCACTCTGCAATTTTCTGCATTAATAGTTGGGATATGGATTGCAATTCGTCTACTAGGATTGATTTTTCAGGATAGTGGTGAGCTCCCGTTGGAGCTATTTTCGGATCACCAGGACCGTTTCTTAAGAAGAGTGATTTGTGGACTTCTGAGAAAGTTGTTGGATGATCCAAGGCTTTAAGACAGTAGATCAATCCAGTTATACAGTGACCGATAGTAAATGCAGGATGGTTTTCCAGACCTTGAGAAGGAGAGTAAGCGAACTGTTCACTATCAACATCTTTTACCAACTTCTGTAAATAGGAAGTATTAAACTTTAACTGATTGATAAGGGACGATTTAAGCGCAGTCTTTTTGTTTGACATTTTCTTTAATCGATTCAAAAAAGTCAATTTCTAAGAATTTTGTTTCAAACCCCTTAATGATATTGTATTCTCTAGCTCTATCAACATCCATTGGGTTTTTTGAGCTTGACACTAGATAGATAAAGGGCATTTTTTCTGAGGGTACAATTTCTTTAATCTCATCGACAAAATCAAAGCCTGACTTAATTGGCATATTCAGATCAATAAAAACATAAATAGGCCAATCTGGATCATTTTTCTCCATTCGATCTTTAAGATCCGTGATTGCACTATCCACATTATAGAAACTAATCAAGCAAGTAGAATCAAAACCTGCTTCTTCTGCCATTAACTTGTGATACGTGTGTGCCGCATCATCATCATCAATAAAGTAAAGTAATTCCATTGTTTATTTTTTTAGGGCTTTCGCTTTTCGATAGTAAATGTGAATGTTGTCCCCTTACCAAACTCTGAATCAAAGAAGATCTTTCCTCCATGTTGTGAAACAATTTTTTCACAAATTGATAATCCTAATCCAGTTCCTTTGTATTCAGACTTGTTATTCAATTGGACATAGGGCTGAAAGATATTCACGTCAGAATCTTTTATTCCTATACCATTATCTTCTACGGTAAATTGGTGGTTCTTTCCGTTTTGATATTTAATATGTATAAAAGAGTCTTTCTTATTGTCTGAGAATTTGATAGCGTTTGTTATCAAGTTTTGAAATACTCTTTTGATTTTGATTTCATCAGCTACAATCTCAGGAAGGGTAGGGTCGACAACAATGTCAACTTTCTTTTCTTTGGCTTGACTTTCTACAGTGGCAATGACATTAGAAACTAAAGTATTAACATCAAATGTGTTAAGATTTATAGCTTGGGAATTGATTTTAGAATAATCTAAGAGGTCGTTCACAAGTTCGAACATTTGCTCAGCATTATTTCTGATATAATCCAAATACCCTTTTTCTTTTTCGTCAAGTTTATGCGAAGCTTTTTCACTGAGAACCTTTGCAAAACCTTTAATAGTGATAACTGGAGCTCTCAAATCATGTGAAGCTACATGGGCAAATTGTTCGAGCTGGATATTTGATTCAATATACTTTTGTAAATCTGAGTTTACTCTTTCTAGCTCATTATTCTTTCTTTCAATTGCTTGATTGGCTTCATATTCTTCGGTAACATCTCTGAGGAATGTAATATTTCTTGGTTTTTCTTTATCACTATTATCAAGGACAGATAAGAGCTGACACCAAAATTCTCTGCCATCTAGACCTCTATATCGAATAGTATTCGCATAACGTCCTTTTGTTTTGATCTGATCATAGGCATAGGCTAGCTCTTCTTCTCTTGTTCGTCCATCTAGCATGTCATAAACTGAAAAGTCGACAATTGAGTGTTTTTGGAGTTCTTCAAAATTGTCTGCTCCTAGAATTTTAACTGCGAGATCACTGGCAAAAATCAGTTCTCTCGTCGTAGCATCTCGATAAGTAATTCCTTCTTGAGCATTATCTACTATCACTTGTAACTCGTTGTTCTTACTTTGTATTTCGTTCCGGATCTTGGTATTATTCATGTAGGAGAAAAATCCAATCAATAAGGCAAAAGCCAATAGACCTAAACCAATTTGATAAATTTGGCTTGTTCTTGACTTTAGTTCATTTTCTAATCTTAGAGATTCATTTTCCTTAATTGCTTTTTCTTTAGCAAACTTCTCTTCTAATGTACTGATGTTGAGCTTCTGTCTTTCGAGAGCAAGACTGTCTCTATAGGCATAGAGCGCGGTGCTTGACTGCAGTGCATCTTTATAATTTCCAGTTTCTTGATATATCTCTGTCAGACTTTCGTAAAGTTTTATTTCTTCTTCTCGATAATTATTGCTCTTCACTATTGGTACTAGCAAGTTTGCTTCTTTTAAAGCAGTTTTCGCTTCCCCTGCTTTTAATAAGATATTGACATAGTTAAGTTGGGTTTGGATGTTAAGCTTTTCATTTTCAATTGTCTTAGCTATTGTAATGGCTTCCATCGCACTCCGTTTTGCTGCGACTAACTGATTCTCCCCAGCTTCAATCCTAGAAGTAATCATGTTTAGATTAGCAGAAATAGCGTCTTTGAGATTTATTTCACTAGCGAGAAAGAGTGCCTCATTGCAGTATTTTTTAGCTAATATGGTTCTATTTTGAGCTTCATAGAAGCTTGCAATATTGGAAAGAACCCAAACCTTCAGATTTGTTCGTGTAGCTTCATTTTTTCGTACTATATCAACAGCCTTGATATAGTAGTCTTCAGCTTTGTCGAATTGACTAATTTCCACATTGACGTGACCTAACTGACTAAGCGTTACTAATTGTCCTCTTTGGTCATTGAGATTTTCATACAGATCAAGAGACTTGAAGTAGTTTTTGATAGCTTCATCATAATTACCTCTATTTGTATAGGTGATTGCAAGACCATTCGAAGCCGATGCCATCAGGGTGCTATCTCCTATGTCTTCAGCAATCCTATAACTCTTTGAGAAGTATTGTAGAACCTTTGATTTATTTGCTGTAATTCCAGACCCAATACCTAGATTATTATATGCTGCTGAGATGCCTTTGAGGTAACCTATTTCTTCAGACAATTCCAAAGCTTTTTGAGCGTACAAGACACATTGGTTAGCATTGATGTTAAAGTATCTGTAGCTCAAGTTGTTGAGCGCATCTATCTTCTCTTTTTCATTTGTTATAGTGTCAATACTAGATTCTAAATCGGCTAAAGAAACGCGCTGTCCGTGTGTAGAATGAAAAAGACACACAGCTAAAATTAAGACTCCAATGATGTTCCTAACACTCAGCATTTTTTAGGGGCCATACGGGTAAATGGCAGGCACTAATAAGTTGTTCTTTAAAAAGGACAACTTTTATGCCACTATCCCTACTAGAATAGGTGTTTTTTATTGAAAATCAATCAAATTTTCCAAGGATCCAACCTATTACACCTCCACCAAGACCTCCCCAAACCATATTTCCGAAGATGTCTGTACCTACAATTACCCAATCAAAGAGATTTTGAAATGCCATGGTCATTATACCTTGATTAAGACCTACAAGGACTGCTATTAGACCTCCAGCTATTGCGCCAGTTCGGAAGGTGCTTATATTAGCCCATCTTTCATAAATAATCGCAAGTAATAATGCAAAGACCACCATAGCCACTCCTAGTAGAGCCATATTGGGTATTTCCTTAACCAAACCTTCATATTGAGTTACGTGATCTTGGTGCAATTTATCCAAGACTATTCCCCAAACAAGAAAGCCTGTAAGAAAGAGAGTAACGCCACCACCAAGGGTAGCTAGACCAATTTTTTTCAAGTCCATTTTTCACAAGTTTTGATTATCTAAATATAATCATTCTCAACTGATGTGAATATTTCTTGCCTAGGATGCATTTATATTCTCAATAATATCCTGTATCACTTCTTTGTCATATTTATCCACTGGATCAGAAGTCATGTGTAATGCACCAGAGGATAAATTAGCTTTAAGAAGCTTGAGTTTTTGACCCTTTGATAGTTTTGTTTTGTCATTGCGCATAACGAATACGTCTGGGTCATTCCCAAAATAGAGACCATTTAGCTTCGAGCGATAGAGAGATGTGTAGATAGATGATTCAGTTGAAATCCTCTCTTTATATCTCAGTAATGTTTTCAAAACGAAGGATTCCCATTCAGGTCCGATATCAGCACTTACTCGACAATAGTCTGCTAGACCAGATGCAGAAGCTAGGGGAATACCACATGCTAGAATTTGATTGTTTCCGAGCCATGATCTGAGGTGGGACATTGCTCTAAACATCCGCTGACCTCTTGTTTCATCAGGTTTGGGCAGTATACAAGCTGCGTAAAGAAAATCCAGCTTAAAGAATTCAAACCCCCAGTCTTCTTGCAAAGTATTAAACTGATTCTGGAGATAGACTTGGACTGCTTTGATGTCAAAATCAAGAACATAAAATTTACCACTCCACAAAGGATTATATCCTGCTATAATTGGATTTCCGTTTTCGTCTTTTTGTAACCACTCTGGATACAAACGCCTAATTTGAGAAGCTTCTTCTACAATAAATGGAGCTACCCAGAGTCCTGGTTTAAGACCTTTGAGCTTTGTCTTCTTCACAAGACTGGATAGTGAATTTAGAAAGTTGGAATTTTCTACCCACTCACCTATAGATTCTTGCCAACCATCGTCAATCTGAAAAAGCTTGAAGTCTAGTGGAGAATTTGAAACTGCTTCTAACTCTTTATCTAGAATCGAAGGAGAAATATTATTGTAGTGATAGTACCAGCTGGTCCATCCAAGAATGCGTTTTGGTATTTCAATTGCAGTTTGTTTCCATAGGGATTTATAGCGCGACCAACATGCATCATTTGGGCCTTCAGTCTGTAAAAATTGGAATGTAAATCTATCGCCAGAAGAGATTTCTCTCGGCAATTCTTTTTGGATTACTAGGTGCTTTTTTGAGTTTGAATACCTGAAGACGGTAAAACCATTTGACTCATCAAGTGAAGCAAAGAGAGAAAGTGTATCTGCACTTAAAAATTCAATAAAATGGTAGCTATGTTGATAATCTTCATTCGTCTTATAATCGTAAAAAGAATAGTCCCCATAGCTTTTGAAGTGATATCGATTATTAATAGGACCAAAGATGGGACGTAATCCATACATTCTACTTCCAGGTAACTGCCAACCGGACTCAGTCCAAGTCTGGTAGCCATTTATTCCTACCTGTTCACAATCATCGACTTGCTTTGTGATATAGGCAGAACATTCTCTAGCAGCCTCACTAAAATCAAGAGAGAGCATATGCACACCATGTTGGTCATAGTCCCAATGCATCTTGAGGGTTTCATGTTGTACATTTTTGCCAATGGTGCATTCCAACTTGATCACATTGCTACTTGTATCTTTAAATTGGATTTGACAAACCATTGTACCACAGTATAATTGAATTCATCGAATGTAAGATTACTTAGATATATTAACCAAATAGAATCTGTGAAATAGTTGGATTTTTTCTCATTTTTGCAGGAGTTTCCAAAACTTTATTTTTTACAAGAATCAAGCTTATGCAAGCATCTATTGATATTGAAGCATTAAATCAACAAATACAGTTAGAAAGTGCGTTTGTTGAAGAAATCAAATCTGCTACTGGCGAAATCATTGTTGGTCAGCAGTATATGATAGAAAGACTGTTGATTGGTCTTCTCTCTAAAGGTCATGTACTCTTAGAAGGCCTGCCTGGGTTAGCAAAAACTCTAGCGATTAAGACTTTGTCTTCTGCTGTTAAAGCAGATTTTCAAAGGATACAATTTACACCAGATTTACTTCCTGCTGATATTGTAGGAACAATGATCTATAATCCATCTAAGAATACCTTTGATGTAAGGAAAGGGCCTATTTTTTCCAACTTTATTCTGGCAGATGAGATAAATAGGGCTCCAGCAAAAGTGCAAAGTGCCTTGTTAGAAGCCATGGCAGAGAAGCAAGTTACTATTGGTAAAGAGACCTATTCTTTGGAAGAGCCTTTCTTGGTCTTAGCAACGCAGAACCCTATTGAGCAAGAAGGAACATACCCATTACCAGAAGCTCAGGTTGATAGATTTATGCTAAAGGTAAGCATTGGCTATCCTGGCAAAGCTGAAGAGAAAGAAATCATTAACAGGTTTATTGATGGCACAACTACCAAAGAGATTAAACCTGTGATTGACCCAGCACAAATACTCAAAGCTAGAGAGCTAGTCAAGAAGGTCTATATGGATGATAATATCAAAAATTACATTCTTGATATTGTTTTTGCAAGTAGAGATCCAGAGAGCTCAGGTCTGGGATCGCTGAAGAACTTAATTGCTTATGGTGGATCTCCAAGAGCAAGTATTAATCTTGCAATGGCATCTAAGGCTCATGCATTTATGAATAGGAGAGGATACGTCATACCTGATGATGTCAGAAGTATATGTAAAGATGTTTTAAGGCATAGAATAGGGATCACCTATGAAGCAGAAGCAGAGAATATCACGCAAGAGAATATTATTGATCAAATTATACAGACTGTCCAAGTACCGTAATGGATACTAATGAAATACTGAAGAAAGTCAGGAAGATCGAAATAAAAACCAAAGGTCTTTCTAAGCAGATATTCTCGGGAGAATATCAAAGTGCTTTCAAGGGTAGAGGTATGTCATTTTCAGAAGTGAGAGATTACCAATATGGAGATGACGTCAGAAATATTGATTGGAATGTGACAGCGAGGACGGGTAGTCCTTTTGTTAAAGTTTTTGAAGAAGAAAGGGAATTGACATTAATGCTGTTAGTAGACATCAGTCAGTCTTCATTATTTGGGACTAAAGATCAATTTAAAAGTGATTTAGCAACTGAGATGAGTGCTGTATTAGCATTTTCTGCTATTCAGAATAATGATAAAGTGGGAGCAATTTTGTTTTCATCTGACATCGAAAAATTTATTCCACCTAAGAAAGGAAGATCTCACATTTTAAGGATTATTAGAGAGATAATATTTCATAAACCTGAGCACAGCGGGACAAATATTGAAAAAGCATTACAGTATCTCACTAATGTCCAGAAAAAGAGATCAATTGCATTTTTGTTATCAGACTTTATGGACAAAGGATATGAGTCAGCCCTGACCATAGCCGGGCGTAAACATGATGTGGTCGGTATTCAAGTTTATGATAAGTCGGAGGTTGCTTTGCCAAATGTAGGATTAGTCCAAGTAGTGGATCCTGAATCATCTGAACGCAGAGTCATAGATACTTCTAGCTCTGTTGTGAGAAAGCAATATAATGCTTGGTTCAAAGAGAATGCCACTTACTTTGAAACTATGTTTAAAAAGCAAGGCAACGATACAATTAGCGTAGCTACAGGTGATGACTATGTGAAATCCTTATTGCAGTTCTTCAAAAAACGAACTGGATGATAAGAGTAGTTAGCACAATTTTAATTCTGTTCTTTGCGGGGGCATTGTTTTGCCAGCCTTTCGTTGGTATAACACTGAGTCATGACACGATTGAGCCAGGAGATCTTGTCACAATGGAAGTCAAACTCTCTTCTCAATCTCCATTAAATAAGATCAAGATCAACTACAGTCCTCTAGACACTATTGAGAATATTGCCATGAATGAGGACAATACCCTCATGAACGATGGTAGGGTTGATGTTGAATGGATAGACGCTCCATTTGTAAAGCCTAATGAAACAATAACCATTGATGTCTCAAGAGATAGCACAGGGCAATACACGCTTAGCCAAAGTCTTAAATTCATCCTTTGGGATATTGGAGCATTTCGATTTCCGTTACCTACATACATGACAATGCAAGGAGATACTATGCTTGTTAGATCATTGCAATCTCCATTATTGTTTTCGTTAATACAGGATAATATTGCTCCTCAGGATACTACTCAACTCGTCCATGATATTCATGATATCGTGCCTGAAGAAAAAAACTGGCTAGACTACCTCTGGCTAATTATAGCGATAACACTTTGTATTGCAGGGCTATTAATCTATCTCGCATTAAGGAATAGAAAACAGCAAGAAGTTAGTGCAATTGAAATTCTAGAGCCTGAAATCAGTATTCCAGCTCATATTACTGCTCTTGAGAAATTGCAACACCTTAAAACTCAAAGACCTTGGGAACAAGGTAAGGTGAAAGCTTTTCAGGAAGAACTTACTTATACCATTAGGGAATATCTTGAAGGTAGATTTGGTATTCAAGCACTAGAGTCAACAACTAACGAGATAGTGGAAGACTTAGTCAAAAAAGATTTTGATTCGGCGCATGAATCTACATTGACAAGAATACTTCAAGTAGCTGATCTCGTAAAATTTGCTAAAGCTGAGCCAACAAACGAGACCCATGAGGCATTCCTCAAAGAAGCCGAACAATTTGTAATCGAAACAAAAGAAGAAGAGACAGATGATGTTGAGTGATTACACATTTCAAAATCCTTGGTTATTGCTTGGACTGCTTGTTGTACCTATTCTTGCATATTGGTACTTTGCTAAGCTCAGAAAGAGAAAGCTAACGATACCTCTGCCAGGTATAGGCGAAGTCAAGCAAACCAGGAGTATTAGATCTCTATTGTCAAATGTCCTACCAGTATTAAGTCTTTTGGGCATTGCTTCACTGATCATTGGTTTGGCAAGGCCCCAACTTGCGCTCAAAGAAGAAGAGGTGAAGGCTGAAGGTATTGATATCATGATGGTGATGGATCTTTCCAGTAGTATGCTTGCTCAAGACTTTGCTCCGGATAGACTTTCTGTATCTAAAGCTATGGCCGAAGAATTTGTGGATAAAAGGCCTTACGACAGAGTAGGTTTAGTAGTATTTGCAGGAGAGTCATTCACCCAATGTCCACTTACTGTTGATCATAAAATTGTTAAAGACTTTCTCGCCAGTTTGCAATGCGGCTTGTTAGAAGATGGTACCGCAATAGGAATGGGTCTTGCTTCAGCTGTTAATCGATTGAGAGAAAGCAAAGCCAAGAGTAAAATTGTGATTTTATTGACTGATGGATCAAATAACTCCGGATACATCAAGCCCATGACTGCTGCAGAAATAGCAAAAGAACTGGGAGTGAAAGTGTATACAATTGGTATTGGATCTTCTGGGACAGCTAGAGCACCAATTGGAAGAAGACCAGACGGCAGTTATGTCTATGGGATGACGAGAGTGCAGATTGATGAGGAACTACTGAATGAAATGAGTAAACAAACAGGTGCAAGATATTTTAGAGCAACTACCTCAGCTCAACTCGAGCAAATCTATGCATACATAGACCAATTAGAGAAGACAGAAATAGAAGTCAATGTGTATAAAAGATACGAAGAGAAGTATCGTCCTTTTGTTCTTTTTGGAATTATTTCTCTACTCCTTCAATGGCTTCTTGGGCATACAGTACTCAGGCAATTACCTTAATTTATTCTTTATCAGGCGGCTTCGTATAGTGTTAAAATATATAGGAGTTTTTCAAATATTTGGTTAACTTAGCTACGATTCAGTTCCCCTAAGACTTACCTATTATTAACTAATTACACTACAAAACGAATTAAGATGAAAAAATTAATTGTGGAATTTATTGGGACTTTTTTCCTGGTTTTGACCATTGTTTGTGTTGTTAATGGCAATGCTGCTAACAACTTTTTACCACCATTGGCAATCGGTTCTGCACTAATGGTGATGGTATATGCTGGAGGGCACATTTCTGGTGCGCACTATAACCCTGCAGTGACATTAGGAGTACTAATGAGAGGAAAGATTTCAGGAGGAGAAGTACCTGGGTATATGATTGCTCAGATACTAGGAGGAATTGTTGCGGCAGTAGTAGGTGCAGCAATACTTGGAAAAGGTACGATTATGGGAGGTGGAGCAATGCCGACAAATATGGCAGCAGCTTTCACAGCTGAATTATTAGGAACATTTGCCCTTGTATGGGTAGTTCTCCAAACAGCTACAACACAATCGACGTCAGGTAATTCTTACTATGGATTAGCAATTGGTTTTACTGTGTTGGCTATGGCTTATGCATTAGGAGGATTTGGAACTGGAGGATGTTTTAATCCTGCTGTTGCAATAGGTGCTGCATTCAATGGTCTTGCTGGCTGGGGAACTGCAGGTCTTGCAATTGTTGCAGATATCGCAGGTGCTGTCTTAGCAGCTGTTGCTTTCAAAGCTGTGTATACAAGCATGGGATCTGACGACTAGTCAGAATGAATAGATAAACTTGAAAAGGTCATTCATTTACTTGAATGGCCTTTTTTTACTTGCTATCCACTCGTGTGATCTGAAATAATCACCCAGTTTCCATTCACCTTTTTCCAAAGTAATGTAAAGAAACCTGTTGGAGTATCTTGTTCTCGAATTAGAGTATACTTTCCAAGCATAGTATAGATGTCATCACACAGAGGTTCTAGTGAGATTACATCAAATGTTAATTGACCCATCGCATCTTTATCTGGATAGCCTTTCTTATAATTTTCTTTTGTTGTATTCCAACCATAAGTGGGTCCATTTCTGCCGATAAAGACAAGGGAGTCTGACTTCCAATAGCCTTCCATGAACGCATCTATATCTCCATCTGACCAAGCCTGTTCTTGCATCTTCATTACTGATTTGATGGCTTGCTTTTCTATTTCTGAATTCTGCGAAGTATCTTCCGAAAAGCAGCTTAATAGTAGTAGTGTCAGCATTAGTATTATTGCTCTCATTGTTTCATTTTTAGACACTAAAATTAGAATTTCTTCAAGCATCACCTACATTTGTCTTTATGGATATAGTGTTGAATTATATTGAAAGCAGGCCAGAGCAACAAGCTCAGCTCATGCAGTACGCTTTTGATTACTTCACTAGTTTTCCAAATATTTTCCCTAAACTGAGATATGGAATACCATTTTATTATCAAAAAAGTTGGGTCGCCTATACTAGCCCACAGAAACATGGTGGTATTGAGGTAGTCTTTCTTAGAGGGATTGAATTATCGATGGCGACAGAATTATTGGCAAAGAACAGGGTAATGGTCAGAGGAATTGAGTATCGAAATTTGGAAGAAATTGACCATAACTATCTCGAAATGGTGTGGTTGGAGGCGTTGGATCTTGATCTTAATGTAAAATTTGTTGCCCCATATCAACGAAAGAAGGCAAAATGAGCAAATATTTTGAAGGAAAAAAAGTGTGGATTACTGGAGCATCATCTGGTATTGGAGAAGCTTTAGCCATAGCTATTTCTGAGAGAGGAGGTTTTGTTATCTTGACTGCAAGATCACAGCAAAAACTTGAAGCAGTCCAACAGTCACTAAAACATCCAGAACACAGTGAAATCGTCACAATCGACCTAATGAATGCACCCGATGTTGATGCAAAGGCAAAAGCTGTTATACACAAACACAAAGACCTCTTCATGCTGATTAATAATGCTGGTAGATCGCAACGCTCTAAGGTGGAAGAGACAGAATATCAAGTGTATAAGGACCTGATGGAACTCAATTATTTTAGCATTGTTAAATTGACCAAGCAAGTCCTTCCTAATATGATAGCTCAGCGCCAAGGTCACCTGATTGCCATATCAAGTATTGCAGGAAAATTAGGAGCACCATATCGTTCTGGTTACGCTGCATCCAAGCATGCTATTCAAGGATTTTTTGACTGTCTCCGATCAGAAGTGCATCACCATAACATTAATGTTAGTCTCATCTGTCCAGGCTATGTTAATACACAAATTGCCCATAATGCCATGTCATCAGACGGAACAGCACTTGGCAAAGCAGATCCGGATAATGCGAATGGCATGTCTCCGGAATATGTAGCAAACAAGATTTGTGATGCTGCAAGCAAAGGAAAAGAAGAACTAATCCTCGGTGGCACAGAAAAAATGGGAGTCTATCTTAAGCGCTTTTTCCCGAGAATATTAAGTAGAGTTCTCAAGAATAAATCCAAAGCAGAATACGGTTCTTAATACACAATCCAAGCCGCTTTAGGAGCTTTTTAGCTATCTTTGTGGTTGATTTAGAATACTACAATTCACAACTATGAGAATAATTGATAGAATCAAAGAAGACAAAGGACCTCTTGGTCGATATGCAGACCAAACAGAGGGATATTATATCTTTCCAAAATTAGAAGGTGAACTTGGTAATCGCATGACATTCAATGGTAAAGAAGTGGTCATGTGGTCAATCAATAATTATCTCGGTTTAGCAAATCATCCAGAAGTTAGAAAGATTGATGGAGAGGTTGCTAAAGACTGGGGACTTGGTTATCCAATGGGATCAAGAATGATGTCAGGGAATACAGATTATCATGATGCTTTTGAAAAAGAGCTTGCAGATTTTGTATCAAAAGAAGCTGCTGTGCTTGTTAACTTTGGTTACCAAGGAATCATGTCTGCAATTGAGTGCGTAGTCACAAGAAGAGATGTGATAGTCTATGATAAAAATTGTCATGCATGTATAGTTGATGGTGTAAGAATGCATGCAGGCAAGCGGTTTTCTTTTCTTCATAATGACATGGAAAGTTGCGAGAAGCAGATCATTGCAGCAAAAAAGATAGCAGACGAGCAAGGTGGTGATGTCCTCTTGATTTCAGAAGGTGTTTTTGGCATGCAAGGAGATCAAGGGAAGTTAAAAGAGATTGCTGCTCTAAAGGAGAAGTATGGTTTCTGCTTCATGGTTGACGATGCTCATGGATTTGGTACACTTGGTAAGACAGGGGCAGGAGCTGGTGAAGAGCAAGGTGTACAGGATGATATTGATATCTACTTTTCTACTTTCGCTAAATCAATGGGTAGTATTGGTGCTTTTCTTGCAGGAAATAAGGATACAATACAATTCCTCAAATACAATATGCGATCTCAGATATTTGCTAAATCTATGCCGATGACACAAGTGCTTGGTAATAGAAAACGTCTGGAGATGTTAAGAACAATGCCTGAGTTAAAGGATAACCTTTGGAAGAATGTCAACTTGCTCCAAGGTAGACTAAGAGAAGAAGGCTTTAACCTAGGTAAAACAAACTCATGTGTAACACCAGTATTCTTAAGTGGAGAAGTGCCTGAAGCAACGCATGTTGTCTATGACCTCAGGGAGAATTACAGAATATTCTGCTCAATTGTAGTCTATCCAGTAATACCAAAAGGGATGTTACTCCTTCGATTAATTCCAACATCTACACATACAGAAGAGGATATCGAAAGAACAGTAACTGCGTTCAAAGCTATCAGAGATAATCTGACAAGTGGAGAGTATAAGAAAAGAGAGCTCAAGGTCCAAACACTAGCTTAAGATGGGTTATAATATCAGTGGTATTCAGCAAATTGGGCTGGGTAATCTTAATGTCTACGAGACTTGGGAATGGTATAGAAAGTATATGGGTATGGATATGCCTGTATTCGATGAAGCTGCAGAAGCGGGTCTGATGCTACCTTATACAGATGGCAAACCTCAAGCAAGACATGCAGTGCTTGCTCTCAATTATAATGGAGGCGGCGGTATGGAGATCTGGCAATATACAAGTCGAGAAGCTCAGCCTCCCAAAACACCGCTCCAGCTTGGAGACTTAGGCATTAATGTGGCTAAGTTTAATGCCAAGGATGTTGATAAACATTATGCATTTTGCAAGGCCCAAGGTGTGGAATTACTTACCGATGTCACTCAAGAATTAGGGGTGAAGCACTTCTTTTGCAAAGATCCCTACGGTAATATATTAGAAGTGACCGAAGCTTTGCAGCGATTTAACGATACAGGATTTACATCGGGTGGTATCGCTGGGGCAACCATGGGTGTCTCGGATATGTCAAAGGCTTTAACATTCTATCAAGACATTCTTGGTTATGATAAGATACTAGCAGACGAAACTGGTGTGTTTGGAGACATACAGCATTTGCATGCAAATGCGGAAGGAAAATTCAGAAGAGTATTGTTGACCCATTCGGAGCCTCGTACAGGACCATTTTCCAGATTGTTGGGTAGCACATACATCGAACTGGTACAGACGTTGGATAGGACACCAGCTAAAATATTCGAAGGTAGGCTTTGGGGTGACTTAGGATATATTCATTTGTGTTTTGATGTACAGGGTATGGAAGAACTCAAGAGTCGATGTGAAGCTGCTGGCCATCCTTTTACGGTAGATAGTGCAAATAGTTTTGATATGGGAGAGGCTGCGGGTAGATTTTCTTATGTAGAGGACCCAGATGGTACATTGATTGAGTTCGTTGAGGCACATAAGATTCCTATAATTAAGAAATTAGGTTGGTATCTTGATCTCACAAAGCGTGATCAACATAAGCCGTTACCCAACTTCTTCATTGCAGCAATGGCACTCAGTCGGAAGAAACAACCGGTGGGGTAGGAACTGTATAAATGAGTTTAAGAATGTGCTTTATGGAAGCACACTCTTAAAAACATCTTTGAGTCTTTAATTATGTGAAAGATCTACATTACATAGAGCTACACAAAGTACATAAGCAAGAGAACATCTAGCATTTCCACCTAATTGGGCGCCTTCCAGACAAAACTTGTATGCACTCAGACAAGCACTTTTACAAAGAATCCTATCATCTTCTCGAAATTTTACTTCATTAGTAAGTAATGCATCTATCGCAAGGGATAAGTTGTCATCATTTCCATAGTCAAATGAATAACAAGTTTCGCATTCTTCGACAGGAATCGCCTCTAGTAAATTAGCACTTCTTATATCTTCTATGATTGTTTTGATTTCCTCGGTAATTACTAACTCATAGAGATGGTCGAAGTCATTTGTTGTGAAAGAATGAGTTAGTTCTGTTTTGTTATTCCTTTTTCAATCAACTCCTTTTTTAATTTGGATTGTAGTGTTTATGTTAAACTACTGAGTTGTTCATCTGACTGACTAGTGTTGTTTTCGATTTCTTCCGAACAAGATTGCAAAAGAAATAGAGCAAGAAAAGCCATCATAAGATATCTGCTAAGTGTAGTTGCGTTAGTCATAATTTGTAGTTTTTTAATTAAATATGCACATAGAACTTTAACATCATCGTACTGTGACATTTGTGATGAGAAGTGAATTACGAGCAATGATGACTTTCAGCACTGCTTTTATGATACGGGATAGACTTCTTGCCTCAAGGTTGCAAAAAAATAGGCACTCATCTAACTAAAGATGAATGCCTTCGCAATGTGGTCCCTCAAGGGCTCGAACCTTGGACCCCCTGATTATGAGTCAGGTGC
>JAHDEL010000027.1:26127-40156 GCA_020628855.1 Saprospiraceae bacterium | reverse complement strand
TCAAAATCAGAAAACATTAGTCTTTTGTGCCACCCAAGTGCATGCAGCCTTAATACGAGATTTAATCAATCAATTTTCAGATAGTAAGAATAGTAACTATTGCCATCGAGTTACTGCGGACGATGGGAAGCAAGGTGAGGAGCAATTAAAATTCTTTCAGGATAACGAAAAAGCTATTCCAACAATTCTAACGACTTCGCAGAAACTCAGCACAGGAGTTGATGCACCAGAAATAAGAAACATTGTTTTGTTGCGTCCAGTAAACTCAATGGTAGAGTTTAAACAAATAGTAGGAAGAGGAACAAGGCTCTTTGATAGCAAGGATTACTTTACACTTTTCGACTTTGTAAAAGCCCATGAACATTTCAAAGACCCAGAATGGGATGGAGAACCTGAGCCTCCTGAAGCACCACCATATCCACCAAAAGGAGAAAAACCTGATATTATGAGTGACCCTCCTGGAATTTATGTTTGTGATGAATGCAAGAATGATCCTTGTGTTTGTGATAACCCACCTAAGAAGATTATTAAAGTCAAACTATCTAATAATAAAGAACGTGAAATTGATTCAACTGTAAAGACAACATTTTGGGATCCTTCAGGAAAACCAATCTCTTCAACTGAGTTCATCGAACAACTCTTTGGAGATATACCAAAGTTCTTTTCAAGTGAATCAGAATTACGTAAGATTTGGAGTATCCCAAGTACAAGAAAAAAACTACTTGAAGAATTAAACGAAAACGGTTATACATCAACTCAACTTGATGACCTAAGAAAATTAGTTCAAGGAGAAAATAGCGACTTATATGATGTACTTAGCTATGTAGCATATCACACAAACTTAATTCCACGATTAGAACGAGCATCAAAAGCCAAACTTCAAATAATGGATTACGATGTCAAGCAACAAGAATTCTTAAACTTCGTCCTTGAGCAATATGTCCGCGACGGAGTAAATGAATTAGATGACAAAAAACTGCCTGAACTACTCGAACTAAAATACAAAGCAATAGCAGACGCCAAAAGAGAATTAGGAAACATAAAATCAATAAGAGAAAACTTCATCGGTTTCCAAAAGGCATTATATCTCGATCAAGTGAGTTAATATGTCTGTATAATTTTTTTCAGTTGTTCCTTATTGTGTTAAGACCTTCCGATGTATGCTTTATCAATGATTCCATCTCATTCAGTGCCCAAGCGATATCATTTGAACCTTTATCAATAGAGTCTATCTGAGTTCCAAATCTGCACCACTTTCTTCCCCAGTTTTCCATTACAAAAAACTTTCCTTTAGTGTTTTCTTTGAATAGAGCAATACCTTCCAGGACCTTAAGCATTGAGTCCAGATTCTGTTCTTTGTCACTTTTTTCAAAATGAAGTTCAACTCCTAGAATTTTGCCATTCTTTTGATAGTAGTACTCATAATGAATACCTGCAATCCCTGTTAATATCTGATGATACCCATGAAGTTCTGCATTTTTTATCCTGAGAGGTGATATATAATTTGATTCTTGATTAATACGTAGCCATACACTTTGATACTTCTTTTTTAATGAGCTGACTTTCGTTTCTTTTATCTCTTTTTGCTCAACACGCATTTGATATTCTTCTGCTTCCTTTAATGGTATTATTTTATTGGCTGTAATTGATATTTTGTTTTCACTAATACTGTAAGGTTTTAAGGCAATACAAGAGATGTCAACGCCATAATTTCTAAGCCATAAAATCGATGCCATTACTTCTGACCTAAAATGGTTTGCAACAATAATTATTCGAGGTTTATCATCAATTTCTTCAAAGTTTTCAACTTCAAGAAACAATTCAATTTCATTTTTGATGTCGTCATCATTTGTCGAAGTTTGGGCATGCTGTCTTAAATAGGACTTGCGAGCTTCAATAACATCTTGAAAAGTCATTGTACTGCAATAAGCAGCATACTTTATCGCTTGTAAATCCACATGTTTGCCACTATCATCTCTTTTTAATTCAATAATGACAAGCTTGCCTGTAGTGTCTAAGGCAAGAAGATCTAATCTTTCATTTGTTTTATCAAATTTGTCATATTCGGATGTGATAATTAGGAGTTCCTCGCCAAGGATTTCAGGATATTTCTTGATCCATTCTTCAATATGTTGACGTTCTAATATTGACTCGTTTTTAAATTTGGTTTCATCATGGATTTCAACCGAATCAAGTTCCTTGTTATATGTAAATAACATTTTTAAAATAAAAGTACAACTAAAGGAGACTGTCGTGTTAGCGAGGTTGTATTTCTTTTACCACTCACTCCATCACCCCAAACCTTAAAAAGAAGCGCCGAGGATGCTTGAAGACTGTTCTATTGTTCTGAAGTGAAGCAGTGTCTTGTGTAAGTGTCTGATAGATGTCATCTCTAACTGTAGGGCTCTGATAGTAATAGTTGTGGTTACCTACATCCAATCTCTCATTATCATCTAGATAAGAACAATCTACAATAGTTATTTCTGCTTTGGTGGAGGAGAGCTCATCCGCGGTTAGACTGGTTAAACCTAAGCGATCTTCTCCACTAAAACTCGCAGAAGACCCTAGGACTCTGTCGAGATGGTGTCTATAGATTGTAACATTTTCTGAAATGCTATTGATCTCAGCTAATCCATTGCCTTCGTTGAAGATAGTTGGTTCGATATCAGGAGCAGCCATCAGGTGCTCTTTGAAAACAGGAGCATCGTAATATTCTCGAAGCTTGTTGAAGATGCCAACATAGACTCTATTACCCATAGAATGTGTAAGGAGGTGAATGTCAGCCTCGGGGTTTACACTGTGCACATAATTCACACATTTTGCTATGACTTCACCGTAGAAGTAGCCTAGTTCGACAGATTTAGGAATGGTAGGCACATAAATCATCCCAGCCTCCCAGATTAATGAAGAAAGGAGACCAATGTCAGAACCTTCTCTGTCAAGAACCTTGCTGTATAATGTACCGCTATTTATCTTGATATATTTTTTGCGATGTGCACCAAAACCATGGATATAGAACAACACATCCTGCTTGTCACTTGGCAGATTGTCATACTCAGCCTTGAATCGTTCTAGGTATTTCTCGATGGAAGTTTCATTAGATGTAAAAGCATCTACTTCTAGGCTGACTTTAGTTTTCTTACTCTTCTCACAGGTTAATTCGCCAGACTCTAGTTTATAGGTCGTTGGAGACTTCCAATTTACTTTCAAGATTGGGTTGACTTGACCAGCAAGGTACAAGGTCGAAAAAAACCAGAAGTGTAGTAGTACATATCTCACAGCATGGATAACGCTAATGAACTACGGATTGTTATTGCTTTTTAGATCCTAGCGTAATCCTAAGGAATTAATCCTGTATCAATACTTTCTTCAGTATGCTTTGCTGAGAGAACATATCTGTGATCTTTACCATGTATATTCCTTGTGGATATGACTTGACATTTAGCTGATTGTTCTGAGACCTGGCGATAGCTTTCCCATGGATATCTAGTAGTTCCATCAAGAACTCACTCGTGCTACCTGACTTGATATCAATGTGTAAAACTGTCGATACAGGATTCGGAAAAACAGTGAGTAATAGCAAATCTTCACCAAGCTTGTCGATATTCGTAAAAATGCCATCACAGTTTTCATCAATGTCATTTGTGGGATCCTCTATTGCATCAGGATTGATACTAGCATCCATATCATTACAATCTCCACCTTGTGTTACTCCCCAGAATGGAATCTGACAATCTTCGAAGACGACATCATCATTACCGAAGCCATCATTGTCATTATCTTCATAGTAAGTGAGTAAGGGTAACCCTTCGTCTATACTTTGATTGCAATTATTGTCTAAATCATCGCAAATTTCTTCTGCACCAGGGTTGATTGCACTATTGTTATCATTACAATCTCCACCTTGCGTCACTCCCCATGCAGGGATTTCGCAGTCTTCATACATTTGATCATCATTACCATAGCCATCATTGTCGCTGTCTTCGTAATAAGTGTAGAGAGTCAAACCTTCATCGATGTTGTCATTGCAATTGTTGTCAATACCGTCACAGGTTTCTTCAGCTCCAGGATTGATTGCAGGGTCGGTATCATCACAATCAACAAGTGCACCATAGCCATCTTGATCTTCATCTGGACCTTCGGTGCAGACTATCCTGACCTCATCTACTGTTCGGCACCCAAGAGCATTATTTTCAATGACTTTAATTATTGAGTCATCTTCTACCATTGCGCAGATGGGAGGGATGTTACATTCAGCAAGAAGCGGATTGTTACTTAAAGTAAAGTCCACAGGATGCTGTTCGATAGAATTGAGATAGTCGATGTCAAAATCAAAATATATCGCTAAATAATCCAATTTCGGATGGTCAGCAATTGTTATTTGTCCATCTACCTGGTCAAGCGATATCAGAGTTATTGAGGTAAGTGTATCAGTCTTCTGAATGTCAATATTCCCTCTGACACGCTCAAGATCAAATAAGAGTAATGATCGTAATTGTAGGTTGTTTTTTACCGAAAGATCTCCATTGATTTCTACTATGTTTTTCATGCCGTTAGAAAATCTTAGACCGCGATTATTCTCTACGGAAACACAGCCATCTACAAAAGTTAAGTTTCCCGTGTTGCTGATAAATGAGCTAACAGAATCTGTGTCATGGAAGATCAGATCTCCGTAAATAACTTCAAAGGTTCCTAAGTTGTAAAAGGTTTTTAATGGATTACCCGAAATTATACAGTCTCCTCCTAGCTCTTTCACTCCAGTGAAATCAAGACTAATTTTCAAGTTTGGATTATCCATCAGGTATAAGCCTCCTCCAAGTGTTCTATCTGGTGTCAGATGCTCTAAACTGATAAGTCCAGCATTATTACTGATTTCGAGATAACCACCAATGCTTCTTAAGTTGTCTAGGCCCTGTACATCTTTGAGTGATGGATTGTTCGAAATATGCAGATAGCCACTAATCTCATAGAGAGACTCTAAACCTGCTAATGATATTATATCTGAGACGGAGGTTTCTCCATCGCAATATCCAATACAGATATTGCCATCATAATACTGACAACCGGCTAGTGAAGCTGCAAATTGATCGACTTCTTCTTGGCTAGTAAGGGTAATATCACCTCCTTGGCAAGGTGCATCTTGTGATTCGATCCTAATATTGTCGAGATACAGTGCATTCTGATTAGAACCATCTGTTCTGGTATTGGCGAGCAGCCTAAGCTGTAAGAATGTTTCATCTTCATAAGCAAAAAGTGGAATTTCAAGAGTATTCCAATCTTCCGGCCTTGGCAGGTAGAAGCTTGTGTCTGGCATTTCGATGGTTGCCAATTCATGACAGCGGAATGCTAGGAGTTCATCATAAGATTGATCTTCACACTCTTCTGTGGAAGCCCCTACGACGAAGCAATCATTGGTTTGACCCATTTGTGGAGCAGCGTAATCAAATTTAAGCACTGGATGTCTAAATTGAGTGACGTCAAATCCATTGTAATGGAGAAATCCATAATTTGGATTATCAAAGTCTGAAGAAAGAACGACAGCAAAGTCGGAGTCATATTGCCAACTGCCATAATCCACAAGAAGACAAGATTCGGATGTACCATAACCACCAATTGGTTGTTCGGCTCCCAGCATTTCAGAATTGACCTTTTGGAAGACATAAGATTGTTGTGCCCTCTGCATGAAGTCTCCATAATCACAGGGGTCTGGTGATTCAAAGTCTTCATTTGGTGCGTCGAGTTCATCATGAATGAGATAATGGACGGTTTTCTCTTGGGCTGGCTCAATGAAATTCGGAGGGACATTTGGAATAGACACAATGTCAACATCAATTGCATAGCCTCCACCATCAAAATCAAAAGACTCAAAGGCAAATGTCTCAATTTCTGCAGGAAACAAAGTATCCTGGATAAACCGAGTCAAGGTATCTTTATTTACAGTTGCCTGGATAGTGAAATTGCTAATCGCTTTCGCACCATCATTCCTAATTTTAATTTCTGGACTCACCAATGTATCACAAAAGCCAAACTGTCTGTTGGTGTCATTCCAATAGGTCACAGCATAATCATCCACATCTTCAGCATCAGCTGCAGTACAGTCCAGTACATTTCCATCAAAATCTGTGATAAAGACTACTAACTTCAGATTATCAAGGTCTTGCACAGATGGAGGTATAGTGAATAATTGCCATCCATGTGTCGACCCATTGCCAGGGATAGAGGTAGAAGTTCTGTGGTTGATAAAACCTCGAAAAATATTGGTGAACTGCTGCTCACCATTTGGTCCAACTGGCTTCGAAAAATCAACCACTTCTTCAACAAGCACACGATACAGTAAGACTGTCATTGGATTGAAGTCAGTTGTATGCAGACCACTACTAGCATAGACTGAGGCAAAGTCATCAGTAAATACAAGATTGACTCCAAAGAATGATGTGAGATCTTCTTTAGATTGATAAATAGAATCTAAATATTCTTCAGTGAGGTTTGGTGTATAACCGGGATGTAGCTGACCAGTAGGTTTATTCTTCCCATCAATCAGTACAGAAGGGAATTCTGTAACATCTGGTAGCGTATTTAATCTCAATTGTGCAGAACTGGTCGTATTTGCATAGAGCGCATCTACTTCTGGATTCTCTGTGTGATATGTGATGACACAGTACGGAGACGTCCATGGGTTTTCTACGAACTGGTCTGTATAGTTATGTGTCTCTGAATAGTTTTCAGCTTGCAGATTTGTAAATTCTTCAATCAACACACGCTGGCCTTGAAGTGCAGTGCATAGATAAGGCAACAGCAAGAGAATAATGAGTGATCGGAAAGATAGCATGCGGTATTCTAGTGTCATACTATTAAATATACAGCTTGTGAAATAATTCTCTGACCAATAAAAGTGACAAGGTGTCATCTTTTTATTAATTTAGTAATCGAGCAGGTTATTAACTACCTTTGACCAAAAGAATACTAAAACCATTGTCACTACCACAATTTAGAGTAACTATAGGAGAGAATCAATTTGATTTTCAAGAGAATACTCAGCCAATAGATTTAGTTAGAATTGATACAAATACCTATCATGCCTTATTGGGTACACGAAGCTTACTTGTAAGAGTAATTGCAAGAATGGGTAAGGTAATGAGCCTAGAAGTAGAAGGTAAAGTCTATGAAGTAGCTATTGAGAATGCTTATGACCTACTCGCTGATAAGTTAGGCCTGGATACGACTGAGTCCATCGTCGAGACGGCAATCTTTTCTCCCATGCCTGGGCTTATTGTCGAATTACTCAAGACACCAGGTGATGCATTCGAAGAAGGCGATTCCTTACTTATTTTGGAAGCAATGAAAATGGAGAATGTTATCAAAGCAAAATCTGCAGGAACAATCAAGTCAATCAATGTAGCGAAAGGAGATTCAGTAGAGAAGGGCCAAATCTTAATTGAACTGGATTAATATGAAAAAGATATTAGTAGCCAATAGAGGAGAGATTGCCCTCAGAGTAATGAAGACAGCACGTCAGATGGGCATCAAGACTGTAGCCGTGTTTAGTGACGCGGACAGATCAGCTCCACATGTCCTCTTTGCGGATGAAGCAGTACATCTTGGTCCATCCCCATCCTCAGAATCCTATTTGGTACAAGAAGCTATTCTTCAAGCCGCTCAAAAGACTGGTTCTGATGGTATACATCCTGGGTATGGTTTCCTTTCGGAAAATGCTGAATTTGCTCAGAAAGTGACAGATGCAGGACTCATATTTATTGGTCCTAAGCCGCATGCTATTCGAGTAATGGGAAGCAAGCTTGCAGCAAAAGAAACAGTAAAGGCATTTGATATTCCTATGGTGCCAGGTATTGATGAAGCAATAACAGATGTTGATAAAGCGAAAGCAATAGCTCGAGATATTGGCTTCCCAATCCTCATTAAGGCTTCTGCAGGTGGAGGGGGCAAAGGTATGCGAGTTGTGGAGAAAGAAGACGAACTTGAAGAGCAGATGCAAAGAGCTATTAGTGAAGCACAATCTGCTTTTGGTGATGGTTCGGTTTTTATTGAAAAATTTGTCACATCTCCTAGACATATCGAAATACAAGTACTTGCAGATAGCCATGGCAATATCGTACACTTGTACGAACGAGAATGTAGTATACAGAGGCGACACCAGAAAGTTGTAGAAGAAGCACCTTCAGCTGTGTTGACGCCAGAGCTACGGACTCAGATGGGTAATGCCGCAGTTGACGTTGCAAGGTCTTGTCAATATGAAGGTGCAGGTACTGTTGAGTTTTTGCTTGACGATCAGATGAACTTCTATTTCTTAGAGATGAATACAAGGCTCCAAGTAGAGCATCCTGTGACAGAATGTATCACAGGTATCGATCTTGTCGAGCAACAGATAAGAGTCGCAAGAGGTGAAGCGCTTGCCTTCGCTCAAGAAGATATTAGATTGCGAGGTCATGCTATGGAATTACGTGTCTATGCTGAAGACCCATTGAATAACTTCTTGCCAAGTATTGGTACTTTGGATACCTACGCTAGACCTGTTGGAAGAGGTATTAGAGTGGATGGAGGTTATAGACAAGGTATGGAGATACCAATCTATTATGACCCTATGCTTTCAAAGTTGATCACCTATGGTAAGAATAGGGAAGAGTCTTTGTATTTGATGCGAGAAGCTATAACGGGATATGTGATAGATGGTGTGCAGACAACGCTTGGGTTTGGAGCATTTGTTATGGATCATCCGGCATTTGTCTCAGGAAAGTTTGATACTAATTTCGTGAAGCGATATTACGACAGTGAAGTTGTGAAACAAGAGCTAAAGCAAGAACAGAGTGCAATTGCTGAAATTGCATTAAGTATTTATAAGGCAGAACAAGATCAGCTGGACACTTAGAAACAGAACTATGTCAGACGGTAGAGATATATTAAAAGATAAGTTAGCCCAATCTGCATTGGGAGGAGGCCAAAAGAGAATTGATGCTCAACATGCTAAGAAAAAACTGACAGCAAGAGAGAGAGTACATTTGCTTCTAGATGAAGGCAGTTTTGAAGAGATAGGAGCCCTAGTTACCCATCGAACGACAGACTTCGGGATGGCTGATCAAAAATTTCCTGGAGACGGTGTCATTACAGGATACGGAACTATAGAAGGTAGACTCGTCTATGTATTTGCTCAAGATTTTACAGTGTTTGGGGGTTCTCTATCAGAAACTCATGCGGAGAAAATATGCAAGGTAATGGACCTAGCCATGAAGACGAAGGCTCCTATTATTGGATTAAATGATAGTGGTGGAGCTAGGATACAAGAAGGAGTAAGATCTCTTGGTGGCTATGCAGATATTTTTCATCGCAATGTGATGGCATCTGGCGTTATCCCTCAGCTTTCACTTGTTATGGGTCCTTGTGCTGGAGGTGCTGTGTATTCGCCAGCGATCACTGATTTTACGCTTATGGTGGAGACGACAAGCTATATGTTTGTGACAGGTCCAAATGTAGTTAAGACAGTGACTAATGAAGAAGTAAGCTCTGAAGAACTCGGTGGTGCATCTACACATTCTACGAAAAGTGGAGTAAGCCATCTGACTGCTCCTAACGATATCCTAGCCATTAAAAAAATCAAAAAGCTCTTTAGCTATATTCCTCAAAGTTGTGATGACTTCCCTATAGATATCGACTATGCTATTGCTGATGAATATAGACCAGAACTCAAGAGTATAGTTCCACAGAATGCTAACCAGCCGTATGATATCAAAGATGTAATAACGGGCATATGTGATAGTGAATCGTTTTTTGAGATTCATGAACAGTATGCAGAGAATATCGTCGTTGGCTTTGCTAGAATTGCTGGACAGTCGATTGGCATTGTCGCTAACCAACCCATGAGTCTGGCTGGTTGTCTCGATGTCAATAGTTCGAAGAAAGCTGCAAGATTTACAAGGTTTTGCGACTGCTTTAATATTCCACTGCTTGTGTTAGTGGATGTACCTGGATTCTTGCCTGGCACTGATCAAGAATGGAATGGAATTATAGTCAATGGTGCAAAACTGCTGTACGCTCTCAGTGAAGCTACAGTCCCGAAAGTGACTGTAATCACGCGAAAAGCCTATGGAGGAGCATATGATGTGATGAACTCTAAGCACATTGGAGCCGATATGAATTTTGCTTGGCCAACAGCTGAGATTGCAGTAATGGGAGCCAAAGGAGCCAGCGAGATTATTTTCAAGAAAGAAATTAAAGCAGCTGATAATCCAGAGCAAAAACTGCAAGAGAAGGAAAATGAATACAAAGCACTCTTCGCAAATCCTTATGTGGCGGCTGAAAGAGGGTTTGTTGATGAAGTTATCTATCCAGAAGAAACGCGAAGGAAACTGATTAGAGCATTCAGAATGCTCAAAGACAAAGAAATAGAATTACCTCAGAAAAAACACGGGAACATCCCATTATAGTAAACTATGAATTTTAATCTTTCAGAAGATCACGTGATGATACGTGATGCAGCAAGAGACTTTGCACAGAATATCCTCAAGCCAGGAGTCATAGATAGAGATACAACTATGGCTTACCCTGAAAACGAGGTGAAACAAATGGCCGAACTTGGATTTATGGGGGTGATGACTGACAGCCAGTATGGAGGGGCAGATATGGATACCTTGTCTTATGTACTGATCATGGAAGAACTCTCCAAAATAGACAACTCAGCTTCAGTAATAGTTTCTGCACACAACTCATTAGCCTGTTGGGGAATCGAGGAGTATGGTACTGATGAGCAAAAGAAAGCATGGTTACCTAAAATGACTTCTGGAGAATGTATTGGTGCCTTTTGCTTATCTGAGCCTGAAGCCGGTAGTGATGCGACCAGTCAACGAACAACAGCCGAAGACAAGGGTGATTACTATCTCGTGAATGGAACGAAAAACTGGATAACAAACGGTAAAAAAGCTGGAGTCTATGTAGTCATTGCTCAGACAGATCCAGAACAAGGGCATAGAGGAATCAATGCACTCATTATTCCTGCTGACCTAGAAGGAGTAAGTACTGGAATCAAAGAAGATAAGCTAGGCATCAGATCTTCTGATACCAGTTCTGTAATGTTTCAAGATGTCAAAGTACCTAAAGCCAATAGACTTGGTCCGGATGGATTTGGATTCAAATATGCAATGAAAACATTAGACGGAGGTAGGATAGGTATAGCGGCTCAAGCTTTAGGGATTGCAGCAGGTGCATATGAATTAGCGCTTGCATATTCTCATGAACGGTCTGCGTTTGGTAAGCCTATAAATAAACATCAAGCAGTAGCATTTAAGCTAGCAGATATGGCGATGGATATCGAGGCTGCAAGAATGCTTGTCTATCGCGCAGCTTGGCTAAAGGATCAAGGAAAAGATTATGCTCAAGCGGCAGCAATGGCAAAACTTTATGCCTCAGAAGCGGCAATGAAGCATAGTGTAGAAGCTGTACAAGTCCATGGCGGTTATGGCTTCGTCAAAGAATATCATGTAGAGCGCCTCATGAGAGATGCCAAGATTACTCAGATATACGAAGGAACTTCAGAAATTCAGCGACTGGTGATATCACGAAATGTGATCAAAGGACAAACGTATATTCCAATGACTCAATGAGGAGAAAAAATTAAGATTAAGTAGAAAAGCCCATGTTTTATTTTAAGACAAAACTTGGGCTTTTCTTTTTCTTATGAGGGAGTAATTCTAGTTTCTTGTGGATCTGGTATAACTATATCCACCACCACTACTGCCCATGGCCCAAGAAGTAAAGTTGATATCTAGATAGATGTTATCTTCTTCTAGATAAAGCACCATCGGTCCGTTTAAAATATTGTCACCGACATTGTTATCCAGCGTACCAACAAATCTATCAAAATTGAGATTGCCAATACCATCTGAAACAGAGCCAGAAGCCCATTGAGTACCGGTAGGGGCAAGCGTTTCGCTGAAGTCTCCCATTTGCCCTGTTTCTACTGCAATATTAAAGAGGCTCATGTTGTCCTTTCTTGTCAGCCACACGTTATCTGTGATTCTGTCTTGGTTTACTTCTTCATTCCAATCTGCGTTATTTTCCTTTGTAAAGGTGATCGCTTCTCCTTGCCATACAGTGTTAGGATTAAGTTGAGCATCCGAATCATCTACATCACTCGAGTTATCTACAAATCCATCCGGACGATCACATGCAGACTCAGTAACGTTAGCATCACCAAATCCGTCACCGTCTGCATCAGCATACCAAGTCATTTCATCACAATTGTCTTTGCATGATTGAAGCATTAGACTCAAGGACCCCAGCATACATAGGAAAAGTAAAATTTTTGCATTCATTGTTTATAATTTTAGTAGTGTAAGAAAAAATATACACAAAGATAGTAGCACGAGAGTAAAGGAATTCAATTGCTTTATTTGAATAATACTATCGAGTCACTCACCATGTCATGAATAGCAAGATTTTGTCTATTGCCACCTACTGTGAAAATGGAAACAACTCCCAAGAAGACTTTGATCATATATCTGACAAAAGCCGCAAACAGGTTGATGTTTTTAGCTTGGTTTGATCTTCTCTTGACAATAATTCCTTGGATCTGATGCCCAATCGTTTGACCGCGTAAAGCTGTGAAGATAGGATCGTACAAGACAAAGACAAACAGGACTGAAAGTATCTTCAGTCTTTGATCTACATGACCAAATTGAGAGTAGATAAAGCTAAATAGAAACATGAATCCGACCATCACTATAGAATCAAAGAATGCTGCTTTAATTCTATCTCCGACACCAGGGAAGAAGTCTTCAATTGGCAATTCTTCCTGATAATCAAGTATTTCATCATTAACTTGCATGCTTTAATATATTCATAATAAGACTGACATGCAAGACGCTTATATCGTAAATGGACTAAGAACAGCTTTTGGAAGATTTAGAGGGACTCTATCTTCAATCAGAACAGATGATCTTCTTGCACATGTCATACGATCTTTAGTTGAACAGACGCCTGGTTTGCAAGCTGAGAATATTGATGATGTGATTATTGGATGTGCTAACCAAGCCGGAGAAGACAATAGGAATGTTGCTAGAATGGCCGCTCTCCTGGCAGGGTTGCCTTGGACAGTTCCTGGAGAGACAATCAATAGGCTTTGCTCTTCTGGATTGTCTAGCATTGTCCATGCCAATCGAGCCATAAAGGCAGGAGATGGGGATATTTTCATCAGTGGTGGTGTTGAGCATATGACAAGGGGTCCACTAGTCATGTCTAAGAGTGCCAGACCTTTTGGAGGTGATGCTAAGTTATATGACTCAAGCTTCGGATGGAGGTTCGTTAATCCAAAGATGGATGAGCTCTATGGCACAGAAGCTATGGGTAATACAGCTGAGAATCTCGCTGAGATGTATGCGATTAGTAGAGAAGATCAAGATGCATTTGCTTATAGATCACAGATGAAGGCTTCAGTAGCTCAAGAATCAGGAAGACTTGCAAAAGAAATTGTACCAATCGCAATTCCACAGAGAAAGAAAGAAGACCTCATCTTTAAGGAGGATGAATTTATCAGACATGATACTTCTCTGGAAGCTCTTGCTAAATTGAGAACAGCATTTAAGAAGGATGGCACTGTGACAGCTGGTAATGCTAGCGGACTCAATGATGGAGCAGCCGCTGTAATTGTTGCTTCTGATAATGCGATAAAGCAGCACAATCTTACTCCAATGGTTAGAATCGTTGCTTCTGCAGTCGTTGGTGTCGAACCACGAATCATGGGTATTGGTCCTGTCAAAGCGACGCAGAAAGCATTAAGGAAGGCTGGACTCTCTCTTGAAGATATTGGACTCATTGAATTGAACGAAGCCTTTAGCGCGCAAAGCTTAGCATGCATTAGAGAGCTTGGACTTCAAGACGATGACCCACGTATTAATCCCAATGGTGGTGCTATAGCAATCGGCCATCCACTAGGAGTCTCTGGTACACGAATTAGCTATTCTTTGGCACTTGAAATGCAAGAAAAAAACGTAAGGTATGGTCTTGCTACTATGTGCATTGGCGT
>JAHDEL010000027.1:1320-26027 GCA_020628855.1 Saprospiraceae bacterium | reverse complement strand
CTTGTCATGATCTCAGTATGCAATGCATTAGCAGTTGCTATAGAATAGCTTTCGTTTTTTTGGTCAGACACTGGGTTGTTCTGCTGATAATTCGAAACGAGTTCTTTAACATCTATGCGCTCTGATAACTGTAAGATAGGGATGAGTTTATTGTGGTAAATGATGTCCTCATCCCAAAGTTGAAGGTAAAGATCGGTATAAACCGCTGCATGAGAATGCCGGTATGCCATCATATTGAATAATGAAAGGAATAGCATCACATCCAAGATGTCTATGTGCTGTCTAGTTTTCTCAAAGAAATCTAAGAGGAGTGTGGACTCGTTCTCTGTTGCTAAGTATTTCAAGAAAGGATATGTATATCTGATAGACTTACCACGACCTTCAGTGGTGATATATATTATCAAATCATTACTGATTTCTTTGAGTCTTCTCCTTGGAAATAGAAAATTGAGCACTAGCGGAGAGAAGCTAATAACTCCTGCAGCTATGACTTTAATTTGGGAGTTATTTGATGTCAGTAGTTTCCCCTACTAAACTTGTAGGTTGATTTTTGTTTGTAGGCTAAGAGAACAATTGACCAGAGCAAAGGATCTTGTTTGACCTGACAATTCTGCCTCTCGAAATTATCGAGAATGCTTTCCCAGCGGGAGAGATTTGGCAATATTCTCAACCACCATTCTGATGCATAGTGAAGATAAGTCCCAATAGCACAAACCGAAGTATCATCTTGGATACCTTGAATAACATTGTCGAAGATATCATCTGATTTGAAACCATATTGCTGCATGAGAAGTTTCGCACAGTATTTTGATGATTCAAGATATTTACTAGTGAATACATCTTTGTAGAATGCTTGCGTTTCATCATTGCCAGAGTCCTTTAATGATTCACAAAGTTCTAAAAGTTTCCTTGGGTCAAGGTCTTCCTTCGTTGATTGAGCACTATAATATTCAGCAATCGTGAGTGGTCTCTCTTCAAGCCCATTATCTGCTGGAAACAGGCAAGCGTTCCATTGACCAGTAACGAATTTAGTGAAGTAGTTTATATCCCATTCCAGGTTGTATTCTAGATAGAGCTCTTCAATTTGATTTACATTGAGGAGCATAAAGCAAAAGGATTGGTCATCCGTATTGATTTCGTAGATACTACAATTATCTTCAAATGTGAATGCGGAGTCTAAAGCATGCCGGATACCATTATGATCATAATAGTCACCATAGTCCACTAATTCAAAATCGAGTGTTGTAGCACCTCTAGAAATCTTCAATTGTAAATCCTTCAAGCCTTGTGGAGTTTTCTTACAATCGAAATTGATAGCATAGTGTTCTTTAGGAGTAAATTGGTGTAATATCGCAGTAACTAGGTTGACATAATCAGGTGGTATTCTACTAGATTCTGCATCGAATCTGCAGCAACGATCGCTTTGCGATATTAGCTCCCAGATTAATCCATGTTTAGCAGGGAAGTCCCGTTGTGATAAATCAAAGGAATAGGAGTGATCTGTGAGATCAACCGAATTGATTATTCGAAGCCTCTTCATAGTAGCTATTAGCTCAGTGGTCTTGGCTTCAATTTGCATAATGAAGGAGAATTTCTCTACCTAAGTTAACTTACTTTAAGGACAATGGTAAACAATCTGCCTTGCATTCGATATTTAAATTATGCGATTCATTTGTCGCACAGCTTCTTCGATACCTTTTGGGCTTAGCGGATACATAGGGACAAGCTCCTTAATCACTTGAATGGTGAAAGTGTAATGCCAATATTTCATTGGCTCAGGATTCAGCCAAGAACAATGTTTGAAGTGGGTAGTTAATGCTTTGTAAGAGGCAATACTTGTTCTACTTAGCTCATATGAGGCCATAGATGCGTCGCCAATGATGAATACTCTATAGTCAGGATTTTTGGAGAGTAAGGAGTCAATACTGATGGATTTTCTCCTTTGCGAATCAGAATACACTTTATCATAAATGGTATTATGGAAATAGAAGGTCTCAAGATCATGAGCAAAGCGTGTTTGCATTTTTCGGAAAAGAGTCCTTACAATCTTAACGTATGGGTCCATTGAGTACCCTCCGTTATCAATTAGCAGTAATACTTGAAGCTTTTTTGATGTCCCAAACTCCATTTCAGGAATAAAAAGCCCGCCTCTTTTGATCCCTTTATCTATCGTTTGTGGTATATCCAGCGTTTCTTCTGATGTTTCTTGTTGAACTCCTTTAAGCGCAGCAAGTGCGGCATCTACATTATTGTCATTGAGAATTGCATCTGTATCGACAGGAAAAAACTTCCTATCACTCAATATGCGTCTTGCCATCTTTCCACCACCAGTACCGCCTACTCTTATCCCATCTTTTGCAGCACCTCCATGCCCATAAGGAGAAATACCTCCTGTACCAATCCAATGACTGCCTCCACTATGTTTGCCTCGTTGTTGCTCCCAAACTTTTTGCATTCTCTCCATCAACTCGTCTAGAGAAAGGTCCGAATAGTCAGCTAATTGTTCGAGCGCCTTTCTTTCGGCATCGCCTGCATCTATATCAAGTGTTTCATCTTCAAGCTCAGGATTGTCTTTATTCCAAAGTGCTTTGCCATCAAGGACTTCTTTGATGTCATATGTAGTGGTGTGTACCTCTTCCAAAAAACGATCTACTAAAGCATCGAGATCTTTATCATCGCCAAAGCGATCAAGATTATCAGTTTTCCATTGTCGAAATGTCTCTGACCTTAAGATAGCATCATGTAAAGATTCGCCATGATCAATGGCAATATTGAGAAAGTATTTATAGTATGCAGCAGTATATGGTCCTAAGTCTGAAACATCCTTGACAAGAATTGATTTTAGGACCGTATATATATCACCTAATGTACGAATCAGGCCTTTCTGAATTGCTTTTTGAAATAGCAACAAAGTCCTGACATCTGAAGCTACACCATAAGACCTGAAGTGTTCTGGTAATGAGGCAAACATTAATTGGACGTGCTTCGTTTTGCAAAATCTTCGCCATCTTTGAAGAGAGCCTTCTGAATTTTCTCAAGGTCGGATTGTGTTTTCACCAATGTACCAATACCATCAAGTTGCTCTATCTTTTGTATAGCCTCTTGAGATGAAAAAGTACGCACATATTTCAACCAGTTCAATAGTTCTCTGGTGGTCGGTGATCGCTCAAGACCAATTCTCCTGAGATGATAGAAAATGTCTAAAGCTGCATCGACTATTGAGTTGTCAATTTGAGGGTGGTGTTTGGCCACAATTTCTCGCATAGTATCAGCATCTGGGAAATGAATATAATGATAAATGCACCTCCCTTTAAATGCCGTTGGTAGTTCTTGTTCTCTATTAGAAGTGATTACAATCGCAGGCATTTCTTCTTCGCTACAGGTGATAACTTCTCCTGACTCAGGCATGATGAATTGTCTATGACTTAACGCATAAAGAAGGTCATTTGGGAATTCTCTCGGAGCTTTATCGATTTCATCAATCAGAAGCACTGAGTTTGGTGTAGAATAGGCTAGTGCCGCAGGTCCTTTATTGACGTAGTCTGCCAATGACTCAGTATTCCTACCACCTGTGGAGAGTGCAGACTGGACACCTTTTTCTGCCCTTTGAGCATTCAGAATTTCAATCTGAGAATCACGCAAATATTTGACATGATCAAACTTTGCTACAAATTGTTCTACTGTGCTCTTAGATCCGGTGGGGTAGACAAAAAGTTCAAGACCTTGCTCCTTTGCATATTGTAATGGCAGCTCTGTTTTTCCAGTTCCAGGCTCTCCTTCAATGAGCAAAGGCATACCAAGCGTTCTGGCAATGTGAAATGCCTGCGCCAATTCTCTATCACAGAGATATTCATCCGAACCAGTCCAAATCTCTTTTTTCGCCATCTTCGATAATTATTAAGTAAAGATAGAAGATATAATTCCAGTGGATTGTTCACAGATAATTTTACAATCACTCACTAAATATTTGGTGTTTGCATCCAGAGTATATTATTTATCTTTAGAATATGAGTGGTTTTGCTAAAGAGAGATTCTGGTTTATAATTGGTGTTACCTTGGTGTTCAATGCAGCACTAACAGGTCAAATAGTATTAACCTCTCAAAGTCAAGTTGATAGCTTTCCCATAAATTACCCTAACGTTACAGAAATAGATTATCTCAGAATTTACGGTAGCGATGTCCAGAACTTAGATTCGCTTAAACAGCTGGAAGTGATTCATAATTGGATGTCAATCGGTGGGACAAAAATACAAGGTCTAAGCCCATTCGAGAATTTAACTCTTGTTCCATTTAACAGTGATGAAAACTTTGATCTTCTCATCATCGATAATGATTCCTTGCTTCAGTTATCTGATTTGTATTTGATGAATTTGCCTCCCCATCTAGATATGGTTGTTGGATCTGATGCTTTTAACTATTGTGAAGAACCATTTCTCTGCGAAAAAATTCAAGAACATTGGAATATAAGACTCAGCTCCAACCAAGAAGCATGTATGCACATTCTGGAAATGATGGACAACTGTAATGGCCCAATTGACCAGGACCTTGGTAACACTGTGTTCTCTGATAGCTTTGAAGAATGGGATGAGTTTGATGTACTCAATTGGGATATTGGTCCTCCGAAGTTTCAGATGTTTGGGGATCCGTTTAATTTCAGCTATTACAAAGAAGCAGCTTTAACAGAAGGCAATCATTCCATTGTGATTCAGGACGATACTTTGAAATATGATTTCGAAGAGCCAATAAGTCAATGTCACTTATATTTTGATATGCGCATTATGCATTATGGTAATACAGTGGTTAAAGTTGATGAATACAATGCTGAATTGGATACGGTATTTTCAAGAATCATTTTAGATCATTTCATTGACACAACGACTGACATTTTTAATGTACAATTTGAGCACGTAACTCCTACCTATCCTGGTTATCAGATAGCAAGTATCTACATTATTAGCAGACCTACAATATTCCCAATACCCAACGGAGTGTTATTGGAAAGCCCACGAATTAATATTGATAATTTTAGAATCACTTCAGATAGCATTACCACATCTACTAATCAGATACTTGACCCTGAGATAACATTCTACCCAAATCCAGTAGAGGATGTGCTTTTCATAGCATGTGAATCTGTAAGGAGTGCACAAGTCCAAATACTCGATATGCACGGCAGACTGAGAGTCAAAGGTGAAACTCATTCTAAAATAGATGTAGCAAGTTTAGAAGCGGGCTTTTACTTTATTAGAATTGACCAAGGAGAGATACAGACAACGCGTAAGTTTGTCAAACTATAATTGAGTTCTTATTGTTTTTGAAATATGATAATGAACTCACTACCTGTATGATGTCTAATGCCTACATCAATCACCTTTAACGGAATGTTTAGTTCGTGATACATTCTATAAACATGGTCAAGAAAATCTTCAAAACGCCAAGTGTGGAAATGAATATTTTGATTGTCAACAAGACATTGGTTGATTTTCTTTTCTCTTTGAATCTTGGTTAAGTCTTGTTTTTGATGTTTGACATTGACATTATTGACCCAATCGGTATAATGCTCTCTTCTAGATGTTATAAAACCATGCTTGTATTCATGTAAGAGGTGTTCGTAACTTACCGGCTCTCTAAACCTATCAAATGTGTATCGCTTATCGGGAACAGCCATAAATAAGATACCTCCAGGTCTCAATATTCTGCAAAAATTCTCTAGGGTTTGAAAAGTCCCTTCTGTGTGTTCAATCAAGTGATTTGCTATGATGAAATCTTGGGAGGCGCTTTCCATTTCGAGATTTTCAGCCTTTCCAATAATATCCACATTAACGAGCCGGTATTGCTCAAGCTCTTTGTAGGTCTGTCGTAATTCTTTTTTGGTCTTCCTATCAACATATCGCACCTTCTTTACAGCTTCAGGTAATGGAAGTAGTGGTCTATGTAAAGCACCAATTTCTATACCTTCTCCAAAGAGATGTCTAGCCAGATGTATTCGTTGTTTGGATACAGGGACGAAAGACTTTCTATTTAGCATAACGCAAATTACTATTTATCATCAAGGATCAACCCAATTGGATATAAGTTATGAGTCAATTCATAATGATGAGAATGCTCATAAATGAATTGAAGTTGTGCTTGTCCATCTTTTTCAAATTCAGGGTCGTTGGATTTTTTCACATCAAGTTCATTTTTTAAAGCGGTATTTTCGGTCAGGATAGAATTGGCTGTTTCTTCAAATATGTAAGGCGAGAAGTATTCTTTCTGCATCAGAATTCCATCGAAGAAATTCCAAGCGAAAAAACTATCAGGAGCTTCAGGCTCTAACACATTTACCAAATATTTGACCTTTGGTTGTTTAGTATCTACGAGATAATCTCCTTTTCGATATAGCCATTTTCTTGTAACAGGATTAATTTGTACATCGTAATGCAAGTAATGTCCTTCGTAGGGTGAGGATACAGTTTCATAGCTATCAATATAGTATTGCTTTACAGCTAGCATGCTATCTCGTTCTAACCTTGTCATCTTTACTCCATTGTTTTGAAGTCTTTCGATTACTTTGCGATAGGCTTGAGGAATAATGTATGCTTTTGGTATGTCAATAAGCTTTGAGGCTGTATATGTATTATAGTAAGGAATTGCTTTCTTGAAGGGCTTACTTCGATCATAGTAGAGTCTCTCTTGCCCAGACACATCAGATGGTTTGTAGCTGGCTTCATAACCTTTGAATTCGATTGAGGTTTTTTCTTGGGTATCCAATTCCCATTGAATAGCACACTGGGCCTCTTGTTGGTCATGCGCAAACGCTTGCATTCTTGTTTTACGCAATGTTGAGCCTGTATCCTCCATGAAAGCAATGACTGTTTTCATAAAAGCTAAAGTACTCTTTACTCTGTCTTCATAAGATTTGAGCATATGCGTTTCCGGCATAAATCCAAGCGTATTGTGTAAAGCCGTATAACCAGTCGAATATCTAGGTAGATCTAGGAAGCCTCTGATGCCATTATCTGGTATATCCCTAGCATACACATAGGGTGTCATTTCATAACCAGTCTTTTCCATCTCTGAATAAAGAAAAGGCAGCATTTCAGAAGTAAGAAACTGAGAGAGGTTTGGCGTCAGTTTATCTTTTTGAGTGGCAATTAATGTCATGGTGTATTGATAGTCAGCACCATTAGAAGTGTGATTATCTATGAACACATCTGGGTGCCAAGTATTGAACAATTGGTTAAATGTGAGAGCATTTTCAGAATCACATTTTACAAAATCACGATTGAGATCCAGGTTCTTGGCATTGCCACGAAAACCGTATTCTTGCGGTCCATGTTGATTTGCTCGACTATGACTACCTCGATTAAGTCCTCCACCGATATTATAAAATGGAATGATCACAATAGTTAACTCTTCAGGAACTGTGATGCTTCCACTTACAATTTGTTTTACTAAGAGTAGACTCGCATCAACACCGCATGGCTCACCAGGATGGATTGCATTATTGATGAGCAAAACTTGATCGGTGTTACTTGGGTCGAATTGTTGTTTTGCGCTTATGACTACTTGATGTAAGGGAAACCCAGAATCAGTCATGCCATAAGCAGTCATCTCAATATTTTGAGAATGAGAAGCTAAGGACTTATACAAGCCAATAACCTCTTGATAGGTAGGTGTAACATTCGGATTTTCTTCAAATGGGAGGAGTGGTAAATTCTGACCTTGCATAGTAATTGTTACAAAGAATATGAAAGAAAAAGAAATCAGTTTCATGATAGAATACTCTGGAATTAAGTCTTGCAAATATACTAGCCTTTGGGACTGTTGTAATATATGATTGAATTATTTAATGTGTTCATTTACAGTCAGTTCTGATGAAAATTAATTCTTTAATTTTTGATTAATTAGCTGCCAGATTCCCCGATTAAATCCCTAACTTAAGGTTACAGATACTTTGCGGCAAAACATTGGTTTTACGTATATAATGTAGTGTTAATATTTAACTGCTTCATAATTATAGACTAAGAACCATTTCTCATTTTCAAATCTTAAAAACACTTTTCTATGAAGACCAAAGACATTCGAAATGTAGTGCTGCTGGGGCACTCGGGTAGTGGTAAGACCAGCTTTGTTGAGACTATGCTTTTTGAATCTGGAGCAAGTTCCAGAAGAGGTACAGTTGAAGATGGTTCTACCACATCTGATTACACAAATATTGAGAAGGAAAGAGGAAATTCGATTTTTTCAAGTTTGATGCATGTCCACTGGAAGGACTCGAAAATTAACATCATAGATACCCCAGGTTTAGATGATTTTGTTGGCGAAGTTGTGAGCAGTATGAAAGTGGCCGATACAGCAGTTGTCATGCTTAACGCAACTGGAGGTGTCGAAGTCGGGACTGAGCTAATTTGGGAATACATAGAAAAGTTTAAAACACCAGCATTCTTTGTAGTTAATCATATGGATAATGACAAGGCAGACTTTCAACAGTCGCTTGATCAAGCTAAAGCAAGGTTTGGAAGTAAAGTAGTACCTATCCAATATCCATACAATTCTGGAAGCGGTTTTGATTCGATAGTAGATGCATTGCGGATGGTAATGTATAAGTTCAGTGATACAGGAGGCAAACCTGAGAAATTGCCAATACCTGAATCAGAGATTGGACGTGCTCAAGAAATGCACAATGCCTTAGTTGAGATTGCTGCTGAAAATGAGGAAGGCCTGATGGAGAAATTTTTTGATGCAGGAACCTTGAATGAAGAAGAACTTGCCCAAGGCTTAACTATTGCTCTTGCAGAACAACAATTCTATCCAGTATTCTGCTGTTCTGCAACTCAGAATATGGGTAGTGGAAGGATAATGGGTTTTATCAATGATATCTGCCCATCACCAGCAGATAGAGGAAGCGCTAAACTAGATGACGGGAGCGATCTGCCAACAACAACTGATGGTCCAACCACAATGTTTATTTACAAGACGTTATCCGAACCTCAAGTAGGAATGGTATCATACTTTAAGGTGTATTCCGGTACATTAAACAGCGGTGACGAACTGGTTAATGCTGAGAATACTACCACTGAAAGATTTAATCAAATCTTCGTTGCTGAAGGAAAGACAAGAAAAGCTGCAACTGAACTAATTGCAGGAGACTTAGGTGTAACAGTGAAACTTAAGAATAGCCACAGTAATCAGACTCTCAACACAAAAGGGACAGACAGAAAGATTGAAAAAATACATTTTCCTTCTCCAAGGATTCGAGGAGCAATTGGTGAAGTAGGTAAAGGAGAAATGGAGAAATTAATCAAAGCATTACATCAAATAGAAGAGGAAGACCCGACTCTAGTTATTGAGCAGTCTCCATCACTCAAGCAGACTATTCTTCACGGACAAGGTCAATTGCATTTAGATTTGATAAAGTATAGGGTAGAGAAGGTGAATAACTTGAACTATGACTATATCAAGCCCAAAATTCCATATAGAGAAACAATCACTAAGAAAGTAAATACTTCTTATCGCCATAAGAAGCAATCTGGTGGCGCTGGACAATTCGCTGAAGTCCATATGCGGATTGAGCCATATCATGAAGGTATGCCAGAACCTTCAGATTTATCTGTGAGAAACACTGAAGAAGATACGCTCGAATGGGGTGGCAAATTGGTGTTCAAGTGGTGTATTGTCGGAGGTAGTATCGACTCAAAATATAGCAATGCTATTAAGAAAGGAATTCTGCAAAAAATGGAGGATGGCCCCCTTACAGGAAGTCATTGTCAAAATATCAGAGTATGCATTTATGATGGAAAAATGCATGCTGTAGATTCTAACGACATGGCATTTATGATTGCTTCTTCTCAAGCTTTCAAAGAGGCCTTTGAGCAATCAAAACCTCAACTTATGGAGCCACTATATGAATTAGAGATCCTATGTAGTGACACAGTAATGGGCGATGTGATGAGTGATCTACAATCTCGAAGAGCAATGATTATGGGTATGGATAGTGAAGGGCATTATCAAAAGATTATAGCTAAGGTCCCTCTTGCTGAGCTATATAAATACAGCAGCACTTTAAGGTCTATTACTCAAGGCCGTGCAAAGTTCAGTAGAAAATTTTCAGAGTATGCTCCGATGACATCTGATGTGCAATCGAAAGTGATTGCGGAAGCCAAGAGTTCAGCATGATCTAACTTGTGGAAACTTTGTGACTGTTGGATGGCATCACAAAGTATAGATGGTATAATGTCATTAGGAAGAAAGTAAGTTTTCTACTTGTTTTTACGTATATTAGGAGACCTATAATTCAAACCCCATATGACATTAACATTGAGAAATGAGATTACTTTGGTTCTTAATCTTTGGTCTTTGTCTATGTAGAAGTATCGCTCAAACTACAACGACAACATGTACTAATGAAAGCGATGCAACTTTAGGTGAAGATCGGAATGATTGGACAAATGACCCAGTTCAATCAGAAGCTTTAATGACTGATTTTGCTATTCCTACGCCCGGAATGGATGCTAATGGATGTAGTCCACAATGGACAGAAGTTGAGGTTTGTATTGATCTTGTTGATGTCTCTACAAATGGTAATACGAATTGTAACCTTCAAGGAGTCTATGGAAATATCTTCTTAGATCCTCCTGCTATGATGGATGGGAGTGGACAAACAAATGATGAACAAATTTTAGGAGGAGCAGGGTGGAGTACTGGTCTTTTTTGTATTGATCTAGTGGCATCAGGATATGATATATCAAGCTTTTCAACAATTGGTGTAGATGTAGTTCCAGCAGTTGACCCCAACACGGATCCTGATTGTACCACTGGAAATGCAATATCTGATGGTTTTATAACAAATGTAGAATTCGATATTTGCATTGACTTCACATACATCTACCCAACTCCTCCAAGCGCAGATGCCGGTCCAGATATCACACTGAGTTGTGGTGATTGTCCAGCTACAATTGGGGCTAATCCTGTAAACTCAAATGGTGGATTTCTTTATAGTTGGGATTCAGGAGACAATGGAACCTTGGTGCTTTCTGGTAATCCTAATAATCAAGATAATGGCCAAGTCGATGTGTGTCCCACAATGACTACCACGTATAACTTAACTGTGACTGATCCTAACACTGGATGCGAAGGGTACGATAGTGTTACAGTAACAGTAGAAAGTGACACAGGCGAACAGTGCACTGATTGTAGTGAAGGTTGCATGGCATGTTCTTATTGTGATCCTCCTGCAGTGGCTGACGTGGCAGCCAATTGTGATCAAGGGTGGGTTCTGAATTGTCCCTATTCTTCTGGTGATGCAGTAGTGCTCTGTTCAGGTTTTACTGCTGCAGGTACGAGCGCCACGCTCAACTTGGTATTAACGACAAACTGTGGGTCCGGTCCTGGTCCAGGAGGCAACGTTGCAAATTTCACTTGGGAACTATATAATGCTGGAGGATGTAATCCCATTTTTCAAAATGGAACATTAGGAGGCGGTCTCGGGGTAACAGGTTTAACTCCTGGAGACTATTATAATTTTTGCTTTTTCTTTGATGTTCCTTTTGGAACGGGAGGCTCATCTTGTACACATTCTGAGTACTATCCTTATGTCATCCAAGATTGTACAAATTGTGACAGTGAAGCAGGAACTATTAGTATTACAAAATAATTCCTTTTCTTGCCTATCTTTCCACAATGAAGATTGGGTTCGATGCAAAGCGACTTTTTCACAATAATACAGGGTTAGGTAACTATAGTAGAACCTTAGTTTCAAACCTATTACATTATCATCCTGAGATAGATGTTGTTTTATTTGCTGCTAATGCTAGTAAGAGTAGATTTTTTGAAAAATTTGACAAAATAGAGAATTGCCAAATAGTTGAACCTCAGTTGAATATTCCTGGCTGGCGATCACTCTTCTTACCCGAGTTGGTAAACAAACACAAAATTAATGTCTTCCATGGTCTGAGTAATGCATTGCCTTTCAGACAGTTTTCTGAAGCTAAGTCAGTTGTTACGATTCATGATGTCATATTCAAAGATTATCCAAAACATTATAAGTGGATCGATAGGAAGGTTTATGATGTAAAGACTCGGGCAGCATTACAGAATTCTGATAGTATTCTAGCTATAAGTGAAGCCACTAGAGAGGCATTACTTCAACACTACAGCTTCGATCGTCATAAACTTACTGTAATTCCACAGTCTTGTTCTTATGCGATAAATCTTGGTGCAAAGCAGCCATCCACTTTGTTGTTTGTTTCATCAATCACACCTAGAAAAAACTTACTCACCATTCTCAAAGCAATTCGATTGTTGGACAATAGCAATGTTCAATTGAGAGTAGCAGGAGCAGGAGGTGCGTATGAAGCCCTTTGCAAAAAGTATGTAACAGAACACCAATTAGAAGCACAAGTTATCTTTTTAGGTTCTCTAAGTCAACAAGCTTTGGAACAGGAATACAGAAATGCACACACAATGATCTACCCATCATTAATGGAAGGATTTGGAATTCCAATTATAGAAGCCTTATCCAATGGTTGTCACGTGATAACTTCAGGGATTTCCTCAATGCCTGAAGCGGGAGGTAGTCTGGCTCACTATACCACTGACCCATCAGACCCAAAAGAGTTAAGCGTTGTAATTAAGCAGGTGCTAGATAAAGGACCATTAGAAGAAGCAAGTATTCAGAAACATCTTGAACAGTTTTCAGGAGAAAGACTCACTAGCCAACTTGTCAATCACTACAAGAGTCTTCTGTAAAGCAGGGTAACCTTGCCCATAATCAGAGAAAGGCAAACTTTACAAATTATATATTATGATTATTCTCATATATAAATAATTGTTATGTATATTTGCGGTAATCAGCTTTAGCTGTACCACATCTGAATGATAGTAGGATTTCAAATCGAATACTAGAATTATATCGACTTATGAAATTCTTACTACGAGTTTCTCTACTTGTTATATTGGCATCATCACTGTATGCTCAATCAGAGTGTTTTATCTCTATTGCGAATGAGCCTCAGAAACAAACACACTATCGCACACCTCTACAACTCGCTCAGATAGGTAGCGGTGAAGCTTGGATTGGCACTTCTATACAGCTCAGTCCAGGTGCAGAATCTTCAATATTATATCTTGACAACATTCAAGCACTAGTTCCAGTAGGATCAGTAATTACTGGGATAGAAGTTCGAATGGCAGGAGCTTCGACAGGTCCTTTGGTTGAGAGTAATGTCAGCCTCGCAAATGAGGGAGGAGTAGTTTCAGAGAATAAAGCTGGCACTCTCTTAAATTCTCCATATGGCATCGGACAGCAGGTCTGGAAGTATGGAGGAAGATTAGACAACTGGAATGGCGATCTTTCCCCAGATCTAGTCAACACTCAAGATTTTGGAATTCAGTATCAAGTAAGAAACACAACTCAAGAGGTGGTCCAATTAGACCTCACTTCAATTCATGTCAACATCACATATCACGAGCTTTACACAGTTTGTCCCGAGCATGTCTGTGTTATTTTCTATATTCCTGATGCTTCGCAATATACTTCGTTCGATTGGCATACACCAGAAGGATTTGTCAATCTTGATAATGATCCCTCTGATGGAATTTATAGCTTAGGTGTATCCGATGCTGAGCATGGGTACTATGATGTCTGTCTTGATTTGCAAAGCAATAATGGTCCTGAGCAATGTTGCAGAACATTCAGGTTAAGTGACTGTAATCCTGGTGCTTTGGGAGATTTAGTTTGGGAGGATCAGAACCAAAATGGTGTTCAAGATAATGGAGAACTGGGATTGGCAGGAGTAGAAGTGTTGCTGTTCGATGATAACGGTAACCTAGTCGGTTCTCAAATAACAAGTGGATCTGGGAGTTATCTATTTAATGATTTGGAGCCTAGTGCCTACAGAGTAGTAATTAATGGTCTGGATGACTACTTTCCATCTTATGCAAGTGCGCTTTCAGATTTGTATGCAGGGTTATCTTCAGATCTCATTTTCGTAGACTATAATGCTGCAATTACTACAGTTGACCTTGGTCTATACAAGGCATACGAATTGGCAGGTGTTCTATGGCATGATCAGAACTGTGATGGGATTTATGCTGAGACAGGTTCTGGGATTTCGGACCTTTTAGTCACATTATATGACGAGTTTGATACTCCTATTGCTTCAGTATTATCAGAGCCAGATGGTGCTTTTGATTTTGGTTTGATTCCAACTGGAAACTATGCTATTGGGGTTGATGGTTTTGATCCGTTATTGTTTACACCGACACTCTTTGTTGACAATGATCCTTTAGGAAATACATTACTTGACGTGAATGGTCAAGCGTTAACTAGTGCAATTCAGCTTAATCAAAACACAAACATGTATTTAGGACTTAAAACTATAGTCCACCAGATTGATGGATTAGTTTGGTTAGATGAGAATTGTAATGGCTATCTGGATAATGAAAACGGTTTTCCTGAATTAGTGGTTAGTCTAATAAATAGTCAGGGAGAAACAGTCCAGACTACATCAGTGGGCTTCGATGGTAGCTATGCTTTTGAGCCTGTGACTTATGGGGATTACTCCATAGAGCTCAGCGGCTTTGATGATCAAATCTTTGCGCCAACTATTCAGCCAGTACCAAATGGCATTTATAATACATTAGTCAGTCTGAATAATGGAGCAACAGGAACTCTTCCTTTCTTTGTTCAGGATGATCAAGAAATACACTTGGGACTCAAGAGAATATCCTACGATATTGCAGGTCAAGTTTGGTTAGATCAGAATTGTGATGGTGTTCTCAATGATCCAGATTCAAATTTTGAGTCTTTGCTTGTCTCAGTTGTTAATACTAATGGTACAGCAATTCAATCCACTTTTACATCGGTCAATGGAAGCTTCGAGTTTTCTAATATTCCAGTTGGACAGTATACAATAGCGCTTTCAGATTTTGACCCTAACTTCTTTGAGCCTACAATTATTCCTCAGAATGGAGGTGTGTTAACCAATGCCTTGCTTCCTTCAACAACAAGTACTGCTAATACCGAGACTTTTGACTTGAATCAGAACACTGAGATCAATTTAGGTCTTAAGCAGATTGTACACCAATTGACCGGTGATGTATGGCAAGACACAAACTGTGATGGATTAATAAATGATGGCCTACAAGTTATAGAAGGACTGAGTGTGACTTTGCTGAATAGTAGCGGGGATATTGTTGGTAGCAGTGAGGTGAACTCTGCTGGTGAATATAGTTTTGACAATATCTCTTTCGGGCAATATAGTGTGGTTCTGAATGGTGTTGATCCGCTATTTTATGAGCCGACACTCTTTGTTGGTGGAGGTGGAAATATATTAAGCCAGATCTCGAATGCTATTATCGGAACAGGACAAATACTCATTGATTCGGACAAAGAAATCCTACTAGGTATCAAACCAATACAATATAAAGTATCTGGAAAGGCGTGGATAGATTTGAATTGTGATGGATTCTATTCACCTGGGGAGATCCCAATTGACCAACTACAAGTTAACTTATTATCGTCAGCTGGAGGATCCATAGCATCAGCTATGATTGATGAGGATGGAGCTTATTGCTTTACAAATATATGGTACGGTGATTATGCAATAGAGGTTACTGGATTTGATCAGAATCTTATCACACCGACAATTACGCCACCAGCTGCAGGATTAGATATTCCTAATAGTTTGACACTTTTTCCGAATGGAGTTGCATCAACACCTCTCTTTACCGTAGATGAGAATACAGGAGTCTATTTAGGATTTAAACAAATTACTCACCCAGTACAAGGATTTGTATGGGAGGATTTGAATTGTGATGGAATGTACTCAGAGAATGAGCCAATCTTAGAAGGAATTAACCTAAGCTTAGTCAATCCACAGAATACAACAATTGGCTCCGTAGTCAGCACTGGTTCAGGTTTTGATTTTGGAGCTCAAATAGTCGATGATTATACCGTAGAAATTATTGGTTTAGACCCTTCTTATACAGCTACATTCAACCCACCATTCGAGGAAGGTAACTCACTCAATCAGATTGATAATCAATTAGTGTCCGACACTTTCTTCCTTACGGAGAACACTTATCTCAATTTTGGTGTAAAGAAAACAACAGCACAAATATCTGGAATCACATGGTTTGACTTAGACGGTGATGGAATCAGGAGTATTGATGACACTCTCTTCAATGATATGGTTGTCCGACTTTTTGATTGTGAAGGAACTCCAATAGATGGCGTGACAAGTAATGAGAATGGTGAATATACCTTTGATGATGTGAGCCAAGGCGAATATTATGTTGTTTTTGTATCGAATGGAGATATTGTTGCCACTCAGAATCTTGAAATACCTAATGAGCTCAATAGTGATATTACTGGTGCAAATGGAGTGGGAAGCACATCTTGTTTCTTGGTAGAGGCAGGAGAAATTTATGCATTTGATGGAGGTTTTACTCAACTTGGCTTGATTGGAGACTTTGTTTGGGCTGATATTGATGCTGATGGACTACAAGAGGATGAAGAGTTGGGAATACCAGGTTTGTTGGTCGAACTGTATGATGTTGAAGGCATATTCATTGATGAAACATTTACAGACAGTAATGGTGGTTATGCTTTCTCAGAAGTATGGCCCGGTGAATATTATGTTCGAATAGTGATTGATGAGACAATACAGTTTACATCAATGACGACTACCAATTCCGATATGGATAGTGATATCTCTAACCAGTTTGGGTTTGGTACTTCGAGTATGTTTACAATTCTTGCAGGCGAAGCAGATACTTCTATAGACGCTGGTGTGTTATTGCAACTCTCTTCTATTTCAGGTGCAATCTGGGAAGATGAAAGTGCCAATAACGGAAGGGATTCAGGAGATCTTGGTCTTTTTGACTTTGTCATTAGTTTGTTGAATTCTAATGATGAAATTATAGCAACAACAACTTCAGATGTTGATGGTAATTATAGCTTTACTGGACTGTTTCCTGGAGATTATCGAGTAAGATTCTTTGTTGAAGAGCAGTTTGATTTTGTTGAGCCAAATTTTGGAAATGCAAGCTTTGACTCTGATGTTATTGACCAGGAGGGTTATACTGCTGTATTATCCTTAGGTATCAATGATAACTTGGTAGATATTGATGCTGGGGTTTTTGCTCCAGGTACTATTCAAGGATCATTATATATTGATGTCAATGCAAATAATATCCAAGATGAGGAAGATATGCTAGCATTAAATAAAGGAGTCAATGTGTTACTAATTGATGCAGGCACTCAAGAGGTTGTCGAGTCGACAGTTGCTTCAGAAGGACAATATGAATTCCTAAATATCATGCCCGGATTCTACATTGTCAGAGTTGACTTAATCGATAATCATATTTTCTCAGCTTTTGGAGAAGGGTTTAATGAGGACATTGACTTCAATGTTTTCTCAATAAACGATGACTTTGGCGAAACCAATTCGATCTTAATTACCTCAAGTGAATTCTTGGATAATGTTGACATCGGCTACATTCCTGATGTTGAATTTGGTAAAGTCGTAGGGACAGTATTTGTCGATAATTATGCAAATGGGATTCAGGATGCAGATGATGGTATGTTTGAAGTTCCTGTGAGACTCTACAGTGTAGGCGGAGTGCATATCAATGCTACAATGACAGATCAGCAAGGCGATTATGTTTTTGATAATGTTATTAGAGGCGAATACTATGTAGAATTCGAAATACCTGAGCTCTATTTTGTTACAGAAAATGAAGTATCAAACGACGAAACAATTGACTCTGATTTCTTCGAAATGGGAGGAAATATTGCAAGGAGTGAACTTATCTCATTAACTGATGATGGACAGGTATTGGATGTTGATGGCGGAGTGTATCAGATGGCTAGTCTAGAAGGTGTGGTTTGGTATGATGCTAATGAAAATGGTATTAGAGAAGCATCCGAAGATCTGATAGATGGTTATGAAGTGACACTCGGTAGAGGGTTTGGAGATAACATAGCGACATCAACAACTGTCAATGGTAAATTCAGCTTTGAAGATATAAAGCCTGGGCTGCACCATTTACTTGTTAATCTGGATGACACCTATGCATTTACACTAGCAGATGTTGGGAATGATGATTCTGTCGATAATGATATTGCTAACCAATACATCGATTTTGGAACCACATTTAATCTCTTTGTTAGATCAGGAGAAGCAATGCAGGCTGTAGATGTAGGTCTCAGAGAAAGAGAGTCATTAGAAATTAGTGAGATCACAGGCAAAGTCTTCGAAGATCAGAATGCAAATGGTATTAATGAGAATGACCCTGGAATTGCAGCTTTCGATGTCACTTTGATCGATTTTTCAAATGGTGTTACGGTTGCACAGACAACTACCAATTCTGATGGTGAATTTATCTTTCCTGAAGTGTTAGAAGGAGAATATGTTATTCATATGGCGCCAGGAAGTAATTGGATATTAACTGAGCAAGATGCCATTGCTAATGAGGCTTTGGATTCTGATTTTGAAGCTGCTCCGAATTCGGTGTTTTATATGCTTCAAATAGAAAATATAGCTTCAACACACGAAGTGACTGCAGGATTTTATAGATATGCAAGTCTAGGTGACCTTGTTTGGGAGGATGTTAACTCGAATGGAATACAAGATGTTGATGAGGTAGGTTTACCAAATATTACTATTAGCATCTATAACGGATCTACTTTAATTGGAACACAGACCACTGATCAATTTGGTTTCTACACATTTGATAATCTGCTACCTGGAGGATATAGACTTGTAGCAGAGTTAGCTGCTGAGTATCAGTTCTCAGAAGCAAACTTAACAGATGAGGCTCTGGACTCTGATATTATACTTGTATCTGGATCATCAGGTTCGACAGCTTTAACCACTTTAAGATCAGGGGATAATAATACTGATCTAGATGTTGGGATGTTTAAAAATGTTATCGTAGTAGAGCCTGCACTTATTAGAGGTGCTGTTTGGGAAGACCTCAATGCAAATGGACTTTTCGAAATTGGTGAGCCAAGAATCAACGATGTTACAGTTTCACTCTATAATGAGAGTGGGCAATTAGTAGCATCTTTAATTACAGGAGAACAAGGTATAGAAGGGGTGTATCAATTTGAAGTAGAATCCTTTGGGCAACACTTCATTGTTTTCGAAGGAGAAGCGATTGCAGATCAAATTTCGACGCCTTATCAAGGAAGCAATGGCGCACTAGACTCTGATGTTACACAGAGTCAAAGCGAATATTCTACTGATTTGTTCAATATAGCAGAAGGCCAATCGATCGAAGGTATCAACTATGGTGTCTTCAATTTCGCAATGATTGGTGACTATGCTTGGCTTGATGCAAATAGTGATGGTATCCAACAATTTGATGAAGAAGGAATAAATGGTATAAGAATTCAACTCTTCAATCAAGAAGGTGAATTCATTGCTCAGAAATTTACATTAAATGATCAAGGAGGGTCTGGCTATTACTTGTTTGATAATTTGATGCCTGATTATTATTACATAGAGGTCACTTTAAATGCCGGATTGGAGTTTACTCAAGGCAAAATGGGATTGGATGACGATTTCGATTCTGATATTCTTGATGGTACAAATCGTAGTGAAGTATTTGGATTACACAGTAGTGAAGAGAACCTGAGTATAGATGTAGGTTTTGCAACCGTGCCTGGTCAGGTTGGGGACTATGTTTGGATTGATACCGATGGAGATGGCGTACAGTCAGATGATGAAGAAGGATTGAATGGAGTTGTTGTTGACTTATATTCTGAGTCAGGGGTGCTACAAGCTTCCACGATGACTTCTTCCAAGGATGGAGAACCTGGCTATTACATTTTTGATAATGTCTTTACTGGTAATTACTATATCAAGTTCACACCTTTGGATGACTATCTTTTTGTTCGCGCAAATTCTGGAAATAATGATGGATTAGATAGTGATGTAGCATCAGGACTAGGTTATGGGACTACAGATATATTCAGTTTAGAATCTGGAATTTCTGATCTAGATATTGATGCGGGAGTCTTTCTTCCTTCTGTATTAGGGAATTTTGTTTGGGAAGACAGTAATCAGAATGGTATTCAAGATATTGGTGAAGACGGATTCGCCGGTGCCGAAATTGCTTTGCACCATACTGAGTTCGGAATGCTAAGAACTGTTATTTCTGATATTAGTGGTTTCTATAGCTTTGATGATTTACCAGCAGGAGAGTACTACATGGATGTTTCACTCCCAGCAGAAATTCAATTTACACAGCAAAATATGGGAGCAGACCCTACAAAAGATAGCAATGTTTCTCTTACTGGTCTATCTGATGTTTTCTCAATTGAGTACAACACTTTGGACTATTCAATGGACATAGGTGTCTATAGATCTTCAGGATTTGTAGGGGATTTTGTGTGGCATGATATAAATGGAAATGGACAACAAGATCTGAATGAACCTGGTCTGCCAGATGTAGAATTGATGTTAGTAACATCCAGCATGATTCCTATGAATACCACGGTGACCGATGAGATTGGAGGATATACATTTGCTGATCTCACAACAGGAGATTACAGAGTACAAGTGACGATCCCCGAAGGCTTTGAAATGACAGATAAGGATGCTGGATTCTTAAGTGAAGAAGATAGTGACTTTGATGGAAGTGGTTTATCCGATGTTCTTTTTATAAATGCAAATAATTCAAGAAATGATATTGATGCAGGTCTCTATATGCCTGGCCAAATCGTAACTTCTATCTGGATTGACCATAATGAAGATGGCATCATGAATGATGTTCAAGATGATTCTATCTCAGGTGAAGTTGAATTAGTGAATGCAAATGGAGAAACTGTTGAAAGACTGCCAATTGCATCTAGCAATGGGATAAAAAATTGTGTAGAGCTTGAGTCAATCAAGCCGGGAGAATATCTTTTAAGGTATCATTTGGAAGAAGATTGGAAGGCAACTGAGCGTAATTTTGCAAGTGATCCGATGTTGGATAGTGATATTTCGACAGTGGGTTCAGTGTTTGAGACAGAGAGTTTTATAATACACTCAGGTCAGTATAGAGCTGATCTTTCAGCTGGGATAATACTTAGCCCAATAGAGCGCAGAACAGCGCGGATTTATCCAAATCCACTGGTGGATAATCTTAATATAGAAATTGATTCTCCAGAGCTTAGTTCAGATATCCTTGCTTATAAGTTATTTGATCAGAATGGAAAATTGGTGAAAAATGCTAGTTTGCCAAATGCAAATATGCACACCATACAAGTAAAAGATTTACTGTCTGGGGTCTATCAACTCTATATCGAAATAGGTCCGGAGCGCATTGAACAACAAATAATTAAGATAGATTAAAGAGCAAGTCGATTACATAATTCTAGGGCAGGGGTTGGCCGGTACTATACTGGCCAACACTTTGCTTAATGCAGGAAAGTCAATTAAAGTTATTGACAATAATCACAACTCTGCAGCCACAAAAGCAGCTGCTGGTCTCATTAATCCAATTACAGGGAGGTACTTTGCGAAATCTTGGAACATCGAGAATCTCTTACCCATTGCAGAAGACTGCTATAGAGATCTAGAGAAGCAACTCCAAGCCCAATATTATACATCAGTTAACATTTACAGAGCTCTCTTTACAATAGAAGACGCTAATAATTGGTCATTAAGAGTTCAAGATGAGCGGTATGAACAATTTGCATCAAATGGAGAAGAGAAGTGTAATCTCTATAAGCTGACTAACCCAACAGAGAGTTTAGCTCTTATCCAACGTGGAGCAAGAGTCGCTATTAGCAAGTTAATACAGGATTATAAACAATTCCTCACACAGAAGAATCAATTACTATCTGAAACTTTTGACTTTAGCAAACTTCAAATTTCAACAGATCAAGTCATCTATAAATCAGTACAAGCCAAAGGAATAATATTCTCCGAGGGATACAGACTAACTGAGAATCCATATTTCAATTATCTGCCAATTGCACCAGCCAAGGGAGAGAGCTTTGTCTTAAGCACTAAATGCAAATGGGATAAGTCCAAAGTGTTGAAGCATCAACAATATCTTGTTCCAATTAGCGAAAATCAATTGTGGTCAGGCGGTGGGTTTAAATGGAAATTTGAAGATGAAGCTCCTACTCAAGACTACTTTGACAAACAGTCAGAAGCATTGAGAAACTTTGTGAAATTTGACTACGAAATAGCTAATCACCTTGCAGGAGTACGTCCTTGCATGAAAGATAGAAAGCCAGTCATTGGGCAACACCCAAAATATAATACCTTGTTTGTATTTAATGGGATGGGTACCAAAGGAACATCACTAGCTCCTTGGTGTGCTAAGCAGTTTGTTGACTTCCTGCTTTACAATAAAACAATCTCCCCTGAAGTGAATTGTGAACGATTTGCAAAATATTTCGATTAGCATAATTACATCCTAGAATTCTTTGTTCTACTTAGTATTACTAGCAGTTATCTTTTATTATGGTGTTAATTATGATATGTTTCTCTGTACTGTTTTCGTCAAACCCTTCTTTTGATGCACAATGGAAACAAGTAGACAAATTCGTCAATGAAGGAAAACCTCAATCCGCACTGACTATAGTAGAAGAGATATATACGGCAGCAACAAAAGCGAAAGCTGAGGATCATTTACTCAAAAGCATACTCTACAAGCACAAACTCAGTCAAGAGGTCGAAGAAATTGAGTTGGCTGTAATGCTCCAGCGCCTAGAGAATGATTTAGAAAGTCAAGAACTGCCAAGAGTCAAAGCTTTACTTGCATCTGTTACTGGGTCAATGTATAGAAATTATTTGCAACGTAACTTCCACCGGCTTAAAGATAGAGCTGAGATTGGGACAGTGAGCACAGACATTACTTTATGGTCTATCCCTGATATAGAAGACAGAGCTGATGCTTTGATCTTACAATCATATGCTGTCAAATTTAAGGATGTTAGCATCGAAGAATTTAGTGTGTTGTTTGACAGAGAGTTCGAAAAAGCTTCCTTAAGAGAGTTTCTCTTGATGGAAGCAATTCGTCATTTTCAACATGATGTTTCCTACATGACAGGTGTAGTGGACAATAGTAATTTAGATGCTCAGCTCAGTTTCATGCCTTTGGATGAACTATTGAAAATGGAATTTGAGGAAGCAATAGCACCTAGTAAAAGAAAACTACTTGTTCTCTATCATTATAAACTTCTTCTAGCAGAGCTAGAAAGCAAAAAATCACTTGATATCCATCGAATTAATTTGATGCGTCTGCAATGGGCTAAACAATTTGTTGGTGCTGATATACAGTCGACAACTCTCGAATCAGATTACAGATCCAGATTAAGAAGCACATATGATGCAGCTAATAGTGACGATGAGAAAGCACTCTACGGGCTCTATCTCGCCAAGGATAATATTGAAATCGCCAATCAGTACACAACTAATTTTGAGAGTAAGTATGAAATGCTAGGTGAAGATGCAATGGGTATTCTTAACAAACTTACTCCGAAGAATAACAAGCTGCGTGGTGAAATCGAAGGGTTCATGGATCAATTGAGACATGTAGAATTCTATGCGAATAATAAGGAAATCATAGTTCCTCATAGGGCATTTCCGCTACATATCACATACAAGAATGTCAATGAGTTTCATATAAAAGTTTTTCCATTAGAATTTGAAGAATATATCAGCTATAAATCTAGGAATTCCGAGAAAAGAATGAGATCTCTATTGAAGAAAAAAGCGATTGCACATCAAGTCGTACAAATGGAGTGTCTCTCTGCTAGAGCAACCTACATTCAGCACTCAACAGAAATTATTTTAGATGGTCTTCCTGTAGGTCAATATGCGATAATAATAAGCAACTCATCAGATTTTAGTTCAAAATCGACTCATCCTGTTCAATCCTTACTTGTGCAATCGAGTAATCTAGATGTATTGTCATGGTCAGAGTTGTCTGGTCAAAAAGCGTTGGTTGTGGATAGAACATCAGGCCATCCTATCGAAGACGCAATACTGAATATCCATACTTATGATTACAGATCTCAAACCTTGCAAAATAACTTAGGGACATACAAATCTGATCGAGAGGGTATAATTCAGATTAATGATGCTAAGATTAGGAGAGCAGTTTGTATTTTATCAAAGGCAGATGATAAGGTGTATTTAGACAATTTCAACCTAAGTATTCCACATCAAAGACAGGAGACAGCACAGGCATTTTGTTTTCTAGATAGATCAATCTATCGTCCTGGTCAAATGATTAAAGGAAAGCTTCTCCTGATGCAAAACAGAACTTCTGGAATGCCAGAATTACTGAAGCAGAAATCTGTTGATATTACTTTCTATGATGCCAACAGACAGGTTATCAAGACCTTAACATTAAAGACTAATACATACGGCTCATGCAGATTTGACCTGTTGATCCCCACTGAGGGTCTTAAAGGAAATTACAGTATTGACATTCGGTTTGAAAATGGGAGAGGGTACCAAGCTGTAAAAGTAGAAGAATATCGACGGCCAGAACAAGAATTAGTTTTCGAGAAAGGGGAAGGGAGTTTAGTTTTGGGTGACAGTGTCTCTATTGCGGGAAGTGTGTTGAGTTATAGTGGGTTTCCAAAACAAGATGCGGTAGTTAACTATGTCATAAAAGAACAAGAATTTGCACCTTATTTTCGATGTGGTTGGGATAGGTACTGTTTACCACCTCGATACTTTCCTTCAAAGATTCTGTCATCAGGC
>JAHDEL010000027.1:0-1220 GCA_020628855.1 Saprospiraceae bacterium | reverse complement strand
AAAGCAACACCTTCTCATAGTAAATCTCGAAGTTATTTTGTTGACTGTTTGATGCACTCTCCAGAAGAGTATAACAAGACTTTTTATGCAGCTCCTGAGAGTTCTTCAGAAGGAGTAATAGATTCTAACTTTGAACAAATCACGACAAGCAAGGACAAGTTAGAATCTGTACTCATTAATTTGGATCCAGGTAAGTATGAAATTAGAATTGATGCCATTGATCCAGATGGGCGGGCCTCTTTTCTTGTATTTGACATGATGGTGGCAGGAAAGAATAGAGAAACACCGATTATGCTAGGTTATAGACAAGGCGGAGAGATATCGGCTTTGGCGGGAACAGCTATTGACCCTCAAATAGTGTTGCATAAGGATGTCGATCAAGTTTTTGTCCAGAAAATTAAAGGCTCGAATGTAATCTGGTCGAGATGGTTGGATAGAAGTGATTGTATAGACTGGGAAATACCTATAACAGAAGAAGATGCTGGCGGCTTTAGCATACATTACTCTACTTGGCTCAATGATGACTACTTCACCCATACGATGAATATTGATGTCCCATTCAGACAATCAACTAATAAGGTAACTATCGATGTGCCGACAACCTTAAAGCCTAATCAAGAAGCAGCAATTGGACTGTCACTTGCGAACCCTGTTCCTCAGATGGCTTATACTGTAGTGATGTATGATGCCTCATTAGATGCTATTTACCCACATGCATGGTACTCTTCCTTTTTTCCTCGGTTTTATAGTCATATCTGGCACAGTCAGCCTGGCCGCAACCATGCACCCACTTGGTCAGATGGTAGATATAGAGACTATAATCGAGAATATCTGAATCTTGATTATATACCTCGAACACGTTGGTTCGATCTGATGTCAGCCAATTATCATTGGAATCAAGGTGGAAAAGGAAGATATCTTAAGCGCTCTAGATCTGTTCCTATGTCTGCAGAGGCAGATATGGTAGTAGCCAACGGAGCCAGAGAAGAGACAGCCGATTTTGAGGCAACTCAAACGAAGGAATCGCAACCAGCTGCTCCAGAAGTTCGTCAGAACTTTGCAGAGACAGTTTTCTTTGAGTCTGATCTAATATCTGATGCCACAGGAAAACTGAGCTATGAATTTAGAACAAATGATGCTTTGTCAAGATGGAAAATTATGGTTCTTGGCATTTCAGCAGATTTTGAATATGTATATTCTGAAAAAGAAGTTGTCACAAC
>JAHDEL010000026.1 GCA_020628855.1 Saprospiraceae bacterium | reverse complement strand
AATCCCTCCTCTTCCGCATGATAAGGTCTCCAGGATGGAGGCCTTTTTTTTGTTATCTAGTCAAGCAAATATGCTGTTTCAAAACTTAATAACCAATGGTCTCACTTATAACGATTCAGATGTGAAAGAAGTAATTATTTCTCATCAGGAGTCAACAGAGTATTATGAATTCTCGGTTAGAGATAACGGTATTGGAATAGATCCTGTTTATTATAATCGCATATTCAAAATGTTCCAAAGATTACACCGTAAGGATGTTTACGAAGGTACAGGTGTTGGTCTAGCTATATGTAAGCGAATCGTTGAGAATCATGGCGGGCAAATTGGCATTGAATCTAGTGAGGCAGGGACAGTATTTTCTTTCTCAATATCAAAGAGACTCCGTTAGTCTTTGAGTATGATGTTTAAGGCTATTTTGAATCAAGGATAGTCATTAGATTGTTACCATTTCCACAATTTGAATAAATCAATGCAATGCGGCACAAGGCAAAAAAAGGGCCTTGCAAGTGCAAGGCCCTTTTCTTTATTTCTCAGCATCAATTTCTTGTTTCTTTTCCTTTAGTAATTTGCTGACATCAAGAACAGCATCTGCTAAAGATTCATCAACAACTAATAATGTACGCTTTTTGCCTTTGTAGCGAAATAAAATCTTTTGACCAACTTTAAGTCTAACACCACTATTCGAAACTGGTGATAAATTAGGGTTCATAACTCCTGGTATCATCAAAGGGATTGACTTCATTGAGTTGTTTCTTAAAGTAAATTCAACTTGAATTGGATCAGGATTAATAGTAACATTTTCAGAGTTAGGGTTGGCAAATAAGCCAAGTAATAAGAGAATTAATTTCATAACTGTTTTTTTAATTAACTCTTCAGAGTGAAAAAGGTTGAAATAAAACTTATGTCAGCAATAAGCAGAAGCAAAGGATAAGAGATATCTTCCACTATAAATCCCAAGAATCAATTGTATCTTAATTGATATTTTTAAATTGAAATTATGAAACACATCTACCTAACACTCGCTATCATAGTAACTTCAATTACACTGAATGCGCAATTATCACCAAATAGTATTGCCCCAAACTTTACAACAACTGATATTAATGGAAATGAAATAACACTGTATGATCTCCTTGATGAAGGAAAAACTGTTATTCTTGACATTTTTGCTGTTTGGTGCCCACCATGTTGGTCATATCATCAAGGACATACTCTCGAGGATGCATTTACAACATATGGTCCTAATGGCACTGATGAGCTCTTCGTTCTAGCTGTGGAAGCTGATCCAACTACTTTAGAAACTTGCATTCTCAGTGCAGATGATTGTAACGGATTTTCTTACGGAGATTGGACTGAAGGCATTTCATATCCAGTGACAGATGATGCGGCAATTGGAGATGCGTATCAAATTTCATATTATCCCACATTATACATCATCTACCCAAATAGGTTGGTAACAGAGATGGGACAAGTTTCTCCAGCAGAATTAGAAGATTGGCTTGCTAAGGCACCTCAATTACAAGAAGGAACTAATGCCGAAGTGATTAATTATAGTGGATTAGATGGAGCGCTTTGTAGCTCTTCATGGGTACATGGACCTACTTATACCGTGAGTAATATGGGAGAAGAAACAATTACCTCTGTAGATATAACAATTACAAAGAATGGTGAAACGTATTATTCAAATAGCTGGACAGGAATAGCTGAGCCATATGAGATCATAACTCAATTCTTAGCAACGCCACAAATACTTTCTGAAAATTCTGAGTTTATCTTGACTCTGTCAAATATTAACGGGACAGCAGAAACAAAAGAATATATAACAGGAGTATCATTTAATGTAGAGAATACAATCGGGGTTTCAGTTCAAACAGATGCATCGAGTGTCGAGGATAATAACTATTATACAATCACTGATAGTGATGGTAATGTTATTATAAACCAAAGTGTTGCAGAAGTAAATGTTTTACATGAAAGAGTATATGACCTCCCTTCACAAGGATGCTATACTTTTTCAATTTATGACGATGCGGGTAATGGGATAAATGGTGATATCACTGTAAGAGATATAGCTGGAAATATTATTTATAGAAGTAATGGTTTTACAATAGAAGGAGGTAATGACTTTTTTGTAGGTACGGTAACTAATGTAGAAGAAGTGTATATAGATAATAAGTATTCTGTTGTTCAGAATCCAATTCAAGATAGACTGCTTTTAACTAGTAATTCAGAAGTTGTAGAAGAAGTGAATTACACCATAGTTGATGGACTTGGCAGAGTTATACAGACAAATTCGACTCTTTTCTCAAACCAACTGAATATTGACGTATCAGATCTTAAAAATGGTTCTTACTTCATTAATGTAAATTCTGATACTTCACGACAAACATTACCATTCGTAAAACTGTAAATGAGTAATGAAGCTATTTTCTAGGTGGCTATACTGTATAATTACATTAGTCTGTTCAGGAGTTGTATTTAGTCAAGAGACTGGTTCGTTCTCTCATACAGTTACTTTCGAAGAGGTTGATTATGAAGTTACTCGAGAGTTGTATTTTTTTGTTCCAACCGATTATGATGCAACCCGAGAGTATCCATTGATAGTTGGCTTTCGTGGTGGTCCTCATGCTAATGCAGGACAATTTAGAGATCAACTCATTTTTCTTGCAGACAGCTTAGACGCAATCCTACTTTGTGCTGAAAATGCCGCGCATTTTTGGAGTGATGAGGGTAAGACAAAGCAACTTTTTCAATATTCAATCGACTACATTTCTGAGTTCTATTCCATAGACACTGAAATGATTTATTTGACTGGGTTATCATATGGTGGTAGGCATGCCGTGATAGTCAGCATGGATACCGATAATGGGCCTATACCAAAGATTCGAGGAGTCATTCCTTTTGCAACCGGTTCAGAAGGCGATCTCCAGCCGGATTATGAGGATATCAATGATTTTCCGCCTGCCTGCATTTGTATAGGCTTGGATGATAGTCAAAACTTTATTAATGTCGCAAATACTCTACATCAGGATATTGAATCCAATGGAGGCAAAGCTTTACTAAATGAAATACCAGGTGTTGGACATACTGTCGAGTTTGATGGCTTTGAAGATGAAATGTTTGAATGTATTGAATACATTGAGTCCACATATGCAGTCAGCTTAATAAATGACAGTTTTCATCATTTCGCAATACAGCTTTCCCCAAATCCTGCTGACCAAAATATCACTATAGGTAACATTAATGAGATAGTAGGCGCATCAGTAACGATAACTAATCATTTAGGCGAAATATGCATGAGGATCTCCCATTTGAGCTCTAATAGTATAGATATATCATACTTATCAGAGGGCAAGTATAACCTCATACTAAATACAAATGGTAAGAGCTATGTTGAGCAATTTATCGTTTATTAAGCAGTCTCTCTGCATTTGCCTAATTGTCACTAGTACCACTTTGATTGGGCAAAAAGAGTTTCCTGATCTCTGCATTGGTGAATGGGAAGGAATGATGATGCTCTACAATTCAGGAGAACTCAGAGATAGTGTACATGTTGACTTTGTTGTGGACCAACTTGCGAATGCTGCAGGATACACCTGGAGGAAATCATACACCTCTCCTAAGTATAATACGGTTAAAGACTATAAGCTTCTCCATGATACTTTGTCTTCACAGTTTTTACTAGATGAAGGTGATGGATTAGTTCTTAAAGTATATAGTTATGGTACAAGTGCATACTCAATGTATCAGCTTGAAGATGTCATGTTCGAATCATCTTATCAACTTGTTGATGATAGCACTATGATATTCGAAGTAGCTGGAGGCAAGGTAGTCGACACAACAGCAAATGAGATTGTCAACTATAGCTATGATTTTGTACAAAGAGTAGTTTTCAAAAGAACCAATTCAATAGTAAAACCATAGAGTGAGTGTATGTGTTTAATATTGAATTTATTCTTCAATGAAAAAACAACACCTCCCAACGAAGATTTGTTTGGTTTGTAAAAAGCCATTCACTTGGCGTAAGAAGTGGTCCAAAGACTGGCCCAATGTAAAGTATTGTAGCCAGCGTTGTCGCTTAAACAAATCATAATGAAAGGTTTTTTAATTTTTCCTCACCAATTATTTGAAGCAATTCATCATCTTCAGAAGTATGATAAAGTTTTTCTTATTGAAGAATATTTATTTTTTCATCAGTATTCATTTCATAAGCAAAAACTTCTATTCCATAAATCAACAATAGCATACTATAAGGATTATCTAACTCGCAGAGGACTACGAGTTATCCATATAAATTCTGAACAAAAAGAATGTGATATCAGAAAAATCTTTGACCATCCTGAATTGGATGATATTATTGCTTTGACCTGCTATAATGTTATTGATAATTGGCTGAATAGGAGAATCAAAGAATCCTGTGCAAATGCAGGAGTAGAACTAGACTTTGTTGAGACCCCAATGTTTCTGTCTACAACGAAAGACCTTGATTCTCTAATGCCATTAGGCAAAAAGCGATATCTACATCATGATTTTTATGTGCAACAAAGAAAGAGGCTTAATATACTAGTACAAGATCAGAAGCCGGTTGGAGGGAAATGGTCATTCGATTCCGATAATAGAAAAAAATACCCAAGGAAAAAATTACCACCTCACATTTCATTGCCCAAAGAGAATACATTTGATCAAGATGCAAGAGTAACGATAGAAAAGGAATATCCAAACAACAATGGTACAATTACGGGTAAAATTTATCCAACAACGCACAAAGAGGCACTCATCTGGTTGGAAGATTTTTTAGGGAATAGATTATTTGAATTTGGAGACTATGAAGATGCTATCGTTCGAAAGGAATCTTACTTACACCATAGTGTATTGACACCCATGTTAAATATAGGGCTTCTAACTCCTCAGCAAGTGATATCAAGAACATTAGCTATTGCTGAAAGTCAACATACTATTCCACTGAATTCGTTGGAAGGGTTCATTCGTCAAGTGATTGGATGGAGAGAATTTATGAGAGGTATGTATGATAGAGTAGGAACTACTCAACGTACGATGAATTTTTGGGGTTTTACCAGGAAGATCCCTAAAAGTTTCTATACAGCCAGTACTGGTATATTACCAATAGACCAAACGATAGCTAAGCTACTAAAGACAGGATATTGTCATCATATTGAAAGGCTAATGGTTCTTGGCAACTTCATGCTACTTTGTGAGTTCGAACCTAATGATGTTTATGTGTGGTTTATGGAAATGTTCATTGATGCTTATGATTGGGTCATGGTCCCAAATGTTTATGGCATGAGTCAATTTGCTGACGGTGGACTTTTCGCGACAAAGCCTTACATCAGTGGAAGTAACTATATCCGTAAGATGAGCGATTATCCAAAGGGAGAATGGCAACAAATTTGGGATGGTTTATTTTGGCGATTTATGGATAAACAGCGTCTCTTTTTCTTAAAGAATCCAAGACTCGCGATGTTAGTCAGGATGTTTGATAAAATGCCTGTAGAAAAGCAAAATCACCATAGAATAAATGCTGAGAACTACTTAAGAGAATTAGATAGGATGAGTTAGAATAATCCAAAAAGTTCTCGATCTACCATTGATATAATCTCCCCGAAATCTTCATCTCTTTGAATAAAGTCATATTTGTCCACATCTACTATAAGCAGTTTACCTTCTGTATATTGACTGATCCAACTTTCGTATTTTTTATTTAATCTCTTAAGATATTCAAGACTGATACTTCCTTCATAATCCCTTCCTCTCAATTGAATATGATTGACCAAAGTAGGAATACTTGCTTTGAGATAAATAACCAAATCAGGAGCTTTGACTTGTGTAGTCATGAGTTTGAACAAGGATTGATAGTTGTCAAAATCTCTTTTCTCCATCAATCCCATTTCGTGTAGGTTAGGAGCAAATATATTCGCATCTTCATAGATGGTACGATCTTGAATAATCACATCATCACCATCTCGAATCTTCAAAATTTGGTCAAACCTACTGTTAAGAAAGTAAATCTGTAAATTAAATGACCATCTCTGCATATCCTCATAGAAATCACTCAAATATGGATTATTTAAAGTGTCTTCGTAATGCACAGTCCAACCATAGTGTTGAGATAGCTTTTCTGACAAGGTAGTTTTACCAGCTCCAATATTGCCTGAGACAGCTATATGTTTGATATGTTTTGAGTTGGACAAGGGTATAAGTTGGTTATGAAGCAAATGTAATATTAATACTACCAATTCTAGGGTAGCGCACTAAATATATTTTACATCGTTTAACGATGAATTCTTTGACCTCATCGAAAATCTCATTCTTCACAAAGATTTTGATGTATCATTGAACTATGAATAGCAATCAAGAAATAATTAGGACTACGGATCTTTGTAAGACCTATGTCATGGGATCCGAGAAGATTCATGCATTGAAGGATCTTTCTATTGCTATCAAAAAAAATGAGTATGTCGCGCTTATGGGACCTTCTGGTTCTGGCAAATCTACTTTGATGAACTTACTAGGTTGTCTGGATACACCGACATCTGGGTCGTATATCTTGAATGATAATTTGGTAAGCAATATGGATGATGCAGAATTAGCGGAAATTAGAAATTCCGAAATTGGTTTTGTCTTTCAAACCTTCAACCTATTACCAAGAATATCTTCTCTTGATAACGTTGCTTTGCCACTGGTCTATGCAGGATGGAGTAATAAGAAAAGAGAAAATCGTGCAGCAGAAGTCTTAGACTTGGTTGGTCTCGGGAATCGAATGGATCATAAGCCTAATGAACTTTCTGGTGGCCAAAGACAACGTGTTGCCATTGCCCGAGCACTTGTTTGTAATCCTAGTATAATACTAGCAGACGAACCTACTGGTAATCTAGATACTAAGACGTCTGTAGAAATAATGCACATTTTTGAGCAGATTCATAATGCTGGAAATACTGTCATACTCGTTACTCACGAACCTGATATTGCAGATCATGCACACCGTATTATTAGATTGCGCGATGGTGAATTAGAGTCAGACATTAAGAATCAGAACATTATTACCTCTAAAGATCCCGAACACAAGTATAATATCAGATAGTCAGGATATAATCATTATCTGATAACTGAAAAGAGCCTCGCACTGTATCTTCGTGCTCAATGAATATTGAAGTACACAAATTTGGTGGTGCATCCATTCAAGATGCAAAACATATCCGGACTGTAGGAAGCATCATAAGGGAGCATATTCCAGAGCAATCAGTCATTGTCGTTTCAGCAATGGGCAAGATGACAAATGCTTTAGAGTTAGTTGCTAATGCTATCTTCAATAAAGAAGATTACCGCCAAAGACTCGAAGAAGTAAAGTCGTTTCACGTAGCTATTGTTCATGAGCTTTTTGAAGAGCCATCTCACATTGAAGATGCTTTGAATGATATTCTAATAGAAGTTGAATGGATAGCAAATGAAGAGAACAGTAATTATGACTACGTCTATGATCAGATAGTGAGTATTGGAGAATTGATGTCTAGTTTACTAGTAAGTAATTACTTGAATGTTATTCTAGGTGGTGTAAACCTTATTGATGCTAGAGATTGGCTCGCAACTGATCAAACCTTTCGCACTGCAAAAGTAGATTGGGATGCTACACGATCAAAAATTGAACGAAATATTCAAAAACAACTCGGTCAAAGCAAGTATGTGCTAACTCAAGGATTTATAGGATGTGACATAGAGAATAATACAACTACGCTAGGGAGAGAAGGATCTGATTATTCCGCAGCTATTCTTGGTCACGCACTTCAAGCCCAAAGTGTCACAGTTTGGAAAGATGTACCAGGAATTTTGACCTCTGATCCTAAATTGTACCCTAATGCTGAGTTAATTTCTGAGCTTTCATATATAGATCTTTATACGATGGCTGATTATGGGGCAAAAGTTATCCATCCAAAAACAATCTTACCTTTAGAGAGTAAAGGAATTCCATTGCATGTGCGATCTTTCCTAAATCCAGATTTAAGTGGCACAATCATTTCGAAAGAAAGTGAAACAACAAAGCAAACACTCATTACGATCAAAGAAGATCAATCATTAGTGACTTTGACGCCAAAAATCTTTGATAAACTTCCGACTCCATCTGAAGTGCTAAATCTCTTAGAGCAACAAAATCTAGAAATCAACTTTTTTAGAAAGCATGCCATCTCTTATGGTTTTTGTTGTAAGAATGATATGAGGTTACACCTTGCTTTGAAGACTTTTGAAGAAGCTTTTGAGATACAAGTTCAAGAAAACTTACAATTGCTAACTATGCTACAAGGCGAAGATCAATTACTAGAAGAATTAATAAATCAAAGAAAAGTGATTTTCACCATAAAAGAAACTCAGACAACGAGGGTGATTGTGGAGGCCTAGTTTAGTCTAGCTATTTTACTATATCGATATTCATCATGTAGAGTATCATTTTTTAGTATAGCCAATTTGCCTATGCCTTCAAGACTGAATCCTGCCTTCTCCAGCAGTCTGCATGAACCAATATTATACCCAAATACTCCTGCATAGAGTCGACGCACGCCGACTTGGTTGAACGCAATATCACATAGCTGTGAAATAGCTGATGTGCCAATGCCTTTACCCCAATATGGCTGACCAATCCAATAACCTATTTCTGCAGAGTGCCGATAGACATCTGCTTGTCCAAAAAAGCCTGTGATACCTACAAATTGATTGTCAAATTCAATTGCGAAAACATGATTATTTTGATTTTCCGCAATCTTCGAAATATAAGTTTCTGCATCACTCAACTGATAAGGATGTGGAAAGTAATCTCGCACGTTTTTCCAAATTTCAATATTATTTGCAAGATTGGCCATTACTGGAGCATCTTGCTTTGTAAGTGGTCTAAGTTTTACAGAATTCATAGATAAATTTTAAACAATGCAGTGAGAAAAGCACTTTATTTATCAAAGGTATGGAAAAGGTAATTTTTTGGTTTAGAAGAGATCTTAGGCTTGCTGATAATGCGGGACTTTATCATGCACTAAGATCTGGTAAAGAAGTCATTCCATTATTTATATTCGACAAAGAAATATTGAATGGCTTAAAGGATCGGAAGGATGCAAGAGTGACATTCATACATGATACCATCCGTCAATTGAAACTAGACTTAAGAGCGATAGGTTCGGATCTTATTGTCAAATTTGGTTCGCCATTAACTGTATGGAAGGAAGTTGTCGAAGAGTATTCTATTACAGCAGTATTTACTAACCGTGACTACGAACCCTATGCAAAACAAAGAGATGAAAAGATAGCTGAATTCTTGTCTTCTCAAAATATAGGTTTAATCAAGCATAAAGATCATGTCATCTTTGAGAGCGATGAAGTCTTAAAGGACGACGGGAATCCATATACTGTATTTACACCATATAAGCGAAAATGGTTAACAACCTTAGCCAAAGAGAATACAACCAACTCCTATTTTTTGTCTTCTTATCCAACTTCCAAATACCATTCAAATTTTTCAAAATTCGAGAATGGACCTTCGATTAGTTTGGAACAAATGGGTTTTGAGCGATCTTCAATCAGTATTCCTCCAGCAGAAACTACGCAGTCAATAATTAAGAACTATCATGATCGTCGCAACTTTCCAGCTTTGAATGGAACCTCACGTTTAGGAATTCATTTTAGATTTGGGACAATCAGTATTAGAGAGAAAGCAAGAAAAGCTGCTAAGCTATCAGAAACCTATTTAAGTGAATTGATATGGCGAGATTTTTATTCTCAAATACTTGATCATTTTCCTCATATTGTCACTCAAGCTTTTAGAGCAAAATATGATCGTATTCCATGGCGAAATAACAAGGAAGACTTTGAAAAATGGTGTAAAGGAGAAACAGGGTATCCAATAGTTGATGCAGGTATGAGAGAGCTTAATAGCACAGGACATATGCATAATAGAGTAAGGATGATTACTGCCAGCTTTCTTACAAAACATCTGCTAATCGATTGGAGATGGGGGGAGGCCTACTTTGCTGAGAAGCTCTTAGACTTTGACCTAGCATCAAATAATGGAGGATGGCAATGGGCAAGTGGAAGTGGGACTGATGCAGCGCCATATTTTAGAATATTTAACCCCCACACACAACTTGATAAATTTGATAAAAATCGAGAGTACACAAAACGTTTTGTGCCAGAGATAGGGACCGATACTTATCCAGATTATATTGTCGATCACAAATTTGCGAGAGAACGGTGTCTTGAGACTTATAAAGCGGCGCTTAATTCGTAGAAACTATCTTGGACTTTGTTCTAAACCTCCAAATATCTCTATTCACTTTTATACTTGCATTCAGCTCAAATCCTATGAGGAGGACAAACGCATTAATCTCTAACCATAAGAGAAGAACAAGCAATGCTCCAATAGAACCATAGAGTTCGTTGTATCTCCCAAAATTATTTATAAAATAAGCAAATAGGAGTGACGAGATAATTGAAAGAAAAGTAGCAATAGTGGCTCCAATATTAATGATAGGAATTTTCTTGTACATACTTGGTCCATATCTGTAGATCAAGCTTATAGAAATGTACACCAAGCTTATAATAATGACATATCGGAATATTTGAATAATGTAGGTGCTCATTTGACCAATATCATATCTAGAGAACACTTGAGAAAAGATCTGATCTCCAAAGACAATCAAGACAAATGAAAGAACAAATAGAAATGAAATAATGACAGTTAGAAATATTGCTACCAATCTATTCTTGATATAGCCTCTTTTCTTAAAAGTTAAATCATAACTCTTATCAAACCCATACATCAAAGTGAGCATACCACTACTCGAAAAGAAAACTGCCAATATAAATCCAAAAGAGAGTAGACCCCCTCTTTGAATTGAAACAACACTGTCAACAATGCCGATCAAATAATCAAACGCCTCATCCGGTAGCGCTCTTCGACCATAAGTACTCACTATTTCTAATAGATCAAAGCGAATTGGTAACAATGGGAGTAGGGTAAACACAAAAATTATCGTTGGAAAAAGAGATAAGAAGAATGTGAAAGCAACTGAGTTGGCCCTAGTGACTAAATCATCCTTCATAGACTCATTGTAGATAAACTTGACAACATGGTAGATAGAAACACCTTTGAAGCCGGGTAGTGAAACCTTCCTTGCCCAGACCAGAATTGGCAAAATCAAAGCTCTATAGAGTTTCCTAAGATTCAAAATAGGGCTGAAGTTTGTCTGAAAGGATTTGAGGGATGGAGACACGCTTATTGGTGACCATGTCTATGAAGAATAACTTTACATGCGCAGAGTTAATCAAAACACTATTTTCATTATATAACTCGAAATCAAAAGCAATGAGCTTTGTTGGCATCTGAGTGAGAAGAGTCTTAATACGAATATTCTCATCATAATAAGCAGGATGCTTGTACTTAACCTCCATGGAGACAACAGGAAGTTGAACTTTATGGACATCTTCAAAATCCTTGTAGCTCAATCCGAGAGATCGTATCGTTTCAACTCTACCAATCTCATAGTATTTTGGATAGTGACCATAATAAAGATAGCCCATTTTGTCGGTCTCAGCATACCTCACTCTTTTATAGAATTCGTGGCTATACATTCGCTGGCTCCAATTTGTCTCTCACAATTGGAAAGCTCATGCAGTGAGACCCGCCTCTAGCTCTACTGAGTTCTGAAGATGGTAAGGTCAGAATAGTCTTTTCCAATTGGGACAGTGGGTCATCAACATCTGCATAATCTTTGCAAAATTGTTCTGCACTCAATATGGTATAACCAACTTTTTCGAAAGCTTCAGCAGTGACAATATTCCTATCATAAGCTATTGCTACTCCTGGTTTCAATGTCAACAGATTGCACCCATCCGTCCATTGTTCTCTCTCTTGATATGGTGAATAACCTTTACCAGAAAAAATAAACTGCATATTTGGATTGACTTCTTTCAGAAAGAATTCTTTAATAGAAGGATACCAAGCATGTTTTCCATCAGCAGAAAATACCTCCACGCTACTACCTAAGCCATCAAAGACAATGGGTTTGTAGCAAACAATTAGGTCATGATCTACTTGTGTAAAAATCGTATCAATGTGCATATACGAACGATCACTCGGTATACTCACCTTGACCACATTATCAATTATATTTTGATTGTGCAAAGCTTCTTTCAATAGAGTAAACCCATGAGAAGTACTTCTTTCACTTACTCCACAAAGCAGATAGTCCTTTGATATTGTCATCACATCTCCACCTTCAATTGAGACTTTTTCCCCATACTTTGAGGGAGGAAAATTATCTGGCTTATTGAGATTAACAACTTGATTGTTTGAGCGAGCTGCATGGAATAGCGGGTGACTTCCAATGATCATTCTGGTCAGAAGATTTTCTCTCCATCTTGCCTCTTTCGAAGCTTTGGTGATAATTACTCCAGAATTGACTGTTACTCCTATGTCTCTTGTAAACATAAAGTTCGGAATCGGATCAAAGTAGATACTATCATTTGAGGCATCATAACCAGTCACCAATACCTGTGTGAGATCTTCAGATGTTTGACTCATGAAATAGTCTAGCATTGACTTTGGTAGCTCTTCCTCCTGTATAATCATCTCGAGAAGCTCATGCTTTAATTCTGGATTTTGTGATAAACTCTCATTCAATAAGTGCTCAACAAATAAGACGTTTTCTTCACCGAGGCACAGTTGAAGTGTCTTTGAGTAGACACCATATTCTTTCAGCATTAAAGGATAATAGACGATATCATCAAACAAAAGCTTTTCGGCATGTTTTGGAGATATCCTCTCAATACCTTTGTCAGGACGATGTATAATGAGTTTTCTTAGTCGGCCAATTTCTGAATTACAATGTATCATATCTGTTATTACTGTCCTCTAATATCGCGAGAAACTCAGATATATTATTCTATCAGAAAGTAGAATTAGAATCTACTTTCAAATTTTAGCTTTGTGGTTTCGTTCTGTTAAGAATTGCACACAAACAACTTTGACTATTTTTGTATTCGATTTATGAGAGTATTACAACTCACCAAAAAATTTCCCTTTCCGCACGATGATGGTGAGTCAATAGCAGTGTACAATTTAATAAGAGGACTTACTTTCTCTGGTGCAGAAGTAGACCTACTTAGTCTAAATACGACTAAAGATTATACTGACATCACAGAAGTGAATGCCAATGACATTGGCTACAGTTCTATTGAAACAATTGACATTGATAACTCTGTAAGTTATTGGGGTGCATTCAAGAATTTATGGACCAGAAACTCATATCACGTTGAGCGTATTATTTCCGAAGCTTACGAGAGGAAGCTAACAGAGATATTACAGAAGAACACCTATGATGTAGTATTACTAGAGACTAGTTACATGTTAGCGTATGTGGATTTAATTCGAAATAGTAGTAATGCTTTGATTATCCTGAGAGCGCATAACGTCGAATCAGAAATCTGGTATAGGTTGAGTAAAGAACAGAGCAATGTTTTAAAGGCTTGGTATTTGAACCTTTGTGCGAATCGATTAGAAAAATTTGAAGTTAACCATATCAATTCCGTGGACTTACTTGCTACCTTGACAGAAAAGGATCTTAAGGGTTTCACAACTTTAGGGTTTCAAAATGATAGCATAGTAATTCCAGTTGGTGTTGATTTAGAAGCCTATCAGTCTTCTCCTCCCAAGCATTTTGAATCTCTTTGTTTTATTGGTTCACTTGACTGGATGCCCAACTATTTAGGTCTCGATTGGTTCCTTGGAGAAGTATGGCCTGAATTCTATCGGAGTCATCCTCAGATACAATTCCATATTGCTGGAAAGCATGCAATGTCTGATAAAGTGAAATCACATGAAGGCGTCACTTTCCATGGTAGAGTAGAGAATGCTATTGATTTTATTTCTGAGCATGATGCGATGATTGTTCCTCTTTTCAGTGGATCTGGTATAAGAATAAAAATCATAGAAGCAATGGCATTAGGCAAACCTAATATTACTACCTCTATTGGAATGGAAGGAATTTCTGCAACGCATGGAAATAATATCTTTGTAGCAAACTCAAAAATTGAGATGATAACAGCGTTAGAAAGTCTTGTTGAGAATAAGTCCAAAGTATCACAGATAGGAAAAAATGCTAGGGCTTATGCAGAGCAAAACTTTGATTACGGAATGATTGGTGAAAGACTCTATCATTCTATAGCGCAAAAGCTTTCACTGAATAATACTATCGCTGAGTAATGAAGATTGCTGTTGTCTTACCAAGATTTCCTTTTCCTTTAGAAAAGGGTGATAAGTTGAGGGCTTATTATCATCTAAGAGCATTATCTGAGATAGCAGAAATTCATCTCTTTGCCATTTCCCATACTCAAGTCACAGAAGCAGATTTGCAGGCACTAAATAATTATTGTAAATCAATTACCATTTTAAAGATGGGTCCGATAAGCACAATTTGGAATTTGCTCGTCGCAATAGTGTTAGGAAGACCTTTGCAAGTAGGCTATTTTTTCTCGAAGCGACTGAAGCGACGTCTTCATCTTGCTTTAGACCAAGTTGGTGGCGATCTTATCTATTCGCAATTAGCTAGAACAATCTTATATACACATGATCGAAAAGAGCCTAAAGTATTGGATCTAATGGACGCATTTTCGTACGGAATGGCTGTGCGGAGTATGCATTCCGGTAGACTATTACGCTGGGTGTATAGCAGAGAGAATAAAAGTCTAATAAAATTTGAAAAACGGTATGCTACAAAGTATAACGCGCTTTGTATCATATCTGCTCAAGACAAATTAAGAGTGCCACACTTACAAAAGCAAACGATTCATGTCGTGCCAAATGGGGTGGAGTTAAGTGCCTTTACTAATAGAGCTATAGACAGTGAGCATGATATTGTTTTTGTTGGTAACATGGGATATCAACCAAATATAGATGCAGCGGAATATTTAGTCAATAAGGTGTTACCAGCTTACAATACAAAGTTTTCTCGTTCACTTACCCTAAATATTGTAGGAGCAAGACCGAGCAAACAAATACTTGACTTGGCTAGTCAATCTGTGAAAATAAGTGGTTATGTAGATGATATTAACGCTGCTTATTGCAGCGGTAGAGTCTTTGTAGCTCCAATATTTCATGGGATCGGTCAACAGAATAAAGTTATGGAAGCTATTCTTTGTGAAATACCTTGTATTGTATCCTCAGAAGTTGCTGCACCATTTAATTTCAAGCATCAAAGTGAACTACTCATCGCGGACTCTGTTAATGATTATATTAATTACATTCATCATGTAATCGAAGGTCAAATAGACGTACCTTTGATGGTATCGCAAGCTAAACAAAAGATATGTCAAAAGTTCAATTGGGAAACTCAGACTCAACAACTCATCAAAGTCATTCAAAACCTGGAATGAGCCAGCAATCAAAGTTTAATACGATTAAAGAAGCTATTCAAGCAATTCAAGAAGGCGAAATCATTATAGTTGTCGATGATGAAGACAGAGAAAATGAAGGAGACTTTATCTGTTCTGCAGAAAAGATTACTCCAGAAAAGATCAACTTCATGGCTACCCATGGACGTGGTCTTATCTGCACTCCATTGTTAGAGCAGAGAGCAAAAGAATTGAATCTATCAAGAATGGTAGATGATAATACAGCACTCCATGAGACAGCATTTACAGTATCGATTGACTACCTTAAGAAAGGTTGTACTACTGGTATTTCAGCGTATGACAGGTCTACAGGAATTCAAGCAATTGTAGATCAAGATACTCAATCAAATGATTTCGCACGACCAGGGCATATTTTTCCACTTATTGCAAAAGAAGGTGGTGTCCTACGAAGGACAGGTCATACAGAAGCTGCAGTTGATTTAGCGAGATTAGCTGGCCATTATCCTGCTGGTGTTCTAGTAGAAATATTGAAAGAAGATGGTTCAATGGCAAGGCTTCCAGACTTAGAAGTCATAGCTAAGAAGCATAATCTTAAGCTCATCAATATCAAGGATCTTATAGAGTATAGATTGAATACTGAGACCCTTGTTCAAGAAGTATATCATAGCAAGTTAAATACTCAGTATGGAACCTTCGAAGTAAAAGCATTTGCTGATAAGCAATCTGAAGATGTACATCTCGCACTGTATCTAGGAGAATTGAAATCTGATGACCCATGTCTAGTCAGGGTACATTCTGTTGCAGAAACAGGAGGCGCATTGGGCTTTATATTCGAGAATTATGCGCAAAATATTGCCAAGGCATTGAAGACCATTCAAGCTGAAGGGAAAGGAGTTGTTGTATTAATGCAACAAGGAGAAAGCGGCAATTCTATCTTAAAGAAATTGAAGCAAATTGATACTGATAAGACCAATGACCCTATTCAATCTACCATACAAAGAGACTTTGGATTAGGTGCACAAATTTTGAGAAGTTTAGGTGTATCTCAAATTAAATTAATTACTAGTAACCCGAAGAAAAGAGTGGCACTTGAAGGTTATGGTATTTCGATAGTTGACTATATTTCTCTATAGCTTATTAGCATCTATCAATTCGTGTAACAAATCCTTATAATTCTTGCCGACTGGGATGTTTTTGGGTTTACCCCCTTCTAATATCTCTACCATACTTCCGAAGATTGCTCTAATCTTGTTGATATTCACGATGTATGATCGATGAATACGCATGAATATGGTGTCAGGTAGCTTCGATTCTAAACTCTTCATAGTCTGCAAAGTGATGATTCTAGAGTCATCTTTCTTAATGATAACATAGTCTTTCAAACCTTCAATATACAGTATGTCATTAAAGTGAATTTTGACCATCTTCTTATCTGCCTTTACAAAGAAGAATTCATCATCTTCAGACATTTGTTTTGTGCCAGAATTTCTTTCAAGAAACTTATTCGTTGCCTGCATCAACCTCTCTAAACTAATAGGCTTGAGCAAATAGTCTATGACATTCAGTTCGAATCCTTCAACAGCATACTCGCTATAGGCAGTTGTCATGATTACTTCAGGAGGATTTTTCAAGGATCTTAAGAATTCCATTCCAGTCATTTTAGGCATCTGGATATCAAGAAACATGAGGTCAATCGATTCCTGCTGTAGAATAGCATTTGCTTCTATGGCATTTTGACACGAGGCCACGAGTTCAAACTGATCTAATGATTCTAAATGGCTTTCCAAGATCTCTCTAGCAAGAGGTTCATCATCTACTATAATTACTTTATACGACATGATAAGTGTTTATAAGTTTTAAGTAAAGTTCAACGCTATAAGTTTCAAGCTGATTTTTGATTTTCAGCATGTGCTTTTCAGGATAGACAAGATTGAGTCTTCTCTTCACATTTTCAAGACCAATTCCACCGACATCTTTTTGAGATTGGTTTGCATTTTTGCTGTTGGTAATATTGAAAAACAAATGGTCATCTTTGATCTTAAGGCTAATGTCAACAAAAGTATTCTCACTTTCAGACTGCATCCCGTGCTTGAAGCTGTTTTCAATAAATGGAGAGAAGATTAGAGGCATGATTTCTTTATTCAACGCTTCTCCTTCAATTTCAAGATTGACATCAAAGTGATCGCCAAATCTAATTGACTCAAGGTCTATATAGTTCTTAATGTAGTCTATCTCCTTTTGCAAAGGCACTGTTCTATCATTACATTCATAGAGCATATACCGCATCATATTAGACAACTTCAAAACTGTCTCTGGGGCTTCATCTGATTTTTTAAGAGACAGGGCATAGAGACTATTCAATGTATTGAAAAAGAAATGTGGATCTATTTGTGACTTCAAGAATTTAAGCTCGGAAGTCAGATTCTGTTTTTCGAGTTCTCTAGTTTTATTTTGATGAAAAATAATATCTGTAAAAAGCTTATAAATTGCTGAAGCCACACCGACAAGAATTAACTCCAAGAATGGTAAATGATAATTATCCACATAATAGACTTGGCTTAGTGCATCATTACTGTGTATGAGATAGAAAATTGCAATCTTGATTGGTGTCATCATGACAGCAATACCTACTAATGACACAACATATAAGATTGTCTTATTCTTTGAAAGAATCTCTGGGATCAGATAGAGAATATTCACGTAGGCAATAGATATAAAGAAGAGAATATTGAAGAAATTCTTTGCTAAGATGAGTAGCAAAGAGTCATCAGATCTATTCAGAACCACCAAAAAAACCAACATAAAACACCAAAACAAGATGTGATAGAAGACATTCGATTGGTAAAATCGATAGACTTGCTTTTGGAGTGTCGTGTTCATTCTTCAAATGTATGGTATTCTGTTTGAGATAAAGTTCAGATTAGATTAAAGGCGTGTAATCGTGGATAAATGCATCGAAAACGCAATTAACTCCACTTTTTGTGAACTCTTGGAATACAAATTGTATTTAACTATCTGTTCAAAAGACAATTCACTATGACATTTTCTGAATCTCACAAGTATACAGAACAAACAACTGAAAAGGTAAAATCCAATTACGCTCAGATAATAACTGAGATCGGAGAGGATGTTTCAAGAGAAGGTCTTTTGAAAACTCCGGAGCGAGCATCAAAGGCAATCCAATATTTGACCAAAGGATATCAAGAAGATCCAGAACAAATTTTAAAATCTGCTCTATTTAAAGAGGATTACAGTAATATGGTTTTGGTGAAGAATATCGAATTATATTCGCTTTGCGAACATCATATTTTACCTTTCTATGGAAAGGCACATATCGCTTATATTCCTAATGGTTATGTTGTTGGTTTGAGCAAGCTTCCTAGAGTTGTTGATGTATTCGCTCGAAGACTACAAGTCCAAGAAAGACTTACTCAAGAGATTCTAGAATGCATTCAGAATACACTAAAGCCCCTTGGAGTTGCTGTTGTTATTGAAGCAGCACACATGTGTATGATGATGCGAGGAGTCCAAAAACAAAACTCACTGACTACCACATCTGCCTTTACAGGAGAATTTGAGAAAGTGCAGACGAGATCAGAGTTTCTTTCTTTAATTGGATCTGAATTGAAATAGCAGAGGATTTTATCCTTTTACTATCTTTGCAGCCGTCATAAACCAATCATATGAAGGCAGTAGTATTTCCTGGTCAAGGTTCACAATTTGTAGGTATGGGTAAAGAAGATTACGAATCTTCTCCTGCAATACAATCACTCTATCACAAAGCAGATGATATTCTCGGTTTTGAATTGAGTAAGATAATGTTTGAAGGTAGTGAGGAAGACCTGAAAAGAACAGATGTCACTCAACCAGCAGTATTTCTTTATTCTGTAGCCAAGTTTTTGCAATCAGATATTTCGCCAGATGCAGTTGCTGGACATTCGCTTGGTGAATTTTCAGCTTTGGTAGCTAATGGTACACTAGAGTTTGAAGATGCTTTGTCACTTGTTTCACTAAGGTCAAAGGCTATGCAACAAGCCTGTCTTGAGTCCGAAGGCACTATGGCTGCTATTCTAGGTTTGGAAGATAAGCAAGTTGAAGAAATTTGTTCTCAGATTGAGGCAGTTGTAGTTGCGGCTAATTATAATTGCCCAGGTCAGTTGGTTGTTAGTGGTAGTACCCAAGGCATTGAACAAGCTGTGGCTAAATGTTCAGAAGCTGGAGCAAGAAGAGCTTTAGTCCTGAATGTTGGAGGAGCCTTTCATTCGCCTTTAATGCGTTCAGCAGAAGCAATGCTTTCTGAGGTAATTCAAAATACCCAGTTTAATACGCCGAAGACTCCCATTTATCAAAATGTCGATGGATTGCCTCATGTAGATGTTGAAGTCATCAAATCAAATTTGATTGCACAACTTACTTCACCAGTCAAATGGACACAAATTATGCAGAACATGGTAGCGGATGGTTTGTCTTCTCATATAGAGTCTGGTGGCAAGGTCTTATCTGGTTTCATAAGAAGGGTAGATAGAAGTATTGAAGCAACACAACTCTAGTCATGAAAGGGAAGCTACTCATATCTCAACCATTTATGATAGATGACACCTTTAAGCGTTCTGTCATTTTAATTACAGAACATGATGAAGAAGGTACTGTTGGGTTTATTCTGAATAAGCCAGTACAACTAGAAATTCAATCCCTTTTCGAAGCATTTCCAAATTTCAAAGCTAGGATTGGATATGGTGGACCTGTCGGGAATGATACCATTCATTATATCCATAATGTTGGTGAACTCCTCTCCGAAAGTCAGAGCGTATTCGATGATTTATCTTGGAGTGGTAATTTTGAAGAATTGCAAACCTTGATAGGAGAAGGGGCAGTACTTGCAGATAACATTCTATTCTTTATAGGTTATTCTGGGTGGTCCCCAGGCCAATTAGACGATGAATTAAAGTCAGGTTCATGGATTGTTTCTGAAACTAGTGCTGAGCATATACTTGCTGGGAATTTTGAAACACTTTGGAAGGAAGTTCTTAAGCCTCTCGGTGACAACTTCGAAGTCATCTCAGAAATACCGGATTCAGCAAGTTATAACTAGATGTTTTACTTACAGAACATAGCATTAAAGTATGGCGATAGGCATTTGTTGAGAGATGTCAGCTTTATGTTTCAGCATAAAGATCGTATTGGGCTTGTTGGAAGAAATGGAGCAGGTAAGACTACTTTGCTTAAGATCATAGCACAAGATATATTCCCAGATAGTGGGCAAGTACAGTTACCAAAGAACACGCAAATCGGATTTCTCAAACAGTTTCTTCCTGAAGACCAACAAACACCAATTCTCAAGGAAGTCTGCAAAGCATTTTCAGAATATTATGACTTGAAGGCAAAAGCCGAAAGCTTAGAAGATAGACTTGGTGAAGAGCTTACTGAAGAAGAAATGACACAAGTGCTTGAGGAGCTTGATAAACTCAATTTAAGGCTTTCTAATTTTGATGTAAATAATCCCGAAGCTGAAGCGGCAAGAGTACTCAAAGGACTCGGATTTAAGGATATTCAATTAGATCAGCCATTAAATACTTTAAGTGGAGGCTGGGTTATGCGAGTGGAACTGGCCAAACTGTTATTATCTAAGCCAGATATTCTGCTGCTTGATGAGCCGACTAACCACCTAGATATCGAAGCAATCATTTGGTTTGAAGACTATATTAAATCATATCCAGCTTGTACTATTCTGATTAGCCATGATGAGACTTTTCTGGCGAATACAACTAATCGAATCATCGAAATCGAACTTGGAAATATTCAAGACTATAAGATGACATATGATAAATATCAAATAGAAAAGGCAAATAGAAAAGCAATACGGACTTCAGAATATCAGAATCAACAACGTCTCATAAAAGAAAGGGAACGCACAATCACAAGATTTAAGGCCAAAGCAACGAAGACTAAAATGGCTCAATCCATGGAAAAGCAATTAGCAAAAATGGAGAGAATCGAATTAGTTGAAGAAGATACTTCTGCTATGCGTCTGTCATTCCCTTATGCTGGGAGAGAAGGCAAAATTGTGTACAAAGCAACAGATCTCATAAAGAAGTATGATGAATTAACTGTACTGGATAAAGTTGATATCCAAATAGAAAGAGGAGAAAAAGTAGCCTTTATTGGTCAGAATGGTCAAGGGAAAACGACACTTTCAAAGATAATTGCAGGTATGACTCCTGCCACTGGCGGTCAAAGTGATATTGGTCACAATGTGAACTTAAGTATCTATCTGCAAGATCAGTCGGACAGTCTAGAGCGATCAAGAACCATACTTGAGACGGCTGAGTATCATGGCGCACATTATACAAATACTGAATTAAGATCAATTCTTGGTGCTTTCATGTTTTCTGGTGAAGATGTTGAAAAGAAAGTGTCAGTATTAAGTGGGGGAGAAAAAGCCCGTGTTGCGTTGGCATGTATGATTATGCAACCTTCAAATTTGCTGATTCTTGATGAGCCGACCAATCACCTTGATGTTGTTTCAAAGTCAATCCTCAAAGATGCCGTGAGAAAATATGAAGGCACCCTGGTTATTGTCTCACACGATAGAGCTTTTCTCAAAGGCTTGACCGAGAAAACATATGAATTTGTGGATAAGCAGATTGTTGAGCATCTCGGAGATATTGAATATGTCTTAAAGAAGCGAAATCATGATAACCTCCGTGATTATGCTGTGACAAAGAACCAGGAACAAAAAACTGTAACAGAAACAAAGCTCTCTTTTGAAGAACGAAAAAAATTGAATAGAGCATTAAATTATGCTGAACGAGATATTGATAAATTAGAGAAAAAGATTGATGCTATTGAACAGGAAATGATTGATCCTGAATTCTTTAAAAGCCCTGAAGGAACTGAGAAAATGAAAGCTTTAACCAAATTCAAGTCTGAGCTAGAAACAAAATTGTCCGAATGGGAAACACTTGCCGAACAGCTAGGTGAGTGATAATGTCTGAATCAGTGGCTATATTTGCACCCAATTAGAAAAGTGGTTTTATGTCAAGAATAATAAATTTAAGAGAAGCACTAAGAGAAGCATTACAAGAAGAGATGAGAAGAGACGAAGATGTCTTTCTTATGGGGGAGGAAGTTGCTCTCTATAACGGAGCTTACAAGGTGAGTAAAGGGATGTTAGATGAGTTTGGTGCAAAGCGTGTCATTGATACACCTATTGCTGAATTAGGCTTTGCAGGAATTGGAGTAGGAGCAGCAATGAATGGTTTGAGACCTGTAGTTGAATTCATGACATGGAACTTTGCAGTCCTAGCATTTGATCAGATTGTTAATAATGCAGCAAAGACATTATCTCAGAGTGCAGGGCAATACAAGTGCCCAATCGTCTTTAGAGGACCATCAGGCTCCGCGGGTCAGTTAGCACAACAACATAGTCAGACCTTCGAGAGTTGGTTGGCAAATTGTCCTGGTCTTAAAGTAATTTCTTGTATTGATCCAGCTGACGCCAAAGGACTTCTAAAGTCTGCAATTAGAGATGATGACCCAATTTGTATGATGGAATCAGAAGCGCTGTACGGATTGAAGGGTGAAGTTCCAGAAGGAGAATACTTAGTACCTATTGGTAAAGCAGCAATTAGGAAAGAAGGAACAGATGTAACTCTAGTCTCTTTCAATAAAATGATTGAAGTCACTAAAAAGGCCGCAATCGAATTGGAAAAAGAAGGCATTTCTGCTGAGGTTATTGATCTTCGAACAATCAGACCACTAGATCATGAAACATTGGTGACATCATTGAAGAAGACCAATAGAATGGTTGTCATTGATGAGTCTTGGCCTTTCGCTGGAGTCTCAGCTGAGATTGCATACGAAATGCAGAAGTACGCATTTGATTATCTAGATGCTCCTGTAACAAGAGTCAATGCAGCAGACACTTCTTTAGGTTATGCTCCAACACTAGTAGAAGAGTATCTGCCAAACCCATCTAAAGTAATCAAAGCAGTCAAAGAAGTGTTATACGTTGGGTCATAGGATGGCAAAGCACCCAAATTTTATTGTTTTTGAAGGTATAGATGGTTCGGGTAAGAGTACTCAAGCCAAATTGCTCGCAAAGAAGCTAGAGAGCCAAGGCAAGAAAGTACATTTAACGCGCCAACCTACAAACAGATTTGTTGGGCAATCGATAAGAAAGGTTCTTCAAAAAGAAATAACCCTGCCTCACGAGGCATTAGCAGCACTCTTCTTAGCAGATCGATATGATCATATTCTTGGAGAAAACGGAATGCTTCAATACTTAGATCAAGGTTACATAGTATTATGTGATAGATACTACTGGTCTTCATTTGCTTACCACAGTTTAGACTTGCCGCTGGAGTTCCTCATAGCAATTCATACAGAAGTTATGCAGGTATTGCAGCCTGGTATTACAATATATCTTGACGTAGACCCTCATGCAAGTATTGATAGGATAAGTAAACGCTCAAATACAACTGAATTGTTTGAAAAAACAGAGCTGCTATCAAGAATTCGAACCAATTATATTAAAGCTTTTGAAAGCCTGCCAGAGCAAAAAGTGATACAGATTGATGGCGCTCAGTCAATTGAAGAAATTCACAACCGAATTATCCAAGAGTTCTAATTAAAGAATGCTTCCTTTTTGTTTTTGCCAAACTTGACTAATATGTGCTCTTTGAGTGTGGTAGCTAGGGCAAGTCCAACATAATCGACCCTAACAGGAAATTGCTTATGTTTTCTATCGACTAAGACAGCAAATTCGATTTTCTTTGGTAATACCTCCATGAGTGGCCTGCAAGCATAAAAGAGACTTCTGCCAGTATTAGCTACATCGTCAATCAGAATCAGGACCTTGTTTTTGAGTTCAGAAGGTTCAGTATCAATTTGAATCTCTTCTAATGGTTTTGCAGGATTCATGATAACCTTTGCTCTTCTACAGTCTATCGAACAGATTTTCTTGAGCTCATCAAAGATCAAATCAGCAAGGATATTTCCCTTGGTGTTAAGACCTAATAGGTATAGCTCTTTTTCTTGATAATTATGCTCAAATATTTCATAGGCTAACCGTTTGATTTTTGCATCTATTGCCTGAGTATCAAGAATTAAATCTGCCATAGTCATTTTAGATATCTTCAAAGATAGCAACTCAAGAGATAATGTGAATTAGGATTATATTCGTTCTCTAATTTATATCTATGCTTGAAAATACCATATTGCTGGATGTCCTCAATCACAAGGAAGTACCAAGACCACCTGTCTGGTTAATGCGTCAAGCAGGGAGAATCCTGCCAGAGTATAGAGAAGTCAGAGGTAGTCTTTCTGGTTTTAAGGCCCTTGTTCAGAATCCAGAGCTTGCATCTCTAGTTACAGTGCAACCTGTGGATAGACTTGGGGTCGATGCAGCTATTCTCTTTTCTGACATACTCGTGATTCCTGAATGTATGGGGCTTGATTATGAATTAATTGAGAAGAAAGGACCTGTTTTCCCCAAAACAATTAAATCAGAGTCTGATATTGATAATTTATTAAGTGGAGCAGAGGCTGCAGAGAAATTGGATTATGTTTTCCAAGCTATAGAACAAACGAATGCACGATTAGAGAAAAGAGTGCCTCTCATTGGTTTTTCAGGAGCTCCTTGGACTCTCATGTGCTATATGATAGAAGGTAGTGGCAGCAAGACATTTAGCAAGGCAAAAGCAATGCTATATCGTCAACCTCAGCTTGCTCATAAATTGCTTGACAAACTAAGCACGACTATAGCAGCTTATCTTAAACTCAAAATCAAGGCTGGAGTACATGTCGTTCAAATTTTTGATAGTTGGGCAGGAGTTTTGAACAAGGAGTTATATAAAGAATTTTGTATTCCTTATTTGTTGAAAATACTCAAAGAGTTGAATGATGAAGTACCAACAATTTTGTTTGCAAAAGGAGCGTATTTTTCTTTATCTGATCTTAATTATTGTGGGAGTACAGCCTTAGGAATAGATTGGACCTTGTCCATGCAGCATGTAAGACAAGCAATCGGAGATCACAAAGTATTGCAGGGCAATCTAGATCCTTGCACCTTGTACGGAAGCCCTGAGACTATTGCTTCAAATGTCCAAAAACTTGTTGGGGAAGCAGGCAGGAACCATATTGTAAATCTGGGACATGGTGTCTATCCAGATACACCGCTGGAAAATGTCATTTCTTTTGTAAAAACAGTCCAAGCTATTCAATATTAGGCAGGATAAACAAGGACTCATGTTTTAAATCTTTTATTATATTTATAGGCTGAATCAATGACTCAAAATCGATCAAACAAAGCTATTTTTGATATTTTCAATGTATAGCGCCTCAGAGGGATGACTAATCGAATAGAAGAAATACTGCGTTCTGGCTGTAACGAAAGGATTTTTCCCAACAAAGATGGGTTTCTTAAGTATGGTATCTCATTGAATAGCCCAGACCTTACAAATCGTGGTTCTTGTACGAGTAATACTGCCACTGATGATAATCTTGAGTCGATTTCTAAAGCAATCCATAATTACGATAATTGTATATCTGAAAAGCACCTAATTGATAATAGGACTAATAAGATTAAGGCGCTTTTTGCTGTTAATGGTAGTGTGGATTTCGAGATTTTCTATGCTCCTTCTGGTACTGATCTCAGTTATTACCCCATCTTATTTGCTAAGATATTATACCCAGATAAGCCAATCTTGAACATTGTGACCTGCAGTGATGAAGTAGGAGGCGGTACAAGTATCTCAGCAGAAGGGAGACATCATGGGGCTGAGAACCAATTTGGAGAACCACTAGAAAAAGGAGGCAAAGTAATTAATAAGAGCAAAATCAAAGTCCACAACATTGAGGTGAGAAGCGAAGAGGGTGAGATAATGAGCTCAGTTGCAGACTTGGATGCATTAGTAGAGAGTTATGGTGATGATAATGTTATCATTATTAATCTTGCATATTGTAGTAAATCTGGTGTTGAAGATAACTTGTCTGTTCTTGATAAACCGTATGCAGACAAAGTACTTTGGAATGTTGACCTTTGCCAATTTAGACATGATAAAGAAGTAATTAATCGACTGTTGAGAAAGAATGCGACAGTGATGGTTACAGGCTCCAAATTTTATCAATCTCCACCGTTTTGTGGTGGAATACTTGTTCCTAGAAATCTCTTTGCCAAGTTAGAGCATGCTGATTGGAGCATTGTCGATGGCTATAAAACAGTCTTTTCAAAATTTGACCTGCCAAACAAACTTCATGATAAGGTTGATTGGAATCCTACCTTTAATTTGTCAACCCACGCTAGATGGGCATGCGCTATAGATGAAATGGCTAGATTTGATGATTTAAATCAATATCAAGCTAAGAAAGCTATCATCAACTGGCATCGCAAAATGGTTGATTTCATAGATCGGTCAGAACATCTAGAATTAATGCCAGGTCAAGGAAAAACTAATAAGACGATTATTCCTTTCAGAGTTAAGATAAATGAGCGCTACCTTGACATTGATGAGCTCAAGCAGTTTCATTATGACTTTGTCACGCAAGATTACACTGATTCAATTGGGACGAAGCACATTTTTATTGGGCAACCTGTGAAATTTGCTGGCAATAAAGCCTTTCTTAGATTAGCAGTTGGCTCAAAGAATATTAGACAATTTATTGATGAAAATGACAAGAATTTCATCAAGGATATTAAGATCCTCAATTGCCTCCAAGAGCAATTAGTCAACACCTTTGCTTTAGTCTAATTAAATCCTTTACCTCACTAAGGTCAAGTCACCTGCCTCAACACTCATATCTCCATCGCTACCTAGGATTTCAACGACATAGACATACACTCCAAGCTGTACTTCTTCGCCATTCATTGTACCATCCCAACCATAAGTAGGATCATTCACTGGTGTTTCACTTTCTTGGAATACAAGATTCCCCCAACGATCATAAATTGACATTTTCAATACAATGTCATTTGGATTTGTCGACTGGACGAAAAACTTAGATAAGTCAGCATCATTCCCTGATGGGTTAAAAATGTTAGGAACAAAAATGATGTCCTGCACATCAAAACTCAGTAGGAGAGTATCTAAAAGTAGACATCCATCTCCATATGATATTTCTAAGAAGACAGCACTTTCTGCGCTCAAAGAAGCTATTGGATTAGGACAATCTATACAACTTAAGTCGCCATTTTCGATACTCCAACCATAGGCATTGATGGGGTCAACATCAGTAGCAACGGTCAGTTGATACTCATTGGATCCCAAGTCTACTGCAGTTATGTCTGCGGCAACTGTATTGCCTACAGTTATTGCAGGACCATTTGCCACAATAGCTTCACATCCAGTTATTTGATCTGTTAATGATAACTCAATAGGTTGCCCGGTAGGGTATTGGATAGTGAATGGAAGGTCATTTTCTAGGAATGCTACGCTTTGACCATTAAAGGCTAATGTATATTCTTCTGAACCTCCAATAATATTCTCAATGATAATATTACCAAAATCATCACCTGGACATGGTGTAATAAGCGAGTAATCAAAATCAAAATCTGAAACGATTTCAATGGTGACAAGACTATCACATCCATTACTACTTGCACCTTCAAGTAATTCTTGTCCGTTAGGGTTGCTCATGGAGTAAGGTGTCCCATTAATTATTACTTCATCATTCCCGCACAAAGTATCGAGATACATTCCGGAAGAATTGAAGAGTATATCTAAATCAACTGTGACAAGACTATCACACCCATTTGCTGCAGCGCCAATGAGTGTCGTTTCCCCACTAGGAGTATTAACATCATAAATATCACCGCCCACTTGTAATTCATCAGATTCACAAAGCGGTTGGGATATCAAATTTGTCCCTGAAAGTAGCAACGTACCTTCTATTCTGATAAGTGAATCACACTCACCATTAGTTGATTCTACAATGGCTTGTCCTGTTAAAGTATTTTCGTCAAATACTTGATCATAGATAATGATGGATTCACCTTGGCAAATAGAAAAGAATTGTGTCCTTTCAGGAGTAAGACTAAATGTTATGCTAACATTCACTGTACTGTCACACCCGTTTGCTGCAGCATTTTCAAGAATGACATCTCCATTCTCATTGCCTTCGTAGAATGCTTCTTGACCAACAAATAGGGTGTCACCCAAACAAATTTCAGATGAAAGTCCGAATGTAGGGTTGGAAAGGAAGGTGAGGTTAATTGTATTAATACTGTCGCAGCCACCGACACTACCATTAGGTATGGTATCCATACCCGCAGGATTCATAAAATCATAGTCTTTACCATTAATAGTGATGACTTCTCCCTCACAATAGCTATCAGTTATAGGTATTCCTAAGGCAGCATCTGTATATGCAATGGTATAATTAATTGTGCTATCACAACCAAATTGTGAAGCATTCTCGAGGATGACCATACCACTCTCAGTACCATCCAAATCGTCATCGGCTATCATTTCATCCCCAACTAGCACTGCTTGTCCTTCACACGTTGAAGTGTTGAGTACATATTCGCCCGGTTCAAAGAAGAAAAGATCAACTATGATTGTACTATCACAACTCCCATTAGGATTTGGCTTCGTGATCATACCATCTTGATTCGTTATGTCAAATGTTTGCCCTTCAATCGTAATGCTAAAATTATCTTCTGGACAATATGCACCTGCAATTGTCCTTGATGTATTTCCGAATAAGTCAAAATTCCAAGTTTGTCCAATTTGGCCTGGACATTCGTCATTCGAAAACTGATTGATAATCAATTGATAACTAGTCTCATCATTCTGATTCAAGTTGAGTACTCCATTAGCGTAGCTTGTAGGATCTGTTGAGTTACAGATTTGGAAAAGAATGTTTGGTCCATTACCACTCGATATATTGAAAACAGTAATTGGAATTCCAGTAGGTCCTGTTACTTCAAATGTGTAGTAAAATTGATTGCCATTAGAAGCATTAATCATAAAATCTGTACATGCAAGGTCACAAAGTTCTGTTTGCATAGGCATGCCTGAGAGAGCTGGTATAGGTAGGGCATCTATCATTACTTCTGCAGTCTCTAAGGCACATGAACCCACTCCTCCGACTTCATAGGTAAATGTAGAAGGTCCACTGACCACAAAATTGCTCGGATCTACAGGATTACCTGAAGCATCTAAAAAGTTTCCACCAGAGTTGGCATCACTCGAAAGCGCTTCAAAAAGTGAAATCTGTGCACCTGAACAATAATTAGTTGTAGTATCAATTCCTGCAGAAAGATTACTTGTAAGATCCACAGTTAGCAAGGCTTCATCTCCAGGACATGCACCAACTCCAGGTATAGAGTAAGTAAATGTATACAGACCATCATTCAGTCCAGAAGTACTAAAATCACTACCGATGAGATTTCCTGTCATATCATCATCAGCAAAGGTGCCTCCTGCTCCCACAAATTGTGAAAGGTCTACAATGTCGCCGCTACAGGCACCAATACCTTCAACATCAGGACCAGCATCAATTTCTGCTAAAATCTGGACAGTAACAGTATCTGACAATGGTTCACAAATGCTAAAGCTTCCTGTAGTTAATGTATAAGCAAATTCGTATGTTCCTGGATTATAGTCTGATGGAATAATACTGCTTTGTCCCATGCCGAGACTCGGAACAGCCACAGTAACTTGAGACCATTCGCCAATTACATTTGACTGGCTATAGTCATTCAGCAACATAAATAAATCAAAGGGTGTATCTGAGCTTTGACAAAGTATTGCTGGTTCATCACTGCCATCAATAAAAGGAGCTTCGACTATATCTATCATTACAGTCGTCAAGACTGGTGGACAAGCAACAGACAAACATTCGTATTCCAGTGTATAGGTACCAATGCTCAAATTACTCAGATCTAAAGCCAATGGATCTGAAATATCAATCGCAGAGCCTGTAGACCAATTGCCACAAAGATCCCCCGTAAGAGCTGGGCTAGTAATATCTACAATATCTGAGTAGCCTTGACAAAAGATGTAATTTGAGTTCGTGCCTGCAAGAGGTGGTGTTTCGATTGTAATGTTTAAGCTTGTATTGACAGGATCACATGTACCTATTTGATCTATCGCATACAAAGTTGTTGACGTAGTGATAAGGTCACCAGGCATGTACGTAGTTCCAGAACCATCTAATTGCGTGTTGAATACTGGATTAGTAATATTTGTTCCAGTGATAGCAGGTAGTTCATAGTCTTCACAGGCCACAACATCCGTATAAGTGTCTAGAGTAATTCCAGGATTAATTGTAAAGGTAACTTCGGGTAGAGGAGTAGTAATACATGATTGATCACTTACAGCATCATACACATATAAGGTTAACTGACCTATATCACAAATCTGATCGCCAACAGAATAACTAGTCCCCAAACCATTTGGCATTGTATAATACATGACTGTAGTAGTACCATTGGTTATCGGAGGAAGAGTTACACATCCGCAATTATCAGGATCAATTGCAGGTTGACCGAAAGTAATTTCATCAGTAATCGTAATATCTATTAATATTTCAGTTTCACACCCTGGAATGCCGTTATCTATAAAGACATACAGTTGAGTACTGGTAGTTATAGCTGTACCAGCACTATACATTAAACCAGTACCGCCACTTCCTTCAAAGTATCCAACATTAGCCCCTGGTTCAACAAAATCTGCAACTATAATCGGCAAAGTAAAGCTATTGCAGGCAGAATACGTTTGACCATCTATCGGTTCTATAAATTCTGGGATGTTAGAGATGATTACATCGAAAAACACTTCATCACTACAGTTAGGACTGTTAGGGTCGAATACATATAGAGTAGTTGTGGCAAATATCTGATCTCCAGGAACATACATAGTCCCTCCACCTCCGCTTGCTGTATAATAGGCAGTATTAGCAGAAACAGCACTACCCATAATAGCTGGTAATGTGTAACCATCACCGTCTGCGAGGCATAATGTAACTGTATTTATATTATCATAGTTTGTTTCTTCTTCTATTGTAATATCAAAGCTGCCATCTCCAATACAGCCATCTTGAGTCTCTACTTCATAGCAAACAAATGCACTTCCATTTACAAAAAAGGACGATGGATTAGAAATTAAAGAATTACAATTGTCAAACCATGTAAAAGAATAGGTTAGACCTGTTTGATTAATTTGGGCTTCATACTGGGTCAGGTCAACTGTTGCACTGCCGCCAAACGCACATAATTCTAAATCCGGAATCATCGTCAAATCAGGATCTGGCGCAACTAAATAGTTAGCGAAATTTGGATTTCCTATCAAGCCATTACAACCAGCTCCTCCTGCTGGGGGCCCATTACCTAATACACCATCAGAACCATCATCTATAACTGATGTGATGAATATTCTGTTATTACCAACTGGTTCGCTATCAAATGTAATGACAGGAGTAGGACACCCATCCACTGGATTACAAATCTCAAAAGGGTTATTGATATCATCAATACAAACAATGAAAGTCCCAGAACCTCCTGAGATATTGTTATAGTAAAAATTGGTCGAAGTACCATCAGCTGCTGTAACAGTAAAATAGACATCAAAAGGCCCAACTCCACCAGTGATTGTAAATGTAAAACTCTCGGTATTATCTGTACATTCCCCGATACATAATGTCGCTCCTCCAGCTACTGTAACTGTTGGAGCAGTGGTGAATACAAGTGGGATTTCGACCTCACTAATACATCCAGTAATCGGATCTGTAACCTGAGCCCAAAGCGATGTTGCAGTACTCAGATCGGCATCTGAGCCATTATATTCAGTTGCACCACCTAAGGAGGGTTGACTATCCCACCAACTTATATCATCAGGTCCGACCATGTTATTGACATCAGAAGCATGATTGCCGTCCAAGTTATAATTTTGAAAATCTACACCGCAACCACTTAAAGTAAATGGATTTGCATCTGGGTTTTCATGAAATGTAATTGTCTGAATACAAGGTGATGGCATTACTATGCCAGGACAGCCATTATTATCAGAAATACTCAGTAATTCTAACGAAATCATGTCTCCCTCAGATAAGCAAAAAATACCAAGAGGGTCGCAAACTGGAAGGATTACATCAGTTCCATTTATCACGGGAGTGGTAATATCGGGATCGAAACATATCTTAAATGAAGAATTTACACTTGTAGCTGGTAGAGTGAATGGTCCAAGCGGAAAGCCAAGGAAATTCAATTGAATATCAGCAGAATAATTTCCTGAGCCGCCAGTGATATCAAACGTGAAATTGGCACATCCATCTTCACAAACATCAAGATCTCCTGAGATACAACCTGTCGGCCCAGGAGTAGAGGTTACAGGCACGCTAATAATACTAGAACACATTGTTGCAAGATCTGTCACCTCTACCCATATTGATCCTCCTGCATAACCTGAAAGATCTGCAGCATTAGTTGGAGTAATCATATTGGCTCCACCAAGACTAGGATCTGCATCGTACCAAGTGAAAGTAGCTCCACCTCCGTAGATATCTGGATTGGTGTCTGTATCAAGATCCCAACTCACCAATTCTGTACTACACCCATCTATTGATGCACTATTGAGGATAGGGCCAGGAAGCACATTGAGAGTGACATCAAGTGTATTTGTACAATTATCTATTGTTGTAATTTCAACTGTATACACATCTGAGTCACTTAATTGAGCATTCGTTATAATATAAGTGTCAGTATTATTGAGCACTGTTCCTGCGCTATTAGTCCATTCCCACATGACACCATTGCCACCATTCTCCATCATAGTGACATCTTCACCTACACAGACATCAAGAGTTGTAGTAGACATACCATTCATGGTTACATTGATAAGGGGAGCACCTAATACTGTAATAGTTTGAGTGAGCGTAGTTGTACACGAAGTAGTATTATCTGTCACAGTGAGTTCGTAAGTCCCACTATTCATACTAGTAATGTTAGTAATTACCCATGGATTAGACATGCTTGTTGTACCAGTCATTGGGTGAAACCAATCATAGCTCAAAGTATTGTCTCCATTATTTGCTTCAAGAATGAGGTCATTGGTTTCGCAAAAGAGAGTCCCACCAGTATAGATAGCAGGAGGCTGACCCAAGTCATTAATAATGATTTGAGCAGAATTGGAACAAGGGGGAGTTCCATCTGTTAATTCTACCCAAAGGTCAAGGCCAATAGTTGTTAAATCTACATTGGTAGCTGGAGTGATCGGTGTTCCTCCTGCATTTGGGTCACCATCATACCAAACAACCGTACCACTTCCCACCATACTATTTAATGTTGTGAGATCATAGTCTTGCAAATCAGAATTACATGCCGCAATTGGACCAACAAATCCCAGAGTCGGTGGAGTCAAGACTGTAATCAATACATCATCTTCTACAGCACACCCATTTCCATCTGTTGCTTGCACTGTGTATGTTCCTGATTGGGGCGTTAAGATGGAAGTACTATTTCCAGAACCTATATTTGATAAACTTGGATCTAGCCAATTGACACCACCATATCCACCAGGAATGGAAAGATCAAGTTGTTCGTTTGGACACAATGTTTCACCTGGTAGTGCAGTGATAAGATTCACTGGTTCATTGCAAATAAGCATAATGTTAGAAAATTCAATCGTCTCACCATCACCCCAAGTCTGGGTAGTAAACTGCATACTTGCATTCATTCCATCATTGGTACAGAAAGTCTCAGATACATTGCCTCCAACAGTGGATTGACCGTCCTGCCCAAGGAGAAAGGTAAACTCTTCAGATCCGTCAATATCGAATTGGAAATAAAGATAATCCCAGCAATTACAACAACCACCAGCAGTTGGATTATTAATATCCCCAGCGCAACCTCCTCCACTTGTACACTCAGAAGGGGTTTCAAGATTTCCACTGTTTACCCATTCATCACTACTGAAGTCAAATGTAATTTCGAAAGAAGTACATCCTGAGACATCTATCGGTCCAAAATTAGTTACCATTGGCAAATCACTTGGAGCACATATATTGGCGCAAGTAATTGTTTGACAATTTGTTCCCTCATTGGTATAAGTTCCAGTATCAGAAAATATTACGACTTGTGCATTGAGAGTCAAGTTACCCAAGGTACATAACCAAAGGATAGATAAGACGATTGTCTTTAAAGTTAGTGCGTAGTCAGTCACCTCAAGGTCAGATTTAAGTTATCAAGTACTCTTTTGGGGTAGCACTCTAATATACAATACCTTGATAGCTATACTATGTGCTGCTTGCTATTTTAAGATTAAAATTTTCATTGTTGACAGTGAGTTGACTTAGTGTAATTAATATGTCAATCCATAGTTAAGTATTTGTAAATCACAATCTTAGTAACGCCTACACACGAGGTAGTTATTACATATAGAATATTATTTATATGTTTTTTAAAAATATATTTAATTAGATTACCGAAAAATAAGCATACTTACGTAGATTTGAATCCCAGACGAGATTACTTTACCCAGATTATTACCCCAAAAAAGCTTTTTAGAACCTATTCGAGCTTAGGTATTCCTATGCACGAAACGTAAAAACTCAACCTGAATGAAGAAGTTTTACTTACTTCTTTTGTTTGCATTTTGCTCTTTTGTTGGCAATGCCCAACTAGAAGATGTAATAAGATGTGCGACGAATGAATATCACGAGCATAAAATGCTGACTGACCCTGTCTACAAAGCCAATTACAAGGATGCTGTTAAAAGAAGGGAAAACGCACAGCCTGAAAATCGGATTGCATGTAGTGGTGCAAACACAATTTCCATTCCATTGGCTTTCCACTTTGAAAGTACAGCCCTGAGTTGTGCAGATCAAGCATGCCTTCTGGCTGAAATTCAAGATCAAATCAATGCATTGAATATTGGATTTGGAGACAACACTTCTGGTAATAATCTTGCTGGAAACCTTGTCCCGGATATAGCTAATTGTCCGGCAGCATATGAAGATGGCGGAGGAGCATCAGTAATTTCCACTGGAACTTGTCTAGACTTTTGCCTTGCTACTCCACCAGCTGGAAATGCTGATGGTCTTACTGCAATTGATCCTCCAGTAACATTTGGGGTATATTCAGCTTCTGGGATTTCCGCTCCGACTTGGACAGGAGTGATCAACATATTTGTTGGAGATTGTGGAGGGGGTGTACTTGGTTTTTCACCTCTTCCAGGAAGTGCTAATGGTGATGGTATCTGTATGTCTTCAGCTTCATTTGGAGGTCCTACACCATCTTCAGGATGTGGTTTGGATACAAATCCTACGTATGGATTGGGAGCAACCCTTGTTCATGAGATGGGGCACTATTTAGGTCTTGAGCATACCTGGGAAAATGGCGGCGGTGGCGGTTGTGGTGATGGTGATGGTATAGCCGATACTCCCCAAGGTGATGATAATCCTTTCTTTGGATGTCCAGGCGCAGGCTCAGGATGTCAGACAAATGGATGTGGCAATATTCAAGTGGCAAACTTCATGGATTACACTGATGATGCCTGTATGGCAATCTTTACTGAAGGTCAGGCAACAGTTATGAATGCGACTGCAGCTTCATTATTTGCCTCCGGTTCCGCTGCTTGTGCTGCAACACAATCGCCTACAAATCTTGCTCAATGCTTAGTGTGCAACGTAAGTAATATTACTAGTACTGCGGTTTGTAACGGTAATGATGCGGAGGTTACCGTATGTTTTGATGTGACTGGTGGTTCAGGAGATTATAATTTGTTAAATGGTCCAGGTGGAACATTGTTACAAAGCATAGTTGGCGGGGTTACAGATGGTACAAATATTTGCTTTACCGCGGCAACTGTTGCAGGTCCTACTACTATTTCTACATTAACATGGGTAGTGACAGATATAAATGAGTCACCTGCATGTGAAGAAGCTTTTAATGTCACAATTCCTCAATGTCCACCGCCTGTTTGCCCTGCTGATCCTGATTATATGGTTAATCTTACTCCTTGTTCTGGAGATCCTATAGTTTTCACTCCTGGGCCAGGGTGTGTTAATCCAGTGTCAACGGCTTTTCCAGGCGATGACCAATTCGATTATATAATATTGGTCTATGTTGATCCAGTTTCAGGTGGTTTGGGTCTCGCTCCGGCTGGATTTGACCCTATTGATATGACAAATACCATTAGTGCTGATCTTGCCAATGTAACCCCAAATGGGACTAATGGAGGTGCAACAATTGGTGATGAGTTTGGGTATACATCAGGAACTATTTGCTCCACTTCAGTCGATATTGGAAGTGTAGTGAATACTGAATGCACTCCTCTTGATTTTTCTATCTTTTTAATCCCTGTTGACTACGATGATACTGATGGTGATGGAAGTTTTATTACTGACGAAGACTCAGGTTTGCCAGGGGTATGTCCAGTCGTTCAGTATAACTTTTCAGTACTTCCAGAACCTGTCTTGTCTCTTGATCTCAGTACCAACTGTACATATACTCTAAATTCGACTTGTGGAGGTAGTATCGCTATTACTTCAGGAGCTAATCCTACTGCAACAGTTGGAGGGACCGGAACAGATGTTTTAACATATGAAGTTGCTGAAGGCGATCCTGCAACCACTTTAAATATTGATGTTACATATACATCTGGAGCTACGACATGTACATTTCCATATACTGTAGAAATTGATGCAGCACCTAATCTCGTAGATATTGGACCGTTTTGTGTTGATGATGCTGACGCGAATTTATCGGCAACCCCTATTCCTAGTAATTCTGAAACACCTTTCGGAAGCTTAGTTATTACTATTTGTGGAGATGATTTTTCTGGTGGAGAGACAACATGGGATTTATTAGATGGAACAGGAGCAAGTGTTATAGGTGGGCCCATACCTTATGGTGGAGCATCACCATCTGATCCGGCAACAGGTACTGGATGTGACGTTGTAACCATCAATAATATTCCGCTTAATGGCCCAAATCCGATAGGCACAAATATTGTTGGCGATGTGATTGCCACAACCTATGACTTCGTAATTTTTGATTCATGGGGAGATGGAATGCAAGGATTGACATGTAGCGCAGCTTTTGGTGGAACTGTGGATGGAAATTATGGAGTAGTAGATGGAGCAGGAGCAACTGTTGTTGTTACTCAGCCCTTCGAAGATGATCCAGCAAATCCTTGTCCAGGTGCTGCAGCACCCAACATGGAAACAACGACAGGGCTGAGTATTACTGTAGACGAAATCGTTTCTGATCAAGGAATCTTAAGTGGTACTGGAGTTACTGATAATGGAGATGGTACTGGCATATTTTCTCCTTCTACTGCAGGTGGGGGAACGCATCCAGTTACTTATACCTACACATATTCAAGTGGGTTAGTTTGTGCTGTTTCTGATGATGTTGTTGTAATTGAAGTAGCTGATCCTACCTTAACTATAACAGATAACATTTGCCCAACCACTATTGGAACTATTGTAGGAACTGGAGCTGGTGGCACAATTACATATTATACTGGTACGGATGCAGCTACAGCTCTCGCCAATGCAAATGGTGATATCGGTGGAGCGACGACTGCTCCCGCTTATATGGTTAACCCAACAGTTGTCTATGTTTGTATCACAGAAACAGACATAAATGGATGCATAAGCAACCCTGTGTGCGGACAAACAGCTCCTGTGGCATGTGCAACATGCCCGGATTTAACCGCACAAGCCCCACAGGCTGTAATCAGTGCTGAGAGTATGTGTAGTACAGGATGTGTGGTTTCGGGAGGAACAGTGGCTGCGCCTGCAACAGCTTGTCCAACTGGAAGTACTTTGGAATATAGTATTGATGGTGGAAGTAATTGGAATTCAACCATTCCTACATATAATCCCACATCTTCTATCACAGTGATGACAAGATGTCTATGTGATCTTGATATGACAACTGCAAGTCCGACAAACATGATAGCTACCGTTCCGGGTAGTTGTACTAATCCTGCAGACCCCACCTTAACAATTGTTGATAATATATGTCCTACAACAACGGGCAGTATTTCAGCAACAGGAGCTGGTGGAACCATTACCTATTATACAGGTTCAGATGCTACGGTAGCGATGGCGAATGCAACTTCAGATATAGGAGGCTCAGCAATAGCACCAGCTTATGCAGTTTCACCAACAATTGTTTTCGTCTGTATAACCGAGACAGATGCTAATGGTTGTGTCAGTAATCCTGTTTGCGGGATGACAGCTCCAGTGAATTGTTCTGGACCTACAATTACATATGATGGAGGTCTATCTGATCCGTGTGACTGTAATGATGATCAAACAATGAATGGTGCTGGTGATGGAACGTTTACAGAGACAGTAGTCTATACTACTAGTCCTGCTACTCCAGGACTATCTCTTTGTGTATCTAATAGCTCAACAGGAGTAACTGCTGGGACAGCTTTTACAGACAATGGAGATGGCACCTACGAAGTGACATTTAATCATATTGATGGTATTGGATTTAGTCTTTCAGTTGCTGACTGTTCGGACTTAGACACTGATATTGCTGGACCTATTGCTAATATATGTGACTATCCAATTATTGCATTGAATCTTAACACTGCATGTGATGATGATGCGGCCATTGATCTCTTGCCATTAGCAAGTGAGACCACTGGAGGAGCTTTTGCAGGTGGGTTTAGTTTTTCTGGTACAGGTGTCACAGGAACTCTGTTTGATCCAGTCGCAGCAGGTGTAGGAATGCATCCTATTACTGTTGATTATGTACCAACAGCAGTTGTTGGAATTAACCCAGGAACCATTCCGTCTTGTAGTACACAGATTATAGTTACAGTTAATGTTGTTAGCTGCGTAACATGTACTGGTACAAATGGAACATTGTCAATAAAGACAGTACAAAATTGATTTACATTTTTAAAGAATAATAGCATGAAATTTATATTCAAAGCTTTATGCCTCTTAAGTCTACTCACTTTTTCTCTCGGAGAAACGAAGGCGCAAATAGTGATTCAACCTAATCTAAAAAAGGTTGAGACTATTGATGTAAGAAATAATTTGACAACTCTTGTTCAACGAGCAGATAGAGGGCCTGTGCTTTTAAATAAACTGCAAAAACCAGAAATACATCTAATTCAAATAAAGAGACTAGAAGCTACTGAAACTAAGAAAAAGACGATAGAAGATTAATGGACTTAGTATTTCATTTCCAAAAACCAAACTAGACCTAGCTATGAGAATGAAGAACCTATTTTTATTATTGGTGCTAAGCACAATGACTACTGTGCTTTGTGGACAATCGTTACAAAGTGAGCTGCAGAGCTTAGATCGACAATCTTTGAAAAAGTTGGATGCTAAGACAATTGCATTAGTAGAATCTAATAATGTAAGTACATCCCAAACTACAATTCGATCAATTATCAAAGTTCCTAGAATGAGACAATATTCTGTGACTTCACTCAAATCTTTTACTCCTAAAAACTGATGACAATGATGAAGCAAATATTAACAATACTAGCTTTTACTCTTTGTTATACTGTTGCACATGCAACATTGATATCTCCTCCTAAGAACATGGGGAAGATGGTAGAAGCAACTCCAGTAATAGTCTATGGTACTATCACATCCGCAAATGGTTCTGATAACACATTTAAGATTACAGAAGTAATTAAAGGTGATCTTTCGAAAGGGCAAAGAATCACTGTAGAAGAATGGGGCCAAGAGATAGACGGAAATAGGACAGTAATATCGGGCGATGTTGATTTTAGAGCTGGCTATAACTACTTGCTTTTCCTTTCTGAATTACCTTCTGGAAATTATAAGACTACATTATTATCTATGAGTGTTTTTGAAGAAGGCATTCTGGAAAATCAACAAGTTTTAGGAAGAAATATTGCAATACAAGACATAATGTTCAACACATTGGATTATGATAGAGAAGGATTTAGGAGTAATTATAAAACGAGTGAGTTTATTCCATATCTGAAGTCTATAGCTAGTGGTATAACTCAATGGTCGATTGAAGAGGCAGGTAGATTTGTAAGTACACAAATAAATGATACTATACAACATGAACATAAAGGCGATAACCATGGTCATTTTGAGGAGGATGCTTTAAGAGCACCTTGTCCTAATGATGCTCCGTGCCATTGTGAAACTTTGTTCGGACCTGCAGGGCCAAACCAAACTAAGTTTGCAAGTAATGTGTGGACTGTGTGTGTTTCCGGAGGAGCTAGTGATGACCCCACAAGAACGACCGAAATAACAGAACTCCAAGCGGCAATTACGGCAATGAATACCATGCCAGGAATCAATATTTCTTATACAGGCATTGATGCCACATGCGATATGACTGCTTGGGGAGCCGCAACAAGCGGTTCACAAGCAGCGCTCAATTGTGCAGGAGGCTTTGGAAATGATTGTAATAAAGTTATGGTCTTTTTTGATGACCCATTTGGAGAAGTACCAGATGTTAACCCCGCAAACTGCGTTGGTGTTCTAGGTATTGGTGGACACTTTGCGGGAGGTACACACATGGATGCTTGCGGTACTACTTGGCAAACAGCATGTAACCCGTATTTTGTTATGAATAACTTTGGGGCTTGTATGGCTGCCGATTTGCCAAGCGCTTACACCTATAGTGGCACTTTAGCTCACGAAATGTTACACGCTCTTGGAATAGGACATCATTATGGAGCTGATGCTTTTACAACTACCACAGCAGCAAACAACCCATGTGGTGCTGCAGGTGCAAACAACCCAGCTGGGGCTCCTACTGGTGATATTACTCATGATCAAAATGAGTGTACAGGTATAATGAACCCTGTTGTTTGTAATATGAATGAAACGAATAATGCGCCAAATTTTGGAATCACAGCATTGGATAACTCATGCACTGACTGGATGTATAATATTACATCAGCGACTACATGTGCAATTACAAATGTCACTCAAAATGTAGCGCCTTCTTGCAGTGGTAATGACCAAACCTTTGGGATTTGTTTTGATGTCACTGACGGAAGTGGCATGTATGATATTGAAGTAGGAGGTGTAACAGTACAAACAAGTGCTGGTGCTACTGATGGTAATGTTTGTATTACCGTAACAGTGACTGGTCCTGCTGCAGGTGGTACAGTGCAAGTGAATGTGAGAGATGATGCAGACTTTTCATGTGTAGATGATACTGACCTCATGGTAACACTCCCTTCGTGTCCACCTGATTGTGCGAATGCATGTGTGGATGCCGCGGCAAGCGGTTGTAATGTAGCAGTATTCCCTACAAATGCTCCGCCAACTTCCTATGCAGATATTCAGGGAGCAGGAGGAGAAAGCTGCACGCTTACACCAGTGGTAGCTCCTGGATCGCTCACACAATGCTTCGAATATGTCCACATGGATGCAATGGCTACTTCTTTCTTTTACTTAGGTGGAGGTAGTACAACAGAAGTAGGAGATACCGATGGTATTATTGAATGCCTTGCGACAATAAACACAGTGGAGATTTTTGATATGTCCGGAGCCGGATGTGCAATGCCTATAAGTACGAACGGTGCTGTGACAAACCCAGTTGTTGGGACTACTTATACAATATGTGTGACATTTGATGTTGCTAATGATGTAGGAGCTGAAGGTACTTGTCAATTGGATTGTATAGCCAATTCGATAAATCCTGAAATGATAATGTGCACTGGAGTTCCGGATGCAAGTTTACAACAAGCAATAGTATGTACAGGAGATGATGT
>JAHDEL010000001.1:89043-163797 GCA_020628855.1 Saprospiraceae bacterium | reverse complement strand
TAAAGGTAATTATGAAATATATTCAAGGAGTGTGTTAAACTGTGCCTTCCAAGAAAGTTCGGACATTATTAATTGGCTATTGCTCTTACCGTCTCTTGACTTACCATGGGAATAGTCATCATATGCATCATTGAGGTAACCTCTTAGTTCAAAAGTATTTTGACCTGAATATTGAATATTACCTAGATTATATTTTTCAAATATGGTATTCAGTTCTTTATCTTCTGTTCCATTTACAAGACAAAGTATTGGTACCTGAGCACCTATATATTCAAATAATTTCCCAGTTAGAATACCTTGATAATTTGAGATTGAGCTAGTTAACAAAAGATTGATATGTGCTTTGCTCTGAATATCCATAGCCTCATCCATTGGGACAATGCCTTTATCAACTATGAGATGCTCTACTTTATACTTTTTCGCTTTTTTAAGAAATAGTTGGCTGTCTTTACCAGCATAGACTAATTGAAAAGTCTCAGGAATAAGTTTTCTAACACTTTCGAGATTAGCAATTGCCTCGAACAATGGACTTGGATCCCTATGATCACCATAGAGTGATCCAGTATATGCGATGGTGAATTTGGGATATTTATCTTTGGAATCGCGAAGTTCTACCCCACTAGGTAGAACAAGAATCTTATTATGAAATGGCTCTATAAGCTTCTTTACACCTTCAGATACACAAATGATAACATCAGCTTGAGAGAGGATTCGTTTATTAAAGTTAGACTGGATGCGTTTACTTAAATACAATTTGTAAAGTGGATCTACGTCTGCATCTCTAAAGTCAGCAATCCAGATCGAGTCAGGATAGAGTTTTTTAAGATTAGATGCGATGACATGATCGCTATAAGGTCTGTATGAAGAGTAGAGTATAGTCTTAGTATTTTTTTCAAGAAATGTTTTTCCTGCCTTCATTCCAGCTTTAATATAGGTTCGACCTCCTTCTCCATACATGAGGTTCATAGGGTAGGAGTGAATTAGCTTAGTCATGAATTTACCGTAAGGTCGACCTTTAGTGTTCTGGACTTGCTCCCTGGAATGTTGAGTAAGCAGCCTTTTTCTATAATCATTAGTTTCTAGGTAAGTTATGTCAAAACGATGAGTGAGAAGTGAAAAATCTTTTGGAAAGAGCTCTACATTTTTAGTACTTAGAATGCGATGTTGCTCGCAGACTTCGAGCCATTCTGCATTCATAAAGAAGTTCCGCTTCGCTCCAATTGAGTGTATTGGAGGAAAGTAATAATGAATGCCTAATACAGCTGAAAAATCTAGCATCAGTCGTTGTCAAAAATTGTACTTAAGATAAGTTGTTCATGATTTTCAGTAGCCATTTGCTTTGATACTTTGTCTGCTTGTTGCTTGTAACTTTTGTTAGTGTAAAAATCAAATATTCTTGCCTTGAGCTGGCTTTCTTTCAGTTTTGAAATTGCGATTCCTCGTGGGCCTAAGCCGCATTGATTTGCCAGCTTATCCCAGAGAAATTGATCAATAATATGAGGAATAATTAAAGAAGCACAACCATATTTTGCTGTCATATGAGTTGTACCGGAACCTCCATGGTGAATGACACCATAGAGTTTCGGAAATAACCAATCATAAGGTATTCGACTGACAAAATGGATGTCTTTGTGATGATAATTTGGAGGACATGTAAGGCCACCCTCTGCCATATTAATAATAGCTGGTATACCTAATTCTTCTAGGAGCTTCAAGAACAACTTGGTCTTACCGAGCGGATCAGGATTAGACATACTACCGAAAGTGACCAGCACTATCTTCTGATGATTCTCCATAAAAGAAAGCAAATCTTTGGATGGGCTCCATTCTGTTTGCTTGTCTCTTTCCAAGTAACCTACCAATTTGACATGGCTTGGCCAAGTGGTTGGACGCGGATAGATGTGTTCCGATATGGTAAAGAGAGTTGTGTTGGAGAAGAGTTTTTCTTTAAGCTCATTGGAGCTTATTTTCTCAAATCTTGCAACTCTTCTTGAAAAATCTTTAATGTTTTTGAGCACTGCAAAGTTTGTCAACTTATACGTCAATCTATTGAGGAATTTACCAAGATTCCTAGTAAATCCAAGTGTTGGCATATTGTCTGTTGGATGGACAATGTTAGGTACAGGGCTTACAAAAATGCTCTTGATGTCATTTTTGGCAGAGTAAGGAATAGGGTACATGCTCTTCACATGGTAGAGAACACGATCAGGACCAAATGCTTCAAAATGCTGGTCCATGAGCTGCATATGTTCATTATGAATCTCTTTGGATTCTTTATAGAGCTTGTAGTAAAGTTTGATTTTTTCAAATCTTCCAAGATCACCTCCCATGATGTTTTTTCCACCTGGAGCTTCGATGATTTCTAGAAACTTGGTTCCTAGGCTATAAAATTCAAAGCCTTCTTCCTCAGCAAGTTGTCGAAATTGTTCAGGAAAGATGCAGGCAATTCTGACAGTTTTATGTTGCTTAATTAGATTACCCAATGCCAAAAATGGCTCAACATCTCCACGACTTCCTAAGGCGACGAGTAAGATGTTCATACAGCTGCAGTTTTCTGTATTATAGTATAAATATTCGATGCTATGCGTTTGGAATCAAACATTTGTTCTGCCATAGCTCTGCCTTTTTCTCCCATTTTGACTTTCTCTTCATAGTTGAGATCAACGAAAGATTTGCAAGCGTTAACGAGGGCACTTGCAGATTTTACAGGTATCAAGAACCCGTTTTGGCCTTCTACTACTGTCTCTCGACAACCAGGTACATCTGTCGTAATTACAGGTCGAGACATCGAAAGTGCTTCCAAGATAGTACGTGGCATACCTTCTCTATAACTAGGCAATACGATGCAGCTTGAAGCTTCTAATGTTTCTCTAACATCATTCTGAAACCCAAGGTATTTGATAATTCCCGAATCGATCCATTTCAGTAGATTATCATATTGAATACTTGCTGGGTTTTGTTTATCCACTTCACCCACAAGCCAAAACTCGACTGCTGGCCCTAGTTCTTTTTTGCAAAGCTTAGCTGCCTGAAGAAACTCGTTTATTCCTTTATCAGAAAGAAGTCGTCCTACGAAAGTGAAAACCACTTTACCTATCCGAGGTATTGGCTTATCAGATTTGTAGTGATCTGTATCAACACCACAACCTTTTACTGCTATCCCGCTATTCTTGACGATACGTTCTTCTTTAAACAATACTAAGTCATCGGCATTTTCAAAGACAAATTCATCGATATATTTAGACGCATATCTAAAAAGCCCCTTGGTCAATTTACTTAGCAAGCCGTTATGGATAAAGGCATAACCTAGTCCTGTGATAACGGCAATGTTTTTAATTCCCAATCTACCAGCCGCAATTCCTCCAAAGATGTTAGGCTTATTGGTATAATGCAGGATAATATCGGGCTTGAGTTCTTTATAGAACTTCTTAAGTTCTTGATACGTCTTCCAATTACTCCAAGGAGATAAGGCATCTCTTTCTAAGGCTTTTAGATGATAATGATCGATTTGGGACCAATGATCCTTGTAGGTGATATAACGATCTTCTGGAGCCAAAACGGTTATCCTCCACCCTTCATCTATCAATTTGGAAATGACATTCTGTCTAAAATTGAAGATGTTCCAAGTTGTGTTAGCAACAATGACTATATGTGGTCTTGTGTTAGAGATAATCAGTATTTGTAATGCCTTTTCTGACTTGCTTTATTTCTTGTTCGTCTGACTTGGGATAGATAAGTAAGACATCGCCATCATCAATAACAAAATAGTCTTCTAACCCTTTGATTACAGCAAGTTTTCCTTGGGGTAGTTGGATAAGTGAATTGCTCACATTGTCCAAGATTGGGTTTTCTGCGTTGATTACATTTTGTTCAGCATTCTTTTGTCTAAAGGCATGCAAAGATGCCCAAGTGCCTAAATCAGACCAACCAATATCAGAAGGAATAGTAAACACATTTTCTGCTCTTTCTAGAATTGCATAATCAATAGAAATGCTTTCTGTATTTGGATAAGTAGCAGCGATATATTCAGCTTCTTCAGAGGTATTAAGTTTAGAAAGATCTTCGGATAGCACTTCGACAATTTGAGGAGAGTGTTTTGAAAAACTGTCAAGAATTTCTTTGACTTTCCATACGAAGATGCCGGCATTCCAGAGGTAATTCCCTGACTCATAGAATGTAGTTGCTTTTTCGATATTCGGTTTTTCTAAGAATTTTTCTACCTTATATACGTCCTGTGACTTGGCTCCTTGCATCTTAATATACCCATAGCCTGTATCAGGTCGAGTAGGTTGTATCCCAAGAGTCAGCAGTGCTGAATGTTGGTTTGAGAAGTCTATAGCTTTGCGAATATTTCCAATAAATAGTTCAGCTTTATTGATGACATGATCACTAGGTGCCACTACCATATTAGCATCTGGGTTTTTCCTATAGAGCTTAAGGGCAGTATAAGCTATACAAGGAGCTGTATTGTTTCTTGAAGGTTCCCCAATGATATTCTCCGTTGGTATTTCTGGTAAGTGCTCCTTTACTAAGTCGCAATATTTTGTATTCGTTAATACCAAAATATTTTCTGCAGGCACTAATTTGAGAAATCTATCAAAGGTCTGCCTAATTAAAGACTCGCCAGTACCAAGGATGTCAAGAAACTGTTTTGGTCTTGCTTCTCTACTATACGGCCAAAACCTTGAACCTACTCCACCAGCCATAATGGCCACATAAGTATTATGATCTTGCATAGTTTACATTTAATATTGATGTTCAATAATTGCTAAAGCAATTTCGTGATAGGATTTTTGGCTCCTATCAACCATTTTATCTGATCTCAGTTTTGCTCTCTTCTTCGCTTTAAGTAACGTTTCTTTATCTATAGTCTCAAAAAACTTACTGACTTGTGCACCACGATTTTCATCATCTTTGATTAGCCACCCTGCATCTTGCATCATGTTCCAATTATCACACTCTTCTATTCCACAGAACAGAAAATTGGTTCCCATATATACTGCACTCACCAACTTGGAAGGAACACACACATTCACCCATTCTTCTTTTAACGACACTAAATTGACATCGATAAATTGGAGTTGTTCCCTAGGGACAGAATCAAAAATTGTGATGCCAGGTTTGCCTTGAGCATAGTCTAATATTTGCTGTCCATGTACTCCATAGGCCACAAGGATAAAATGATGTTTTTCTGGGTCTATGGCATCCATGCACTCTTTGAGAAACTCTGGAGAATGGGCTTCTCCGACATTTCCACAATAGCCAAAAATGATTTTATTAGCATTTTCTGTCTTCCATTGTGGAATTGCTACTTCACTTGAATTCTCTTTTGCGTTTTGGAGCATAATCCCACAGGGTAGAATGATCTTCTTTATTGTTTTTTGATATAATCCTTCTAGGTATTTTGCTTGAATAGAACCCAAACTAATGAGGGTTTTTGGAGAGTTTTTATAAGTAACCTTGTTGAGATAGCGATAGACTGGATTGGATGCACTAGTGAGATTACTCGAGAGAAATGCCTGTGGGAAGACATCCATACTCCATAGAAACCAAGGACGATCTATAGGTATCAATTTACTTGCCCAAAAGTTGAGCAAAGGAGGACTTGTCATGCATATAATTGGTCCTTTATTTAATGCGATAGCTTTCTTGATCAAAGCTCTACCTTCTTTCAAGCTTGCAAGAAATCTTTTTAACTTTCTTTTGCCATTGTATCCAGCAGGCAAAATATGCTGAACGCCAACTGGCTTCCTGGGGTTCGACCCTCCTTGATAATTAGAGTCGAGGTGAACTATATGCACTTCTATGTCATATTGTTCAATGAGAAATTGAGCTAGATCGCAAGCAGATTCACCAGTTATACTTCGATTAGGTGGATAGTTCCGCTCTACGATTGTAACGTAGCGGGTATTCTTTCCATCCATGATGCATAGATTTCTGTAAAGATATCTTTGAGTGACTTTCTAATATCCCATTCAGGATAGTGCTCTCTGCATTTTGTTAAGTCACTATAATAACAAATATGATCGCCTATTCTATTAGTCTCGCTATACTGGTATTGCATCGGAATATCAGAGATTTCTGAAATTATATCAAATGCTTCTAATATAGAACAGGTGTTTTCCTTTCCTCCACCAAGATTGTAAACCTCTGCAATTCTAGGCGCTTTAATGAAGGCATGAATAAACTTGGCTACATCTTCTGAATGAATATTGTCTCTCACCTGCTTACCCTTATAGCCAAAAATGGTGTATTCTTTTTGATCTAGGTTACATTTTATCAAGTAACTCAAGAAGCCATGGAGCTCTACACCACTATGATTTGGACCTGTGAGACATCCTCCTCTTAAGCAACATGTCGGCATATTAAAATATCTTCCATATTCTTGGACACTGATATCTGCAGATACTTTACTACTTCCGAAAAGTGAGTGCTTAGTCTGATCGATTCTAAAATCTTCAGGAATACCATTGAAGTACTTTGGGTCATCATAGTCATAGCGCTTATCGAGTTCTTTCAACGCAATTTCGTTCGGAGCATCACCATAGACTTTATTTGTCGACAAATGCACAAAAGGCACATCCGTAGAATATTGTCTAGTTGCTTCAAGAAGATTGAAAGTCCCAACAGCATTAGTATCAAAATCTTGAAAAGGAATATCAGCTGCACGATCATGTGATGGTTGTGCAGCGGTATGCACTATTGCATCAGGTCTCAGATCTTTAATTAAAGCAATTATTCCTTCTCTATTACGAATATCGATTTCATGATGAACGAATCCATCTAGATCTGTTTCTAGTCGCTTTTGGTTCCAACGCGTATTTCCCCGCTCTCCAAAAAACACCTCCCTTTGATTATTATCTATTCCATGAACCTCCCAACCTTGATCTGCAAAGTATTTGCATACTTCCGATCCAATTAAGCCTGAAGACCCTGTTACTAATAGCTTACTCATGCTGCAAAAATATAACAATAAAATCTAATATGTTCTAAATGTTAGATTTTTATATATGTGAATTTTCAATAAATTGTATCCAGTCTTTCAAGGAGTTATCCATTCTCAATTCGCTTGATTCTAGAGTGTTTGACAAAGCTTGTTTGACCACGTCGACAATCGAGGTTGTATCTTCTGGATTGAAAACAGCAGATGGTTTGACCGCTTGAAAAGCATAGGGTAAGTCACTGACAAGAATTTTATTACCTAGCATTTGGCTTTCTACGAGTCCCAACCCTAAAGATTCGGACATACTTGGGAAGATACAATAGCTCGCCTTTGCTGTATAGGTAAGACACGTTTCGTGATCAACTACACCTATATTATTTATTCTTATGCCTTTACTGATTAGTTGTTCAATTACTTGGATGAGTTGATCATTTTCGTCAGGAACAGTAATCGTTAGCATAGGATAGTGCCCTTCTTCTCCTAGTATTTCCCATGCCTTGAGGAGGCGCTTGTGATTTTTATGTGGATAGTCAGCACTGATATAAATGAAATGGTTTTTATCTTTTGGATGCTCTTCTTTTTGTATTTTCTTGATAGTATTTTCTTGATAGAATGGAAAGACAGAGCACTGTTTTTCATCGAAATCAAACTCTGATAGGAAGTCAGATTGAATGAGCTTTGACTGAAAAGCGTAATAATCCGTGTTCTTTAATTTTTGAGTGATATAGGTATGTTTTAGTCTTTGGACATACTTATAAGCCCTGCTTGCGTTGGAGATTCTTGCAGAATGAAGAAGATTAACATTATGGAAATAAGTATGTGTAGGTATAGTAGACCTAAAAGGAGGAGGAATGCTAATTAAACTAATTATCCTCGTAATAGGATTTGATTTGAGTACTTCACGATAGACACGTTTTCTTCTTAAAATTGGATAATCTGGCTCTACATGATGCTTTGTGAAGAATCTCTTATTGGTCAGTCGCTTATCTTTGATAAGAAGGTACTCAATTTCTTGATTCTCTAGTTCTGTAAGCACCATTTCTAAGATACTTATAGCACCACCAACATTGATTTGAGCAGCATCAATTAACCACATTAGTCTGAAATTATAACATTGAGCTCAGCTCCCTGACTCACACAAAAATCTGCATTTGACTCCACATATAAGGAGTAACACTCTGCAATTAAGTTCGAAGCTACAAGAACGTTTGAGCCTGTAGGGATAAATACTTTATCACAGAGTAGAGGTACTCGACATAGATCCCAATTATCAGGTTCATGCCAGTCTTGAGAAGTGTTTCCAACCCATGTTAGAGTTTGTTGGTTTACACATTCAGGGTAGCCCCAAAAACAGTCTTTCACCCAACTACGACCATCTAATTGCCATGCAGTATCTACTGGAACACACATGTGTCCAAGAACTGATAACGGAATATCTGCAATTCTTGGTGTTTTATCATAGATGTATTCATAAGTAGACCCTGAATTCATCCAAGTTGCTCCAGAAATAATCCCATTATTCGTATTAGAGCTGAGATCTAGCAGACTTGTTACTTGATTATTATCATCCATCGGCCAATACCCAATGAGATTGTTATATGAGCTATGACTTGATGTAAGTTTTTGGCAATGCCAATCATTAATTTCTTGTGGTGATAATACTACACTCCAAAGTCTTACTTCAGCAATCGAACCTAAGAAGTCAAAATTTTGATTGATATCAGTACCCAAGAAGATTCCTTGACCTACAGTAATATCGCCTATGTTGGATATGTCAGCTTGATCAAGAAAGACACCGTCTTCGTATAATATCATCATCCCATCTCGATCGAAAGAAACAGATAAAGTATGCCATTCATTATCGGCAATTTGACCGCCAGTATTTATATCAACTCGTTGAGTGCCATCACCTACATTTACTTTCCACTCAGGACCACTCGGATATTTAAAGGAAAACACAAAGCCCTTATTTGTTCCCGATTGCCAATTCTTATTTCCTAGAATCGATACGTCACCCGCTTGACTTGTCCTAACCCTACACTCAATTGTAAAGTCTTGATTTGCACCAAAATCATAATCACTGATTTGTGGAAATTGGACATGATCATTCAGTCCATCAAAAGACAACTCTTCTGTATCGGCTAAGCAGTTAGAGGTAGTAAGGAGTATAGAGTCCTTTTCAATAATACTATGATCAATGGAGTCTCCACTAATGATAAAAGGGACTAATTGCTCTTGGATTGTATTACCTCCGTGGCTAAAATTGATGCCTCCATGATCTGAGGTAACAAATACAGCCCAATTTTCACTATTGTAGTTTGGTCTTTGCTCTAGAGCATCAAGAACATCTCCAATTAAGACATCAATATTTTGAAGCGTTGTGACATAGGTTTCGGAATTCATAGAGAATCCTGTACTATGCCCTGCACCATCAGCCTCATCAAAGTGTAAAAACATGACATCAGGATCACTATTTTGGATAATGTCAATGGCTAAGGTTGCTACTTCATTGTCATTGGCGGCATTCATAATAACATCTGCATCTGTTTGAACAATATGAGTGTTTATTGGACTCCAGTTACAAATTGATACAGTATGTAAGTCACTATCAAAAGATTCTATCCTATTGAATAGTGATGGGTATAGGCTATAATTATTAGTAGAAAAATCATTTCCATAGACTTCATGCTTATCAGACCAAACACCGCAAAGTATAGCAGACCAGCCTGGACCACTGATGGTAATATCATCATTGAGGCAATCCTTGCTGTATAAGCCATTTGCTATCAGTCCGTCAAGATTTGGAGTCGTAATCTCTTCTAGAACGTCTGATCTACACCCATCAATACCAATAATGAGAGCCTTCTGACCTAATGCAGAAGTGGTACAAATCATAAACAGAAAAAAAAGAAATCTCTGGAGTAAACTGAAAGCGAAATTCATGCTAAGCATGAAGATAAAACCCTAAAGCGAAAAGTCTACTAGCGATTTGAATTTTCTAACCCTACCCAGAATATCTTCTTTGGAAATGACTTTCAGCTTTTCATTGCTAAAATCTTCAACACAGTAAGAAGCTGTAGCTGAGCCATACACAATTGCACTTTTCAAAGTATCAAAATCTACATTGTCTTGTGCCGCTATATATCCAAGCATTCCACCAGCAAAAGTATCGCCGGCACCCGTAGGGTCAATCACGTCAGGAATTGGCATTGCAGGGACATAGAATATTTCATCTTGGTGAAAAAGCATAGCTCCATGTTCTCCTTTCTTAATAATCAAATATTTAGGGCCCATCTCCATGATTATTTTGGCAGATTTCATCAAGGAGCGCTCTCCAGATAACATTCTTGCTTCTTCATCATTTATTGTAAGGAGGTCCACTCTGGCAATTACTGAATCGAGCTCTTCTCTTGCAATGTCTATCCAAAAATTCATCGTGTCAAGGACTACAAGTTTTTGACTTCCTGTTAATTGATCAAGAACAGCAGATTGGACAGCTGGAGTAAGATTACCTAAAAGCACATATTCTGCATTCTTAGCTTCCTCTGGGATGACAGGATTGAAGTCCGCAAGAACATTAAGGTCTGTGACTAGTGTTTCTCTGGAAATCATATCTTCCAGATATTTACCTGACCAAAAGAATGATTTGCCACCAGCAACTCGCTCTATTCCCATAGTTTTAGCTCCACGTGACTCCAATTTTGAAAGCTCTTCATCAGGGAAGTCGTCACCAATAATTGAGATCATGTAGACGTCTTTTGCAAAAAAGGTTGCTGCCCAACTCGCATATAAGGAAGCACCTCCAACAACATAATCTACTTTTCCATAAGGGGTCTCAATAGTGTCAAATGCAACAGTACCCACGGTCAAAATGCTCATAAATAAAATATATGATTAGAAATATAAAGCTGCAAAAGTAACAGAAAGAGTGGATTATTGTAGGCTTACTTTGGCTATTTGATAGGTGTTATCAGACAGTCTGACTTTGACAAGATACATTCCTCTGGTGAATTGCTCTTTGAGCCTCAAAGTATACTTTTGTGTTGGGGTATTAAGAATATTACTTGATAGACACTTACCTGTTATGGAATACACTTCAATGTCTGTCATAAATAGATTTTCTACAATGATTTCAACATTATCAGTTGTTGGGTTAGGGTAGACTTCCAAAATACATGTTTCGCTTACTTCATCTACACTGCTTACAGTATTACATTTGAAGCTTTGGCTTGTAGAAATCGCACCACAGGTCTTAAAAGGAGAATAGTTAATTGTTCTGATAAAGTAATCTTGTCCTGGCACCCAATCCAGCTGAATATAAGCAGCAGTAATATCAGTGAATGTTTGGCTATGGACGATTGAAAGAAAATCAGAATCTGAAGCAACTTCTAGTACAGTTTTACTGGTAGGTTCATTAAGTAGCTCGACCAATATTTGATCTTCTGTTTCGATAACTAAGCCATCTAGATTCGATATGATTGGATTGTTGGGAGTGTCATCACCTTCTTCAATTGATAATACGGTAGTTAATGTAGTTTCTCCAAATGAAGCTAACGCCTTAATATTACCTGACAAAAACTCAAGATCAGACCTGTCTATTCGGAGGGTATAAGATTTTTGATTGGAACAAGGCAGTTCGCCAAGGATTTCAAAAGGTATCTCTTGTCCGCTAGATGTTAATACTCTATAAGTAATAAACTCTGCACTTTCAATACTTGTAAATACATCAAACTCAATAACCTCATCACATAAAAACAACTTGTTTGTAGATGGAACAATGAGATCTTGATAAACTTCATCAAAACATATGGTCAAAGAAGCCTGATCAATAAAACCGCCATCACCTGCCTCCTTATCTTCAATTCGAATATCCCATGATCCTAGTGCAGAAGAGCCTAAGATAGCTTGATAAGTTTGTGCAGGTTTATAAAGTAAACCATCAGTAATTGGACAAGAAGGAGTATTCTGTTCATCTATAGAAAACCCGATTGAAAAATCTGCAGTAGATCCACAACCACCTCCCCAAAGGAAAATTTGTTGAAGACCTTTTGTTACCCAGAAATATAAATCACTGACATAGCTATGTCTACCCCGTATATTTCCAACTAAGACTGATTGTGCATTAACATCATATGGACAATCTATAGCATAAAAATGAGTGCTAGGGCTATTTTCAGGTATAGTAACATCCATACTATTTACCAAAGTTGTACAAAAATTAAATCCTGTGTTGAAGGAATACACATCACTCCATTCTCCCTCACCACAAATATTACTACCTCTTACTTTCCAATAGTAATTTCCATTTGAGTGTAGTTGAGGTAATTCAATTGCATTTGAGCTAACAGCAGAATGTTCAAAAACAATAGTCTCGAAATCTGAATCTGCAGCCAAGATGACTTCATAAGTATCTGCACTGCCCTCCCAGTACAACGATTGGTTAATGCCGAGTTTCTCGGATCCATTTTGTGGGTAGGTGAGTATTGGAGCTTGTGGAGGACGCTCAGTTAATATGATATCAATAGCTTCCATGAGGTTGATACCATTAGCTTCCACTATAACACTGACAGTATACTTTCCTTCAGGTTTTTCTGAGATATTATCTATGTGCAAGATAGGATTCATCTCAAAGACTATGATATCCGAACTTAAACTCACATCAAGACCACCAGTACTTCCAATTTGGATTGGAAAAGGGACATTGAATGCTTCATTAGCAATGAGTTCTACCTCAAGGGAATTGACAACCTCAGTACATGCATTGACTTCATTTAGACTGTAATTAATCTCATAACTGCAATTATGTCCAGCGATATTAGTTTCATTGGTTTCTTCAGGGTCGAGCCAATCACTTAATCTAGTTTGAGGGGTGCCACCTCCTGACCATGAACGATGGAACCAACCAAAAGCGTCCCATTCATTATTCCCACATTCTGCTTGTCCACCAAACAGTTGTCCGATAATTTGTTGTTGATCATTATAGAGAGGTGCTCCAGAGCTTCCATCTTCTGTGCTACCTATTTCCCAATTTTGAATTCTGAGAAAATTATCATTCCATTCTTGGGGGCTTTGGAAGTCAATACTAATTCTTTTTTCATCTAGATTGGGATGATGTATTGTAGTTGCCTTAGATGGCAAACTACTTGACCTATCCCAGCCAGAAAGATATACCTGAAAATCTGGATCTATCGAATGATTTAATTCTACTAAGGTAAAGTCTGAAGTAGCCCAGCTTGCTAGGACAGTAGCTCCTAAGGTGTATTGACTCAATGATCCATCACCTGCTTGCCCACTCTCTGATGTTAGAGGTTGTCTACAATAGGAATTTTCATAGTTCCAATAGACAACCATTGAGGGGGCAGTCAAACTATTGACACCACAATGGTGTGCAGTAAGAAAATAAGGCTTACAATCTCTTGAAGTATTGTTAATAGCAGCTCCAGTGCAGATTTCTTTTCCGTTAAAGTGGTAAGCACCCACAGAAGAGATGACTTTTCTAAAGACTTCTACTTGGGGAAAACCATCAGATTCTCCACAAATGACATCTAAATTACAAGACCCTGAAACCCTCATGCTTTCTTGAGCAAAGCCCACAAAATCATGAAACACTGACTCTAGCACTAGAGAAAGATTAGATATCTCGTCAGTGGTGATCAGTTCTACTATACAATCCTCACCCAGGATAACAGGAGTCCATATCTCTTTATTAGCTAGGATGTCTTTAGGTAGAAGTGGTTGAATTGCATAACCGTTCTTTGGATTATAGATATTGATTTGACATGATGGAGATAATACTACGTTTGAAAAATTCAAATTCAACGTATACGCCCCTGCAGATTTTAGTCGATATTTTCCAATTCGCTGCCCTTGGTCTGTCTCTTGCCATTCCATTGAAGATATGAGATCAACGTTTGAAGCTAGCTTCTTCGCAAACCTTAACGGAGTATCTGGGTCCAGATTTCTTCTTTGCTTTTCTTGATCTTGAAGATAAGAATTATCTTGTTCAGGAAGGACATTACAATAGAGAGAGCTATCGTCTGAAGATAACACATGACCGAAGTAAACCTGTGAAGACAGGCTATAACTCAGGGTAAGTATTAGCAGTATAAAGTTGTGTTTCGTCAAAATCTTCTCTCGTATTACAGGGGCTAACCTTTAGACAGAAGAAATACGTTTTAGGTACGGGATTGTGTTCACTTTTAAGTAAACTATAACATATTACTTCTATTCCAAATCAGGTTTTCAACGTACCTGCATTTTCAATAACGTTCGAACCTTTGAATACGATGCTTTGACTAGGGTCATGACTGTGTAGAATTATTCCTCCCCATTGATCTCCACAATCATTATGTAACCTTACATTATCTAAGACAAGTTTTCCGCCTTTTTCCACTATGATTTTGGCGCCTTTTGCAAAAGAAATTCTACAGGAAAGGCTTAAGGTAGCGCCAGGCTTGACTATGATGTCTCTACTTAAGTCTTTATTGCCTACCCAATTTTGATTGTTTGGGATAACAATAGGATGATCTGGAGAATATTCACACCATCTTTCGTTGACTAACTTGCGCTGTTTTGATCTAATATCATGAATTTTTCTGTGCATTCTACCGAGTTGACATGGCGTAATTGCCATCTGCTCATTGTTATAATCCATAAGATTGTTTGATATTGGACCTTCACAAGGCGGCTTACCAGTAATCTGAAAGCAATTAGGATTTTCAGGAGTGTCTTCACAACCGTCAGTCTTTGTCCAAGCGTGAGCTAATCCAAATACATGAGCTACCTCATGATTAAACATTGATGCATAATTCCACCACTTAGGATCTTCTTCCCAAAAGCCTGAAATCTTGATGCTTGTCCCAAGAGCAACACCAGCATTGTGCTGTTTATATGTCTTAGAAGCCACACTATCTGGGTGAACAGGCATGACAAAAACATTTAAGATTGAATCATCATCAATTGCATATTTTTGAATGACTGCTCGATTGTAGTTATTTCTGTCTTTGCCTTTGTTCAAATAGAAGTAAAGTTCATTGTCAACATGCTTGAAATAACCATCATCGTCATCAAAGTCTGGACTAGCTGTAATTCTATAAGCTAACATCGGCTCAAGATTGGGTGTGTTATTCCCTTCCGGCAAATTCATTTTTGGATTAGACCTCAAGCGCAAATCTGCATTATCAAGCAGCTTATATAAGAATGGCTTCATTTCTTCAAAAGGAAGCAACTTATCGCCAATGGTGTCATACATGCAGTGAAAATTGACCCGAATTGTTTCTTTTTCAAACCAATGTGCATTTTTAGGATAGGGTACATAATTCTCCCAATCGTTACAAGAAACACGCATTTCAGGGTCTAAATCTGGTAATTCGCTTCCAACTACCCTGACATCCTCCATTGAAGAAAGATGATATACTTGTGCCTTTTTGCAGCTAAAAAGACTGATAGCTCCGATAATCAAAATGAAATACTTCATACCCTTCAGACGTCAATCATAGCACTTAGTGACACATTACCGTGCCATCAAAACGGTCTCTACGTAGATATCCTCATCACTTTGGAGTCTTAAGAGATACAACCCATCTGGTATAGCGCTTAGATCTAAGGAGATAGTTGCATTAGATTGATTATTGAATGAGTTTGTCATTAAGATTCTTCCCATTTTGTCTATCAGTTGGACCTGATATTCTGCTTGCTTAGATATGTTGAAATAAAGCAGTGCAGAAGTTGGGTTTGGAAAAACATAAAAATGTTTCTCTAATGATTCATCCTTACTGCTACTGATGATACCTTCTAGCTCGAAAGAGGATTCTAGAACACAATCATTACTATCTATAATAGTAACGGTATACACCCCAGATGCTAAGTTTTGAAGATAGGTCAAAGAATCACCTGTATTCCACAGATATTCATATGGACTTGTGCCACCATTTACATTAATAGCAATAGAGCCATTTGCAAACCCTTCAGTAGGCTGCACGATAGTAGGTACTGCTAGCATCTCATCAGGTTGATTAATCTCAAAAGTTTGCTCAATCATTCCTTCACCATTATCTACAACATTTAGAGTGTAAACTCCTGCAGCAAGATTTTGAGGATTTTGTTCTTCGATTTTACTGCCATCAGGTGAAGTCCACTCAATACTGTATTCAGGTAATCCACCTTCAAGGTCAAGATTGAATCCTCCTGTCAGATCCCCATGACATAGAATATGAGTAGGGTTTACATTATAAGTCAACTCTTCTGCCGCTAAAACCTCAACACATTGTGTATTTTCTCCGCATTTATTGAATGTGGTCAAACAGACATTATAATATCCAGGAGTTGAATAAGTGACTTCAGGATTAGGATCATTAGATACTTGACCATCCCCAAATTCCCACGAATAACCATCCACTGCCTCAATTGTTTGATTTGTGAAGACAAAGCTCATCTCATCCTTTTGAGTGGAAAATGCAGATAGTGGAGTTGCAGTAGGATCAATATCTACTTCAATGGTATGCAGATCTTCACAACCAGTCTCAGGATAATACAATTGAAGCTCATACAAACCAGGTAGATTAGCAAGGATAGAAGACTCATTGCTTATATCGAGATTATCAGGCCCTATCCAAGTATATTCTACGGAAATATTGTCATCTATCATACTATTGAGCAAGACTTCTGGTGTATTACAATCCAGAATACCATTAGACTCAAGATTAACCAAAGGATAATTAAAAGCTGTAAGGTTGATAGTCTCGTTAGATTGACACCCAATTGCATTGAGTACTGCAACCTCAATTACACCAGGATTTATTAGATCTACACAAGCATCAGTGCTAAAGATTGTAGCATTTTCATACCAATGAATGTCTGATCCATTGGTTTCCGCACAAAGCGTAGCAGTTGCTCCTTGACAAATCTCAGTATTGCCAGTTATTGTTAAAGTTGGTGGAGGCACACTATACTCAACAGTATAAGTTGCAGATGATTGGCAACCATTAGACAAGTCAGTAATAAATAAATCATAGTCACCTGCATCACGAACTTCTACTCTATTATCTGTAAAGTCAATAATCTCACCATTACCTGATGTCCACAAGTACTCGTAATTAGGATCATATGAGACTTCTATAAAAGTTTGATACAAATTGTCACATCTTGCATCGTCAATGAGAAGCAGTTCTACTTGGGGTAGAGTGAAGTTCTCTCCAACTACGAATTCTTTGCTAGAAGTACAACCATTTCTAATATCAGTGACATGAACAGTATAATTTCCAGCTTCTAAAACAACTAGTTGGGCAATACCCTCGGAAAATTCTTCCCCATCTTTAAACCAATCATAGCGGTAATTCAGGTCCTCTATTGTTGAAATTTCCGTCTCAGTTTGAGTACAATCTAAAGTTAGATTTCCTGAAATTTCAACAGGCGGTTCTTGGATGTTTTCTTCAATTGCGGTATTTAATTGAGTTGAACACCCATTCATTTGGTTAGTAATAATTACTGAATAGTTTCCGGCAATAGTTGTATTGAAATCTGACTGACCAGCATCGACAATCAAATTGCCTGAAGAATCATACCATTCATAAGTGAAATTTTCTTCGTTAGTAAGGGCTATTCCACCACTTTCAGAGTTGCAATCAATTGCAGTAAGTTCTAAAATACTCACATCAGGTTCTTCGAAATCAGCAATGACTTCGACTACTCCTGTCTGACTGCAACCATTTATCAAGTTGGTCACTTCGACAAGATATTCACCTGGACTGTTAACAATCAGACTACTTGAGTTAGCATTCGGAATACTGTTACCATCCGAGTCTATCCATGCATAGGAATAATCTTCAGAATCGGTTGTAGAAATGGAGCTAAGACTATTATTACAAGACAGGATTTGAGGTTGGTTCAGAACCACTTCAGGTAATTCTGTTGACGCAGTGACTTCATAACTAAAAGATTGAATACAGCCAGTTTGCACGTCTGTTACAAGCACTTCATAATCACCAGTGGTTCCTACAGAAATAGCGGCACTCGACTCACCAGAAATAATTATCCCGTTTTGCGTTGACCATTGATAGCTTAATTCATCTGAGCTTTCTACAACAATAGATCCTTCATCGATTGTACAGCTAATGTCAACCAATTCTATCAATCCAATGTCTGGAATAGTTTGTTCTGCAGAGATACTAATTGTATCGGATGAAGAACAACCATTTAATGTGTCTAGAACAGAAAGAATGTATTGTCCTTCTTGATTGATAGTAATTCCACTTTCGGAACTCAAAAGATCGGATTCGAAAGTCCATGTTTGAGTTAAATTTGGATCTTCTATGTTGCTTTGAAGCTCGATAGACTCTTGGATACAGGTAAGTGTATTTGAAGAAGTAAGAATTGTCGCTTCAGCAATTTCAGTGTCAGAAGCAACTTGAAACATTAAGGTATCAGTACAAGTAGATATACTATCTATTACTACTAACAAAAAATCTCCAGTATTCTCAAGGTTTACTGCATAGCCTGTATCGACTACTACGGTGTCTTGCAACCAGATGTAGCCAATAGAAGCACCAATTGAGGAGCTATCAGCGTTAATCTGAACGCTTTCATTATAACAATTGAGAGGAAGGGTTGTGATGGTATCTGCTACTGGTACAAAGACTTGTTCAATAGTGATAGATTCCGAATAGGTGCAACCATTAAAATCTTCTACAAGTAAAGTATATGCTCCAGTATCAAGTCCCGAAAAACTTGGGCTATTCGATTGCATGTTGTTTAATGAAAACTGATAAGGAGCTGCACCACCAGATGTATTCAATGTAACTCCACCATTTGTTGCATTACAATTAGCCATCGTTGTAGAATATGAAAACCAAAGTGCCTGAGGTTCATTTACTTCATACCAAGACTCATCTGTACAACCTGTGTTATCATCAGTCACGGTTACGAAATAGACACCGCCATCTAGGTTGTCAATAGAACTACCTACATCACCATTTCCCCAAACATAGGAGTATTGTCCAGATCCACCTTCAGCAACTATATCAATTGCACCATTATCCTCACCACTACAGTCGACATGTTGAATATTATCAAGATACAGTTCGATTGGATCCTCACCACCAACTATTATTGGTCCTACTTCGATATCATAACCATGATTGTCAGAAATAGTAGCAGAGTAAGTGCCAGGTGTAACATTATACAGATTTTGTGTTGTGGCGCCATTAGACCATTGGAATGATAAGCTTCCATATCCTCCAGATACAAAGAGTTCAATATCACCTTGGCCTGCACAAGAAGTATTGCCACTAAAGTTGTGAGTAGCTTCTAATTTGAAAGACTCTATCCAGTTACTCCAGCCATTGAAACTAAGTTGACTAGTTTCATAGATTTTATAATTAGGACCGACTGCATATATAGTAGGAAAGTAACTGATGTCAAAATCATTATTGACTTGACTAGCTCCCGAAGAACTTGGGTTGAGGATAGGATAATCTACTCCGGTAGTCCAATTACCAATACTTCCTCCTGAACAACCACTTGAGCCATAGATACACTGCTGTGAAGTAGTCGGATCAGGCTCAATGAAAAACACCATTGCATCATCTGACCCAGGAGGGCCATAAGCAAGCCAAACATCTTCAAGAATGCCAGTTTGGTGGTAATTCCAACAAGGAGGACACCAAGTCGCAGAAAAATCTAGGATGGCGCCGTACCCTTGATCGAGGTAATCGTAGAGTTCATGATTGACACCATCCAAGTCATCTAGGTTAAAGTTAGGACAACTACCTCCATAAGGAATTTGTGCATTGAATGATGTTTGGAAAAGTATTAATGTCAGTAAGAGTAGAAAAATGTGGCGCATGTCTGAGAAATTGTAACGAAAGTTAACGAAAAGCAATCAGACAAAGTAAAGTTGCTGCTAAAACACCCAAATGACGGTAGTTACCAAATATTCTTTTCTTCTAAATCGATCTCTTGGCCATAGAATAAAGCTGCTGTTTCTTCGAAGGATTCTGTATAATCAGAAAGATAGAAACTATAGACTCCTTTTTCTTGATCTGCTTTCATTTCCTTATGCTCTAAAGCAGCTTGGACTGACCTAGCAACGCTATCAGTAGAATCAAAAATGTCTACACGATGGTCAAAGAATGCTGCAATTTCTGATTTAATGAGCGGATAATGTGTGCATGCAAGTAGTAAAGCATCTATGTCTGCTAAGTCTTCGTCTTCGAGGTAAGCTTTTATGACAGTTTGGCTCACTTCTCCAGAATGAAACCCTTTTTCTATCATTGGAGCTAGCAAAGGAGTTGCCTTTTGATTGACAATGAGTTGAGCATCAAAGGTATGGAGCTTGGAAGGATAGACTTGAGTTTTCACTGTTGCCTTTGTGGCAATCACCCCAACTCTAGCATAGCCTTTTTCGACAACAGTTTTGACCAAGGGGTCTACAACATTAATAAATATTGATTCTGATTTGAAAAAGTCAACAAGAACTTCATAAGCTGCACTGGAAGCAGAGTTGCAGGCTATTACTATCATTTTACAGTTTTGCTCAAGTAAGAACTTACAAATAGCAAGCGAGTAATACCTGATTGCTTCTATAGATTTATCTCCATAGGGCAAATGTTGGGTATCCCCAAAGTAAATGATAGATTCATTGGGAAGAAGGTCTGATATTGCCTTAGATACGGTGAGTCCACCTATACCGGAATCAAAAACTCCTATCGGTCTATTGTCTGCCAATTTTCAGACAATCTACATGCCTAGTTTGGCCTTGACTAATGGTCCCAAGTCTGTAGATGGATCGGCGTAAAGAACGAAGCCTAGACTATAGTCGAACACATAGTCATAGCCATTTTCATCAGCAACATCTTGGATAGCTTGTTCAATTTTTGTTCTTATTGGAGCAAGAAGTGTCTCACTTTTTTCAAGAATCTTTTGTTGGCTACTTTGCTCGAACTCTAAAATCTTAGTTTCTTCTGATTTGAGTTTTTGAGCTTCAGCTTCCAATTGAACAGGGCTATATTGATCTCGGTTTTTTTCAATTTCTTGATACTTAGCTTGAAGCACTTGAATCATTTCTTGTCCCTTCTTTTGTAGTTGAGTCTGGAATGCTTCAATATTCGAATTTGCCTCTTTTACCTCAGGTAAGTTTTGTATAATTTCTTGGCTATTAATAAAGCCAAATTTTTGTGCTATTGTAGAAGAAGTACTTCCAGCAATGATTAATGCGACGCACAAATACTTTAATAGATTCATGATTATAAGTGTTTATTGAAAACAGAAAGCGGTTATAACCGCTTTCTTACATCTTCTGTTTTGTCAAATTCTTCATTTGCAAAAAGTAGACCAGCAGAACTACTTTTGTCAAAAACGATATCAATTCCTCTGTCATTTGCATAAGAATCAATGGCTGCAAAAACTTTATCTTGAATTGGTCTGACCATTTCTTGTCTCTTTCTAAAAAGATCACCTTCAGGCCCAAATCTTTGCTTTTGCTTCTCCCTCACTGATTTTTCGAAGTCCATAATTTCATCTTCTCTTTGCTTTCTGACTTCATCGCTTAAGAGGACTTGTTCAGCTTGATATTTGTTATACATACTCTTGATCTTATCATAATCTTGAGAAATGTCTTGTCTCCACTCAGCAGAGATCTTATCAATATCACTTTGTGCTGTTTGGTATTCCGGCATTGCCTCAAGAAGAGCATTGACATCTACGATTGCTATTCTTTGGCTGAAAGCTGCGGTCGTCATCAGTAGGGCGAAAGCAGCAAATAGGATTGACTTTTTCATAATAACGTAGTTAAAAAGTGGTTGCAAAATTAAAATTTCTCGGTTCAATATTTAAAACAGCTCCAGATATTTCATCATTATGCCATTGAAAGCTGCACTTGTTGCCAATTTGTACATCTAGATAGGAGGAATAATTTAGAATTGCTATCTCTTTAACTCTTGTTTAACCGCTCAAAGTGTAGTTTAACAATAATTATAGAATGTGAAGAAGAGAATTATATTTACAATAGTATAAATCAAGTGCATGCACACATTCATCATTGATGGGAAAGATCTCACTTTAGAAGATCTACAAAAAGCCTGGAAAGGCACTTCAATTCTTGAGCTTTCGGAGCAGGCAAAGGAAACTATCCGCTCCAGTCGATCATACTTAGAAACAGTAATTCAAGAATCAGAGCAACCAATCTATGGTGTTAACACTGGTTTTGGATCATTGTGTGACGTACTGATTGAGGAACAAGATCTCGATCGATTACAGCAGCAACTCTTAGTTTCACATGCTGCTGGAATTGGAAGTGTAATTGATGAATCTATTAGCAAGAATATGCTTTTGCTGAAGATTATTGCTTTTTCAAAGGGGTTTTCTGGTGTCAGACTTGAGCTTGTGAATCAAATGATTGAGCTGTACAACAGAGACATAATTCCTGTTATTTATGAACTTGGATCCTTAGGAGCCTCAGGTGATTTAGCTCCACTTGCACATATGAGTCTGCCATTAATAGGAGAAGGCAAAGTGCATTATAATGGTCAAATCGTTGACAGCATAACAGCTTTGAAGGCGGAGGGGTTGTCTCCAATTTCTTTGAAAGCGAAAGAAGGGTTGGCTTTATTAAATGGGACACAATTTAGCTTATCTCATGGTCTAGATTCATTAATCAAAGGAAAGCACCTCTTCGAATCATCAATCAAGATTGCAGCCCTTTCTTGTGATGCTTATAACACAAAGCTTGCTCCTTTTGACCCTCTCATTCAGCAAGTTAGGAGACACACAGGTCAGGCATATGTAGCCCAGAAAATATTGCATTATTTAGAAGGAAGCGAGATACTGGATCTACCAAAATATAATGTACAAGATCCATATTCTTTTCGATGTATTCCTCAAGTTTTGGGCACGACCAAGCAAGTGTTAGATCATGTTCAAGAGATCTTTGTCAATGAGTTGAATGCTGTTACTGATAATCCAACAATATTCAAATCAAGTGAGAAAGTACTCTCAGGGGGAAATTTTCATGCACAGCCGCTAGGGTTAGCTTTGGAATACTTAGGTATGGGTCTTGGAGAATTAGGAAACATTGCAGAGCGTCGTATTTACAACCTAATAAGCGGTGAACGTGCTTTGCCAGCATTCCTAACTTCAAAGCCTGGTGTTCAAAGTGGGTTTATGATAGGTCAATATACTGCTGCAGCAATATTGAATCAAACAAAACATCTTGCAAACCCAGTTACCACTGATAGTATTATCTCCTGTATGGGTCAAGAAGATCATGTCAGTATGGCTGCCAATGCTGGGACAAAAACAAGAAAGATAGTAGACAATGTTGCTAGCATACTTGCAATAGAACTGCTGTGTGCCTGCCAAGCCTTTGACTTCAGACTTCCAACAAAACCAAGCCCACTAAACTATACAATCTATACAGCATTTAGAGAGCAGATATCAAAGACTGAAGAAGATCGGGTACTGTCTGAAGACATGCATAAATCAGTAGCGTTTTTGTGGGAAGAATTAATCTAATCGTTTAGGCCTTCAGTGGCCACTTCTAACCTCTCGAAGAACTCTTGACCATACTTCCTTACTAAAGCATCTTTAACAAATGTGTGGAGTGCTATTTTCTGATTAGCACCTTTCTGTTTGGCAGGCTTACATATTTCCCAATCATCATAGCGTAGTAGAGACATTCCTGTTTGGTGATTCTTCTCAATTCTTATTGGATAGAGTTGGCAAGAAATGGGTTTTTTAAACTCTGAACTTCCTTCAGCATATAAGACTTCAAAAGCACAAGTAGCATAATCCTTACCTTTGATGAGATAGACACAAGATTGATCATCTAAGAGAGGAGTACCTTGACTTTTTATTGGTGGATAATATTTTACAGGAGCATTGTTTTTGAGGTGAGCAATACTTTCATTAGATAAAAGCGGAAGTAATTGAGGTAATACTTTATTGATTAGGATAGCCTCTTCTTCTTCAACAGGAGCACCGAAGTCACCTTCCCAACAGCAAGCTCCTTTGCATTTTTTAAGATCACATGCAAAAGCTGTCTTGACAACAGGAGATTCGATTAATATTTCGTCAATCAATATCACAAAAGATAACGAATATAGGTATTTGGAGTAATTCGAGCTTCAAAGTATAAAATTTGCATCAACAAGTGAACTACCTGATAAAATTTTACATTCTACCTATGTTGGGCTTTGTGTCTTTGCAGTATATTGCAAGTTCAATGAACGTATCCCTTTTTTTCGATTAAATTAAGAATTACCCATGGACAAACTCAAGCAGAAATTTCACGAAAAGTCTTCTGCCCTAAGAACCGAAATGAGAGCTTTTTCGAAAGCGAATGCAAACTTGGTCGTAGATCAAGTGAAACTTTCACAGGTTTTTGGTGGAATGCGAGGAGTAAAAAGCATGATCTGGGAGACTTCCCAACTTGATGCTATTGAAGGAATTAGATTTAGAGGTTACTCGATTCCTGAATTAAAAAAACTACTTCCTAGAGTTGAGGGTGGAAAGGAACCACTTCCAGAAGGGTTGTTTTGGTTGATGCTTGTTGATGAAATACCTACTCAAGAAGATGTCAATTGGCTTTCGGACGAATGGGAGAGACGCTCTAAAGTACCACAAAGTGCTTATGATGTTCTTGATGCATTACCAGCAGACACACATCCCATGACGCAATTTGTCCTTGCTATCACAGCCATGCAGACTGATAGTGTCTTTTCTCAGAGATATGCCGAAGGGATGAACAAATCTGATTACTGGGATGCAACGTATGAGGATGCTATGAATCTGATAGCCAGACTTCCTCACGTTGCTGCGTACATCTATAGAAGAACTTATCATGGAGGTGATCATATTGCTGCAAATGAGAATTTGGATTGGGCAGGGAACTTTGCACATATGTTAGGTAATACAGAAGCTGACTTTAAAAGCTTGATGCGACTCTATCTTACAATTCATGCTGATCATGAAGGAGGAAATGCATCTGCACATACCGTGCACTTAGTTAACTCAACATTGAGCGATGTCTATCTCTCATTTGCGGGAGGAATGGCATCACTTGCTGGTCCTTTGCATGGACTTGCAAACCAAGAAGTCATTAAGTGGATTTTTGGAATGACAGAAAGTCTTGGCACTACAAAACCAACAGACGAACAGGTTGCTGGATATGTACAGCAAACTCTTGATAATGGTCGAGTAATTCCAGGCTATGGACATGCAGTCTTGAGGCAACCAGATCCTAGATTTACAGCACAGAAAGTATTTGCTGAAGACTACATCAAGAATGATGATTATGTCAATATAGTTTGGCAGCTTTTCAGAGTGGTACCTGATATTTTGGGTGCTCTTGGTAAGGTGAAAAACCCATGGCCTAATGTTGATGCACACTCAGGTGCAATCCTTGTACATTACGGCATGAAAGAATATAGTTTTTATACTGTGTTATTTGGTGTCTCCAGAGCATTAGGTGTGTTAGCTAACAGTTGTTGGTCCAGAGCACTTGGCTTTCCATTAGAAAGACCTAAATCTCACACTTTTGAAAAAATGCAACAAATAGTTAAAGAGCTTTCATAATGAATATTCCTGAGAATCTAAAGTATACCCATGAACACGAATGGGTCAAAATAAATGACGATAAGACTGCTGTCATTGGTGTCACTGATTTTGCTCAGTCAGAACTTGGAGAGATAGTCTATGTAGAGATTGATACGGTAGGGGAGACACTGAATAAGGATGATGTCTTTGGTACTGTAGAAGCGGTCAAAACTACTTCAGACTTATTCATGCCATTATCTGGTAAAGTACTTGAGTTTAACCCGCTTCTCGATGAAAATGAAGAAGACAATCCAGGGTTAATTAATTCTGATGCTTATGGAGAGGGATGGATAATTAAGATTGAGCTTTCTAATCCTGAAGAAGTAGAAGGATTACTTACAGAGGAAGCTTATCGAGAGCTTGTTGCTTAATTTTTTTTCCTTCCATACACCAAAATCCTAAAAGGGTGCATCTAGATAAGAAGAACCCAAAAGTGGGATTAATGTGGAAGTGCATTTTTGGAGTGTATTTCCTTACCATAATTCTGTTAAGTTTGATCAAGGTTGACTCCATGGACTCCATGACTGCCTTGGATATAGATAAGCTTGCTCATCTTATCATGTACGGTCTTTTTTCTTGGCTTGGTTGTAAGGCCTTTGAGGAATTTATCTTTAAGATAGGGGTCATCGGAGTGATCTTAGGTATTAGCTTAGAAATTATTCAGGGATACTGTACAACTTACAGAATGTTTGATTTTTATGATATTCTTTTCAATATTATTGGAAGTGTCATAGGAATTTGGTTATTTGTGTATTCTAAAAAGAAGTAACAAGGCGTTACTTTTATTTCGAAATAAGAAACTTATAAACTCTAACGTATGAATGATATAGCATTATCAGGCAATATGGTCATCATCATGATGCTCGTTCTGGCTGCTGTCATCATTGGTTTGATCTTATTCTTTAAGAATTATTACAGATCGAAAGCTGATGGTTTAACAGAAAAGTATCAGGATGCAACTTGGAAATCGCCGCTCACTGCAAGAGCAAAGTATCCAGATGTAAATCCTTTTAATCTATCCAGACCCATATTTATGTTTGGATTAGCAGCATCACTTTTATTTACAATATTTGCTTTTAGCTGGACAAATTATGAAGAAGAAGTCTTCATTCCAGATGATGCTCTAGAGCTGGATGAGGAGATCGAAATCGAGCCTCCCCGTACCGCAGAACCGCCACCCCCTCCACCACCGCCTCCGCCGCCAGTGATTGAGGAGGTACCTGAGGAAGAAATAGAAGAAGAAGACGAACCTGTTTTTGAAGATCAGGACGTTGATGAAGATACAGAAATTGAAGAGCCGGAGCCAGTAGTTGAAGAAGAAGCTCCGCCACCCCCTCCACCACCACCACCACCGCCTCCGAAAGAAGAGGAAATATTTAAAGTGGTTGAGCAAATGCCGAGATTCCCAGGTTGTGAAGATGAGCCAGGTGATAATAAGGCAAAGGAAGAGTGTGCACAGGGAAAAATGCTTCAATACATCTATAAAAACCTGAAGTATCCTGCAATAGCAAGAGAGAATGGAGTTGAGGGTATGTGTGTGATCCAGTTTGTTGTAGATAAAGATGGTAGTGTAAAGGATATAAATCTTGTAAGAGATATTGGAGCTGGATGTGGTGCAGCAGCAGAGTCTGTTGTTAAAGGAATGAATAACCTACCACAGAAGTGGACTCCTGGTAAACAAAGAGGAAGACCCGTAAAAGTATTATATACTTTGCCAGTAAGATTTAAGCTGGAAGGGTAAGCCTAATTAGTTTAGCCATAAAGAATATAGCAGCTGTTTCGCAAGAAGCGGCTGTTTTTTTATACACCAAAGTTGACAACTAAAGCATCTAATAAGAAAACATGCTTATGTTATCTTCAAGTCAACTCATTGTATCATTACTCGGTCTATTTGCTACTTTGGTACTCATCATTTTTCTAGGTTATCGCAGTGTAAACTATCTGTACCAGAAGTCAGGCTATAACCCTTTGAAATCCCGATCCACAGCCTTCTACTTTGGATTTGCATGGAGCTTAAGTTTGATTATCCTCGCCTTTAACCTGTCTAGTAATAAAGAGGAATACTCCTTTGAAGTAGAAGCTATTCACGATAGTCGAGATATTGAAGTTGTGAACAAAAGGACAGTGTTTGAACAACCAAAAAAGACAAAGCATATTCCAGAAGTCATCGACACAATTGTATTTGTAGAGAATGATGATTTCGACACGGTAGCAGTAGAGAAGGCACCTATAGTCCTTGATTCTTCAGTTGCTATTGTTGATACATTTACTTCAGAATTAGCTTCAACGGTTCATACACCACCGGTACCTCCACCACCACCAAGAAAAGAAATACCAGATACTAAGACTTATGACATAGTTGAAGAAATGCCAAGATTTCCAGGGTGTGAGGATATTGACCTTTTGCGAGCAGAAAAGGAGTCTTGCGCACAATCCAAACTATTAGAATATGTTTATTCAAATGTAAAGTATCCATCCATCGCTAGAGAGAATAATATACAAGGTTTAGTTGTAGCCAAGTTTGTCGTAGCTCAAGACGGTTCCATTCAAAAAATACAGATTGTTAAGGATATAGGTGGAGGTTGCGGAAATGAGGTTGAAAGAGTCATTGAATCAATGAATATCATGGAGAAAAAATGGAGGCCAGGTAGACAACAAGGCAGAAAAGTGAAGGTGATGTTTACACTTCCAGTAAAATTCACTTTGCAATAATTAGGGCTGAATCAACAACCACAGCTGTACTTCGCCGTTATAGCTTGTATGAATTCGATAGTTAAACAAATAGTCTTTTTAGGAATTGCTCTGTTATGTATACAGGCATCTTGTCAGCAAGGAAACCCAAGCACCAAAGAAGGTCACTCAGTGACTTCCATAACTACAAAAAATGCTGGGGTAGTAACCATTGATGAATACATCAAATCCAATGGACTTGAAGAATATAATTATGTCATTTTAGCTGGAGGTTGCTTTTGGTGCACAGAAGCTGTATTTCATAGAATACAAGGTGTTGTAGATGTGGTTAGTGGTTATTGTGGTGGTGGAACAGAAATTAAACCATCCTATGAGCTGACTGGAACAGGGAGGACAACATTTGCTGAAAGTATAGCAGTATTTTATACAAGTGATTTGGATTATAATACAATACTGGAAGTCTTCTTTGTAGCTCATGACCCTACAACATTAGACAGACAAGGACCTGATGTTGGTCCAGAATATAGATCAGCTATATTTTATCAAAGTGAAGAACAGAAAGCAAGCTCACAAGCAGCTATTCGTAAAGTCAATGAATCAAAGCTTTACGATGACCCAATTGTCACCACATTGGAGCCATATGACGTGTTTTGGACAGCGGAGGATTATCATCAGAATTATTATGAGCTCCACCCTGAACATGGCTATGTATTAAGAGTTAGTCGTCCTAAGGTTGAGAAAGTGAAGAAGGTGTTTGCTGATTTATTGAAACCCGAATTTAGAGATTAGCTCTTACTCTGATCAACAATGGGTATTCTCACAGTGAATATGGACCCAGAAGGGGAGTTATCTTCTACCCAGATGGTCCCTCTATGAAGATCAGTTATTTTCTTTGCAATTGCTAGGCCTATTCCAGAGCCACTAAAAGTCTGTTGAGTGTGTGCTCTATTGAATAACTGAAAAATGGTGTCCCGATGTTCTTTTGGTATGCCTATACCATTATCTGTAATTGTGATATTGTTATAGCCTAATTCTTCAGTTACTCTAATTAAGACTTCTGGCTTTCTTTCAGCAGGAACAAATTTGATTGCATTGCCTATTAAATTAGAAAGTAATTGTTTGATAAGGGTAAGATCGGCAAATAGGATTGGTGAGATGACTTCGAGTTTGACCTTGGCAGTTCTTTCGTTTACTTGATCTCTTCTGTCAACGAGTATTTCATTCAATAACGATTCTATTTGAATCTCTTGAGGTTCGATTTTCGTTTGGGACACAGAGCCAAGGTCATTCAGAGCGCTGATTAAGCCATCCATTTTTCCGCTACTTTCATTGATGATAGAAAGCATGTTATGGTCTTCATCGCTTATTTGACCTTTAAGTTTAGGTTGTAGATATTTTGCAAAACCATGAACCACTTTTAGAGGTGATTTTAATTCATGTGCAGCAAGATGAGCGAAGTTCTCTAACTGCATATTGCTTTCAATGTATTTCTGCAATTTATCATTCTTTTCAGACAGTTCTTTTCGCTGTTTTTGAACATCCATTTTCGCTATATCTAAATCAGTTTGTATACGCCTAATCCTTTTCAGGAAAAAATTTCCCATAAAGAAAGTGGCAAACATATAAGCGACAACATTTATTAACTCTGGAAAGAATTCAGCAGGGAGGTTGTAGTAATCTACTTGCATTGCTACACTCAGAAAGAATGCCTCAAAGAGCAGCAATAGTATAAAATAACCCCATAGAGTAGCCCTATTATCAAAAAAAATAAAAGCAAAAATCATAGCACCTGCAGGTACAAGAAGTATAGCATAATAGTGATGATCAAATATCTTTATAATGGAGACGGTTATTAACAAATAGCTCAGGATAAAAATGTGTTGAGCTAGCTTATAGTTACCTCTTCTAACTAGGATATAGCTGATTATTAGTGCAAAACCAAAGAGTAAGTTATAGACAACTTCTTCGTAGTTGTTTGTAACTAATTGAATGAGCAATGTGATAGTGAATCCTATCACACCTAAGCCAAGTATTTTGACAAATAGTTTGGAGGTGGAATCTTCGAAAGAAGAATCTATCATATTGCGTGCTGTTTCATACCCAAATTACTTCCTGAAAAGTTGTCAGGTTATGATTTTTTTAGTTTTCGTGTATACTGCAGCAAAAAACAGTCCAATGACAGCTACCTTCTAGGTATGAGCGTTCTAGGATAGGTAATAACAGATTCATTGCCGGATGCATTTACACTAGCAACACCAAATAAATAGTTGTCAATAACAATGTTTTCTAATGTGATATCAGTCTGATTGCCTACCCATCTTGAATACTCCCAAACTGGAGAAGTCGTTGATCTCCAATATACTTTATAGCCTATAATTTCTGGATCATTGACGGGGTCCCACTTGAGTCTGGTAGAAGGTTGCACTGCACCTCCTATCATGACAAATTCAGGAGCTTGAGGAGCCCATGCCAAAGCTGCTAGAGTTAATGCATTTACAGCAGTTAATTTGCCAGCATAATCAAAGTTAACGCCTTCGATAACGTCTCCATACTTAATGCCGTTTTCCAAGCGAACATCTTGATGTTGCATGTTATAATCTTCATGAGTTTCCATTATTCTCACTCCAGGAAAACCAGCATCATTAAATGGTCTGTGATGCCCTCCTCTACCAAATCTATCTAGCCTATAGATCATCATTGGTTTCATCTCGGGCATATACTTTCTTGTAATGGTATGGATATATCTTGCTAATTGTCTTGATGGGCCATCAACTTCGCCTCCATAGAATCTATTCCAAATAAGCTGTTGCTCATCCATATTGGCGGGCATGGGTTCTGAAAAAATTCTAAACGATTGATTATCAATAATCCCATCAATACCTTTGATATTACCAATCATATCATTATTTAATACACCCAGGATGTTCCACTCCTTCGCTCTAGCATCTTCAGCAAGAAATTTTCCGCCGAAGAGACCTTGTTCTTCTCCTGACAAGCCTACAAAGATGATGCTTACTGGAAAGTCATACTTTGAAAGTACTCTGGCAGCTTCCATAACACCTGCCATCCCAGAGGCATTGTCATTCGCTCCTGGCGAATCACTAGTGCTATCTAATGGATCTGATACTCTTGAATCTATATCACCAGACATGATAAGATAGGTATTAGGAAAGGTTGTTCCTTTTTTTGTAGCAATTACATTTACCACCCAAGTGTCATTTGGGATCCTTCGAGACTCACCAGCTTTCACTAGTCCTTTGTGATAAGCGACTTCTAAGCATGATCCGCATTGATTACATAGATTCGAACTCCGCTTTAATCCAGCGTCTAGCAGCGCCAATCCCTCTTGTAGATGATACAGTGTCTGACAAAGTATGTCGAGTGCCAAAGTTCACAAGTGTGTTTATGTCTTTTGCAATTCGATCCGACGATACACTTGATATAATCTCTTCTAATCTTTGATCATATTGAGCTGGAGCTTGAGCGAATGCTTGGATTATAGAGATGTAGAAAACACAAAAGAAGATGTACCTCATTATTATAAAATTGATTAAATCAAGGTACAAAAAAATGGTTCGGATTTCATAACCCGAACCATTTGTAAAAGCTGATACTATATATAGTTAGATCTTCGTAAAACTTTCAGTAAGATGCATGTAGTCGTCGGCTACCTTAATGTAGTATTGTCCAGCAGATAGATGACTAATGTCTATGCTAGGTTGCTCAATCTTTGAGTTAAATACTTTTTGTCCTTTTGCATCTATGATCTCAATGTTAGCACCAACTTCAATAAAAAATGCTAAGAAAGTTGGATTACTTAATATGATTTTATCGCTTGTTGGGTTTGGAAATACTCCAAAGAGAGATTTTCCTGACACTTGATAGTTGTCATCTTCTTGCTCGCGTAGATCTGTAAAGATCTGGCACGGCGACTCACAGATTAGACCCCAATTAGCGGCAAAGAGTGAGTAGTCATCAAAGTCCACACAACCTGATCCATCTACATCTACTACTGCATTATAGTTTGGCATTCCTTCACAGAGGTTGTATGTGTTAATCAATAGGCCAAAATCATCATAATCAACTATGTAGTCCTTAGAGAAATCTCCAACTGGATGTGCATATGTTACTACTGATTCTCCTATTTGCACTAAAGTATTATTTGCATATAGCTCAAAGATGCTCACTTCTTCGCATTCGAGATTTCCATTTACTTGAGTGATACTGTACTCTTCCAAAGTATAAATAACTTCTCCACAAGGATCATCCATAGGTCTAACTGGTCTTGCATCAACATGAACATCTCCACATTCTATGGTTACATTGGCTGGTAAATTCATTTCTATAGTCGGTTCAGACTGTACTAAAGCAGCATTAGTAATTCGGTATGCTGTAGGTCTAAAGCAACCTCCTATCTCTAACCAAAAATCCAAATTGGCTTCGAGTTCATTTGTTGTAGATGCACAGAATAGTGTGTCATTGACTATTGCCTGTGATTCCAATGTAACAGTGTGATAATAGTAATGCCAAGGTCTATTATCATTATAACCTCCATCACCAGGTCCAACCTGACCAATAGGGTAGTGCACACGTTGCCAAGGATTGAGATTGAGTTCAGATTGACTTATTTCGATTACTTCTGGATCGTCTGTTATTAGCTTAAAGCAATCTGAACCAAATTGGTTACAAAAAGTCAGTAAATAAGTTGGACAAGGTTCTTCAATAACAATTGGAGGGCTTACGTAGAATTCAAATTCTTCAGTCACATTTTGAAAAGCATCACCAAAGAGCTCGATTTTATAATCACCCTCTGGTAAATACCCTAATGCAAATGTTTGAGTAAAAGGCACAAGAGCCTGTGTACAAAACATTCCTTCGGGTCTGTGAAAGTCAAAGCCAAGAAGAATATAAGTTTTGTCACCAAAACCTAGAGGCTCTTCTTGAGTGTGCATAAAGCTTACGCAGCCTTCGAACATATAGCCTGATACTGTCACTTCAATTTGATCTTCTATGGTAGGATCAGAAATATTGAGTGATACTTGTTCTACAATAGCATGAATCTGATTCTGACCTGTAACAAGTAGAGGTAAGAATAGTACCAAACTACCAATAAGTAAAGCGTGTAAAGTTTTCATGTTTTTTTGTTTTTGTTGATGCAAAGATGGGTCTGAACTCATGTGAAAGACTTCACCCTTTTGCATGGTTTTTAGTATAGTGGTATTCTACTAGTTTGTTTGATATTGTGATGTTATTGCCTTCTTAACAAGGCCGGTTAAGTTCTTGACATCGAATTTTGTAAACAGATTCTTCCTGTGGACTTCAACCGTGTTTGATGAAATATAGAGTTCTTCAGCGATCTGCTTTGTTGTAAGTTCATCTAGAATAAGTTTTAGTACTTCAGATTCTCTTTTTGTGAGTCTGACTGAACTTACTGGATCTGAACTTTGAGCAAGATTTAAAGCAATATTTTTTAATTCTTCATTGTAATATTTTTCTCCGGTTGACACCTTTTTTACTGCCGTGATAAGCTCTTGAGGAGATGTATTTTTTAATAAGTAACCATCAATGTTTAGAGAGAGGGCTTTTTGGATTCTAATGGCATCGTCGTGCATAGAAAGTAGAATAAACTTCAATTGCGTATTCTGTTGACGGGCTTTAAGAACAAAATCGAAACCTGACATTTGCGGCATGTTAATATCGAGCAGAATCAATGTAGGTTGATGTTTGTTCAGACCAGCTAGGGCAAAGTTGGGGTCTGTATAAGTCTCTAATACGTTTACTTCACTCACCTCTTCAAAGATCTTGGTTAGACCATCAAGAAAGAGTTTGTGATCATCAATAATCAATATGTCAATCATTTGCTTTTAGTTGAATTGTGAGTATTGTGCCTCTACCAATAGCTGAATCTATTGTTAGGGTTCCATTCAGTTGTTCGATTCGGCGTCTGATATTATTGAGTCCAATTCCTGTTTTGGATACAGTATCAGTGTTTATGCCTTTACCGTCATCTTCGATTAATACAGTGATAGTATTGTTCTCATCTTTTGTGAATGCTAGGTCTACTGACTTTGCTTCAGCGTGTTTACGTATATTTTGTAGAGCTTCAGTAACAACATGAAAGAGCTGAATCTGTATGTTCTCATCAAGAGTGTTCCATGCATCTAGTGGGTGGAAAATAATATTTAGTGTTAAGCCTTCAAGATTGAGCAGTTCATTCGCTCTATAAGTAATCAACTGATTAAATGAAGCATGGCTGAGGTCATCAGCAGCTAAGTCGTGCGAAATTTTCCTTACATCACTGATGATGTTATCCAATACATCAAGTTCGTCTTTGGATTGTTTGTTATATACTTTCAGCTTGTAGGCAGAAAGACTACCACCAATATGGTCATGAAGTTCCATAGCCAGCCGTTTGCGCTCGGCAGAAATACCTTCCGAATATGCATTTGTTCTTTCGAGGTTAAATTCAGCTTTCAAGGCTGATCTTTGTGTATCTGCTAACTCTTTTTCTATAACAACTTGTCGTTTCCAATAGCGGTAAATCCAGAATGCAAGCAAGGTGACTATGAAAAGACCAAAAGATAAACCGAACAGAATATTTCTTGAATTACTTATCGTCAGTTGCTTTAGCGCATTTTCTTGTTGCAGTTTGGCTAGTTGGAGGTTTTTTTCTTTGAGATTATACTGAATCGTGAGCTCTTCCACTTTGCTTTGATTTGTCTTTTGATCAATTTCTCTTTCTAATGCAATTGATTTTTTCAAATAAGCATTTACATTCCTTGGTTGCTGAATGGCTTCATAGTTATCGATAAAGACAGTATAAATTTTAAGTTTATAATCACTCAAATCAAGTTCTTCACTAATTCGCATAGCAGACTCTAGCGCATTTTGAGAAGAAGGAATATCACCAATAGTGTTATAACATTTTGCTAATTGATAATAGTTATCTACTAAAAGATATTGATCATCATATTTCGTTGCTAGGGCAATTGATTGCTGGAATCCATTGATTGCCTTTGGGATTGTTTTCTCGGTTTGAGCAAAGTGTATTGCTTGGTTGCACAATGCATAAGCAAGCATAAAGCTATCATTAGCAGATTGACACTCTTGGACTGCTTTTGTACAGTATTGGACTGCGGAAGAGACCTGTTCCAGTTCCGCATAAGATTGACAAAGATTACAAAGAATAGAGAGCTGATCTCCAGAACCCATCGCTTCATTAATACTGTAGGCTTTATGATAGTATGATACTCCTTTTGTCAAGTCTTCTTGTGAAGAGTAAAATGTGCCTAAGAGCTCCATGATTTTGCTCAGCTTAGACGAATCTTTGGCAATGCTCAGATTATCTAGTGAATTAATTAAGGCATCTAAGGCCAAATCGTTATAATTCAAAAGCATGTAGAGTCTTCCTCTGAAATAATCAAGGCGGCCCATTTGTACAGGATAATTTTCCGTTTTTGCATGGACATGGAGAAGCGAATCAGATCGATTGAGAGTATGGAGAGCAGCATCGATATCTGAAGCATAATATTGAAGCATACCTTTAGTTATCAGTGCATCTACTTCTCGATCATGAAGACCCAAAGCACTGCTTTTATCCACGGCTAAATCAGCATAGTAAATTCCTTGATTGAGATCTTTGTTGAATTGGTTATAAGCTAATGAGATCAAACTGTCTACAGGCAGCTGTCGAATATCATCATTGGCATGAAGATGAGTGGTGAACAATAGAATAGTAAAGACTATCCACCAAGCTGTGTTTTGATTATTAACTTCCAATGTAGGTCAAGTAAGAACACTATAAAGACCCAATTAGCTTAGATGCCCACTACGTATGGCTATGATATCTTGTTCTGTATCTCGAATGAAGTAGAAATGTGCGCTGTTTTGTCTAACATTTTGGCAACTGAGCAGTATTTGTCAACGGATAATTGAATAGCTTGTTCAGCTTTCTTTTCCTTAATATCACCATAAAGAATATAGTGGGCTGTTATTGAGGTATAGACTTTTGGGTGGTCCTCAGCCCTTTTGCCTTCAACAATTACCTCAATATCAACGATGCTTTGTTTCATTTTCTCTAAGATCATTACAACATCTATCGTGCTGCATCCAGCCATCGCCATAAGCACAGACTCCAGAGGCCTAACTGTTTTTCCTTCATTTCCAATATCGATACTGTTGCCATCTGGATTGCTACATGTGTAAGTATTCAGACTGCCATTAGTCTTGAGGTGTATTTTGCTCATCGTTTTTAGATATTATCTTAAGAAGTTTACAATCATCCCAATGTCTTACAGTTTCAGTTTGATAAAGTTTATTGACAGGATTCAAAACATTGTTAAGACACGACATTATGAGTTGATCATTGTTTAGAGCGAAATGTCTTTGATAACCAATAGCATAATCAATGTCTTTTGAATTATACATTTCTTTATAGAATGATGCAGTTGTGCCAAAGTTATTATCGACGATTGTATATTGCTTTATGCCTGGATTTTCTTTGGCCAGCTTCTTCATAAACAAGCCATATTTTTCGTCCTTATGAATTGGTTGTGGGTTATGTACATTTCTCATTACAGTGATATAAAGCAATGTCCAACTCACTCCAATTCCGATATAGAGCAATCGTCTGGACTGCTCAGAAACATGAGTTATGTATTTATAGAGAACGATACTTCCTAAAGTAATAACATATGAACCAAAAAGATAATTGGGTGCTATATACCAATCAGTTTTCGTTTGGGAAAAACTCAATACTAGAGTATAGCAGAACATTACAAGAGTGATGAGTTGTATGGAGTCTTGCAATGGTTTTGACATGGATTTGTTAAAACTCGATGCAAAAATTATTGGGATGAGCAAAAAATAAGGCACAAAGGATTCGAGGGCCAAATCTGTAAAGAAGTAGAGAAAATCTTTGCTATGGTTTTCTATTGTATTTGTGTATCGCCCCATCAGCTCGTAGTTCCACATCCTATCAATAAAACCTGGAAATCTAGACTCGAAATACGCAATTACAGCAGCATATACGCCAAGGATGGATACGCAGCTCAGAAGGAATTTGTAATCTTTTAGCATCGAGAATAACTTACCTTTCCAAAAAGTAAAGAGCAAAATTCCTGGGGCAATAAGACCTGCTAGCAAATTCTTAGTGAGAAGAGCGGCTATTGCCATCGCCGTAAAACCAATCAAGTATTTTGTCTTTTTGGTTTCTAGATAGTCAAGATACCAAATACAACAGAGCAATAAGTAGCACGCAAACGGGGCATCTTGATCACCAGTTCTTAGAAAATGTGGCTCAACAAAACCAATAGCTGTGATTGCAACTAATCCAAAAACAGCACCGAGTCTTCCTACATTGAATCTACGTTGGATATGTATGAGGACAAGGATAACGGTACCAATAAAAAGTAACGAAATAGGTAATCTAATTGCAAACTCATTGACACCAAATATTTTCAAACTCAAAGTCTGCAAATACGTTGTGAATGGCAGTTTTGTATTGCGATGATCAGGCAGATCTTGATAGAGATTGAAGTTATCGAGATATTCTCCTGTTTGTGCCAAATGGAGTGCTCTTAGAGAGAACAAAGACTCATCCCAAAGATTGATGGGTTGGCGCTCTAAATGGTGGAAAACTGGGAAATAGACCACTGCTGCAAATACCAGATAAAAGAGAACTTTAGAGTATTTAGTGTTTTGTTGCAACAAAGTCAAAGTAGCTTTTTTTCGAAGGCAAATCGCTTGCAGTAAAAGTTATAAAAGAAGATAATTCCTGTAGCAAGCGCTTTAGTGATAAATTGATATTCTGCAAAGAAAGGAATAAATGTCAGGTAATGTATAATTAAAGTACTCAAGCTAATTCCTATGATGGATGTAATGAGTGAGATCATAAACGCTGAACGCACTCTTCGCTTTACATCAAAAATGTAATTCTTTTGTAGAATAAAATTGATAATCATTCCAGTTCCAGCTGAACAAATGTTAGCCACTTCAGGAGTGAACTCAAATCTAAGAAGTAGTAAATACAGACAATAATCAACAGTTGTAGCAATTGCTGAAGAAGCAGCAAATTTGGCCTTGAGCCTGAATAGATCAATGAGAAATTGCTTTGTCATCATTTGAGTGAGACAAAGATAGTTAAGTACTACAGGATTTAGTCTACGGGCGCAAGTTTGACTTTGAGCCCGTCAATAGCATCAGATATTTTTATCTGGCAGGAGAGTCTACTGTTTTCTTCAACAAAAAATGCCTGATCTAACATATCTTCTTCATCTTCACTAGGTTGGCCTAGGTCGTGCTCGCTCAGTATATAACAATGACAAGAAGCGCAGAGAGCCATTCCACCACAAGTGCCTTCCACAGGAAGTTCGGATGCTTTACAAATCTCCATGACATTGAAATTCATGTCAGTAGGAGCATCAATGCTATGTTCTTGATCTTCTCTATCAATGACAGTTATAGTGATTATATTCTCTTCTTTGCCCATGTTTTAGAAAGCATTTACACCTGATACGGTTGTATACTTAAAGCTCAGTTTTTGATCAGGATATATGTACTTAAATGCAGATTGGACCATGAGAGTTCCTTCATGAAAGCCGCAAAGTATCAACTTTAATTTGCCCTCATAAGTATTGATGTCACCGATTGCATAGATACCAGGCACATTGGTACTATAATCTTGCGTATTTACTTCAATAGAGCCTCTATCGATACCTAATCCCCATTCTGCAATTGGTCCAAGTTTAGGTGTGAGGCCAAACAAAGGAATAAAGTAATCTACTGGTAGATCGTCTTGTTTTTCTTTTGTTTTTATCGTGACAGCTTGTAATTCTTTATCACCAATTATGCCTACGGCTTGTGCTTCAGTTATTAGATTGACTTTGCCAGCTTTTGCCAAATCCATTACTTTATCAACTGAATCTAGAGCACCTCTAAAACTTGTCCTTCGGTGTATCATGGTGATTGACTTTGCAATTGGTTGAAGTTCTATTGTCCAATCTAGAGCAGAATCTCCGCCGCCAGCAATGAGGATGTCTTTATCTCTGTATTTTTCAGGGTCTTTGACCATATAATCAACGCCTTTCCCCTCGTAATTTTCGATACCCTCAATCGGTGGTTTTCGAGGAGTGAAGACACCAAGTCCACCAGCGATTGCAATAACAGGTGCTTGTATGACTGTTCCATGATCTGTGGTCAATTGATACATTTTCTCTTCTACCAACTTGATTTCTTGTGCTTTTTCACCAAGTGTAAATCCTGGGTTAAAAGGAGCAATCTGTTCCATGAGATTATCCACAAGGTCACCTGCTAATATGCTTGGATAACCTGGGATATCATAAATCGGTTTTTTAGGATAAATCTCTGACAACTGACCTCCCACCTGAGGCAACACGTCAACTAAGTGACATCGCAGTTTGAGAAGGCCTGCTTCAAACACAGTAAATAATCCTACTGGTCCTGCTCCAATTATTAAGATGTCAGTCTGTATCATACTATTTGCTCATTTGGGTCACAAAAGTAACAACATACTGATTGTTTAGTTATCCTAGAATACTAGAATTGCCTATCTTGACACTTTATTTCCCTAATTAATTCTCATTAACAATGCTAGTAAAAGCGTATGCAAGCGCTCTACAAGGTGTAGAGGCGCAAAAGATTACTATTGAGGTTAATTCTGGTGGCCAAGTTGCTGCTGGAAAGCAATTCTACTTTATGGTGGGCTTGCCTGACAATGCTGTGAAAGAAGGTTTCCAGAGAATTGAGTCTGCGATTATGAATATAGGTTTCAAGATGCCAAGACTCAAGATTATTATCAATTTGGCACCTGCTGACATCAAGAAAGAAGGCTCAGCATATGACCTTCCCATTGCCTTAGGCATCTTGGCAGCAACAGGACAAATTGATAAGGAGAAATTAGGTGATTTTGTGATTATGGGTGAGTTGTCACTAGATGGTAGCTTAAGACCAATCAAAGGTGCTTTACCAATCAGTATTGATGCAAGAAAGTCAGGATTCAAAGGTTTTATTTTGCCTAAAGCAAATGCAAAAGAAGCAGCAATTGTGAACGACCTTGATGTCTATGGAGTGAATTCACTCAATGATGCTATTGATATACTGAATGGAAAGTCAAAGATCGATCCTGTCGACTATGACACCAGGGAAATGTTCTTTGATGGACAGAATAGCTATCAAATTGACTTTGCGGATGTAAAAGGCCAAGAGAATATTAAACGTGCACTCGAAATATCTGCTGCAGGAGGGCATAATGCAATTCTAATAGGTCCACCTGGTGCAGGTAAGACAATGCTTGCAAGGCGCCTACCAACGATTCTTCCACCACTTAATCTCCATGAAGCTTTGGACACTACCAAAATTCATTCTGTCGCAGGCATCTTATCATCAGATGCTTCCTTGGTCACAACTCGACCTTTCAGAGCACCACATCACACCGTTAGCGATGTTGCTTTGGTTGGTGGCGGTTCCAATCCTAACCCTGGAGAAATCTCATTAGCACATAATGGAGTTTTATTCTTGGATGAGCTACCTGAATTTAAAAGATCAGTACTAGAGGTGCTCAGACAACCTATGGAACAAAGAAGGATAACAATTAGCAGAGCAAAAGTGACAGTAGATTATCCTGCAAGTTTTATGTTGATTGCATCTATGAATCCTTGTCCATGTGGATATTACAATCATCCAGAAAAAGACTGTGTTTGTGGACCAGGAATTGTGAAGAAGTATCTGAATAAAATCTCCGGTCCATTACTTGATAGGATAGATCTCCATGTTGAAGTGACTCCTGTTTCTTATGATGAACTCACAGAACAAAGTTCACCTTCGGTCACTAGTGAAGAAATAGCCCAAAGGGTAGCAAAAGCAAGAGAATTACAAGAAGAGCGATTCAAAGACTTGGAGACTATCTATTGCAATGCTCAGATGCCAAGTAATATGGTAAAGGATATTTGTCAAATCAATCAAGCAGGAACTGTTTTGCTAAAGACTGCAATGACAAAGTTGCAATTATCTGCACGAGCATATGATAGGATATTAAAAGTGGCTAGGACCTCAGCCGATCTAGCAGGATCCCAAGATATTAAGATCGAACATTTGGCAGAAGCCATCCAGTATAGAAGCCTTGATAGAGAGGGCTGGGCTGGTTAGAAATTCCCAATCTTATCATCATACAATGCCTTACTTTCTGCTATAGATTGATTGAGGTCAGCCATAATATCCGCGACCTTAGACTCGATACCCTGTAGGCCTGAATTGATTTCTGAGATTTGACCTAGCGCAACTGCTACTTCGAGACCCTTGATGATGTCCATAGCTTCATCATGAAGACCCCTAAGTTTAGTGACAGCTTTTTCAGTTCTATTCAAATTAACATTGTAATCTCCTTTGATCTTTGTGATAGCTGACATGAGCTCTGTTCTACTCTTTGTGTCATTGATTGAAGCTGTCTGTTCAGTCATTGCTGAAAAGAGATTGTCAGCATCATTCTTGAGTTTCTCATAATCTCTATACAGTGCTTCGACATTATTATTCACTCTATTCCAATTACCATAAACTCTATTAAACTCCTTATCTACATTCTTGGCTTCTTCCAAAGCTTTCTCAATTCCAGTCAACTCAACAACGCCTTCCTCAATCTTCTTATCTGTCTTCTCCTTTTGTTGTTCGAATTTTGCAATTGATGATTTAAATTCTTGCTTAAATTTCGGCAACTTCTCAGGACTTCTTTGACAAGAAATGATGAGGGAACAAGCTAAAAAGCTCCAGAATAGGGTAGATAACTTCATTGTTATTGGATTTGAATGGCGAAGATAGAACGAACTACTATAAAAAAACAGTACATGCCGATCTCAAACTTGTTAAAAAGGAGTACTTTTGGCGCAAATTAGCCCAAGTGCTGGAACTGGTAGACAGGCATGGTTGAGGGCCATGTGTCCGTTAGGGCGTGCAGGTTCGATTCCTGTCTTGGGCATTTTTTCTACTCCTTGATTATTTTGTGATATTGAGTAAATCCCTCTATCTCAACTCCAAGAAAGTAGATTCCTCCCGGAAGATGACTTACATCAAAGACATTTCCATCTAAAGAATCAAATGGTAGAGCTCTACCTTTTACATCTCTAAGATCAGCGATGCTTGCTTGCCTCAAACCTGCATCAATAATCATCTCAGACGTGACAGGATTAGGGTAGATTTTAAGTTGATTCAGAAGTTGGGGCTTTTCAGGGTTACATTTGTCCACACGAGAGTAAACGAGCTCTTCATTCTCGAAGCGACACTCCAATAACGAGGCAACTTTGGAATCGCTATAAATTGGAATTAATCCAGCATTACTACCATAGTCTGACCTAATTGTAAAAAAGGTATTTGTGCACTCCATTTCTAGGTCAGTCACCCAATATTCGATCTCATCTGCGCAATAATACTCTGTTATCTGAGCAACTCTGTTTTGCTTTCTTTGGGTATCGTAAAGGTTGATTGAGTCACAAACACGTTTTCCGAAAGGATACAGAACATGCGCTTCATTAGTTTCGCTTTCTAGGTAGAGCATAACATTCGAGATGCTATCATAACCAATGAGATGAGCTTGATTATCTAAAGTGTATTCAAAGTAAAGCTGAGATGAGAGTGCTAGAACATCTGAGGTATATCCTAGAAGTTCTTGATCACAATCTGGGCTTATTGTAATACATTCAAGAATGCTAGAGTCAAAGTATTGAGGACGTGAATTCCACCCAAGTTCTTCACAAATAGCATCAACTTGACCAGCAGAAATTTGGCCAGATAGAGAATAATCAACTTTCTTGCCTTTTGAAATAAAGAGATGTAAAGGCAACTCTTGGTCGGCTAAGACTTCGTCGAATGTGGTTAGTATATATTTATCAAAAGACAGACCTGGTAATATCAACAAAGACTCTTCAAAAGTTCTGTCACTTACCTGGTCTCCGATGAGGAGATGTCTATAATTATACTTCTCTTCAAGATAATGTCCTTGATTATCCAGATTACATGTTGTCTCTTCACAAACATTCCAATAATTGCAGAATGATAAGATATAGTTTTCAGATTGGCTTAGATAATTTTCTATGGTGATCGAGTCCATACCATTACGTGTGACGTACCCATCAAGTATCTCTTGTTGCCCTAAGCAAGCATAGGATAACATCCAAGTGAATAGTAAGACAAATGGCTTCTTCATGGTCTGATTAAGAAATCTAAAGTTCGTGAATCAATATTGCCAAAGCCATTTGTGTCATAGACAAGATTATCATAAAACTCCATCAAACCGACCCAAAATGCTGTGCTTCCATATGCAGTATTAGGGTCTTCCAGATAACCAAAAGAGAATAATGTTTCAACAATTTCGAGTTGAGCTTCAGGATTGCTGAGAATTTCACACGGATAGGATTCTACTTCTTCATAACCATCTTTGATGAGTTGGTAAGAGTCAAAAGTAAATTGGCAAGAATCGTCTAAATCTAGGTTTTCGATGTTGGCATCTTCTTTGAGTCTGGTCCGCTGTATGAGTGAATACTGCGCTGGCACTTCTTCGCTTATTGTAGTGGCAGGTGCAGTTAGTCTCTCATACGTCCTAAATGAATATTCTCCAACAATGCACGAATCAGGTATTTCAGCCTTATTGACTAATCTGACATAAGGTCGTGTTTCATAGATTGCAGGTACTTCAGTACTAGTTGTTGTGGCAGGTTGTGTGAGAACAATTCGTGTCTTGAGTTCGTACATTGCTTCGACATCATATTGTAGGGCTATTGCTTTCGGCTCGATATCGCAACCCCAATCAGAAGCCGGAGGTAATGTTACTTTCAAAGGATCAACATGGTATTTCGAGACGTCAATACAGGGCTCAAATTGTGGACAATTACCTCCAGCTTGGTTCATAGCCCAGGAGTAATCGGAATAACCTTCGCCTATGATAAGACTGATAGAGTCAGAAGGATTTGTTATTGGGAATGTCTCAACTCTGGTATGAGCATCAGAAAGTAGAATGAGTTCTGTGACTAGCTCAAATTGGGCTGGCACTACTTGGAGAACAGAACTCGCTTCACGAAGTAAAACTTGTTCTGTTACATCTTCGTAAATAGGGTTCTGATCAGGACATATCACTGTATAAATGTCTAAAACCTCTTCTGTAACAGTCTCGAACTGGGCGTCAACAAGAGATAGAATTCTATAAGAATCATGAAATAAAATCTCTTCTGTCAAGGTGAAGAAGCTTGGCGGAGAATACACAAAAGCGTCAGCATTAGTAATAGGAGTTATAGATACTGAAGCATCCGACAGGATAGGATGATAATAGCGGTTGCCATAACAGACCTCATTACTGTCACATGGCCAAGCAAGATAGATTGCTTCATTATGGATGAGATAGGACTGCGGGCTAGAATCGACGCGCAGTACTGTCAGAGTTTCATTGTTGCTTAGATCAATCTCGGTAACATAAAATATTCCCTCTTCTGGAAAAGCAGCAAGATCTGTAATGCACTGTATGACTTTTGCAACTTCAAACCTTTCACCTAAAGCGAATGTATTTCGAGATTCAACGGGTAAGGATTCTTGATTAAATAGCACTACATCGTCAAGAATATGAATCTGCGATCCAATAGAGAGGTCGGAATCAGAGGTGAATACTTGTTTGATTACAAAACAAGTCTGGGCATTTGCCGAAAGGCAAACAATCAAAAGAAGAATTAGGAAAGAATAGATCAAGCCATTTCTCATCTTCATCTAAAATACAAAAGCCCTTGCCAGCGGCAGGGGCTTTTGTCAGACCATTAACACTATATTAATTTGAAGAGGTGTCTTTTGTCTTTGTCATGAGGTTCGTAGCCTTTTCATCTTTTTTTAGATTGATAAATGTTGCCACGTTGTCATAGACTTCAAAATCAAGATATGTCCAGTACCCGAAGTTTCCATTATCAGAAGCAAAGGTGGTATTGTTGATGTCTTTTAATTTGATGTAACCATTACCATAGTCACAACAAATACCATCTCCATAAGCATCATCAACATAAAGAGTATAGAATCCATCTGGAATGTTGAATACAGCTGTTTTGATTGACCCAGGGTTTGCACTACCATAAGGTCCACCAGATGCCACAATCTGTCCTTGCTCGTTCTCAAGCTCAAAGGATGTCTCTTCAGGATAGTCATCAAACTTGAGTTTGAGAGTGATGGTGTTCAATGTAGAACCTCCACCTCCGCCTTCAGTTGCAGCTTGAGTCTTAACAGTCTTCTTAGTAGTATATCCAGTCCACCCTTGTGGACATCTTGTTCTGACTTGATATTCATAAGTTGTATTTGCTTGTAATGCAGTCAGTGTTTTGGATGTTGTAACCATTGTCTTAAAGCTCCAAGAAGTAGTGCCTTGCTTTCTATATCTGATTCTGTATTTAATTGCTTCTGGCTGTGCCTCCCAAGTAATCTTCACACTTGTCTCGCTAAGTGATGTTGCACTTACCCCTGTAGGCTTTGCACATACAACCGTAGTTCCTCCACCTCCAGTTCCACCACCTGTGCCGCCACCAGTACTACCACTGATTACACTTGATGCATTGCTGGTTACATTTGCTAGATTCGAACTTACCCAATTTTCCATTCTCGTACTTTGTCCTGCTGAAAACATATACATACAAGCGTCATTAGTGTAGTCCATATAGTTCATGCTGAGATCATTGGACCCACAACTTGCTATCGGAATATTTGGACAACCGTAGTTTTCATCATCTTGGTTAGGTGTATCATTTACAGCATCGCCACCACCGCAACCAGCAGACCCCCAAATGTGATCCAAGTTGAGAAAGTGTCCAAGTTCATGTGTTAGAGTACGTCCTAAATTGTAAGGTGAATCTGGGCTAACAGTGCCGCACCCATTGCCAGTTCCGAATGCTGCAGCATCTATGACTACACCATCGCCATTTCCAGCTCCACCAAGAGGAGAATAACCAAGAACGCCAGTATTCGGTCTAACAAAAAAGTTGATATATCCAGCCCATTGATTGACTTGGTCTCCAGATGTTTTATTAATTGTAACTGCTAGATCTCCATCGCCAAGTCCATATCCATTTGGATGACCTTTGTCGGCCAATACAAATTTGATACATGTTTCGCCGTTCGAAACTCCAGGGAAGTTCGAGGCAGCATTTTGCCATTTAGAGATATCGGAATTCTTCCCTTGAAAGTCATCATTCAAGACCTGGATCTGACTTTGGGCAAGTGAAATAAGACATGATGCATTTGGATTACTAATGCTTTGGAAGTGGACAGCTACTGGAATCACAACAGGGTCACTGCATAGTGCTCTAGTTTCTACCTTGCTTTTCTCTTCTTCAAAGTTGAGTAACATCTCTTCTCTCATCAATCTGTACTCTTCATTTTGCATCAACTTCGTCATGTGATGGTCATGCCCACATGTTCTGTGATCATGAACAACTGTTTCTGATTGAGAAGCTTGCTCCTGTGATAATTCGTCTTGACAAGCTGTAAATCCTAATGTGATAAGGATAAGTGCGAAAAATAACCAATTCTGTCTCATAGTGTTTTTGTTTTGAAGGTTAAGTAATAGTGTAGTGTCACGCCATACTCATTGGATTTTTGCATACTTCAAAACTAGATTGGCAATAGATCAAAAGTTGATCACATCATACGAACAGGTGTTTTTATTATATAACCTTTGGAAGTAATTATACATGTGTTGCTAATCCATAGCAAAACACTATCGAAATCAAATGAAGAACCAGAATTTTCTTTTTGAAATCATTCCATTTTTTGGAATTGAGCACTGCCTACTTTTGCACCTTCTCTGAGCGCATTTAGGATATAGGTGCCTTCCGGCAAATGTTCAATTTGAATTGGAGAATCAGAATTAAATGTATTTGAATACACAAGTTTACCTGAAGTGTTCATGATCTGAACATGAGATATCTCCAATTCATTAGCACTAATAGTTAATCTACTTGATGCAGGATTTGGATAGATAGCAAGTTCACTACTTTCAAAGACTTCATCTGATGAACTCACAGGAGTAGATGCAAGATCTGTTCTATAGGTTCCGTTGCCATGTGTGGCTATCCAAATTTTATGATCTTTGATTGAGACACCAAAGTCCATCGCAATCATTGCTTTTGGTACACCTAAATCAAGTACGTCCCAAGATTGACCGCCATTTTCAGAAAAGTAAACGCCGATATCATTACCTACATACAGATGATCACTGTCATATGGATCAACCTGAATAGCATTGGTTGGTACATCTGGAAGATTATTATCAATTGACTCCCATGTCAGACCATAATCAATGGACTTATAGACGTGATTCGACTCAAATCCGCTCAATACAGCATAGACAATGGCAGGGTCACTTGGGTCAACACTCAAGTCATTTACGATCCGATGCGGAAGTTCAGTTTCATTTACTGTAAAAGTCTGCCCTCCATCTTGTGTGGCGTAGATGGTAGTCTGACCATCTTCCGGTGATGTGCCGAAATAAGCAATATTATGGTCGCTTGGAGCTATTTCCAGCGAAAATATTGGGTCGGAGAATGGCCATGGGCTAGGATTGACCTTTGCCCAACTAATGCCTTCATTATTACTACTATAGATATATCTGCCAGCAGCGTACATTTTTTGACCATTGGAAGGTGCTATCGCTACAGGAGAAATAAATAAAGGATTGTCGTCATTATCAGGAAGGTTTATAGGTAGAAAGGACTGTCCTTGATCTGTAGATTTTTGAATATTCAGATTTTGCCAAGAACCAAAAGCAACATTCAGATCATCAGGACTAACTGCAGCCCATGAACCATCTCCACCTATCGCTCTTTGCCAGTCACCATTTCCTCTAAATATAGAAGTACTATTATCCTGCAATCCTCCCATGGCAAAATTTTCATCTAGTGGACTTACCACAAAGCCGTGATAAAACTGCGTCGTTTGCATGCCTCCATTTGCACTAGCAAAAGAAAAACCACCATCTTTCGACTTGAAAATTCCACCGTCATTTGCGAAATAAATCACGCTAGGATTTGTAGGGTGATGGCCTACAAAATGGTGGTCTGAATGAGAATAGAATGGGCCTCCATCTGCGACACCTGCTTGGGGAGTACCTAGTGTCACGCCTCCGTTTGATACTTGCTCTATACTTTGTCCACCATTGAAGGTTTTCCAAATATTTATTCCAATTAATGTCACTTCATTAGAATTTGTTGGATGGACAGCCAGGTCATGAGCAAACCAACCTTGCCATTGAGAATAGTCGGTCTCATTTACTACGTTCCAGGTTTTACCAAAATCTTCTGTTTTGCATAACCAGGTGTAGCCATCATTAAAGCCAAATCCGTTTCCTATAGATGCATAAATGATATTAGCATCTTGCTCAAACATAGAAAGTAAGATCTTTCCATTAAAATCCGTTGGCAACCCCGAGCATTGTGTCCAACTCTGACCACCATCTTCGGAGTAATAGATACCTTTTCCACTAGTACCAAAATTACCATATGAGGCAATTATTCTATCTGAATCATTTGGGTCAACTTCGACATCCGTTGCCATTATTGTTGTAGATAACTGTTCCCATGAGCCACCAGCATCATATGATCGATAAATACCTTCAGTAGTTGCTGCAGTAACAATATTTGGGTCATCTTGAGAGACTTTGATCATCCAGATACCATGTCTTTGATTATACGACCAGTCCAATGATTTGCTCCAGCTTTCCCCACCATCTTCACTCTTTAATATTCCAAACCCATAGGAACCACGTGTGGAACGATATGCTCCATCATCACCCGTGTCACTATAGTTATACACTTCTCCAGTCCCGATATACATCACAGTACTATCTCCTGGTGCAAAAGCTATTGTGCTCACACCTAAGATTGGATGGCCAGTCTCAACATATTCCCAAGAGATACCTTCTCCTTCGTTATAACTTCTCCATAATCCTCCACTTGCTGATCCAGCATATATTGTTCTTGGGTTTTGAGGATTGAACGCCATGGTCAGTGTACGTCCTGTTGTATTCAATGGTCCCATTGCTTCCCATTCTCTATCATCTCTAAAGTCTACAACACCATCAACAAAATGAGAAACATGATATTCGTATGCTTTACTAAATGCGTCTGCTGGCATATCTGCATTAGGGAAGGCTCTACCTTTAGTGGCGAGTTCCAGCGCTTTGAAAGATCCAGGAATCTTAAAGTGAGTGTTTTCAGTGTTACAGCCAATAGTGAGAATGGCAATTAGGAATAAGGTAATCTGTGATTTCATGATATTGATTTCGTTAACAGAAATGTACAATCAAATTTTGAGAAAGCATAAACTCTAAAGCATTGCTCTTCGCTTATTTTTCTCATGGTGTCTTCTCTTTACCATAGAAAAGGTAGTTGATTTTATAGCAAATACCGTTTTTATTATACTTCTTGGAAGAATTCCATTGAATACGGTAATATTTTTGTTGTAGACTTATATGCAATTATGGCATTATTAGAAGAAAGACTCTTGTTTAACAAGAAGTGGTCATGGGTATTACATGTGCTTTTTTGGCTTTTTGTATATCTAGACATAATTCTTGACTTTCCCTACATGGAGGAGAACTGGGATGTTTTTCTGCAATCCTTAGCCATTGATATAGTTGTTGTCTATTTCAATCTCTACTATCTCTTTCCAAAGTTTTTTCTGAAGAAGCGTTACATCATCTACTTTGTTTTATCTCTGTTGTGTGTTGCTGTAATTTGGGGCTCAAATACTTACTTATTCGATCCATATTGTGATATTCCAGAGAATGAGCTTTTCCCTTACTATATCCAAGACTTTGTCTACAATGCATTCATTTTGGCTGCAGCCATAGGTATGAAGCTATTTAAGACATTATTGAGAAATAGAATCAAGTTGGATGAGTTAAGACAACTGAAGCATAAAACTGAATTAAGCTATCTCAAAAACCAAGTGAATCCCCACTTCTTATTCAATGCCTTAAATGGGATGTATGTGATGGCTCAAAAAAAAGAGGATAATCTTGAAGACTCAATTCTTGATTTATCAGACTTGATGAGATATCAGCTCTATGAAGGGCAGAAACCAAAGGTTTCTATTAAAGAAGAAGTGAACTTTCTCAAGAATTATATCAAATTCGAGCAAATGCGTCGGAAAGATTTAGAAGTAAACTTAGCTATTGACATTCTTGATGATCATGTGACAATTGCACCATTATTATTATTAACCTTTCTTGAAAATGCGATGAAACATTCTAAGACGCTTGATGAAAGAAGAGCTCAGGTGGATATACGTATCAAAGCAGATAAGGAACAGATCAAGGCTGAGTTTACTAATAGTATCGGAGATTATGAAGCGTCAAAGAATGATCCCAACAAGGGCATTGGTTTGAAGAATGTAAAGAGACGTTTGGAGTTGCTCTACCCAGAAAGTGCTGCATTGAATATTGATGAAACTGCAGATCACTACTCAGTAAGTTTATTGATTCAGAATCCTTAAGATGAAATATATAATCATTGATGATGAGCCATTAGCAAGAGAAGGAATACGGTTGAATGCTGATAAAATTGACTATCTCCAATTTCAAAAAGCCTTTCCTAACCCAATTGCAGTTGGCTCTTATATTAGAGACAATGAAGTAGACATAGTTTTTCTTGATATTGAAATGCCAGGACTTTCTGGTTTAGAATTTTTAGGAAGTTCCCCTTTTGATGCGCAAGTGATATTAACAACTGCTTATCCTCAATATGCACTAGAGGCCTATGAATATAATGTGACAGACTACCTTGTAAAGCCTATACGCTTTGAACGGTTCTTTAAGGCTGTTGAAAAAGCAAAATCCAATTTTGATTTATTACAACGAGAAGCAATAAGTGTTGAACAAGAAGCGGAGTTTGTTTACATCAGATCTGAGCGTACCATTATAAAAATCATGCTGTCTCAACTCAAATATATCAAAGGGATGAAAGACTATGTCATGTTGTTCACGGATGATAATAAATACATGACAGCAATGAACATTAAAACCATCTTTGCACAACTACCTCATGAGCAATTTGCAAGGGTAAGTAAGTCATATATCGTCAATGTAAATAGAATCCAATCTATCGCAAATCACGATATCTCAATCGACGAATTAGAAATAGCAATAGGAGAATCATACAGAAAAGAGTTTTACGCTAAGCATATCAATACTAAGATTATTGATAGAAAATAATAGGATTAAAAAAACCCCTGAGAAGGCCATATCGCTCACTAAGTCTTTACCAATCACAATACAACTATTTTCTCAGAGGCACTCACTAACTATAAATTATGTTACTTCTTCAATCCCACGAAGAATATGATACTAAGATGCACTAAGTCCAGAGGTGTATTTGGAATAAGGAGTAGAAGACTAAAAGAGATATTTACAAATCAGGCTTTAGATTCCAACTAAAGGCATTTCTTTTACAAAAGAAGAATGGTCAAAAACACAATTACACGTATAGTAAACTAGTCTATGTGTTTAAACATGACTTTTTGACGATGCGGAATCTGATTAAAGTAGTCGAGCTGTTCCCTTGTGATGAAACCAATTCTTGGATATCCACCTGTTGTTTGACAATCTTGGAGACAGACGATAGGCTTTCCGTCGGGAGGTAATTGTATAATCCCTGGGATAATAGGACGGCTTGTTACTAGCTGTTTGGTTGCTCGTAATATTGGACCATCAAGTCTAGCTCCGATGCGATTACTTTTTGAGGTTATTTCATACTCCTCGGTGGAAAATACGGATTGTGAATTCAAATCCAAAAAAGAGTATTCTGGTCCAGCAAGAAATGAAATGGTCTTCTTAATTGTAATTGGATGTAAAGAAACATGTGGATGTGAAGTCTCAGAGTCTTGCCAGCTCAAAATTTCTTTGGGTTTGATAGGTGTAGGATAAACTGCATGTTTGCTGACCATAGATTCTAAACTATTACCTCTAATTGCTATGTAACTTCTGAATCCGTAAATAGTATTTTTTCCAGACAGAATGTCATCTTTCTTACAATGTATAGATGTATGCATTGGTATTGTTTTACCATTGATTGTCCATTGCATATCTGCTCCAGAAACTGCTAAGGTTGCCTGAGTATTGAATCGAATAGTTGGGGCAGTTCCGGTACATTCTAGTGCTGGAGATTGGACAGGATTACCGACCACCAGGTTAGCCATTTTATAAGACTTAAAGTCCATAGGTCCCGACTGAGGAAATGCATAGTAGCTTGCACGATTATTTGATGCTTGCACCAATATCGTGTACATACCTGGTTTAATTACTGTGCAATTACCCATGATATTCGTGAATATAGAGATCCTTAGCTTTCAGAAGTTCGAATGTCTCCAATGAAATTGAAACAATTTTTATAATACTTCCAGGATGATAAGAAGGTAGGGTCTGAGAGTAATATGTTTTTACGGGTGTAGCTCCAATGCTATGCCAACCACCTGGGCTTTGCAAACCATAGACTCCCAAATATTTTCCTCCAATCGCTACTGTTCCTGACTCTACTAGAGTTCGTGGCGTCGATAGGCGTTCGCAATGCAAACTTTCTGGCATTCCTGTTAAATAGAGAAATCCAGGCATAAACCCTAAATGACTTAGTTCAAATTCAGATTGAGATAATAGACCAATGATTGACTGTCTTGTCATATTACTCTGCTCTTCTAGCGTCTTCCAATCCCTTCCAAGGTCAAAACAAACTGGGAGAAATAATGTATTGGTAACCGATACTTTGTCAAGCTCAATGGTACCAATACTTAATAATAATGTATCAAAACCAATACCCAATTCTGGAATTATACAAATCTCCATTTCACTCACAACTACATCCTTAATAGCATCTAACTGAGCTTCAAATAGACTTCTTCCTATTTGGCGGAGTTCACGCGGATTGCTGTCGGATGTCAATAAGACAAATTCGTCTTTGAAGTTTTTGACCTCCACAATAACATTACCAAGGAGGAGAGATCTTGATTCCATTTTTTTGTATTGTTGAAAACACTTGATGACTTAGTGTGACTGCCCAAGGTGTGTCACTGTGGATGCATAGAGTTTGGGATTGTACAGGAAATATATCTCCATCAACAGTTCGAATGCAATCATTCAAGAGGTTGAAGAGGTGTTGTTCTGCTGCTTTTGAGCTTTTGATAAGAGCATTTTCATTTTTTCTGCTTACTAGCTCTGTTTGTGTTTTATAAGATCGATCTGCAAATACTTCATTCGCATACTGTATACCGAGATCTTCAGCAATAATGCTTACGATGGAGTTAGACATAGCATAAATACCACAGGCTGAAAACTGCTGTTTACAAGCCTCCAAAATGGCAAGAGTTAGATCTGGATTTGTATTCATTGCATGATAGAGTGCACCATGAAACTTGATATGATGAAGGGACATATGTTCTTGTTCACATAGTCTGCGAAGTGTACTTATTTGGTCAATCAAACTATCACAGAGGTCTTTCAAGGGGATATCTAGATACTTTCTACCAAAATTTTCTTTGTCTGGATATGATGGATGAGCACCTATTGCAACATTGTATGTCTTAGCATGTCGAATCGCGAATAGCATTGAAGTAGTCGACCCAGCATGTCCTCCACAAGCTATGTTACACGATGAAATACATCTATATATGGAAGCATCATCAAATCCTTCACCCACATCAGCGTTAATATCTATGACCTGTCGTTTCATCTCAAAAAACTAGATATAGTGTTCTCCCTGCTAAAGCCATAACTATGAAAATCACAATGTAAGCTTTGAGGTTTTGAAATGTTGTATTGGTGAGTTTTCCTACAATTGCAGTTTGATTGCAGAGGTAGCAAAGAATCAATCCAAGTATTGGTAAGATTATGGCATTAGCAACTTGTGCAAATTTGATAACTGAAATCAAGCTTGATCCTAAAATAGCCACTGTGACACCAATGAGTAAGATGATAATCCAAGTCAGATGATAATAGAGAGCTGACTTCTTTTCTGTAGTGTTGAAGATTCCTTTAAAGGCATAACTAGCTGCTAGAGGTGCAGTGAGAGCACTAGAAAAGCCGGCTGCTAACAATCCAACTCCTAACACCCAACTTGCCTTATCTCCAAATACTGGAGTAAGTTGTAGAGCTAAGTCTTGTGCATTGGTAATCGAAAAACTATCAGATCGAGTAGCAGCAGCAGTAATAATAATCAACATTGATATCATTCCTCCAAGTAAGATAGAAACAGCATTCTCTATTCTTATTGCTTTGAGACTACTTCGTTCATCATGCTTTTTGGATATAAGAGATGCATGTAAAAATAAATTATACGGAACAACAGTAGTACCTATTAATGCCAATAATAGCAATGGATCTAATGTTCCAATAGCAGGTATAAAACCATGTAGAATTTCATTTAGATTTGGTCGCACCAAGAAGGCAGTGCAAAGGAATGCAATACACATTAACAGCACAAGAATAATGAGCAGGTATTCTATGAGTTTATAGTTGCCTTTCCATAATAAGAAAGCACAAGGAACACCAATTAAAAGAGGACTCATATCAGAATGGAAGTTAAACAATTCAAGACCTAAAACAGCACCAGAAATATTACCAGCTTCATATGCTGCATTACCTACAATGATGGCACAAACAACAAGCGTGACAAGAATACTTTTCAATAGCCTGTTCTGGAAGAAAGAGTGAATAACTTCCCCAAGACCAGTTTGTGTCTTCCAACCAATGCGTGCTGACATTTCCTGTAAAGTGAGAGTAGCAAAAATCGAAAAAAGCATCGCCCAGAGCATTGTATAACCTGATTCTACTCCTGCAAGCGTGCAAGTCGTGAGAGTACCAGGACCAATAAAAGCAGCCGCTACAAGAGTACTTGGACCAAAATATTTGGATAGATTCACAATGTGCTAATGTACTTCTCTAAAATACAGTATTGTTATTAATGAGTTACATTTCTAAGAAGTGAACAGACTGTTGTTGTTTGCTTCTCATCTTTAAAAACTTGAAGTGTGATTTTACAGCGTCCCATAATCTATGATTTTCTTGATAAGGCATACCATACTCCTCACTGATTTCTTTCAGAATCTGAGTAATTGCTGGATAGTGAATGTGGCAAATATTTGGGTACAAATGATGAGCAACATGATGATTAAATGAACCGAAGAGATGGGTAATGATTGGATTTTGTGTGGCAAAATCACAAGTTGTAATCATTTGATGATAAGCCCAAGAATGATCTATTGAACCACTTTTATCTGGACTTGGATAAACAGAATGCTCACCTACATGCGCAGAAATTAGAGCCAAAGCGACGGTGTAGCTAGCACAAATGTGAAAAATAAAAAAGCCAAAGAGAATTGTTGAAAATGAAAAGCTACAAATCAGAGCAGGAAGAATCAGAAACCTTGACAAGAAGATGACTTTGCCTAAAAATAATTTGAGAAATTCAATGGGATCGTGCTTAACATTGGGTTTACCACTAATGTCAGTATTGAAAAAATCTCTAAAATCACGAAACAGTAACCAAACAATGGTATAAAACGCATAGAGTATCGGCATATAGATGTGCTGATACTTATGAAACTTTAGAAACTGAGCATTAGGGAAAATCCTAACTAGATTACTTTGTTTGATATCGCCATCCTTGTCTGGTATATTGACATGAGGATGATGAGAGTAAACATGTTTTAACTTCCACATGTAACCACTTGCACCAAGCAAGTCAAAGGTGTGGAGTAAGAAATTATTACGGCGTTGCTTCTTTGATAAAGTACCATGTGCTGCATCATGTGCAATGTTGAGAGCAACAAATATCGTCAGCATACCAGATGTTGCATACATGAGGTATAAGACCGGGAGACTCTTTGCTACTAGGATTGAACTAGAGGTTATTAGATAGGTAGAGAGTAAGAGAGTGGCTTTTATTTGAGCAATGTGATTACCATATTTTGACTGATTAGTCTTGGAGAAATAGTTAGTGACTCTCTCAGAAAGAACAGCTAGAAAGAGTTGTTCTTTCTCACATTGCTTGAAGGTTATTCTTGGGTAGCTCATGCGTTTTACCCTTTTAGATTATGAGCAAACCAAATAGTGCCATTTGATGCTGGATCTTGAGATTTCCAGTAAAAATGAAAGCCCATTCTTTCATACAAAGGGACAAGTCTTCCAACGGTGGTTTCCATAAAAACAGGCAGATTCGTTGTTTTTGATAATTCAAAAATATGACGTTTTGCTTCTATTAATCCTTTGAGGTTATTGACTTCTTTTTTCTGAGCGAGAAACCAAACATATAGGTAGTCGGTATGATTGAGTTTCTTCAACATTTCTCCACGAACTGAGTTTACAAGCCGTTCTCTCTTTAGAATCTGAGGAAGTTTGCGAAGCCCAATGACGAAAAGAACGAGATAACAAGACCTGAAAAAATCTGACAATGTCATCTCTCGCTTACTCTTTTGATCATACAATAAAAAGGTTGAACTATCTTGACTAATATGGATATTACCGCCTTTTTTGACAATAAGATAACAATAGCTAATAATGAGTTTAATACCACCTATAAAGTCTGGGTAGTTTTTGTTAACCATAGATCGAATTCTATCATTATGCTGAAATGCTTTTCCTAAATTTCTAATAATAAATTGATCAAAAATATCTGTTGGAAAGACCAAACTTTTTGTAATATTCATCATAATATTCTCATTGATATTTCAAACTTAAACGAGATAGTATTTAATATTATCGTTCAAATATCAAATGGAGTAATTTTAATTTACAATATGTAAAAACATGGGGAAAGAGGCTTTAGAATATTATCATCAGCTTTGTCAAGAGATAGACCAAGCACAGCAAAGTATCATGTTTGGTGCTCCATGTTACAAATTACCTAACAAAAAGGCTTTCACTTGCTTTTATGACGGGTGCATGGTAGCAAAACTTGATAGTCAAGATGTCTCTCTAGCCCTACAACTACCAGATGCTATGCCATTTGATCCATCTGGTAAAGGACGACCAATGAAAGCATGGGTAATGTTTCCTTATGACCTTAAACTCAATTGGAAAGCCTACTTGAAGTTGGCTGCAGATTTTGTCATTACACTGTAGGGTTCTCTTTCAAGTGCAATAAAGCTTGTTCTAACGTATTGTAAGTAAATCGAAACCCTGCTTGTTCCAAATGTTTAGGATAGATCCTGTCACTATTGGTTAACATTGTGGACATTTCTCCCATTGTAACTTTAAGTAATAGAGTAGGAACTGGTAAGAGTAAAGCATAAGAAGCGAAAGTCGACTTTAGCGCTTTCATAAAATTTTTCAATCTCACAGGACTAGGAGCTACACCATTATATGCTCTCGATTGAGGTTTAGTATTGAGAAGAAAATCAAGTGAATGACTTAAGTCATCGATGTGAATCCATGAATAATAAGATGTTCCAGATCCAAAATAGCCAGCTCCTCCTAGCTTGACAGGAAGAACCATTTTTGGTAATGCTCCTCCTTGATTGCTGAGTACTATCCCTATGCGAAGAATATAATGGTGATTGACAGCATCTTCAAATAGAGCGCTTGCTTCCTCCCAAGCAATACAACACTCACTTAAGAATCCATCATTACTTGGAGCTGAGTCTGCAGTCAGTATTTCATCACCTCTATCACCATAATATCCAATTGCACTTGCTCCTATGTAGACTTCCGGCATTCGGTCTTTGAAGATTTTGTAGAGAAATGTTGTAGGATCTATTCTGCTACTCAGTAAGTCACTCTTCCTTTGTTGGGTCCATCTTTTGTCAGCAATACCGGATCCACAAAGATTAATAATGGCATAAGTATCTGGAATTTTCTCTTCTTCTATCCATTCTTTTTCTACATCCCAGCTAATATATCTGCAGAATTCAGAATCTTTCTTTTGACTTCGAGTAAGTATATAGATCGAATACTTTTGCGAAAATAATTTCACGAAACTGCTACCTACTAATCCAGAACCTCCAGCAATTATAATATTGGCTTTGACTTGTGACATAGACTACCTTTGCTTATAAAGCACAGAGTCAAGAGAATTGTTTTAATTTTAAACAAAATACATTCCTGTGAATCTTACAAAGTTTGGAAAGCATCTATTCATTATTCAGCTTTCTCTAGTTATTCTTTTTTGTTCAGCTTGCGGAGAAGATGGTGCTAGCAAGAGATCAAATACTACATTTACAATTGGCATTAATGCTGACCCAGAAAAGATAAACCCTGTTTTCAATCCTAAGGTCAAAGCACGTGAAATATACAATGCCATTTTCTTACCATTGGCAGATTTTCATCCGGAAACTTTCGAGCTCACTCCAATACTTACAAAGTCAATAAGCGAACCACAAATACTATCCAATGACACATTGAGATTAGATGTTATTCTCAGAGAGGCAGCTCAATGGGCAGACGGAGTCCCAATAACTGCTGATGACTACATTTTTGCTATTAAAGCTGTGAAGCATCCGCAAACTTTGGCTTCTGCCTGGAGACCTTATCTTGATATTATCTATGACATACGCAAAGATGTAAATGACCCTAAACGGTTTTCTGTGTATTGCGACAGAACCTCAATGCTGGCCTTAGAAACAGTCTACACATTCTATCCTTTACCAAAGCATATTTATGATCCTGAAAAAATATTAGAATCATTTCCACTTTCTTTATTTCTTGATGCTGAAGCGTTAGAAGAAGAAATAGAAGCTAATGCAGTTCTTGCAAATTTTGCAACTGCATTTAACGACCCAAAGCGATATCGTGAAGATGTATTCCATGCAGGTCCTTATCAACTCAAAGAATGGGTCACAGATCAATATGTGCTGCTGACCAAGGTAGATAATTATTGGGCCAAAGCTACCGACAACCCCTATTTACTAAGCGGTGCAGACACATTGCTCTTCAAGATCATCAAAGATGAGATTGCTCTAGCCACCTTGCTGCAAAGTGGTGGAATAGATATGACGAAATCTTTGTCGAAGACATCGTTCACCGAGTTGAAGCAGCAAAACGAACTGTATAGTTTTTCCACACCTGAAACAATGCGAATTGCATATTTAGGGCTAAATAACAGAGATCCTAAGCTGAAAGAAAAGTCAGTTCGTCAAGCATTGGCACATTGTCTTGATGTCGAAGCAATCATCAAAGTAGAACAACAAGGTCTAGGAAGACCTATCCCTGTTCTTCTTCCTCCAAAAAAGCCAGGTTTTCCCCAAGCTCTTCCTCCACGACTGAAGGATATTGAAAAATCTAAACAACTCTTGCTTTCAGCAGGTTGGTCAGACACTAACAGCGATGGCACAGTAGACAAAGTCGTTGAAGGGTCGACAACAGAACTCGTCTTTGACATGCATATTTCAGGAAGTCAGTTAAGTAAGACTATTGCTTTCTTGTTGAAAGAAGGAGCGAAGGAAGCAGGAATGGATATCAATATTATTCAGAAAGATACAAGGAGTTACTTGCGTGAAAATGTTTTTAAACACGATTTTGAAATTGCAGCTCTGAGTGCTTCTTTTGATGCTGCTGATGAAGACCCTTTCCCAAGGTGGCACTCTGAAAGTGCTGGATTAGATGGAAGGAATAGAGTGGGTTTTATCAATGAAAAAGCTGATTCTTTGATACAGTTAGTAAGGAATACTTATGATGCTGAAGAAAGAAGGAAGTACTACAGAGAATTCCAAGAAGTATTCTATAGTGAGTGTCCTGTAATCCCGCTATTTTGTCCCCAGGATGCCTACGTAATCAGGAAGTCTTGTGATGGTATAATTACCTCAAAACGACCTGGATATTTTGCTAATACCTTTAGTTGTCAATAGACATGCAATGGAGTTTTGTCATTCGACGTGTATTACAGATTATTCCATTGATGTTTTTTGTCATTTTTGGACTCTTCGTATTATCAAGATACTTGCCATACGATGCGGCTATTTTGAGTCTAGAAAGTCAAGGGGTTGATATTCATGGTGTAAATGGAGGAGGAATAACTAACTCAATCCTTGACAAAGAGCGTGAAAGATTAGGATTGAATAACCCTGAATTTTACTGTACTCTAGATTTTCGAAACACCTTCTTTCCTCAACTCGAATGGCATGGCACGAAGAATCAATTCCATAGCTGGTTATCTTCTGTGCTCAAACTGGACTTTGGAAACTCTAGAGTTGACGGAAGCCCTTCCCTTCAGAAAGTATTATTAGCTTTTACTCAGAGCCTACGTTATACAATTCCTGCGTTTTTATTATTACTGATATTAGGTATATCTGGAGGAATTTACTTAGCGAGAGGCAACTCAGGAATTCGAAATACTATTGAGAAAGTACTCATGACTCTCAGAATTACTCCATTGTTTTGGATTGCTACTTTAGCATTATTGTTTTTTACAACGCCATACTACAGTAAGTTTCTGCATTGGTTTCCAACAGTGGATGTCTATATAGACGGTTCTGGTCCATCTTATACGAAATACCTACTACCATGTATAATCCTTGCGTTACATTCGATGGCCTATCTGAGCATACAGACAAAGAATTTATATCTACAGACTCAAGGTAAATTTTTTGTAACTGGATTAAGATCAAGAGGAATTTCAGAGCTCCACATTGGAAGTAGGCATATACTTAGGAACGTAGCAATTAGTCTAGTAACGCTTGTCACAAGTATACTTCCAGGTGTTTTTGCCGGAAGTATTATTGTTGAAGAGATATTTAATATACCAGGAATTGGGAGGTTGTTTTACGATGCAGTCTTGGTCGGCGATTGGAATGTGGTTATACCAATTTTAATTCTATTTACTATGGCAACTAGTTTGGCTTATCTGCTAGGAGACCTACTTTATGTCAAGTTAGACCCAAGACTCACAACGATCTAAATTTTGAAAGAATACTTAAGTCATATTATTATTCTTTTGAGTTTAATCTCATTGAGTCTCCTTGAGCCGCTGGTGTGTCACAAAGATGGTTTGGTAGGATACCACTATTCTGAGATCACTATAGCAGATGCCAATCAACAACCACTCTCATCGAATACTCTTGAGCCCAAAAGAAGCATTCATATCTTGGGTACTGATAGCATGGGACGTGATGTCTTAGCCTCTATAATTCATGGTATAAAGATTTCCTTCTTTTTTGCTATCGGTGTTATTCTCTTGGCATGTCTAATCGGATTTATTTTCGCTGGATTATCTATTGTTCATCTGATAGAAAGAAGGCAAGTAAGGTTATGGAAGCTGTTTCTAGCAGTCTGTATGATTGCTTATCTCATAGCAGTGCTACTTCATGCTTTAGGAGTACAGTCCATTCTTATCTTATTTACGCTAAGCATTTTGTTTTGGTTTAGTTTACTTGTTGCTATGCAGACCAGGCAACTTGGCTACCTCTGTATGGACGATGCCGTTGTCAAACTATTTGAACTCATTAAGATACTGCCTGCATTACTCATCTTAATTGTGATAAGCGGGTCTTTTGAGCAATTATCCCTGGTGCAATTAGGAGTTGTTATTGCAGCTTTAATTTGGGTCCCATTTGCAAGATTATTTAGAGGAGAATTTATGACACTTTCTCAACAAGATTTTGTTTTATCTGCCAAAGCCTCTGGAGCAAGAGTAAGTAGAATCCTTTTACATCATATACTGCCTAATGCTCAAACTATAATATTAGCAAGAATATGTTTTGGACTGGTTGGTGTAATACTCTTGGAATCAACCTTGTCATACTTAGGACTTGGTCTACCAGTCGAAGAAGTTACGTTGGGAACGATGATCAGCGACTCTAGAAATCATCTTTCAAGTTGGTGGATGGCTGTCTTTCCTGGAATGGTATTATTCTTACTTCTTTATCATACCAATCGGATTGGAAGTAAATTATCAAAAAGCTAAGCTACCTACCAGATCGCTTCCGCATTTTTTTAGAAAACAGATTACTATCACCAGACTTCGTCGAGAGATTACCATTCTTATCTACATTCTGTTTTCTCAGTTTTTCATTATAAGCACAGCCTTCTTTTTTAGTTCTACAAGAAGAAGTCAAGGTCGAAAAAGCCAAACCCAGCACTAAAAGATAAGTCAATCTAGGGAGGCGGAATGTTGTCAGTTTCTGTAATCTTTTCATAATCTAGAGGTGTTTTTGCCCAAAACAGCTGAAAAAGCCCAATTTTATTGACATATGAGTAAATTATTTATATAAAACCTTTGCATATGTATGTACTTCAACTAATTTTGTGCGACGTTCTTAAATAACGAAATTTATTAACTAAAATTTTTATTACTAATGAACAAAGGTGATTTAATCGATGTAGTAGCTGACAAAGCTGGTATATCTAAAGCTCAGGCTGGCGATGCAGTAGCAGCAGTTTTTGGTGCTATTGAAGGAACACTTAAGAAAGGCGGAAAAGCTGCTTTTATTGGATTTGGAACATTTTCAACTAATAGAAGAGCAGCAAGAGATGGTAGAAACCCAGCAACTGGAGCTACTATAAAAATTCCTGCTAAAACTATGGTTAAATTCAAAGCTGGTAAAGCTTTGTCTGAGGCTGTAAACTAAGGAAGTCCCTTAACCGAAAATTTGAAAGAGGTTTGCTACTTTTGTCGCAAGCCTCTTTTTTTATTTAAGCTAAATCTAACCTTCATGAAATTTGAAACTAAGGCAATACATGCTGGAGTAACTCCAGATCCAAGTACTGGTGCGATCATGACTCCAATTTTTCAGACTTCTACCTATGTGCAAAAGAGCCCAGGCGACCATCAAGGATTTGAATATGCTCGGACTCAGAATCCAACAAGAAACGTATTGCAAGAAAATTTAGCTGCATTAGAAAATGGGACTCACGGCATTGCGTTTGGGAGTGGTCTAGCTGCTCTTGATGCAATAATGAAATTGCTGAACCCTGGTGATGAAGTAGTCTCGACTAATGATCTTTACGGCGGATCTTATCGCTTAATGGTAAAGCTTTTTGAGAAATATGGAATCAAGTTTCATTTTGTAGATTTTAGAGATCACCAAGCTATTTCTGAGGTAATTCATGCTAAGACTAAACTATTATGGATTGAGACACCAACAAATCCAATGTTATCAATAATTGACATTAAATCTATTGTTGAAAAATATAAAACAGATAACATGTTGGTATGTGTGGATAATACATTTGCTTCGCCTTACTTACAACAACCTTTGGACTTAGGAGCTGACATTGTGTTACATTCTGCTACGAAATACATTAATGGTCACTCTGATGTGGTTCTTGGAGCAGTAATAGTTAAAGACAAGTCGCTTGCAGACCAATTCTACTTCATTCAGAATGCAAGTGGAGCTGTTCCAGGGCCTCAAGATTGTTTTTTGACTATTAGAGGAATCAAGACTTTACATGTGAGAGTGGATAGAGCATGCGAAAACGCAAGTTATCTTGCTGAAAAGCTTCGAGGATTTGATAAAATCGCAAATGTGTACTTTCCAGGTTTTGAAGACCATCCAGGTCATACGATAGCAAAATCGCAAATGAAGCATTTTGGTGCAATGATTTCTTTCGATCTCAAAGAGGACACGCAAGAGCAAGCGAATAAAATTTTGGAGAAAACACACTTGTTTGCACTAGCAGAATCCCTAGGTGGTGTAGAAAGTCTGATAGGACATCCTGCTTCGATGACTCATGCTTCCATACCTTATGACGAAAGGCAAAAGATCGGATTGACTGACTCGCTGATTAGACTCAGTGTTGGAATTGAGAATAAGGAAGACTTATGGGAAGATCTCAAACAAGCAATTGGTTAGAAAAAGAACCCAACATTTACAAGTAGAAAATTATATCCTGTTCCTTTGAGTTCATTATAAGCATTGAACAGAGCTTTATGATACTCAACATCAACTCTTGCAGGACCTATGGATGCCCCTACACCTAGGTTTAAAGAAGCCGTCCCGTCATTCAGCGGAGGATTAGTTGCAATTGCTGCTGTTTCTAATGAATGTACCATAATATCCACACTTACTAATGCTTTAGCTCTCAGCGCGAGCCAATCTGTCAATTCGAGGACAGTGAAACCAAGTCCTCCTCGAGGTTTAATCCAAATGAGCTTGGTGTTGATGTCAAATAGAGAATGTTCATCTGTTGGGATTAGGTCAGTATTGTGATATTGAGCACCAAACATAAAGTACATACCACCACCTAAAAGGATGAAGTCACCACCAACATGATGACCAGAATGCACTTGTCCTTCTGGTGTGTATGCAGTTGAAGCATTAGACATATGTGATGGACCCGCATAAATATGCATTCCACCTCCTTCTTGGCCATACAATGTTACACATGCTACACTTAGCAGAAAGGAAAACAAGTTTCGTAGAAGAATCTTACCATTTGGACTCATAGTTCGTAATATTGTTGAGGTTAGCTAAAAGCTAAAATACTATTTATTATGTATCCAGATTTATCCTATTTTTTTCATGACTTATTTGGGACTGCCCCTGATAATTGGACTTCTATTTTCAAAACATTTGGAATGTTCTTAGCTACTGTATTTGTAGTAAGTGCTTGGATAGTCTCAAAAGAATTTCGAAGAATGGAAGGTGAAGGTCTGCTGACGCCAATGATTATTAAGAAAACAGCATCTTCAGCAAACCAATGGATTAAGGATGGATTGATCAATGGTGCGATAGGAGGATTTTTGATTTACAAAATACCTTTCATCATTTCTAATTTTGATAACTTCAAAAGAGACCCTGCAAGCATACTCTTTTCTTCCGGAGGAAATATGCTATTGGGTTTACTAGCATTGTTAGTTATTATGGGTCTGTATTATCGTGGAAGAACAGCGGCTTCTGAAGCTGGAGAAATACGACAATGGCCTCATCAAAAAGTAGGAGATATTATCATAATAGCAGCAGTCTCAGGAATCGTAGGGTCTCGGTTGTTTTCTATTTTAGAAAATTGGGAGTCTTTTTCTGCTGATCCTTTGGGTCAACTCTTTTCTGGAAGTGGCCTCACCATCTATGGAGGGCTCATTCTTGCTACTCTTGTCCTTGTACTTTATACTAAGAAAATCAATCTACCAACTGTTCATTTAGCAGATGCAGCTGCTCCTGCATTAGCATTAGGCTATGGCATTGGAAGGATGGGATGTCAATTTAGTGGAGATGGTGATTGGGGCATAGTAAATATTAACCCAAAGCCTGATTGGTTCATTTTTCCAGACTGGGCTTGGGCCTATGATTACCCTAGAAATGTATTAGGAAGAGGTGTGGAAATTCAGGATTGTGTAGGGTACTATTGTAATAAACTGTCTCAGACCGTCTATCCAACACCCATTTATGAAATTCTGATTGCAGTATTAACCTTTGGATTGCTTTGGTATTTGCGCAAGCGCCTTCCAAAAGCAGGAATGCTCTTTTTTATTTATTTAGGGCTTACAGGGGTAGCGCGATTTTTTATTGAAGGCATTCGGGTGAATGAAAAGTATGATTTACTCAATTTGGGCTGGTCTTTGTCACAATGGTTAGCTTTCTTTTTTGTAATTGGAGGAATTGTTGGTTACTGGTTCTCATCAAAGAATGGGAGACCCATTAATAACCAGGTTGTTACAAGCTGATCTTAACAAGGTTGAGCATTCCACTGCCCTCACTTGCCAATAGGAGACTTTCATTGGCTATCTGAATACCATCTTGGAACCTTAACTTGAGATTCTCGTATTCGGTATTCATAACTGTCTCTCTCTTCATATTGCCTAAAGGATCAAGATGATAAGCACTAACAGTATTTGACCTTTTGATTTCATCATTAAAAAACAATCGTAATCTTGATGGAGACTTCATGAGGAAGAAGGAGCTATAAGTTGCATCATCATCCTGAGAAAACTGTTTTTTGAAAATGACATTTCGCCAAGACTCCGAACCATCTTTATCAACTGAGAACACGACGATATCTTCCGTATAATGATCAATATACCCTTGTAAACCACTGCCTCCACCTCTGTTATATGGGGATGGTGCTCTTCTTACATACTGTTTATACATTTCACCAATCCAAACAAAACTTCCATCTTTCTGAAAAATTACATCTTTGATAAAATAATAATCAAGGGTGTTATTTACACCTTTTCTTTTACCATTCACTTCTTCTATAAAGCTGGCATCAAAAGGAGAAAAGAGTATTTCGTCACTACTCCCAATACCATTACGGCTGCTTGAAAAAGTAAAATAGCCTAACGCAGATGATCGGTTAGCTTGTGTATAGAGTCCTATAAGGAGAATGTTGTTATTGAGCTCATCATAAGTAAGGTGAGAGTCCTTACTCAGATAGTCTGGCATAGTTAACTCGACAAAATATTGAGCATCTTCACCTAAATGATACAGCATAAATGCATGATCATCAACCATATATCTATTGTTGGCCTTCTCATAGAGTATGAAGACATCTTCTTCATTAGATACAACCATATCTAAGAACCTATAGCCTTCACTTTTATTCTTTATTACTACAGATGCCTCCCATGATAATGTTCTTTTGGGAAGGTTGATCATAAAGAGATTCAGTTTATCATCCTTTACATTATTGAAGAGGAGAAGACGCTGTTCGTTTTCTGAGTATGCATATTTCAGATTACTTCTCAGTTGCTTTTTTTCAACAGTGATTAACGTTGAGGTATCTTTCATTTCACCATCACCATTAATGACATATTGTCTTAATCTGACACTGTCTTTGAGATAGGAGCCATAGATGACAGAAGATTCATTTTTACCATGGCCGATGACAGCAAAAATCTTATTGTTATCTCCCTCAAGCTTGACATCTCGTGAATATTTGTAGGATAGATTCTCATCGAATACATCAACCTCTTGAGCTGATTCTCTATCTCTGAAAAGCTGAATGTTGTTCTCTTTCTTTCCAAGGATAACATACTTTTTTGTGTTCCTTAAATTCACTTCTTGCGAGATTAATACCTCCTGTGCAGGTAGCAAATAAGCAGCAAAAAGAAAAAAGAGGAAAAGGATGTAGGCAGGATTGTATGTCATAGCGATGGTGTAAAGTACATTTGCACTTTCTCTGTGTTTTAAATTTAGTTTATATCTATGACAACAACAAGAAGGCTTATAGAATGTGTTCCAAATTTTAGTGAAGGTGTCAATACGACAATCATTCAAAGCATTGCTGATCAAATTAGAGAAGCTGATGGTGTACAATTATTAGATGTTGATCCAGGTAAAGCAACCAATAGAACCGTTGTCACCTTTGTAGGAGAACCTGAGGCTGTGATTGATGCTGCATTTATGGCAATTAAGAAAGCAGCAGAGTTAATTGATATGAGAAATCATCATGGAGAACATCCGAGAATGGGTGCAACAGATGTTTGCCCTTTAATACCCATAAGTGGTATTACAATGGAAGAAGCTGTCGAATATGCCAACCAGCTTGGACGAAGAGTCGGTGAAGAGCTAGGAATACCTGTGTTTATGTACGAAGCTGCTGCTAAAAGTCCAGATAGAAAGAATCTTGCAACCATTAGGGCGGGAGAATATGAGGGTATGGCTGCAAAGATCCAAAAGCCTGAATGGAAACCAGATTATGGACCGACAGAATTACCAGAAAAACATGGAGCAACTGTCATTGGGGCCAGAGATTTTTTGATCGCTTATAATGTTAATCTAAACACCACTTCTGTCAGAAGAGCAAATGCAATTGCTTTTGATGTTAGAGAGAAAGGAAGAATAAAAAGAGAAGGAGGTAGATTAGACGGTGCTATCCTTAGAGATGATGCTGGAGAACCGATCAGAGAGTCAGGAGTCTGTAAAGGAGTCAAAGCAATAGGATGGTACATTCCGGAGTATGGGGTTGCCCAAATCTCCATGAATATTACAGATATACAGCAAACAAGCTTACATGAAGCTTTTGAAGCCTGTAATACTTCAGCAACTCAGAGAGGACTCAGAGTAACTGGTAGCGAGTTAGTTGGTCTTGTGCCAAAGCAAGTTATGTTAGAAGCTGGAAGGTATTTTTTAGCTAAGCAACAACGCTCTTTAGGGGTAAGTGAGCAGGAACTAATCAAGATAGCTGTTAAAAGTATGGGCCTTGATGAGTTGGGACCCTTTGATCCAAACAAGAAGATTATTGAGTATGTCATCCAATCTGAGAATACAGGACTGGTGCGGATGAGTTTAAACAGATTTGCGGAAGAAACATCTAGTGAAAGTCCAGCGCCAGGAGGTGGAAGCGTGGCTGCTTATGTAGGATCATTAGGAGCTTCTCTTGGGGCAATGGTAGCTAACCTTTCATCGCATAAACGCGGATGGGATGATAGATGGGAGTACTTCTCCAAGTTGGCTGTGCGAGGTCAAGATATAAAGGATGCACTTCTTGAGAAAGTAGATGAGGATACAGAAGCTTTCAATAAAATCATCGAAGCGATTAGAATGCCAAAAACTACTACTGAGGACAAAGCAACAAGGAAGAAGGCAATAGACAATGCTACAAGAAATGCAATAGAAGTACCATTGTCAGTCATGCGTATTGCTTGGGGAGCATATGAATTTTTAGATGAGCTTGCTGTACAAGGAAATCCAGCGTCAATATCTGATATTGGAGTAGGTGTAGCATGTATAGATACGGCCATTATTGGAGCCGGATTGAATGTCAAAATCAATTGCAAAGAATATAAAGATGAAGTCTATACTTCAAGAGTCCTCGAAGAAGCCAATAAGTTTATTTCAAGTTCGCAGGAAAAGAAAATAGAGATTCTAAATAAAGTCGAACAAACAATTATGAATTAGCATTGTCTTTATCACTTGCTCTCCGCTTCATAACACCCCGAAGCCAATTTGGAATAACTAACATTCCGATGAAAAGGTAGGGATAGTAAGTGATGAATCTCCAAATCAACGCGATGACGGTTGATACACCCTTAGGAATATAGTCAGCATAGAATCCACCAAACATTCCTTCAGCAACACCTGCTCCTCCAGGGGTAGGAGAAAACTGGGTGATAACTTGCATCATTTCAGTTCGACCAAAAAGAATGCTGATGTCATTAAACGAGATGTTGAGATTCTGAACAACGCCTATAATAACTAAGACTACTGCGAGAAATCGCATTGTCCACGCAATGAAAGTATAGAGGATAATTCTAAGGTGAAAGCCTAGTCGTTTTGTTCTTAAAACTTTCGAGGTAACTTCTATGTCTTCCGCAGTTTTGGCTAATCCTGTTTTGAATCGGGACATCCAACTTCTATTGCCAAGCCAAGTAATAAATTTCCCTACATATTCTGGCTTATAAATACCTAGTGCCATGAATGAACCGTAGAGAATTGTAAACCCATAAATCACCCACATGGATATCACATAGCCTTGTATACCGGAGTCAGCTAAGGGGCGTAATACTATTGGTCCAAAAATGAAGAAAAGCAAAGGAATCGTGATAACATAATATAAGGTATCAACTAAGACAGTATAGAGCACCATTGCAACTGACTTAGCAGCGGTAATCTTTTCTTGAGCTAGAAGGAAAATTGCGACTGCAGACCCACCAAAAGAAGTTGGAGATACAGTAGAAGCAAATTCCCAAATGGTAATGAGTTCAACACTTTTCCAAAAACCAAAGTCATGACCTGATACTTCTTTGATTCTGAGGGAATAGAAAATGTGTCTGATGATATAACAACCAAGAGCTAAACCAAAATAAAAAAAGGTTTTTCCATTCCAGGTGAGGTTCTTAAATGCTTCTACATCAAAAGTTCGCCATACTAGAAATAGTACCACAGAAACCCCCAGAAGTATGGGAACAATAATCTTTCTCAACTTCACGGATTCAGCAAGAGCCTGTTCTTGCTGCTCGTCTTCAATATGCTCTATTGTATTATTCGTCACACTTTAAGATATTTGTGGAACAAATTGGACGTGTTAAGGTTTTTAATGTAACACATAACTTTACTTTTTTAAAGAATATTATACCGAATGGAAGGTACAGCTGTTAAAAATCCGGTGATGCTCTACACAGAACAAACACCAAATCCAGAATCTCTCAAATTTGTTACAAATAGAATGTTGTACAGAGGGACTGCCGACTTTAGAGAGCAAGACTTAGCGAAAGAATGGTCCCCTATTGCAACAGAGCTTTTTGAAATGCCATATGTCAAAGGTGTTTATGTAAGCAATAACTTTATCACTGTTACCAAAGAATTCAATTTTGCATGGGAAGATATCATGTTTAAATTGAAAGAATTTATCAAAGCTTATATAGAGGAAGGGAAGACTTTAATTACTGAAGGTTTTGCTGAAGCTATGGCTAAGAAAGAAGAGGAGGAAGGTGTGAGCTATGAGTATTCTGAAGAAGATGCTGAGCTGGTAAAAAAGATTAAAGAGCTCCTGAACACTTATGTCAAGCCTGCAGTCGAGATGGATGGGGGAAATATTGAATTCAAGTCTTATAAGGAGGGTATTGTCACTGTGATTCTCCAAGGATCATGTAGTGGATGTCCCTCATCTACAGTCACTCTCAAATCTGGTATCGAAGGTATGTTAAAGCGTATGGTCCCAGAGGTTAAGGAGGTTGTTTCAGAAATGGGGTAGCATGACTCACCAAGAGCTGGTCGGCTTAGCTTTAGAGGTTGTTGAGATTTCCAAAAAGGTAGGTCACTTCATTAAGTCAGAAATTGACAAGGTTTCGTCTGAAGATATCCTTCTCAAAGACATGAATAGTCTTGTGAGTTATGTAGATACTACCGCCGAGAAAATGTTTGTCAAAGCGCTTAGTAATCTTCTGCCACAAAGTGGCTTCATAACAGAGGAAGGAACAGCCAGTCATCTTACACAGAATGAGAAAGTTGTTTGGGTTATTGACCCTCTCGATGGGACAACTAATTATCTCAAACGTATTCCGCACTACAGCAGCAGTATTGCATTGATGATTGATGGAGAATTGGCTATTGGTGTAGTGAGTGATATTTCTCAGGATACCTATTACCATGCCATCCAGGGAGGAGGAGCTTTCTGCAATGGAAAGCGTATAGAAGTATCACCAATATCTGCCTTGAATGAAGCAATTCTTGTAACTGGCTTTCCTTATGATAGGCAAGACACTTTTGAGAGCTTAATGAGGATGTTAGCATATTTTCTGAAGCATGCACGTGGGGTGAGAAGGTTAGGATCTGCCGCCTTAGATCTGGCATACGTTGCATCAGGAAGACTTGATGCCTACTATGAAGCTTCCTTGAATATTTGGGATATTGCTGCAGGGATATTGCTTGTGAAGGAAGCAGGAGGTATGGTTTCTGACTTCAACGGAGGAGATAATTCACTTGAGAAAGGAGAAGTTATAGTTGCCAACCCTAAACTCCATAAGGCAATCGAAGGGGTAATTCTATCTATGGAATAGAGAAAGCAACTCTCCAATGTCTTCAAATTTCAAAAGACAAGATTACCTTTACTTGTTCAAGTATTGGTCTCTGAATTTATGAGCAAGTTTAACCCGCTAAGGCTGTTTCATATCGAGCTTAATCCAAAAAGGATTTTTGGGCTTGATGTTTTAAGGGCGTTTGCAATCATGGTCGTAGTGATAGGTCATGGAGACCATTTTATTCCTCAAGAATATAAGGGTACATATAATTACTTGATTTATGATGGGGTCTCTATTTTCTTTGTTCTCAGTGGTTTTTTGATTGGAGGTATTCTCATTAAGATCCTAGAAAACAATGAACCAACATTTGCTACTCTAAAGAATTTTTGGATGCGAAGATGGCTAAGAACTCTGCCTAACTACTATTTAGTTCTGGCTATACTAGTAGCTATTGCATATTCTACAAAACCCAATTTCAACTTTTGGGAATACAAGAGCTTTCTTTGGTTTGGTCAAAATTTCAACTCCCCACATTTACCTTTTTTCGGAGAGGCTTGGTCATTAAGTATTGAAGAATGGTTTTATCTACTTATACCTATTTCCATTTTTCTATTGATTTGGTTATTCAAAATTCCGCCTCGATATGCGGTATTGATTATTGCCGTACTGATTATTTTATTTGTGACTAATTTGAGATATATCCGGTACTTACTTAACCCAAACATTGGATTGCTCCAATGGGATCTCCTTTTTCGCAAACAGGTAGTTACTAGACTTGATAGCTTGATGTATGGCATCATTGGTGCTTACTTTGCTTATTACAAACATCAAAACTGGATTAAGCATAAAGTACCATTATTTCTTCTAGGTATTCTTATGATCCTAGGAGAAAAATACATTTGGAAATTTATGCTTCCTGTGACTGGAATTAATCTCTATTTCTGTGTATTTACTTTTATGATGACGTCATTTGGCACTCTAGCGGTACTACCTTTCTTGAGTGAATGGAAAAAGACTTCGAGTATCTTTTATAAACCAGTTACTTATATCAGTCTGATTTCCTATTCAATGTATTTACTCAATCTCAATGTCATGGTCATGTATGTTGTTCCTAAGGTTTTGGGTTTTTGTTCAATAGAACAGAGTGCAGCAATTTATCCAATGGCAGCTTCAGCTGCTTATTGGATCTTTACAATTTCGTGTTCTATATTGCTTTATAAGTTTTGGGAGATGCCATTTATGAGGTTAAGGGACAGAATTTGGAAATAATTTCGGTTGAACTTAGAATTGCTCTTCAAGAATGTATTGGTGTTTCTTCTATCGATAGTAAGACTCCGTTCTTCTAAAAACCAAAAGATAACTCCTGATTACTTTTACTTTTATTCCAGTGAATATTATTGAGAATATTAAGGTCGCACTTCGATCCATTAAATCTAATTTGTTAAGGTCTATCTTGACCTTGCTTATCATTGCTGTTGGCATTACATGTTTAGTAAGCATACTTACAGCCATAGATGCACTCATTCTCTCAATAGACAGCAGTTTCAATAGAATTGGGGCTAATTCGTATTCTATACTTCCAGGGCAAGAGTCGATGAATACCAGACGTGGTGGAAGAGGGCAGAAGCAAGCAGAGAATATTTCATTTAAACAAGCAATGCAATTCAAAGAGAAGTTTCAAGAATCAAATGGAAATGTTTCTGTCTCATTGTATTGTGGTAGTGGAGGCACAATAGGGTTTCTTGACAAAGAGACTAATCCGACAGTCAGAGTGATCGGAGTCGATGAAAATTATCTCAAAGTGGCAGCCTATGAACTAGGGCTTGGCAGGAATTTTACTGAGAGGGAAATCTTAGCAGGCAATCATAAGACAATAATAGGCCAAGAAATTGTCAAGTCATTATTTAATGACAATGAGCAAGAAGCTATAGGTCAAACAATTAAAATTGATAATGCCAAGTATAAAGTCATTGGAGTTCTAGCGGCAAAAGGATCAAGCTTTTCGGATAGTGGTGACAGAAGAGTATTTATTCCAGTAACAGCAGCGAAAAAGTATTATGGGCACAACAGAACGAACTTTCAGATTACAGCAGGTGTAGAGGTGATAACTGATTTGGACCAGTCTATAAATACTAGTATTGGAATTATGCGCAATGTGCGTAGGATAGGCATAGGAGAGCCTAATGATTTTCGAATTCGAAAGAGTGATGGTATTATTAATAACATCAAAGAAATGACTACAGAAATCAGATTTGCTACCGTTGCCATAGCATTTATGACATTATTAGGCGCTGCTATTGGTCTGATGAATATCATGTTAGTGTCTGTAACAGAACGAACTAAAGAAATAGGTTTGCGAAAAGCAGTTGGAGCTCCTTCGAATAGTATTCTTGCTCAATTTTTGATTGAAGCTATTGTGATTTGTTTAATTGGAGGTTTGGTAGGTATCTTGTTCGGCATTGGAATAGGAAACTTAGTGGCTTTATTGGTCAAAGGCAGGTTCATTATTCCATTTAATTGGATAGCTTTGGGCATTGTTACTTGTGTAATTACTGGAGTGTTGTCAGGAATCTATCCTGCTTATAAGGCAAGTCGGCTTGATCCAATAGAGGCACTTCGTTATGAATAAAAATGAGATATGAGCGTACTATCTGTACAGAATGTTGAAAAGCAATACGCTGGACATAAAGCAGTGGATAAGGTCAGTTTTGAAGTACCTAAAGGAAGTATTTTTGGTCTACTAGGACCAAATGGCGCTGGGAAGACTTCTTTGATAAGGATTATTACTCGCATTACTGCAGCTGATAGTGGTCAAGTACTACTAAATGGTAAGGATATTGCTCAGACTGAAATTAGAGAAGTAGGCTATCTTCCTGAAGAAAGAGGACTTTATAAGAAAATGATGGTAGGCGAACATTTGCTCTACTTAGCTAGGCTTAAAGGATTGACCAAGACAGAGGCATTACAGTCCATAAAATATTGGTTAGAAAAATTTGACATCAAAGATTGGTGGTCTAAAAAGATTGAAGAGCTATCGAAAGGGATGCAGCAAAAGGTGCAATTCATAGCAACTGTACTACATAAACCATCCTTAATCATTTTAGATGAGCCTTTCACTGGTCTTGACCCTGTCAACACCAATTTGATGAAAGACGAAATTAATCGACTCAACCATGAAGGTACCAGTGT
>JAHDEL010000001.1:85592-88943 GCA_020628855.1 Saprospiraceae bacterium | reverse complement strand
GGTGTCACAGCCAATACAGTATTGTCAGAAATCATTGCATCTGGCAATCAAATACAGGCTTTTGAAGAAGTGCTACCAAGTCTAAATGACATCTTTATTTCATTAATTAATAAGTCTTAGACTATGAGTACAAATAAGATTTGGTTAATAGCAGGAAGAGAGTACATCACAAGAGTCAGAAAAAAGACTTTTATCCTAGCTACTTTATTGACACCCATTGGCTTTGCCATATTAATGGGATTAGGAACTTACTTTGCTGCAAAAGGAGGGGAAGCTACAAAAAGCATTGCACTAAAGGATGCAAGTGGAATCTTAGATGCAGAAACGATGTCGGATGAGTTAATGAAGTATTCTGCAACCCCTCTTTCACTTGAAGAACTCAAGACAGAATTCAAAGACATGGATGAGGATATTGTAGTGTATGTACCTCCATTTGATGACCTCACCCAAAAGGAATTTGAGGTTAGATATTACACGGAAGATAAATTAAGCATAGCAACTATTAATGACATTGAGAAAGCGATTGCTAAGCAACTTAGAGATCACAAAATAGAAAATTCAGAAATCAACCTTGAGATTTATAATTCCTTCAAGACTGACATTACACTGGAAAATGGTGAAAAACTGGATCAAATCGCCGCTGGTGAAGAACCTAAGTCTAGCGGAAAGACAGCAATACTTGTAGGCACTATATTAGCAGGTCTCATGGGAGGACTCATGTACTTTGTTATATTTATTTATGGAGGTTTAGTCATGCGATCAGTGATGGAAGAAAAGATTAATAGGGTTGTAGAGATTATGGTTTCTTCTGTTAAGCCTGTACAAATGATGCTCGGCAAAATCTTAGGAGTAGGGGGTGTAGGATTAACGCAGTTAGCTATTTGGTTGATATTAATTCCTGTCTTTATTCTAGGCATACAGGCATTTTTTGGTGGAAACATGGATGCTCAATCCATGGAGCAAATGCAAGAAATTGCAGCAGCTTCAGATTTATCACAAAATAAAATCCAAGAATTCTTTTCAGAATTAGGGTCAATTAATTGGCTCATGATACTTCCAGTTTTCGTTATTTTCTTCTTTGGTGGATATTTCATCTATGCTAGTTTATTTGCAGCAGTTGGTAGCGCAGTCAGTGATGATATGGGAGAAGCGCAACAATTGATGATACCTCTTGGGATTCCAGTCTTTATTGGGTTTATGATGTTGCAAGGTGTATTATCGAACCCAAATGGTAGTATGGCAGTGTTTGGCTCACTTTTCCCATTAATCTCTCCAATCATCATGCCTGCCAGACTAGCTTTTGATCCTCCAGCTTGGCAGATTGTGTTATCTATTGTCATTCTTATAGCATCGTGCATCTTTTTTGCTTGGATTGCAGGAAGAATCTATCGTGTAGGTATCTTACTCTATGGCAAAAAAGTAAGCTTCAAAGAACTTTGGAAGTGGTTGTTTTATAAAGGATAGAAAATTGCTTAATGATAAGTGCCAAAGAGTGCTTTCCATGGAATAACAATGGGCAAGATGATTACCCAGAAAATAAAAAACAGAGCCATAGACTTAGGATAAGGTTCGTTCCGAAGGAATGCTGGTAAAGCTGCAATAATTAACCATGTCAATTTGTAAATAAACTGAAAAACAAGGATGGGGCTCATCTGTTGTGGAAAGAATAGCCCAAAGCAAGACAAAAGAAAAACACCAAACCAGAGGGCCCCAACTAATTTGATTGCTTCCGAATACTGTATTGCTTGCTCAAAAACAACAATGTGTGCCTTTTCTGGACAGATCAGGCAATGATAGCTAATCCAGCCAGCCACTAGGATATTCAGCCCATAAATAATGTAAATCTGCATGATAAAGAGACGGCAATCAAGACCTTTTGTTTAATAAATCAAAAAAAAGATTAAACAAAAAGCAACCCTTTGTTATTGAATTGCACATAAGTAGTTGTAAACATTTCAATCAAACCTAAACTATGACTACTATGAAACACATTTTTACTTTTCTTTTTCTGATGGTACTCGGCTTAGCGCAAGCTCAAACTACTGTAGTTGATATTGTTGTCAACAGCCCGGACCATGAGACACTTGAAGCAGCAGTAATTGCTGCAGATCTTGCTGGTACATTATCAGGCGACGGACCATTTACAGTATTTGCACCCACAGACGCTGCATTTGCAGCACTACCAGAAGGAACTGTAGAAACTCTTCTTGAAGATCCATCAGGAAGTCTAACTGACATCTTACTCTACCATGTGTTAGGAGCTGATGTTCGAAGTAATGACTTAAGTGACGGTCAGATGGTTATGACACTCAATGGGAAAGAAGTAACCATTTCTATGATGATAACAGGAGTGATGGTTAATGACGCTATGGTAACTGTTGCAGACATAGTTACAGATAATGGTGTTGTTCACGTTATTGACGCTGTTCTTCTTCCTCCAGTCATTTCTGTTGTTGATATCATCGTCAATAGCCCCGATCACGAAACACTAGAAGCTGCAGTAATAGCAGCGGGACTTACAGAAACCTTATCAGGCGACGGACCATTTACAGTATTTGCGCCAACTGATGCAGCATTTGCAGCACTACCAGAAGGCACAGTCGAGACACTTTTACAAGACCCAAGTGGTGACCTTACAGATATTTTGTTATACCATGTAATTGGTGCTGATATTAGAAGCACTGACTTGAGTGATGGACAAATGGCTATGACTATTAACGGAAAAGAAGTCACTGTATCCATAACTGATGATGGAGTATTTATAGATAACGCTCAAGTAACAGTAGCTGATATAGCAACAGATAATGGTGTTATTCATGTAATTGATGCAGTGTTGATACCACCAAGAATCACTGTAGTCGACATTGTAGTCAATAGCCCCGATCATGAGACACTAGAAGCTGCAGTAATAGCAGCTGGGCTAGCAGAAACTTTATCAGGCGACGGACCATTTACAGTATTTGCGCCAACTGATGCAGCATTTGCAGCACTACCAGAAGGCACAGTCGAGACACTTTTACAAGACCCAAGTGGTGACCTTACAGATATTTTGTTATACCATGTAATTGGTGCTGATATTAGAAGCACTGACTTGAGTGATGGACAAATGGCTATGACTATTAACGGAAAAGAAGTCACTGTATCCATAACTGATGATGGAGTATTTATAGATAACGCTCAAGTAACAGTAGCTGATATAGCAACAGATAATGGTGTTATTCATGTAATTGATGCAGTGTTGATACCACCAAGAACAACCGTTGTAGATGTGGTAGTCAATAGTCCTGATCATCAGACATTAGAAGCGGCAGTAATTGCAGCAGATTTAGCAGGAACACTATCAGGTGACGG
>JAHDEL010000001.1:29820-85492 GCA_020628855.1 Saprospiraceae bacterium | reverse complement strand
GACGGGCCATTTACAGTTTTTGCACCGACTGATGCAGCATTTGCAGCATTGCCAGAAGGTACTGTGGAGACCTTATTGCAAGACCCAAGCGGTGACTTAACTGATATTTTGCTTTATCATGTCATTGGAGCCACAGTCTTAAGCACTGACTTAGAAGATGGTCAGAAAGCAGCAACATTGAATGGAAAAGAAGTCACTGTATCAATTACAGATGAAGGTGTCTTTATTGATGATGCGATGGTTACGGTCGCAGACATTACTACAGATAATGGAGTTGTACATGTTATTGATGCTGTCTTACTGCCAAGTACTAGTGCAGTAGCAAATCTTCCACTTGCAGTATCTAACGTTTTTCCAAATCCTGCTCAATCAGCATTTTCATTCACAATGAGTGAGCAGCCTGAAAGTAACAACACATTAGTTTGCTATGATCATGCAGGCAAAATTGTTATGCAATGGAAGAATATCAGACAATCTCAAGAACTTAATATTGATCAATTAGAATCAGGGTACTACTTATTAAAGTACCAAGATGAAAAATTTAGAAGCACGACAAAATTGATTAAACAATAATAACAGAAGGAGTGGTAGGTTGATCCTATCACTCCTTTATTAAAACCTTTATTTCTGCGGGAATCAGACCACATATTGCAGCACAAAATCCTTTCTGGTGACAGAAGCGCTTTTAAGCAATTCTATCAAAGGACTCATAAGGCATTTTTTCTTATTTGCCAGAGATATGCAAGAACTTCAGAAGAAGCAAAGGATTTATTACAAGAATCCTATGTTTCTATTTTTAAGGATATGGAGAAGTATGATTCGACAAAAGCGTTACTAAAGACATGGTCATCAAGAGTCGTAATTAATACCTGTTTGCAACAATTGCGTCGTCATAATATTTTCGGACAAGTGGTTAGCGATCTTTCACAAGCGAGTCACTTCTTAACCCATCAACCTGCAGAGTTTGAGACCTTATCGATGAAAGAGTTATTAGGATTAATCCAACTGCTTCCAAATGGGTGTAGATCTGTGTTCAATCTTTATGTGATTGATGGTTATAATCATAAAGAGATTGCTGACATACTTGGTATATCCCAGAGTACATCCAAAACGCAATTGATGAAGGCGAGAAAGATGCTGAAAGGGAAAGTTAAAAATTATTCACCAGAGTTATTACAAGGCTATGCTTGAGCAAGATCACATATGGCAACAAACATTTGGTGATAATGCTTCCACAAATCATGAGTGGTTGGAATTAGATAGTGCATTTTATGAATCACTTGAAGAACGCATTTTTCCATCAAAGACCAACTACAGGTATCTGATTGCTTTTCTTCTTGGGGCAGTGGTGTTCTTGACAGCACTGACTGGTGGATATATGGATCATGATAGTTCTAGAATACTCCCAGTATCAGATATCGATAGACTTCCTGCGCTGTTAATTAACCAAAATAAAACTAGTGTTGCTATTAGACAGGCAAGTGATGTCTACACCAATCATCAGCAATCTTCTAACTTGAAGTATAAAGAACCTATTTCGCCTACAACAATTATAAATAATCAAACCCCAAAATTCTCTGAATCAATACAATTTGGACATCAAGAGACAGATAATTCAACCAATAAACCAATAAAGAGATCAAATGTAGCTGTGTTCTCTCAATTAGAGAAAAAAGCAATATTCTTGACTTCGCACCCCAGAAATGTAAGTTTAAGACAGGTGAGCGTTGATCATGAAGATGAAATCATAAATGAGCAACGACATACACTGAGGTTGTTAAGTGGGATGAGTCTCTACCAACTTAAGTTGAATCAGAATTTTGCATCTGCAGTTCAGCCAGCAGCCTTTTGGCATACCATTGGAAAAGGAGTACACCTACAGTTGAATTATGGTTTTCAAATCAACCAACAACTCAGTGTGAGGATAGGAGCATACTATGAAAATATTAGGTTTAGGTCTGGCCATAACTCAGAACTTACTCTTGCAAATCAGATCAATGAGGAGAGTTCTCAACAAGTGGGCCTAGCAATGGCCACACCTACTGGATTCATAGAAGGGGAAGCTAATATCTTTAGGTCAGCTAATACGACAGAAACTGAGACTCTCAATTTAGCTTTAACAAATACCCACCAAATGCAGTCTATCGGAATGCAACTCTTAGGAGAAGTTAACCTTTTGGAAGGCAAAGGTTTCAGATTGGATATCAATGGAGGAATTGATATAATGCACGTTGTACAAGCAACAGATAAGCTCGAATCAATACGTGTTTCGCATTCTGGATATGAATCCATTGCTTCTACAATTACATCTCGGAATAGCTTAGAAAATTCAACAATCTCATCTTTTTTGACCGGAGTTGGTGTGGAGAGAACTTTGAGAGACTCAAGAAGAAGATTGTCTTTAAATTATACTTTCACTAGAAGTATAAAGCCAGTGTTCCAAGCAAACACTCTAGGGACTAGCCTTGCGAAACATGCAATTAGTCTAGGCTTTACATTTTGATTTATTTTAGTTGAAAGTCAACATCTGGAATCGAATACAATGATTTCATTTGATTGAGAAGAACCCATTGTGGAGTAATTCTCAGCATTGCTTTCATACTGGCCTGTCCAATTGAGCTGTGGGCCATCTTACCAATTTGCCAAGACATATTGACGATTTTTCTCACTTTTTGTTTCCTGAGTTTTTCATATTCTGCAAATGCTGGTTCATGATTGCCAAAGAATTTGAGGCAATGAGCCAAGGTATACGCATCCTCGATAGCTTGTCCTGCTCCTTGACCCATATTTGGTGTCATTGCATGTGCAGCATCTCCGATTAGGCATACAGCATCCTTTGACCATTTTGATAGCTCATTTATATCAGAAATGTAAGCCTTATGTATAAATGTTGTGTGGTCTATAAGTGCTCTACAAATCGGATTGAATCCAGTAAACAAGTCTGAAATACCATTGTCAACTAAAGCATCATAAGTATCTGTTTTATTAGCAACAGCATACCAGTAGACTTCATCTTGTGACATGTTAGAAAATCCAAATCTCAAGTTGTTCGACCACGCTTCCTTACCTAGATTTCTGAGTGATTTCGGTAAGGAGTATTTCGCCATTCCTCTCCAACAGATTTGATTAGCTGCACGATACTTAGTGCTATTATCAATGTAATTTCTCACTTTCGAATGTATCCCATCAGCTCCAATTATTAGTCCAGCACTATCCTCAGTATTTTCGAATACCAATGTATATGTATCGTTTTCCTTTTTGATAGCTGTTAATGACTTGCCTAAGTTTACCGATGTATTTTTTAGCGTTTCTTGATAGAGTATCTTTTGCAACTTTCCTCTATGAATCCCAATAGTAGTATTGCCATAATCGTCTCTGACAACTGCTGCGCTAATTGGTCTTATTGGTTTTAGATTGGGATAGGTAATTTCTACTTTGTTAATTGAGGCTCCTGCTGCTGCAAGTGTAGATTTTATTCCTAGCCATTCCATAACTTGAACTGCATTGGGCTGTAGCCAAATACCAGCACCAATTTCATTGAGCTGAGAAGCTTGTTCGTAAACACGATTTGGAATTCCAAGCTTATTGAGGCAAAGTGCAAATGTCAGACCTCCTATGCCTCCGCCGATAATTGTTATTTGATCATGCTTAGACATTCTGCTTAGATTATAAGTTCGCCTCTAAACACTATACTAGCCTGACTTTTGATAAGTACTGTATTCTGATCCGAAAGAGTGACGTCCATCCATCCAGTTCTTTTTGAGCATTGGAATGAGCGCATAGAATCTTTTTGCAATCGATTCGCCCAATAAGGTGTGAGAAAAGTATGCGTACCACCTGTAACTGGATCTTCTTGTGTGCCGGCCCAAGGCCAGAAAAATCTTGACTCAAAATCAATATTGGATGTTTCAGATTTTGCGGTAACGCTTACACCATGAATAGAGGTATGACAATTGACTAAAGCTTCAAAATCTGGAGAAAGATTTCTTAAGATCTCAGCACTTCCAATTTCTAACATGATGATGTTGGTCTCTGTATTATATCCAGAGTAGATAATTTCTGATATGCCAAGTGCGGGTAAGAGTCCTTTTTCAATTTGTATGGATTCTAACTCATACCTTGGCAATTCCATTTGAATAGATTCACCACTCTGTACCACATCAATAACTACTCCATGACCAGTATTGAAGGTAAGAGTATCTTGATCGCGAAATTTTTCAAAAATTACTTTTGAAGATGCTAATGTAGCATGACCGCAAAGAGGTATCTCTATCTGCGGTGAAAAGTATCTTATATCGTAAGATTGCTTAGCATTCTCGTTTGGCAAAATAAATGCTGTCTCAGAATATCCAAGCTCTGCAGCTATGGCTAGCATATCAGAAGGAGGCAAAGGTGTTTCTAACAAACAAACTCCAGCCTGATTGCCTTTGAACGGTTGATCTGTAAAAGCATCTACGATATAGGTAGGGATGGTCGACATACTCCAAAGGTACTATCTCTCATCCCTGAATGCTGTATACTCCTTTATTTACTTAGAAAAGATATTGTTATCTATGAGTACTTGAAAACCTTCTTCCATTGTTTCTTTCATCGGCCTAAAATGAATGCCTAGTTCATTTTGAATCTTAGAGTTATCTGCATTCCAAGGTATATTGACATTATTTCTAATAAATTTTCTTGAGAATAATTTGTTTGCCATTGGTCCTACAATCATAAGTAGCCACTTAGGCAGGGCTTTCTTTGGAATAGGATAACTATCACCATATTTGTCTCTGAGGGCAAGACCCATCTCTAAGAAATTGGTGTTATGACCTGAAGTGATATAGCGTCCTGACGCATTCGGGTTTGTTCCTGCTTGATAATGAGCCTCAGCAACATCTCTTACATCTACAAGTCCAAGACCCATCAAAGGCACACCCGCTTTCATTGTTCCATCTCCTAGTTGTTTGAGGATATTAAAACTTTCGGATGTTGTGGCCTTAGGGTTGAGCATTGGTCCCATGACGAAGCTAGGGTTGATTGTTACAAGATCCCATTGAGATTGTTCTTTTGCTAGTTCCCATGCCTTGCGTTCTGCCATGGTCTTAGAGTAAGAGTAAGGCTGATAGTCGAGACTAGATGTGGTATTCCACACTTCTTCGGTAAGGATACCACCTGGTGCATTTTGAGTATCAATAGCATCTGTATAGATTGCAGCACAACTACTTGTGACAACAACTCTTTTTACAGAAGGAGTCTGACTTGCTGAGTGTAATACATTGGCTGTACCATTGACTGCAGGATCTATTAGTTCTTTTTGAGGATCCTTCACATCTGTTGTAAATGGAGATGCCGTGTGATAAATTGTCTGACAACCTTGCATGGCTTCCAGATAAGAACCTTCTACTAAAAGGTCGGACGGAAAGTACCGGATACTACCAGGTGAGGATGCTGCGATTGCATTGAGATGTTGCAGCTTATTGGTATTATCTGGATTTCGTACTGCTGCGTGGACAGTATAGCCTTCTTCAAGGAGTTTTTTTACTAACCAACCGGCTACATATCCTGTAGCACCTGTAACCAATACTGGTTTTGATTTGTCAACTGTTGTCATGAATATCTTGATTTTGTTGTTTATATTTTTTTAATAGAAATGCTTTTTGGTGGTTGTGCTTTGCTTTACCATCTCTGAGAATACCAATCGAAATGGATTCTATCAGGAAAATCAGAGCTTCTGCTTCTTCCTTCGGAAATGCATAGCCTAACTCTTCAAAAGCATATGTGATTTTTGATTTAATATTATCAAGCTTTTTAGGATTGTAATACTTGTCATGCCATTTGAGCTTGAACTGTAATCTCCAGAAGTCGTATTCGTTTTCTTGTACTTCAAAAGGGGCAGAAATGTACATATCCAAGATGCTTTGAGGATGAGTTTCTTTCAGAAGAGAAGAAAACATAAGTGCTATTCTTTGCTCCCCTTCATCAACTATGGCTTGTAGAAGACCTTCTTTGTTTGTAAAGTGTTTGAATATGAGTCCTTCTGAAACTCCAGCGGCTTTAGCGATTTTGTTTGTTGATACTCCATGATAATCTTCCGCAGAGAATAATTGGAGTGCAGCGACTAAGATGTTTTGTTTTTTGGACAACATAAGTGAGTAATCACTTACTATAAATATAAAGAAACATGATTTTGTTTCATAAAATTGAAAGATATTCAAAACAAGACTTAATTTGAATTCACATATATGGTTCGAATATCAACATTAGTACTGGGTGTTTGTCTTTTGATGAATGAAAGCGTAAGTACTCAAGACCTGAATCAGGACTTGTTATTAAACTATAGTTTTGAAGGTAGTTTTGAAGATAGTTCTCCAAACGGATTTGATGGAACACCATTCAACACTCAACTGAGTGTTGATAGATTCGGGAATCCATCATCTGCAATCACTTTTGATGGAGACGGTTGTGTTGAACTTCCACAATCTCAAGATCTTAAGCCTGACTTCCCATTTACAATTGCTTTATGGTTCTATCCTCGTGTGGAATTTATAAGAGCTGAAGGACTGATTGGGACTGATCAGTTCTTTAATAATTATCATGGAGCATTTATATCTATTCTTTCAACTGGGAGAATTATGGTCGGCTATGGAGATGGTTGCGGAAGCACTGGTCCAGAATGCAGAAGGTCAATGATATCAATGGATCAAATAGAGAATAGAAAATGGTATCATGTAGTAGGTATTTATGAAAGCCCGACTGAGATATCTATTTATGTTAATGGATGTTTGGCACCTTCATCAAGCAGTGGTAATGGAGATTTTAATATTCGTTATTCTAATCAGGCTGGAGGGATAGGGAAAATGGACCATTCAGATATTCCCTCGAATCCAATTGGGTTTTATCATGGAAGCATAGATGATGTTTACTATTGGGATAGAGTTGTCTCAGAAGAGGAGATAGATTTGTTGGTAGGCGACTTTTTTGGTGCCAGGAGCACTACTTTGGAGTACAACGGATGTAGTGGGGATTTATATGAAACAGAAATAAATAATACAGTTTATAACGAAAACAATCCTTCAGGATTAGAGTATTTCGATTTGGATTTTGGTTGTGATTCTACAGTCGTGATTGATTTGGGTTTTGAAAGAAATGACGAATTAGTCATAGATACCACTGTATGTGATGATGATCTTTTCATAGTTGAAATTAATGGAAGCGTATTTAACAATAATAATCCAGAAGGCATTGAATATCTAACAAATCAGTTTGGTTGTGATTCAACCATTTATGTTGATTTAAATTTTAGTAACTCCTTTGACACATTAATACAATACCTCGGGTGTGAAGGAGATGGCTTTGCCTATGCAACTTCTCAAAGTACATATGATGAAAGTAATCCGAGTGGTTTTGAGATCTATCAAGGAGTGAATGGTTGTGATTCTACTATTAGAATTGATCTGATGTTTGATTCTGCATCATCAAGTCAAATTGCTGAGCAACATTGCACCAGTTCTAACTATCAACTGATAATTGGAAATACAGTATATGATAATGACAATCCAACAGGGCTAGAAATAATAACAAATGCGGTTGGATGTGATTCTGTGATCTCAATAGAGTTACTCTTTGTAGACGATATATTAGACTCTATTAGCTATTTTGGTTGTATTGATGATGGTTATTCTCTAATAACTGAAATGAATGTTTTTAACCAAAGTAATCCTACAGGTGTGGAGCAATACCTAACAAATTCAGGTTGTGACTCCATAGTGGTCTATGACTTTTACTATAGAGAACTTGATTCGACAATGATATTTTTAGATATCTGCAATGATGAAAATTTTGAGTTGATGATAGGCGATGACACCTACAACATCATAAATCCTATAGGAGAAACAATGTTATTAAATACTGTTGGATGTGATTCTTTAGTGTTTATAGAATTGTCTTTTTCTGAAACAAAGAGAGACACATTTCAATATTTTGGGTGTCAAGGAGACTTGTTCGAATATGAAACAAGTAACAGCATCTATAATGAGCAATTTCCTATTGGAGAGGAGTCATACATTTTAGCAAATGGATGTGATTCTATCCATGTTATTGAGTTGTTTTTTGCTCAGCAAACCTCACTACAAATCGATACAATCCTTTGCGATGAAGAGTTTACGGTAGATGTCAACGGAGAAACCTTTGATATTACGAACCCCTCTGGCACAATAATGCTCAACAATCTTTTTGGCTGTGATTCAACTATAACGATAAACTTAGAATACCATACTTCATTTGATACACTTGTCCAATATTTTGGATGTTCTGGAGATGGCTATAGTTATCAGACTTCATCTACTCAATACAATGAAAAGAATCCAACTGGCGTAGAGGTTTTCGAAACAATAAATGGCTGTGATTCCATCATAACAGTTGACCTTCAGTTTAGAGCAAATTCAAACCACTTAATTGATTCAATGTTATGCGACGAGCAAGATTTTGAATTGATTCTTAATGGAGAAATTTTTAGTAGTTCAAATCCACAAGGAAACCAAACCTTAGTAAACGCAGAAGGCTGTGATTCTATCATAATGATTGATTTACAATATTCAGAATCCTTTGTTGATACAGTATTATATCAGGGAGTTTCTGGAGATGGTTATACATTCTCTACTTCCCAGACCACTTATGACGAAGGCAATCCATTTGGCATAGAATCTTATATCGGTGCTTCAGGTTGTGATTCCACCATTGTTGTTGAACTCTATTTTGAAGACTTGGAATGTGGTTTTTTCTTGCCAAACATATTGCATATACAAACGAATCCACCTAACAATTCCTTTCTACTCGGAGTGTCTCCTAATTGTCCATTAGACTTTGGAGAAGTGATTATCTATGATAGATACGGCAATCTCATTTTTAGATCTCAAGATCCAGCATTTTCTTGGCAAGGAATGTATGATGGCAATCTCGTGCAACAAGGAATTTATACATACATTATCTCCTATTATTTACTAGGGCAATTGGAGTATCTCTCAGGAGATGTGGTTGTTATATATTAAAAAAAATTAATGTATTAGCACAATGCACCATACCATTGTTGAATGACCTACTTTTGTGGCAATTATCTCTTCCATCAAATGTTAATGTGGTATTGTTTGTTGGGCTGGAGCTTCAAAGACACACTATGACATTTCAAGACTTGGATCTAATTGATCCTATTTTCAAAGCAATTTCTCAAAAAGGCTATAAGGTTCCTACTGAGATCCAGCAAAAAGCAATCCCTGAAATTCTTCAGAGAAAGGATATACTTGGTATAGCTCAGACTGGTACTGGGAAAACAGCAGCTTTTGCTATTCCTATCATTCAGTTAATTTACAAAATTGACAAACAGCGTCAGGCACCAATAACATTAAGAGCTCTGATTCTAACTCCTACCAGAGAACTGGCTATCCAGATTGATGAAAACATCAGAACATACAACAAACATACACACCTTAAACATACTGTGATATTCGGAGGAGTGAAAGCACATAAGCAAATCCAGGAAATAAAAAAAGGTGTGCAGATTTTAGTAGCCACTCCAGGAAGACTGCTTGACTTAATTGGACAAGGCTATATTACTTTGGAGCATCTGAAGATGTTTGTACTTGATGAAGCAGACAGAATGCTTGACATGGGCTTCATCCATGATATTAAGAGAGTAATTAAGTTATTACCAGAACAAAGACAAACCCTCTTTTTCTCGGCTACAATGCCTGATAACATCATTGGCTTATCGAGCAATATTTTGAACAACCCTCGACGAATTGAAGTTGCAAGGAAGTCTAGCCCAGCTGAAACAATTGACCAGTACGTTTACTACACAGATAGAGAAAACAAAGTTGCCTTGCTTAGTCATATTTTGAGGAATGAGGTTGATGATCAAGTGATAGTTTTTGTGCGTACTAAGCATGGAGCTGACCGACTCATGAAGAAGTTAACTAGGTCAAATTTTAAGGCCAAAGCAATTCATGGCAATAAGTCTCAAGTTCAAAGACAAAAGGCACTGAAGCAATTTAAAGAAGGGGCAATAAGAATTCTAGTTGCAACTGATATTGCAGCAAGAGGAATTGATGTTCAACAACTAGGATATGTTATCAACTATGATATCCCGAACGAACCAGAAACTTACGTCCATAGGATAGGAAGATCAGGTCGAGCTGGTTTAAAAGGTATAGCTTTTTCAATAAGTGAGCCAGAAGAAAACGTATTTATCAGAGGAATCGAGAAGTTAATACAAGACAAGCTAAGCGTAATTTCGGATCACCCATTTCCTCAATTGGTAGCACCCATGACCGCTGCCGAAAAGAAAGCCTGGAACAAAGAAAAACAACTTCGAAAAGCCAAATTTATACAGGCAAAGAAGCTCAAAAGACAATCGAAGCAAAGAGGGCGTTAAATCAAGATCACTCAATTTTCTCTAGGTTTTTCTCCATGTATTTAAATGCAGGAAACCAAAAAGCTAAACAGATTCCAAGAACAATCAATTTGGTCTTTTGATCAAGAGAGTCAGCAATGATTGGATAGAGTAGCAAGATATTCACAATCCCATGTAAGGCAGTTGCAGTAAAGAGAGAACGAGTTGATGCAAATACTTCACCAATACCAAAACTTGCCATAAAAAGTATTGGTAACATGATCAGCTTGGGATCGTTTCCTGACCTGAGGAAGAACCAATGCCAAACATACCAAACAAGAGCTATGCAGAGATAAGTAATCCACTTATTCCATTTTGTCATCAGTTCTTGTTGCAGATAACCTCTCCAGCCTAATTCTTCAAGAAAAGCATACAGCATCGTAAAAAGCCCTATACCTAATCCAAAAACACTAGGATGTATATCATAGGTGTTACTTACTCCAAAAAAACCTAAACACAATATCGGAAGCACCACAATCAATATTGAGAGTAAGGGAGCTTTGCCTAATATTGGGATTTTGAACGTTGGATTGGCTTTCTGAATAATAAGCACTGCAATCAGAATACCTAGGGTAGGAATCAAGGCAAAAGGAACATTGCCAAGTGCATTGTTTGGTGGGAAAGAAGCAAGTATTTCTGCTTTGAAAGCAAACCAAGCTACAGACCAAGTAAGAACAAACACAACGTAGAAAATCAGTTTTGTACGTGAAGATGACAGCATGAGTTTCTAAATTTTTATAACCCTCTTGTTTAAAGATACAAACTCGAAACTACACTGCCTGCTGTTTCATGGACGTTAGAGTGTTATGCGACTAGTAGCAGCTCTTCTCGGTTTTCTTACCTGTTGTTCCACACAAAACTTTGAGTTTCAATTTGATGAGAATGTTGGTATCTATTACCATATAAATAGGATACAAGATTACCCTCAAAAAACATTGAATGTTTACCTACCCAATAGAGAAGAACTCTCTAAAGAAACAATGAGTAGGTTCAGTTATTGCCTTGCAGCTACAACACGATACAATAGGATAATTATTGATACACATCTCTATAAGTATAATACAGAGAGATATGTCGTTCCGACAAACAACAGACAAGTAATTAGATATGATTATACCGAGTTTAAGAGTGATTCGAGAATGGAGCAAGTACAATTAAGCAAGATAACCTATTGGGATGGCAAAGTCTTGAAAGCTGTCTTCCCTACTACTTCAGAGACATATGCTTGCGATGGAGTGGTATATCCCTATGCTTTCTGAGCTATACTTTGCTAAGTAAAATCAAAAGCGTGTAATTGAATACAAACGTAAGCAAACGTTTAATGTACGATTAAACGCTCCAATCCGTACAAACTTTGCATTGTTAACGATCGGAAATACTCTGATCATTTATTTGTTTCACTCGTCCCTACAGAATGGGATACAAATCAATTTAAAATTATGAATGCATTAAGAAACTCTGTTCAACTCATCGGACACATTGGTAAAGACATTGAACTCAAATCTTTTGATAATGGTAATCAACTAGCCAAGCTTATAGTGGCTACAAATGAATATTACAAAGATGCTAATGGAGAGAAAGTTCAAGAAACCCAGTGGCACAATATTGCAGCTTGGGGTAAACTTGCTGAAGTCATGTCTTCTACTCTTGTTAAAGGTAATGAGGTTGCAATTCAAGGAAAGCTAGTCTATCGTTCGTATGAAGACAAAGAAGGAGTGACAAGATATGTTTCTGAAGTAGTAGCAAAAGAGTTTATCAGGTTGACGAAAGTTGAGAAACCCTTTTAATTACTTTGAGTTCAGGCTGATCAACAATTTTGGTCAGCCTGTTTTTTATCTAAAGTGTAAGTAGTGAAAAGTAGCTAACAGAGGCTCTATATAATTGAATTAGCGCATTAATCACAAAGAAACCTATCACGCTTTTAACTAAAGTTATTGGCCATTTACTGTTATAGAATCGCTTGATACTCATCGTAAAATAAAGGAATATCATTAAGGAAATAGGTACAATGAACAGCCATTGGTGGTATTCATCAAAAAAGAATTCTACAAGCAAACTGACCAATACTGAAATGAGTAAAATAGAAGTAAAATAGTGCGTTGCAAAAATGACATGTTGAGGGTATGGTATCCTTTTCTTAATATGTAATAATTGACAGATAAAAGCAATGAATGGAATTAATAAAACAATAGCTCCTTTCGCTATCATACTCGATTTTTGATCATAGAGCATTGCCACTTTTTCTCTAGTTAAATTTCTTGATACTTCGAGTTGCTTGACTTTTTCTAATACATTAATTCCATCAACATTTTCTTGAAAATACCACGACGAAGGTGTTCTAAAAATATTGACATCCGACAAGAAAAGAAAAAACACTATGTTGGCAAGTAAGAATAATTGTATAGGCTTTAGGTAAGGGATTCGTATTCCTTCAATATACTTTCTACTCAGTTCTCCAGGCCTTAGAAATAAAAGCCTCAGACTACTGAAGAGTTGATTGTCAAGATTAGTTAAAATTGCAAAAAATTCTTGCCCTAAAGATCTCAGTGTAAGTTCTTCAGGCCTTCTGACTTTTTCGCCACAATTAGTGCAATACTTCCCTTCAAATTGATAATAACAATGCTTGCAGGTATTCACAAGACAAAATTAGTGTAATCAGCCAATCTTATGCATTGATATAATCAACAGAGAATCCAATCCGTACAAGACTGTCCCAAAAAGTAGGGAAGGACTTAGAGACGACCCCTGAATCCTGAATGGTTATTTCTCCAAGTTTACTCAGCATTGACAATGACATAGCCATCCTGTGATCCTTATAAGTTTCAAACAATAAATCTTCCTTCCAATGAGCTTGTTGTTCTTGGAGATAATAGGTCTTCTTCGATTTTACAGCAAATTTCTCAGGTAGCTTATAGATTGAATTTCCAACTTTGGATAATTCTTTCTTCATAGCCAGAACTCTATCAGTTTCTTTACCTGCCAAAGTTTGCAATCCAGTATACATACATTTTATGCCAAGTACAGCATGGATACTGGCATAGGTTTGGAAAATATCAGGAGTGAGCTCTAAATCAAAATCAGCTAATCCTGTGTGAGTAGTAGGCTCTGAATTGATTTCTAACTTATTTTCTAAGAAACTGTAACTCAAACCATATGCTTTGAGTTGACTCAGCATTTTACTATCTCCTTGGAGTGAGTTTTCTGACAGATTATTCAGCGTTAAAGAAGATCCTGGATAGAGAATACTTAACCCAAGGAAATAGCTAGCAGCAGACCAATCACCCTCGATACTAACTTGTTTTTGACCAAGACTTGCTATTGGAGCAATAGTAATTTTATTTTTGTCAAACTCTACTTGTATTCCCAGATCTCTCAAAATTGCTATTGTCATCTGCAGATAAGAAATCGACACGATTTCATCTTTAAGATGAATTACGAGACCTTCAGGAAGTCGAGAACCAATGAGGAGAAGAGCAGAAATAAACTGACTGCTAATCTTACCAGAAATAGACACAGCATTACCTAATTTTCCTGGAGGCTGAATCTTCACAGGTAATTGACCCGCAGATTCGAGATATTCAATGTTACATCCTAAAGCATTCAGAGCAGTGACCAAGTCAGCTATTGGTCTTTCCTTCAATCTGTTAGAACCTGTAAGTATTTGTGTTCCATCTTGGAGTGCTAAGTAAGCTAGAAGAAATCTTGAAGTTGTGCCTCCATGATGAGCATCATAGAGTGCATCATTGGGAGGTGTATTCAACAATGCATTTAACACTCTGGAATCATCGCTTGATGAAGGGTTATGAATTTTTAGTGAGTTAGGGTATAGTGCCTGTAAGATGAGATATCTATTCGTCAAACTCTTAGAAGTTGGCAAGTTGACTGTACCACTCAGTGGTTTGTCTGGACCGCTAATTCTGACGCTAGTATTTGGTTGTATTGGTTGACTCACAGATTGTTGAGTTTATGGATTTGTTAAATCGGCTCTAGAAGTACTAATTTGATGTTAAGCAAAATAGTAAAACTGCCGGTTTTGTTCATTATCACGTAGCTTCATATAAATCAAAATACTATGAGCAGAATTCTATTTGCTGTTATATGCATATCGTTTTTTGGATGTTCTTCTCAAAGGGCAATTTCCGAATTAAAGATCCCTCAATTTTCTTATTTAGAACCGATTAGCTACATCTACCACATAGATAAGAAAGGCAAAGAAACGCTAAATGATTCATTGTCATTGGTGAATAGGGATGTACTTGATCATATTTATAGCACATTTAGCAATGATAGAATAATTATCGAATCGGATTCAATGCATTATAAAATGCTGAGGTCTGTAGAGCTCCTTATTGAAGATGGGATTCAAGGCGTGCCTTCCGAAGTAATGCAATTATCTCCAGAAGTTCAACCTATTCTAGATCAATCTAAGTATCGCTATACTTTAGGTACATTGTCTGATGGATTTGTTGTCAACAAGAAAAAGTATAGAAGAGAAATGGCATTATGGACGACATTAACTGTGCTCTCAATGGGTCAAGTTTCCTATATTCCTCCAAAGAATGGTTCTCATTTATATGGTGTCCTTATCGATAATGTGACTAGAGAAGTTACAACTTTCAGGTTTGATCAAAAACCTTACAAGAATCCGATGGACGAAAAAGTCTTAAGCAAGCAAGTGAATAAGCTTATCAAAAGAATAAGCAAATCTTATCTTTAAGATTGAGCTTCTTCTTGGAAAACTTTTGCAAACTCTTCAATGGTCATGACTCCTTTGTCACCGTCACCTTGTCTTCTTACTGAAATTGTTTGAGCACTCACTTCATTATCACCTACGATGAGTAAATAAGGTATTTTTTTCAATTCATTATCACGAATTTTCTTCCCAATAGTCTCATTCCTATCATCAATAAAACCTCTAATGTCGTACTTAGCAAGTTGCGACTGGACATCTTTTGCATAATCTAACACTTTGTCCGAAACTGCTAGAATTACAAATTGATCAGGTGTTAACCATAGAGGGAATTTTCCGGCAGTATGCTCAATCAGGATACTCATAAACCTCTCCATAGAACCAAAAGGAGCACGGTGAATCATTACCGGTCGATGCTTTTGGTTGTCAGAGCCTGTGTACTCTAATTCGAATCGCTCAGGCAAATTATAATCTACTTGTATCGTTCCAAGCTGCCAAGATCTACCCAAGGCATCCTTAATCATAAAATCAAGCTTAGGGCCGTAGAATGCAGCTTCTCCATATGCTGTCACGGCTTCAAGACCTGCTTCTTCTACCGCTTCGATTATTGCCTTTTCTGCGGATTCCCAATTTTCTTGCGAACCAATATATTTTGATGGATTATCTGGATCTCTTAAGGAAATCTGAGCTGTAAAATTCTCAAAACCCATTTTATTAATCACCTTAGTTGTGAGGTCGAGTACAACTAAAAATTCAGTTTTCACTTGTTCTGGAGTACAGAAGATATGGGCATCATCTTGTGTGAATCCTCTTACTCTACTTAATCCATGAAGTTCTCCACTCTGCTCATATCTGTATACTGTCCCAAATTCACCAATTCGCAGTGGAAGCTCCTTATAAGACCTTGGTCTATTGCCAAATATCTCACAGTGATGCGGGCAATTCATAGGTTTGAGCAAAAACTCTTCTCCTTCTCTAGGTGTGTTGATGGGCTGGAAACTATCTTCTCCATACTTGGCATAATGCCCAGAGGTCACATATAGATTCTTATGACCTATGTGCGGAGTGACCACCATTTGATAGCCTAGCTTTTCTTGCTCATCTCTCAGAAAATTTTGAAGACGCTCTCTGACTTGTGTACCTTTTGGTAACCAGATTGGTAGTCCTTGACCAACTTTTTCAGAAAACATGAAGAGTTCCATTTCTGCACCAAGCTTTCTATGATCACGTTTCTTTGCCTCTTCAACCAATTCAAGATATTCCTTGAGTTCTTTTTGTTTAGGAAAAGTGATTCCGTAGATCCTAGTAAGCTGTTTTCTTGTTTCGTCTCCCCTCCAATATGCACCAGCAAGACTTGTTAATTTGACTGCTTTTATTGAGCCAGTATGAGGGATATGAGGTCCTCTGCAGAGATCAGTAAACCCACCTTGAGAATACAGAGTAATGGATCCATCCTCGAGACCATCAATGAGCTCTAACTTGTATTCATCATCTTTTTCTGTAAAATATTGGATAGCATCAGCTTTACTTATATCCTTTCTGACGAAGCTATTTTTTAGTCTGGCAAGTTCTAGCATCTTGTCTTCAATAGCCTTCAGATCTCCAGGAGTAAGTATCTTATCTCCAGTATCCACATCATAGTAAAAGCCATTATCAATTGCTGGTCCAATTCCAAATTTTGTACCTGGATAGAGTGCTTCAAGCGCTTCTGCCATCAAGTGAGCAGAAGAGTGCCAGTAAGTAGCTTTTCCTTCTTGGTCTCTCCAGGTATAAAAGGTGATCGTTGCATCAGAGTGAATAGGTCTGGTAGCGTCCCAAACCTCACCATTGACATTTGCCGAAAGGACATTTCTTGCAAGTCCTTCGCTAATACTCATCGCTATATCTAGAGAAGTTATACCTTTTTCATACTCTCTAACAGCTCCATCAGGAAATGTAATCTTAATCATCATGCGCCGGATTAAGATGCAAAAATAGACCAATCTACAAGATTAGGCAGCTTTCTTATTACATATTAGGGATATTGATAATCTTTGTCTTGAATTTAAAGAAGCTTTAACGCTCTTATGGGACTCATATCTCAAGCCTACACGTATATATAACATGAAGATGTATTTCAAATTAGCGCTCTGCTTTGTAATTGCGAGCGTTTTTACAGTATCAATATTCGCTCAGCAAGGGTATCAACAAAAGCTTGATGATATTAATCTCCAAGTGAAGTATGTGAACGAGTCGATTCACGGCATTATGGTAGCGAATAAACTCTTCGAGTTGTTTAATCAAGATGTCAATAAATACGTTGATTTGGAGAGTTATAAACTTCAAGGCTTTGATAATAAGGATTTACCAAAGAATCTATTTGATAGCTCGAGTCAAGATTACTATGAAGACTTATCTCCCATTGACTATTATAAGAAGATTACAAATAGCACGACAATCTCAAAAGGCAATAAAGTCCATGCAGTACAGCTATATGCAACAATAAATGATATAGACAAAAAGCGATTTGACATAGAAAGATATCTTGATCTGCATGACTTGAGTGACTATGATAACTTATCAGGCATCTATGGATTATTAGAGCAATGTGTGGCATTGTATAAACAGTTTTACTCTCAATATCGAGAATATTCAAAAATGCTTAACACACAGTATTCAGCGATAAAGAATACAAACTTCAAAGAAGCAGCTGTTTACAAATATTTTGCAGAAATGCATGGTCATACTTTGAATGCAATGCACAATATTAGAGTAAAGAAGGATGATGAAGTTAAAGGTGACTTAAAGAATATCGCTTTAATGTATGTAAGGTTCAAAAAAGAGTTGGATGTGCATAACGGACCGTTTGCAGATTTGCGGTCCAATCCGAATATTCTACCTAAAATAGAACAAGGTATAGGAGATATTAGAAGCTTTACAGAAAAAGAAGCTATCCAAAAATCTTATGAACAATATGGCCGCAATTATTATACACATAATAAGTCAGCTATTGCAAAAATGAATAAGTATGGTAATGGGTTTATCCAAGAGATGAACCTCAAGCTTGATCAAGCCCAACTCCCTTTCATGCAATTCTTGCAAGTACCTCATTATTTCAAAGTGGTCTATCCTAAGAAAGTGGATATAATTCAGCAAATATCAAGTACTCAGTCTTTCATCAGTACACTACCAAAGAATATGGGGCAGCGAGCAATTAAGGAGAACAGGATAATGATTAAATCACAAACAAAAGTTTTCGAGCTTGAGCTATTTGATCATATGGTACAAGATGGGGATCTTGTTTCTATCAACTTCAATGGTGATTGGGTATTGGAGAATTTTTCTCTAGAGAAGAAATCTAAGAAATTGAGACTTGATCTCAATCAAAATGGTAAGAACTTCTTATTACTGTATGCTGCTAGTGTTGGTCAAAGACCACCAAATACCATGGCAGTAAAATATACCAACACAAAAGAAGAAGAAGTACAGATAATATTGAAATCTGACTTAAAGAAAAGTGAAATTATCGAGATCCAATATTCCCCACAATAACCTTGTTTCTTAACAGTGTTTAACACCTATCTCCTTGATTTTCAGTGTTAAAAAGAGTATCTTCGTGAGCCTTTTAAGGGCAGGTTAGTAAAAAGTACTGACTTACAGTTATTTATTAATTATTTAAAATAGAAATATCACCATGAGAAAGAAAAGTTTTGCAATGGGAAAAGGGGTTTATTATTTTAAAGTCAAAACGGGGCCAACTAAAATCACAATAAAGAGACTTGTTAGAAAAGAAGCTGTTGATGCATATTTTAGCTACATCAAAATAGGCAAAGAAGTAGAATGGTTAGGCAAGTGGGACGGTAAGAAATTTGAAGATTCAGAAGTGCCAAAAGAAGAAGTTTCAGCTGCATAGCTTAATGAAATAATACAGTAAGAGGAGATCAATTGAGATTTGGTCTCCTCTTTTTTTTATTACCTTTACACGCATTACTACTATTGATTATATGTTTTTACTAATAGTATTTTTTACGATATCAATTTTATTTTCTTTCCTCTGCTCCATTTGGGAAGCAGCATTATTAAGTATTAGTCCTGCTTATGCAGAACAGCTTAAAGAGGACTCACCTTGGGTGGGGCAAAAACTTGCGGAATTTAAAGACAATATAGACCAGCCATTGGCTGCCATTCTGACTCTCAATACTATAGCTCACACTGTTGGCGCTATTGGTGTTGGTTCACAAGCTTCTAAGATATGGGCTGAAAATGCTGTTAATATCTTTGGGTTTGAACTCAGCGTAGAAGCCTTGGTTGCCGGTTTGATGACTCTAGCGATATTAATTATCTCCGAAATTATCCCGAAGACAATTGGTGCAACTTTTTGGAAGGGACTTTCAAGCTTTACGGTAGTTAGCGTCCAATGGATTATTTGGTTGCTTTATCCTCTAGTTTGGGTGAGTCAATGGATAACTAAGTTATTGAAAAAAGATAAAGACAAAAGTGTACTCTCTAGGACTGATTTTACAATAATGGCAGATATCGGTGCCAGGGAAGGGGTAATTCAGCAGAATGAATATAGAATCTTCAAGAATTTGATGAGATTTGATTCTGTAAGAGCTGTCGATATCATGACTCCTCGTACTGTTATGGTGGCTACAGATGAGAATACTAAGATTCAAGATTATTTTAAAGAGTATCCTAATTTGAGATTTTCAAGAATTCCAGTCTTCAAAGGCCAGGTTGATGAAATGTCGGGATATATCTTGAAGAATGATATGCTTCTATCAATTATTAACGGTCAAGGTGAAGAGCCTTTAAGTGCATTGAAGCGAGAATTTCAGGTAGTGACTGAAAATGAAAAAATTGGTCAGATTTTCGAAAAACTCATTGAGAATAAGGAACAAATTGCTCTTGTGGTAGACGAATATGGCGGAGTTTCTGGGATCGTCACTAATGAGGATATTATTGAGACACTCTTTGGGTTAGAGATAATGGATGAGTTGGATGATACTGCAGACATGCAGAAATTAGCCAGAGAACAATGGGGCAAGCGTGCTCAGAAAATGGGTCTCTCTGTTGAGGATTCTTAAAGCACTGAATCACCCTGCATTTTCGTAGCATTCTCGGCTACTTTCAAAGCATTTATAATTGCTTCAATATCTCCTTCAACAATCTTATCCAGACTATACAAAGTAAGATTGATTCTATGATCTGTCACCCTGTTTTGAGGATAGTTGTACGTTCTCACTTTATCAGAACGATCTCCTGATCCTACAAGGGATTTCCTCTGTGCTTTTTGTTCTTTGTATTGTGCCTCTCTTTGTGCCTCTTGGATTTTTTGATGGAGCCTTTGTAGAGCTATTTCTCTGTTTTTGTGCTGAGACCTCGAATCAGTACTTTCAGCTACTATGCCTGTCGGTAAATGGGTAAATCTAACCCCAGACTCTGTTTTGTTGACGTGTTGACCACCAGCACCACTTGCTCTAAAAGTATCAGTTCTTAAGTCATCCTTCTTAATATTGATGTCCTCTATCTCATATTTTGGAATAACAGCAACAGTTGCTGCAGATGTATGTACTCTACCTTGAGATTCTGTCTTTGGGACACGTTGAACTCTATGAGCTCCAGACTCAAACTTCAGATGACCATACACATCTTCACCAAAGACCTCAACTACAATTTTATTATAACCACCAACACTGCCTTCGTTCACATCTAGAATTTCTGTTTTCCATCCTCTTGATTCAAAAAACTTCGTATACATTCTATGTAAGTCCCCTGCGAAAATACTCGCCTCATCACCACCAGTTCCAGATCTGATTTCAAAGATGACATCCTTATCATCATCAGGGTCTCTAGGCATTAGAATGATCTTAATTTCTTCTTCTAAGGCATCAATTCTTGGCTTCATCTCTTCCAATTCCATCTTGGCCATTTCTTTCATCTCAGGATCATCATCCTTCACCATTTCTTCTGCATTTTGCCTATTCGCTAGAAGATTTTTATACTCCTGATAGACAGTATTAATCTTATCTAGCTTTTTGTATTCTTTATTGAGTTTAGCAAACTTCTTATTGTCGGAAACTACTTCAGGATCACCCAATTGTTCTTGGATTTGGAGGAATCTGTGATGAATTGATTCAAGTTTTTCTAACATAAGACTTTAATGCAAAAATGTATAAGAGGAAAATACCCTTAAAGAAAAGAGTAGAATAATAATGCCGAACTTGTTGAGAAGCTAAAGTGTCTGGAGTCTTTTCTTGATACTTTCGATCATATCATTGGACACAGTAGAACGCTGGAATTTGTTTTTTAGGAATTGTCTCGCTGATTTTTCTTTTTCGAACTTTTGGCAGCAAGAAGGATCGTTGTCTAATCGTTCAAACAGTTGTTGCTCGTCTTTGGCGCTAAGGGCATGATCAAAATATAAACTAATATTCTCTTCAAATGACCTGAAACTGTCTAAATTTCCCATTTTGAACTCTTAATTAATTGAAAGCAAATTAAATTTATTTATCAAAAACAACAACTATTCTTCTTCCTTTTTGGCCTTCTGACCACGAACATTTTTATAACCAAGTCGCTGAGCGTACCCTTGAAGATTTTCTTTTAGCATATTCCTTGCTCTAAATAGTCTAGACCTTACAGTACCAATAGGAATGTCAATGATTTTTGAAATTTCTTCATATTTGAAACCTTCAATATCGCAAAGCAAGATCACTGTCCTAAAATCTACCGGAAGAGCATTAATAGCATTAGTAACTTCATCACCCATCATGTTTTCAAAAATCTCTTCTCTCAGATCAAGATACCCAGTTGCACCTCCATCTTCGTCTGTGTCATGATAACTAATAAAATCTTCAAAGTCAACCTTCGTTGGCCGTTTCGAACGTTTTCTATATTGATTAATATATGCGTTCTTCAGAATTTTAAACAACCAAGCTTTCGCATTAGTTCCTTCGATATAGCGATCTATAAATCTATGCGCTTTCATGAAGGTTTCTTGCACTAAATCATCTGCATCTTCTTCATTGTAGGCAAGATGGAAAGCAAATGTCTTCAAAGCATTTGCATGAGGTAAGAACTCTCGTTCAAAAATATCTAGATATTTGTCTTGATTATCGCCCAAAATCGACTAATTAAGTGTCCAAAAATACATTTTTAATTCAACGTCGTCTTCGTTCTAATCATTTATCTGTGTCTGAAAGAGGTAGACCATTGGACAGATTGGATTTTGACCAGAGTATACTAATGATTGCTAAACTAAAAAAATAGAACGATCCTATTTTATCTGACTCTACTAAATCATTCATTAATTGTAGCAACGCTATGACAATTAAACTGAGTGCTGCTGCCAGCCCAAGATATTTATAGTCTTTGGGTAAATCTGAAAAATAGAGCTGTTGAGTTAGAGTTAAAGGAAGAATAGTGATGAGTAATAGTAATACTAAGCCAGGTATACCTTGTTCTACAGCAAGCATAAGGTAATAATTGTGAATTCCAGAATGTTCTGGATTATCACTCACATAAGTCTGAAAACTTGTCAAAGTATATGGTCTATATGATTCATAGAAAGCTCCTGGTCCAAAGCCTAAAATTGGTTTTTCGCCTATCATTCTAAATCCTGCCACCCAACGATAAACACGCTCCATGGTTGATACGTCTTCAAACTTGTAGGTAGCTTCCATGAGATTATCAAAATTATAATGCGCAATTGTTCGCTCATAATTAGGAGCATAATCTAAGTAAGTATTTTTTTGAATAAGATAGCCAACGCCAATAGATGCAACGACTAAAACTGCTATCAATGTAGGTTTAACAAGCTTCCATCTGAAGATAACATAAGCTCCAACAATACAAGGCACACAGACATAAGCTGCCCGAGTGTAAGTGAAGTATATCGAAACAAGGATGAATAGCCCTAAAGCACTATAGATGAGTTTATGGAGTCGCGAGGTACTCGTGAATAGTAGATAACCTAAGTAAGGTAATGAGAGAACCAGCATTGCCCCATAATTGACATGATTCCTAAATATTGGTTGACATGCCTTATTAATGGTATCAAAAGAGAATCCCAACGTGGCGTGTTTAGCATTGACATACAGTAGAGCCAAAAACAAGGATCCAAAAAAGAGTCGTAAAAGAGTTTTTACAGCTAATAATTTATTCCAATAAAAACCAATGGTCAATAAGAAAAACGGAATGACATACCAAACCTTGGCTAGTGAATACTTTAATGATATGAGGAACTCACTTGAAAACAGAGATGTAAAGAACATCCAAATCAAAGAAGCGAAAAGTATAAATGAAATTGGACTGATATACTGCCTCCAGTCTAACTTATGTTCTTTGTTGCACAAGAGTAAAAGAAACAAGCCAGAACAAAGAATCATGATAGGCTCTGTAGGAAGGTCAGTACCAAATCCTCCAGGTAAATTTACCTCAACTGAGAAAGGGAGCAAACTAAAAAGAGCCAAATACAAGAGTCTAGGATAGAGTAGTATCAAGACACCGCACAGAGCCACAATTGGAACAACAAGCAAGAATATTTGGTCGAAGACTATCGCGAAAGATGAGAACAAGAGCATAACAAAAGCTCCTAACCAGTAGAATACATGAGACTTTTGGGTTGATAGTATCATACTTCCACTTTTGGCAACCTGCCAAACAAGTCCTTTAAGAGGACTAATAAACAACTGAATAGTCCCGCAGCAAAAGCGACCCCTAACACAATAAATGTTCGTTTTGGTCTTGACTTTATCTTTGGTAACTCTGCCTGCTGAACGAGGTGTATCGCATTATAAGGAGAATTGAGTGCTGCTTCTAATTGACTATATCTTTGTTTGTCAAGACCAAGCTGTTTCATAAAGCTCTCTTGTTCTGTATCTGCTGTAAGCACTTTAATATAGCCAGTATTGAACTTGTTCATGGATTCCTCTAAGGTTCTTGCTTGCGAAGTAATCCCATCTAATTGTGCTTTGACTTTTATCAACGTATCTCGAGGTGCACCATCTGACTTTAATGTGTTATACCTTGCACTCAGATTCGATTGCTTTGCTTTGGTTTTAGGCCAAAGTTCCGCGTAAGACATAGACTGATTCTCCAAATCATAAATTCCATACAGACTGCGCATCTTCGCGATACTATCAGATAAAACTTGCAGTTGCTGAGACTTTAACTCAATATTCTTTGAGTAACTATCCAACAAGGTAGCTTGACTTTGTTTTACAACCTTTTGAGCAATGGTATTTAATAATTCAGTAGCTCTGGAAGCCATCTTTTGTGCAAACTGTGGATCCTTATCTTCTACAGAAAGCTTGAGCGCATCATACTTAGTTTTCTCAGTTGTAAAAAGCTTATTCAACTTCAAGTCCATATAGTATTCGGACTTTTCTTGATTGCTTTCTATTTCATAATGATTATAGAGGTCAAACTCTTCTATCAACATGCCTTTGAGTTCATTAGATTTTGCTATAGAAAATAATCTATCAAGATCATCTGAGTCACCGTAATACAGCATTTTTTGTGATTGATTACCTATCGGAAGTGGTTTGGCCAAATCAGTACTTGCAGGATAAAACAAAGCACTTGATTGATAGTAATTTGGTTTTATCAAAAGAATAACCACTGCCAGCAAACTGCACAGCAGAGTGATTCCTGCAATAAGCAGTTTATGTTTCCACAGAAGTAGAATAGGTCTCAGCAGGTTTTCAGTATTATCCATTGTTGGATGACTGTAGTTTTACTTACTTGATTTAAGAATAGTATCTAAACGTAAAAACTGTACCGACAATATGTATGCCATACTAATAATTCCAACCAATATTATATCAATACTGAAGTGAAAGGACGATAATGGTTTCCCAAAATGAATGCCCAGAACCAATAATACAATGAGTAAGAGATATTTAAATACAGCCATCAAGTCAACTGAAACATTAAATCTGCTAAAGCAAAGAAAAAGCATGGCTATAAATACCGCACACTGTGTCAAAAATGTTGCAATGGCAGCACCCACAGAGAAATATTCAGGAATTAGCCACAAGTTGAGCGACCAATTTATGATAATAGCAAAGACAAAGATCCAATTTAAAGCCTTGAGTTTTGACGATGCCGTAAGCATAGCCCCCAAAATATACGTGTAAGAAAATGCAAAGAAACTGAGCATTAACCAATAGAGTACAGCATAATGTTCATCTGTAGGGTTGTCGTATATAAAATTAATAATCTCGACTCTATAAAAAATAAAGACTATAGTTATTACACCAGAGATATATAATAAGGCTTTAGAAGATTCTTGAAATAATGGATTGAGAGATTCCTTACTTTGGAGAAGATTTGCAAACATAGGCAGGAGTAAGCTTGCAAATAAATAACCAAGCACATTCAGTCCGTCAAATATGCGGTAGCCAGCTGCGTATATTCCAGCAGATACAGCTTTGTCATCAACAAGTTGCTTCAACATTATAGCATCAATCTTATGGAAGAGTGCCATCAGGATAAATACAAGAGCAAATGGGAAAGATTCTTTAATCAACTGCATTGTTGCATTCCAATTAAACTCTAATCTCAATGCATTAAACTTGACACTTAAGGAAATAGAGAGTATGCACATTACACAAGCTAATACGCTGCATTGATAGGTAAGAAAAGTAAGTATTGACACTTGAGAATTGGAGAAATAGAGTACATAACCAAGAACAAGGATGAGCATGACTTTATCAAGGAATGAGAGTACTGTATCGTGAATAAAATATCCCATTGCTGAAAAATGACTCCTCAAGTACAGGTTAATTGACAATAACGTCATAGCCAAAGCTGTAAGAATGATGGTATGTCTGTACTCAACTCCATACATTAGAATTGCAAATATTGAGGCAAACACAACAAAGAGAAGGGAAGTAAGTAGTTTGGTAGAAGCAGTATGCCGAAATATTGTATGTAACTTTGTTCTATTCTTTGAGATCGATTGGCTATTATTATTTTGGATTCCGGGGTCTAGAATCCATTGAAACAGAAAAAGAAAGTTGAAAATCGCGAAATAATCTCCGTATTCAGTATTTCCAACTCTATTTTGAATTTCAGCATCAATACCTATTATATATAAAGGCTTGATCAACAGGTTGATGACCAGTAAGAAAAAGATATTAATGTAAAATTGTCGATTCAACTAAAATGTAGAAATTGGTCTTAAAAACCTGTTAAACTAGCAACTTGTGGGTTTTTATAAGTTACCTTTTCGTTATTACAACATCTAAATACAAAATTAATTATCTAATCAAGAGTCCAAAGGACTCAAATTCATTTTAATCTAAAAACGAACTATGAAACAACTAAAATTATTTTCATACCTCTGTATTGCTGCATTGGGAGTATTGTTTACTTCTTGTGGAGAAGATACACTTATCGACCCACCTATTGATGGAGGAGGAGACGGAGCTCAAGTGACTCTTCTTGATGAATTCGGAGATCCTGCGCCAGATGTAGAGGTGTCCCCAGGTGGTAATTTCTCTGTCATTGTTGATGCAGTGGCTGGCGAAAATGAAATGAATACATTTTCCGTAGAAGAAGATGGAGTAACTATTGATCTATCTAGAGTATTGATTAATGGCTCTCCAGCTGATGCCAATCCTACACTGTTATTTGATTCGGAAAGAACATCATTTACTTGGGAGGTAACTGTTTTTGCTCATGAAGATGCAGCATTCAGAACTTACTCATTCGTAATTATAGACTCTGAAGGTAACAGAGGATCTCAAAGCGTTAATGTAGACACTGACTCTGTGGGTAGTGGAGGAGATACACCTCCAGAGATTACAGTTGGTGGAAGCGAAAACGTAACAGTAGAACCTAATTCTCTGTATTCAGTGAAGATCTCTGCGACTCCTGTAAGCGGTAGATTGGCTTCAATTAGTGTATATCAAGATGGTACATTAATTTCAGATGTGAGCAGACTAGAGTTTGCTGGCAATGATTTTGACTCTAATCCATATGAGTTACCTGAAGCGCTTAAAGATGGTTTCGTTGAAGAAACATTATTTATTAGAGTGCAGGATTCAGGTGAATCTGTGTATAGAGTACTTATCACTGATGAGTTTGGAAATTCTTCTGAATTCACAAAGACAATCAATGCAGGTACTTCTGGAACACCAGTGTCTACTATAGTAGGAGTATTACTTAACCAAGCTGGCCCTGCTGGAACAGGTGGATTAGACCTAGACAATGGTAATAGCACAGGATCAGCTGATCTAGATGCAGAAATCAGAGATATGGGTATCGATAATGGCCCAATTGCAGATAACTGGTTACAGCAAATAGCTGGAGTTAATGGTTCTGTTGTGAAGCAATTAATAGCAGGACAGAATGGGCTTTTAGAGAGCTTTTCTTTTGGTAATGTTAGTGTAAGAGAAGAAATTATCGCAGTACATGACAATAATGGTATCGATTTTAGTGGCGGTGTAAGTAACACTGTACTTGTAGGAGATGTTTTCTCTGTTGAGAACAATGGTAGATATTATCTGCTTCAGGTTACAAACATTAATGTGACAACAGATGATAATAATGATAGCTATACTTTCGACGTGAAGAAATAGTAGACTATCTAAATTATAGAAAGATGAAAAGGGCACTATTTAGTGCCCTTTTTGTGTTTTAAGAAGCCTTTAACGAATTATGCTTATTTTCAAGCAAAGGTTTCTGAAAGTTCTATCGTCATACAAGCGAACCAAAAAAATTACAAACACTATGATAAGACTATGTTATCTCTCGATTATTCTTTTTACACTTGCTAGCTGCGGTAATGATTTGTGTAAGCAAACTGTTACCTATACAAAGGCAACTGCGATATATGGCGATGTAGAAGAGCTGCGCCAAGTTGAAGTAAATACGGGCATTCAGCAAATTGTTGATCCAGGAAAGATCTATATTGGAAATGATTTTTTATTAGTCGGAGAAGAGAATAAAGGGATTCATGTTATTGACAATTCTAACCCTTATTCACCACAACAAGTCAACTTTATTCAAATTCCTAGAAATGGTGAATTTTACGTGGAGGGGAATACACTCTATGCCGAAAGTATGTACGATGTGGTTAGCTATGACATTACTGATTTAGAAAATGTTACTCTACGATCAAGAGCAGAAGAGGTATTTACAGCAAATATTACAAATAGCGAAGGTCAGAGATTGATAGGATTTGATATGGAAGAAGTAACAGAAGAACTCGATTGTAATTCTCCGATTAATGCAGGAGAAATCAACTTCTTTGCTTGGAACAATCAACTCATTCCGGCTTCTCAAGTACCATCATCTTTTGCAGGTAATAGTGCAGGTGACATTGGTACCATAAATAGGATCGCTTACAAAGATGAAAGATTATATATTATCAACGAAAGAGATCTGTTTACGCTAGAAGCAACTGACGAATTAAGTTTACTCAATGTCGCTGAGAATGTAGGCTGGGATATGGAGACTATTTACCCTTACGATGACTATCTTTTTGTTGGTACAAGATCAAGTATGAATATCTTCAATACCGAAAATCCTGACGACCCAAGAATGGAAGGTAGATTCGATCATGCTCAATCATGTGATCCAGTTTTGCCTACTGATAATGTAGCTTATGTTACTTTGAGATCAAATAATGCCTGTTTTGGTTTTACCAACCAATTAGATGTAGTAGATATTACAAATGTTACAACACCATTTTTACATAAGACAATAGAGCTATCTAGCCCTTATGGGATGTCAATTTCTGGAGATGTATTATATGTAGGAGAAGGAGAAAATGGACTTTCGATTTTTGATATCTCAGATAAAAAAACACCAGTCTTACTACAAACAGATACGAGTGTTGAGGCCTATGATATCATAGCTCACCCAACAGCATCAGACCGAATATTGATTGCTAATGAGAGTGGTCTAGCTCAGTACGAAATAGATGAACAATTACAATCACTCATTTTGCTAAGCAACTTTGATTTGTAGATGAATTGGAAAAAAATAGGAATACTTTGTTGTAGCTGTCTTTTGACGGCTACTTCAGTTTTCGCTCAAAAGAAGAAAAAGAGGACAGAAAAACCGGTTACTCAGACTATTGAGCAAATAGAGAATAATCGAGCATACATTCAATTGTATGATGGATCCACTTTTATCGGAGACTTGATAAGCGATGATAATAAAATGCTCGAATTGAATGTGGCAAGCAATGACACATTGACCTTAGAGCATGGATTGATTAGGAGAGTATTAAGAGAAAGAGAAGGAACAACTTTTACTAGGCGAGGTAGGTTCTTTTATAACAAAGGTTATTTCGTCAATATTATGCCCTTTACACTTGGAGTCAACTTCAATGGAGCGTCATATACGGGACAAATACTTGGTGGTGTACATTTGAATCAAAGAATAAGTGTTGGAATAGGTACCGGTTTTGAAGTGTATAGCGACAGGATTTCAGGATTTGGATATGATGTCTACACAACACCATTTTATCTCTATGGAAAGTTTAATTTATCAAGAGGTGGATCTGCTTTTTATGCTTATGGTAAATTAGGATATGCTTTTGCTGTGGATGAGTTACAGTGGGATAGAAATGACGATATTAGGACTAGCCTTTATAGTGAATTAGGACTAGGTTCTACAATCGCCTCAAGAGGTCCTGTTAGATTTATCTTTGAGTTGGGACGTCACTTTACATTGGTTAATGGAGATATAACCAGTTGGGATTGGCAAACTGGCAATTCGATTCGACAGTCTTTTACCAAACTGCTTGGACGTAATACATTAAAAATAGGAATTGCAATTAGGCAGTAATTATTTCAGAGGCAGTCATGACTTCAATAATGGTTGCTTCTTTCACAGCAATATTATACAGACACTTTCCAGGAGATTCTAGCAGAGAGCATCGAATCACGTCATCTGTGTTTTTTTTGTCAGAGCGCATTATTGAGACCACTTCGTTAATTGCATCTTTTGATAGCTTTAGAGGTGACTCAAGATATCTTGCTGCAATAAAAGCATTAATAGTGTTACAATCTTTATTACTAAGATGACCTAATGCTACAGACAATTCATTCTCTAACATCATACCATAGGCGACAGCATAACCATGCAAGAGTGACCGTGAATTACTAAGAAAGTAACTTTCCAAACCATGACCTATAGTATGGCCATAGTTGAGGACTTTTCTGATTCCAGCTTCTTTAGGGTCTTGCTTTACAATGTCTTGCTTTATGGCAATATTTCTTTCTATTAACTCACCAATACCAATAGTTGAAGAATCATCATTTATTTGATTCCAGAGATTGCTTTCGCTAATCAAACTGTGCTTTATTATTTCAGCAAAGCCACTGTTGTATTGTTCCTCCGGTAAGGTGTCCAGAAATGTGGTGTTAATCCATACACATTCAGGGTTGTTAAAAGAACCCAAGATGTTTTTTATTCCTTTGAAATCAATGCCTAGTTTGCCTCCAATCGAGGCATCTACCATACTTAACAGTGAGGTTGGCATTTGGATAAATCTCACACCTCGCATATAAGTTGCTGCTGAAAAACCTCCCATATCACCAATGACTCCACCTCCAAGATTAATGACAAGACTCTGTCTGGTACACCCTTTGTCTAAGAGTGATGACCATATATCTGTTGTGGTATTTAAGCTTTTATAATCTTCTCCTGCAGGAATTGATATAGACTCAAATTGTATTGACACATTTTCTACTAGTATTGGCAAGCAGTGCAACCTTGTATTGGAATCAGTAATGATGAAGATTTTATCTGATTCAAGACTTCTTACAATTGTGTCAAATTCTTGCCAAGGTCGATCAATATAAATGGGATATTCTTTCATTCGGATACCTTTGTTGACCATGCAATTGGCTGACTTTTCAATAAACGCTTTGTTCTTGGCCAAACTTCACCAAAAAAGCTCGAAGACCGATATGCGTTCAAAGCTGCTTCATTGTCCCATTTGGAGTATGTAAAGAATATTCTGGGATCGTTGACATCTTGAAGTAGTGTCACTTCGTGACACCCATCAAAAAGAAGTATTTTTTCTTTATTGGCATGAAATATTTCCACAAATGCATCAATTGACTCAGTCTGAAATTCTAGCTTGACAATCCTGGTAATCATAGAAAGTAAATTTGGATTGTCTCATTGTTGTATAAGTCTAACATGGAACTTGCCTTACCCATATTAATTGCTATTTCCAACATATCACTATCATTGAAAAGACAAAGGACTTCACCTACAGGGACATCGGAGTAATACTGGCTTATTTGTGTTATTGGATTATTATGTCTGAAGTATATTTCAAATGCACGACCATCACGTTGCTTGTCAAACAGAGACCTTGATACATTTGTAATGACGTTCTCCATATGATCAACATGGATGATTGTACCTCTAATCTCTGCCTTGCCAAGAACAGGCTGTACACTAATCTTTTGAGTGAATTCTTCTATTGGCTTGGTAGTTTCTTGAAGTAATTCATTTTGAATACATGCAATGATATGACCAAACAACTCAAAGTTTGAAGAAAGATTTTCATTCCGAATGATTGCTTTCACATTAGCATGATTGATGTCATCAAAGAGCAAAGCAATAATCCCATTATCAGGAAGAATAAAATAATGACCATCTTGGCTGTAGAGAAGATGTTGTCTTGATGGATTATAGGCATTGTAGACCGAGACTAAGTGGATGGTGCCGGGAGGAAATGTTCCATAAGAAGATCTAACAAAATAGGCTGCTTTAGCAATATCGTGCAAAGGAATCTGATGACTAATATCTATGAGGACATTTTGAGAATTGTGTTTCAGAAGACAACCTTTTAATTTGCCTACATAATAATCAGAAGTACCAAGATCTGTCGTTAGTGTAATAAGAGCCATTAGCAGCAGCAACTTTTCATTGCAAATGTACGTTTCTGTCGGTGTAATACAGTCCTGTTAAAAAAGCTATTTATTTCTTTATTAATTCAAGTCAAGTAGACGAAGTTTACAAACCAAATCATTTAACTTTATTCATCACAATTTATTAGAATCTATTGAGCGAAATAATTTTAACCTTTGATGACATTGATGCTGCAGAATTAGTTGGGCAAAGAAATACAAATTTGAAGTTAATCAAAGAAGCTTTTCCTGAAGTACAGATTACCTCAAGAGGTAATAATGTCAAGTTAAAAGGAGAGAAAAAGTTTACACAAAAGGCTAAAGCCAAATTTGAACTCATCGTTCAGATTTTACGAGACAAAAAGAAATTGTCGACTTCAGATGTCATGGAGGCCATTAATGGTAACATCGCATATGTTGACGAAGGCAAGACATCTTCAAGCGAATCAAAGACTATAGTACATGGTCGTAATGGAAGAGCAATCAAAGCACGAACTGTCAATCAAAAAAGGCTCGTAGATAGCGCTGAAAAGAATGATATTGTCTTTGCTATTGGTCCTGCAGGAACAGGAAAGACATATACAGCAGTTGCCTTAGCTGTAAGAGCACTCAAGAACAGAATGGTCAAAAAAATAATCTTAACAAGGCCAGCTGTTGAAGCAGGAGAAAACTTAGGGTTTCTACCTGGTGACTTAAAAGATAAGATTGATCCTTATTTAAGGCCTTTATATGATGCTTTGGATGACCTTCTTCCTGTCGAAAAGTTGCAATACTTTATGACAAATAGAGTCATAGAGGTAGCGCCTTTAGCATTTATGAGAGGGAGAACTTTAGATAATGCTTATGTCATATTAGATGAGGCGCAGAATGCCACTTCAGTGCAAATCAAGATGTTTTTAACTAGGCTAGGACCTACAGCAAAATGTATCATTACAGGTGATTTATCACAAATAGACTTACCTAGAAATCAAAAGTCGGGATTGTATAAAGCTCTAGATATCTTGACTGACTTAGAAGGTGTTGGGTTAGTGAGAATGAATAGTGAAGATGTTGTCAGACATAGACTAGTGAAAGCAATTATTGATCGTTATCAAGAAGACGACGAACAACAAAAATTAATTAGACAGCAGAATAAAGAAAAATACTCATAAACTGTTCACATAACTACCACCACTGACATCAAGAAGGTAATGTGACCATACTCTCTTGAACAATCTGATGATAATAGGCCTCATACTTCGGTACGATATGCGCAATGTCAAACTCTTTGGAGAAGCGAAGACATTCGTCGGAAAACTGTTTCCAAAGAGCCTTATCGGTAGCAAGTTGAATAGCTTTTGAAGACATAGCTGCAACATCACCCAGCGCACAAACAAAACCTGTTTTGCCATCAATGTTAACTTCAGGGATACCTCCAACATTACTTGATATTACTGGAACACCACAGGCCATTGCCTCTAATGCGGCAAGACCAAAACTTTCCTTAGCAGATGGCATCAAGAAAACATCACAAATGCTCAATAAGGTAGAAATAGAATCTTTCTTGCCTAGGAAATGAATATTATCGCAAAGTCCTTGGGTTCTGCAATACTCTTCTAACTTATGCCTTTCAGGTCCATCTCCAATCATCAGAAGTTTGGACTGAGGTACTATACCATTGACTTCTTCAAATATCTTTACAACATCTAAGACTCGTTTGACAGGTCTAAAATTTGAGACGTGGACAAAGAAGACATCATCTTTATCTCCAAATCTAGATTTTAAGTCTATATCGAAATTTCGGTAGAATTTAGAAGTATCGATGAAGTTATGGATGACTTCAATCTCTTTTTCGATGGCAAACTTATAGAGTGTATCAGACTTCAAAGAGTGGGATACAGCTGTGACTCCGTCAGACATATTTATACTGAACTGCACAACTGGTGCATAGCTTGGGTCATTACCAACTAATGTTATGTCGGTGCCATGTAAGGTTGTTATGACTGGAATCTTAATTCCTTTTGTTTGGAGGATTTGCTTTGCCATGAATGCTGCTGAGGCATGAGGCACCGCATAATGAACATGAAGGATATCAAGTTTTTCGTAAGTGATTACATCTACTAACTTGCTAGACAGAGCAGTTTCATATGGCGAGTATTCGAAGAGAGGATACTCCATATTTCTGACTTCATGAAAGAACACATTACTATAAAAAGTGTTGTTTAATCTAGCAGGTAAACTAGAAGAAATGAAGTGCACTTTATGACCCATTTCGCCTAGAGCAATACCCAATTCAGTTGCTAGAACGCCACTTCCTCCGTAGGTTGGATAACAAACGATTCCTATGTTCATAAGAAATTGAGGTATTTATTTACTTTCGTCATTAACGTATTCATTTAATACCAACGCTCTTTGAGGCTTTATGGTTGTATATTCTATAAAAGATATTGAAAAACTCACTGGAGTAAAAGCGCACACTATCCGCATTTGGGAGAAGCGCTACAATATCATTGCACCAAAAAGAACCAAGACGAATATTCGGTATTATGATGAGCAAGATTTGAAATTAGTAATGAACATAGCCTTGTTGAATGGCAATGGGTATAAAATTTCAAAAATAGCAAAGCTCTCACTGGAGGAACGTGAAAAAATTGCAGCATCAATCGCAAGGGTTGGGAAAGAATTCGAAAACCAAATAGATGCAATAACCTATGCAATACTAAATCTCGAGGAACAGAATATTAATCTTATTCTGATGCAGAATATCCGGCAGCAGGGTTTGAAATATACAATGACAAATCTTGTCTATCCTCTGTTAGAAAAGATGGGTATTATGTGGGTTTCGGGATCTATAAGTGAAGTACACGAACGATTTGTTACTAACTTATTAAGGAACACGATCGTTCATGAAATTCGAAGCTTGAATGAAAAGAGAGAAAAAGATAGACCTAAATTTTTGCTGTATCTACCACTTGGGCAATCACACGAGTTAAGTTTGCTTTATATGCACTTCTTGCTATTGAATAATGGCAATGACGTTACAATGATGGGAATAGAATGCTCTTTGTCGAGTGTAGGTGAAGCAATGCAATTAAAGGAATTTGACTACGTATTTACGATACTAAATGACAAGCTTCAAGAAGGAGAAGTGCAAACTTATATTAATACCTTATCATCAATGGCAAGTAAAGAGACACAGATTGCTCTCACTGGCTATCAAATGTTGACTCAAACACTTGAGTTAAATGACAATGTTCTACTTGTAAAAAACATGGAAGATATCTTAGAATTGAAGGTGCCAAAGGAGCAACTTCAAAACAATAGAGTCAAGTAACTCTTCTTTCTAAATACCTTCTATCTTTGCACTTTATACTAATCAAACAAAATACCATTGAAAATCATGAAAAAATGTTTCCTCTTCCTCTCGGTTGTTGTAATGAGTTTTGCCATTGTTAGTTGTTCGAATAGTCCTAAAGCAGAAAAAGCAGAAGTTAAAGAAGCTGCTAAGAAGCAAGAAACTGCGAATACAGCAACTCAAACAATTGGTGTCAATCTTACTGACAGTAAAGTAAATTGGACTGGTAACAAGCCAGCAGGAAGTCATACTGGCTATGTCAACTTAAAAGAAGGTGCTCTTAAGGTAGATAAAGGTGGAGACATTACAGGTGGATCATTCGTTCTTGATATGAATACTATCACTTGTACAGATTTAGAAGGCGATTACAAAGCGAGTTTGGAAGGACACTTGAAGGGTCTAGAAGCAGATGGTAAAGATGACTTCTTTAATGTTACAGATTTTCCAACAGCTTCTTTTGATATTACTAAAGTTGCAAAGCTTGCAGGGGATGCAGATGCATCACACTTGATTTATGGAAATCTGACGTTAAAAGGTGTGACTAAAGAAGTTGGATTTAAGGCTAAGCTAAATAACGATAATGGGAAGTATTCCATTTCTTCACCAGACTTCTCTATCAACAGAACAGATTTCGGAATCAAATTCATGAGTAAGTCATTCTTCGATGACTTGAAAGATAAATACATCAATGATGATATCGTACTGTCAATTAATTTGGTAACAGGTTAATCAAGAATAGATAACTGAATTGCGAAAAAAGGAGATTGGAGTATAACTCTAATCTCCTTTTTTTGTTTGGTATTAATTTCGTCAATTCATTCGTTCTATACATATGGACATCTATAGTCGAAAGTCAAAATGGAAGATGTACCTGGCTTTGATCGGGATGATTATCGTATCTGTTACGATGGTATATTCCTATTTCTTAGCAAGTAGACAGGCAGAAGTAGAGAGAAATAGACTTGAACTCTATGCTGAGACACTCAAGTCAGTAGTCAGCAATAGTTTAGATGTGCAGGATGATAAGAATGTAGAATTCCTGATTTTGCAAAAAATTTCTGATATACCTGTAATTCTTGAGGATGAGGAAGGCAACTTGCAAGGAGAAAATTTTGGAAGAGAGGTAGATAAAGAATTCTTGGAAAAGGAGAAAGCGAAGTTCCTTGCGTCTGGTAAAGAGCCTATTGAGAGTATAGGATATAGCAGATATATCTATTACCAAAATAGTAGACTCTATCGATATATTACACTCTTCCCAATCATTCAATTTCTTATGCTCGGAGCATTTATGCTACTTGGTTACATCGGATTTTCATCTTCAAGAAAAGCAGAACAGAATAGAGTATGGGCAGGGATGGCCAAAGAAACAGCTCATCAACTAGGTACACCTATTAGTGCAATCTTAGCATGGATAGAGCATCTCAAAGCTGAACCAGACATCAAGCCAGAGCAAATGGAGATTATAGATGAACTCAGGAATGATGTCGGTAGATTAGAACTTATTGCAGATAGGTTTTCTAAGATTGGTTCGGATCCTATTCTTGTTCAAACTAATATCGTTGAGAAGGTTAAAGAGACACTAGACTATATGCAAAAGAGAGCATCACGTAAAGTTGCATTTGAGTTTAAAGCTGACAATGCAACTGTGTTCTGCAATATCAACCACCACTTATTTGCTTGGGTAATTGAGAATCTGATGCGGAATTCTCTTGATGCTATGGATGGAGTTGGAAAGATAGAAGTAGCGATTTCGGTTAAGGAAGATGAAGCTTTTATTGACTTAACGGATACCGGAAAAGGAATAGCCAGTGGTAAGTTCAAAACAGTATTTCAGCCAGGTTATTCAACAAAGAAAAGAGGCTGGGGTCTAGGATTATCCTTGGCAAAGAGAATTATTGAAAACTACCATAAAGGCAAAATCTTTGTGAAATCATCTAAAGTTAATGAGGGAACGACATTTTCTATTCAGCTGCCTTTGCTGGCTGTTTAGTAACATTTTTGCAGGGCAGATTAACGCGCAGATTTCATTGACTTTTATGTCTGAGTCACGTGAATCATTAATAGGAGTATCAGTACAGGAAGTAGATGGTGATTTTGCGGGTATTTCTGACCAGAATGGACAATTACTAGTCCCTTCGGATATTTTGCCTTCATCTTTTCTCTGTTCGTATCTAGGTTTTGAAGCTCAAGTCCTTGACTTAGTTGGTGATCAAAACCTAACTGTGCTCATGCAGGCAACAGCATCAACTTTGGATGTTGTGGAAATAGTTGGAAGAGGACAGAATGAACGAGATTTGCTACCACAAACCATTACAACATTGAACAGAGCAGAGATATCTCAGCTCACTAGTCAGACTGCAGCAGATGTATTGGAGTCAACAGGAAGTATTTATGTTCAAAGATCACAAATGGGAGGAGGAAGTCCTGTTATGCGGGGTTTTGAAGCAAATAAAGTACTGCTAGTGGTGGACGGTGTTCGTCTGAATAATTTGATTTATAGAGGGGGACACTTACAGAATGCTATCACCGTCGATCATGCAGCATTAGAACGGATGGAGCTAATCTTTGGTCCAGGTTCATTGATGTATGGATCTGATGCATTAGGAGGAGTACTGCACTTTCAGACATTAGAACCTCGCTATAATACTGAGCAAAGTATTGGATTAAGATATCAGTTTTCAAGCGTCAACCTAGGCTCGAAAATGACTGTGACGCACCAATATGGAAGTGAAAAATTCGCAAGTGCTTCAGCGTTGAGTTATGGTAATTTCGGTGATTTGAGGATTGGTAAAAACCGTCATGAAGCCTATGATGAATATCCTACTTATGGACTGACAGATTTATACTATGATAGAGAAGGTAACTTGAGAAGAAACCAAGAACCAACTCTCCAAAGAAATACCGGTTATTCTCAGTATGATGTTTTACATAAAATGAAGTTTAGACTTGGAAGTTTTCACAACCTCATTTTCAATGCACAACTTTCTTCATCTTCTGAGATCCCAAGATTTGATCAATTGTCATTAGTAGACAGCAGTGGGATACCTGAATTTAGAACATGGCACTATGGGCCACAAAATAGGTTGTTGTTGAGTGCAAAGCTTGAGTCAAACAAGAGCACCAAAGTATTTGATAAGTACAATACGATATTGTCATTTCAGGAAATTGAAGAGTCTAGAATCAGACAATTTAGTAATTCCGATTTCGAAAGAACGCAAATCGAAGATGTTCAAGTAATAGGTTGGACAGCAGATTTTTCCAAGTATTTCAGAAAGAACATCCACTTGAGTTATGGGTCAGATATACACATCAACAAATTGCAGTCTTCTGTCGATAACAGGGCAGGTGATGGTTCTACGCTCCCAGCTTTTACAAGATACCCTGACGGGGATAACTCTCTAATTCAATATGGATTGTATTCTCAATTGGCATGGTATACATTTGCCGAAAGGCTGAGAATTACTGGAGGTGTACGCTATTCAGGACAACAAGTAAAGATGTCATACTTGGACAGAGATGTGATCCAATGGCCTGAGTATTTTTATTCTGGAATAACGAATAATTCACAAGCTTTTATTGGTTCAGGAAGCGCAACTTACAAGCTTGGCAAGCTTGCATTAAAATATGCTGTTGGGCAAGGATTCAGGGCTCCAAATATTGACGATCTTGCTAAGATTAGGGTCAAAGTAGATGAATTAACTGTTCCTAATCCTGAATTACAACCTGAGCGGACCATCAATCATGAACTTTCGGCATTGTACTCATCAGCTATGACTAATGTAGAAGTTGTTGTTTTTCAAACCACATTGACAAACGCAATATTAAGAGCAAATTTTGCTTTGCCAGATGGTAGTACCGCTTATACGGATGGTGATGGAAATACATATCAAGTTGTGAGCAATCAGAATATCAGTCAATCAAAGATCAAGGGTGTCAGTATTTTCTATGATCAAAAACTTGGTGAAATTCTCACCTTTAAAGGGCGATTGAATTACACACAGGGAAGGCGAGGAGAAGAAGCAACGGAAGAACCTCTAGATCATATTCCGCCGGTGTATGGAAGCGTGACGATTGACTTCAATCGAGGTAAATACAGCGGAGGTGTTGGAGTAGATTTCAATGCTGCAAAACCAATTGAAGAATATGGTGGATCAGTTGATAACCCAGAATATGCATTGCCAGATGGAACACCTAATTGGTCAACTCTTGACTTGAGCATTCGCAGAAAAGGGGAATATTGGAATTTGGCATTTTCAGTTACCAATATATTGGATACATTTTACAGACCTTTTGCTTCAGGAGTGAGTGCACCAGGAAGAAGTTACAATATCACGCTTGGGGCAAGCTTCTAAAATTTAAAACCAACAGAGACTTGTAATCCTAGATTTCTGTCTATATCATTTCTGAACACAAAACTACCAGTATCTGAGATAGACTCTATACTAGTATCAACAGCACCATTAGTCAAATCAAAGAAACTGTACTCAAACCTTGTTCCAATGTAAAAGCTCTTATTGATATAAAACTGAGCACCAATCGTCGCGGACAAATCGAACCATCTAAAACTTCTTTCGTTTTCTAGCTCACTGTCAAAGAAGTAGTAGGCTCCAATAGCACCAGGGATTGTAACAATATCTTCACCACAAAACACTTGTGGCAAATACAGGCTCTCTGCAGTTGTGCCTATCTCATCTTGATAATATCTGTAGGCAAAATTTTGTCTAAAGAATAAGTCATCAGGATTTTCTTTACTTACAAAATTAATGTTGCCGTTACCAATTGGGTTGATGAGAAATGCCGGGCTTAGTCCTGCAAACACTTCAATTTGACGGACTGGTTGATAGTGAAATGTGATAGGTAAAGCGACATAGGCATTCGATACTTCAAGAATATAATCTACATCACCTTCAATAAATTTCAAGGATCCATCAGTCTCCTTTATAGGGTAATATCCATTACCATTATAGCGCTTTGTATAGCCTTTTTGCTGATACAGTAACTCTGCCCGAATACTTACATCAGGTGTCAAATATCTTGAGACATTAAACCCAAAATGGAATCCTTGACCAATTGAGAATTCTTCATTTGCTTCAAGAGGTCCATGTAAAGAGGTGAAGTCCGCCCCAGCTCTTACTCCGACTTTGATATTTTGTGCCTGTAAAACACTTGTTGTGCCTGTGAGAATTAGCATAACAACAAGAGAATAACACCGTGTCCTAAATTTCATAGCTGCCAAATATAAAGAGATTGTGTGTACAGTGTATACGTGGAAAGGCCTTATTGTCTTTGATGTTGCAATACATTTTCTGACCTTAGAATAATTCTAAATAACATCCTACACGAAGTACCAGATTTTCGTCCTTGGGGTCTAGTTCGTATCTTTCTAATATATTTTCAAGACTATGAAGTGGTTACTTGACTTTTTTCTCTCAAGCATTGGTAAAAAGCTCATCATGAGCTTAACGGGAATTTTCCTGATTACATTTTTACCTGTACACCTTTTAGGAAATCTTCAATTGATGGCAAGTGATGGTGGAGAACTCTTCAATACCTATGCTTATTTCATGACGAATAATCCTCTAATTAAGTTTATTTCTTATGGGTTGTACTTTTTCATCATTTTGCATACTGTCCAAGGCTTAATGTTAGCGGCTAAGAATAGAAAAGCTAAAGGCTCTAAGTATATGGTTAATACCTATAGTAATAAGTCTTGGTCATCGAATAACATGGCACTTTTAGGGATTCTCATATTTGCCTTTTTATGTATTCATATGGGAGACTTTTGGTTTAAGATGAAATTTACTAACCAATTGAAAACCGTGTCTACCTATGCTGGCTATGAAGGGATAGCAATAAAAGATCTTTATCATAGAGTATCCGTTGCATATGATCAATTATGGATCGTTATTGTCTACTTAGTTGGATTAGTTGCCTTAGCATTTCACCTTGTCCATGGATTTGCTAGTGCCTTTCAGACGCTAGGGTTGAATCATAAAAAATATACTCCAATAATTAAGACTTTGGGGCTTGCTTATTCCATATTGATACCAATAGGATTTGCAATTATCCCAATCTATATGTACTTCACTTAAGCTTAATTAACAATGTCGACGATACAATTACAATCAAATTCTCCAAAAGGAGATCTAGCCACAAAGTGGACGCAATATAGGGGTTCAATGAACCTTGTAGCACCAAATAATAAAAGAAGGCTTGATGTCATCATAGTTGGGACAGGACTTGCAGGAGCTTCTGCAGCTGCAACTATGGCTGAGTTAGGCTATAATGTCAAAGCATTTACTTTTCATGATAGCCCAAGAAGAGCTCACTCTATCGCAGCCCAAGGTGGTATCAATGCAGCAAAGAACTATCAGAATGATGGAGATAGTACTTATAGACTTTTTTATGACACCATCAAAGGTGGAGATTATCGATCAAGAGAGTCTAATGTCTATCGACTTGCTGAAGTAAGTGCAAATATTATAGACCAATGTGTGGCACAAGGAGTACCTTTTGCTAGAGAGTATGGAGGCTTATTAGCTAATAGATCATTTGGAGGCGTTCAGGTATCAAGAACATTTTATGCTAGAGGGCAAACAGGTCAGCAATTACTCATTGGAGCATATCAAGCACTGAGTCGACAAATTTCTTCTGGCAAAGTCAAGATGTACAATAGACATGAGATGCTTGATCTCGTCTTAATTGATGGGAAGGCTAGAGGTATTATTACGAGAAACCTACTTACTGGTCAGTTAGAAAGACATGCTGCACATTGTGTAGTATTAGCAACTGGTGGTTATGGAAATGTATTCTATCTTTCTACAAATGCTATGGGCTCTAATGTGAGTGCAGCATGGAGAAGTGTGAAAAGAGGAGCATTAATGGCCAACCCTTGTTATACTCAGATTCACCCGACATGTATACCTGTGTCTGGGCATTATCAGTCGAAACTGACACTCATGTCAGAATCATTACGAAATGATGGAAGAGTATGGGTACCAAAACATATTGAAGATGCCAAGGCGATCCAAAAAGGAGAAAAGAAAGGTGTGGATATTCCTGAAGAAGATAGAGACTACTATCTAGAAAGAAGGTATCCTGCATTTGGTAATCTTGTACCTAGAGATGTAGCAAGTCGAGCAGCTAAAATAGCATGTGACGAAGGGAAAGGAGTAGCACCTACAGGATTAGCAGTATTTCTTGATTTTGCTAGTGCTATAGAACGTTATGGAAATGCTGAAGCGACATCGAGAGGCTTGAAAAATGCTAACGTTACACAATTAGGTGAAGAAGTTGTAGCAGCAAAATATGGTAACCTTTTCGAGATGTACGAAAAGATTACTGGAGAAGATCCATATAAGAATCCGATGAAGATATATCCTGCAGTTCATTACACAATGGGTGGACTTTGGGTGGACTATAATCTGCAGACTAATATTCCTGGACTATTTGCCTTAGGTGAAGCGAATTTCTCTGACCATGGAGCAAATAGATTAGGTGCTTCTGCACTCATGCAAGGTTTAGCAGATGGATACTTCGTTATTCCATACACAATAGGAACATTCCTGGCAGATGAAATACGAACTCCAGCATTTACAACTGATGCTCCAGAATTTGCCGAAGTAGAACGCGAAGTGGCTGAGAGAATCTTAAAACTTAAGCATGTTAATGGGTCTCAATCTGTGGAGTCATTTCATAGAAGACTGGGGCAAATAATGTGGGAGTATTGTGGAATGTCTCGAAATGCAGAAGGATTGAAGAAGGGTAGACAGATGATTCGTGATTTGAGAGATGAGTTTTATCGTGATGTGTTTATCCCTGGCGATATTGAAGACTATAACCCTGAACTCGAAAAAGCGACGCGTGTAGCTGACTTTTTAGAGCTAGGTGAACTCATGATGCTTGATGCTCTCGATAGAAACGAATCCTGTGGTGGTCACTTCCGAGAAGAGTACAAATCTGCAGAAGGTGAAGCTGCCAGAGACGATAAAAATTACACTTATGTTGCTGCTTGGGAATGGGATGATAATGACCCTAGTGTCCACAAAGAAACATTGCAATTTGACAATGTTGAACTAAAAACAAGAAGTTATAAATAAGCTCTAAATCAAGAGATATGAAACTGAATCTAAAAGTCTGGAGACAGAAAAACAATAAAGTAAAAGGTGCATTCAAAGCTTACAGTGTTGAAGCAAGTGAGGATATGTCTTTTCTCGAAATGATGGATGTTCTTAATGAAAAACTTATAGCCGATAAGGAAGAACCAGTAGCATTTGAGCATGATTGTAGAGAAGGTATTTGTGGCTCTTGTAATATGGTGATAAATGGTAAACCGCACGGACCACAAAAAGGCACGACAACCTGCCAATTGCATATGCGTCATTTTAAAGATGGGGATGATATCGTTATCGAACCATTTCGCGCTGCGGCTTTCCCAGTAATCAAAGACTTAGTAGTCGATCGCTCATCATTTGACTCCATTATTCAAGCAGGAGGATACATTTCTGTAAATACTGGCCAAGCACCAGACGGTAATGCTATTCCAATCGAGAAAGATTTGGCTGGTCAAGCATTTGACGCTGCAACATGCATTGGGTGCGGAGCTTGTGTAGCAGCCTGCCCTAACGGATCTGCAATGTTATTCACATCTGCTAAAATAAGTCACTTAGGACTACTTCCGCAAGGGGAAGTAGAGCATACCAAGCGAGTGAAGAATATGGTAGAAACAATGGATAAAGAAGGGTTCGGAATGTGTAGTAACATGGGAGCATGTGAAGTAGAATGTCCTAAAGAAATATCTATTGAGAATATTGCTCGAATGAATAGATCATACATAGCTTCTGTCTTTGGAGCAGCAGAGTAAGCGATTAAAAGAGCTGCTCTAGACCACCATGATTAATTTCCTTCGCTGGAAGCTTCTTTAGGTAAGTGTCTAGAAAATTAACGATAATCTTGGCTTTTAATTGATGCCCTGTTGACCTGTGGTATCGTTTTGACTTGAGCATGGGCATGAGATAGGGTACGTCAGTAAAATCGAGGTGACCAGCTTGTTTGATTCGCAGCCAACTTCCCTCTACACTTTCATTGCTAAATAATGCCTTAACAGGGGTGAGCTCATAATTCTTAACCGCTCTATAAAAATCTGGTGGTACCTCCCGTTTTGCTAATTCATTATCCGGTAGATCAGGTGAGAATGCACTGATGTAAAGTAAAGTATCGTTCCACGAATCAACACAATTGGGATTGATAGGCCCATCTAGGTTTACGCCTACTCCAAGATCGGCATTTTGACTCATCGCTTCTACAGCAGTTGCTCCTCCAAGAGAATGTCCAATATATGCTATTCGCGAGGTATCAATTAGCGATATCCATGGAGGCTCTCCTTTGGCAATTTGTTCCTTCACAAATTCGAAATCATTGACCTGATCAGGCACTGCATACTGCAGAAGTTGATCAATGAAGAGCATTTGAGATACGGGATCAAGACTCCTTGCCAACGCAGGATCAATACCATACTTTTCTAAAGAAAACTGATGATCTAGGGCAACTACAACATAACCTCTACTCGTAATCTCCTGGAGCAAAGCAGTGTTATCAATGTAGTTGCTCATGGCTCCATGAGAATAGAAGACAATAGGATATTGTAGTGTGTCAGATACAGAAAGGTCAATAGTTGAATAAGCCGATGTTTTGACAATCTTAAAATGGCTAAAAATAAAGCCGGGCATACCCATAACTCCCTTTAGAGCATTGGCAGGTTTTGGGTGGTATTTCGCTCTTACCTTACGTTTAGGTTTTTCAAAAGCAGGAAACCAAATCTTTGCGCCCAGTGAATCGTCTTTTGTTTGAAATTTACAATAGGTGGTCCTGACATCAAAAGGTCCTGTTGGCTTCGGTAACTTGAAAATGGGCAGTAAGTATGCTAACACTGCAGAACAAATAACACCAATGAGTCCAAGCCCAAAGACTGCTCCTCTTAACCATGGAGAATCGATAACTTTATTAAAATACTCTCCAAATAAAGCGATGAGTATGGTAAAATACACTGGTGTCATCTGCCAACGCATTGATTCAATAAAAACGTGCAGAATAAGGCTTACTGTCAATAGGATTATCATCGTCTTAGATGAGATGAATTTCCTTTTGAGAAGTACTTGCATTAAGTAAATAAGTGCAAGAATAATCAGCAATATTTCTAATATACGCATCGGACAGTTTAGCCAAGAATTGACTAAGTTACTATCTCTTCTCTCAAAATAAAAAAGCCAATGCTTTTACACACTGGCTTCCTAAAAATTATGATTGAATGATGTTTACCAAATCATTACTCTGTCCTCTTCAGCCCTATACATCTCATCACCTTCTTGTACGCTAAAAGCTTCGTAAAATGCAGGAAGATTGCAGAGCGGTCCGATTGCTCTATAGATTCCAGGTGAGTGAGGATCAGTCTTTATTCTTTGAATTAAAGCTTCGTCTCTAATCTTTCCTCTCCATATCGTTCCCCAGCTGATAAAGAATCTTTGCTCCGGAGTAAATCCGTTAATCTTGTCAGGTCTCCCATTCTTATCTAAGAATAATTGTAGACCATCGTAAGCAACATTTACACCTCCAAGGTCTCCAATATTCTCACCAAGAGTAAACTTACCATTGACATTGACTCCTGGTAACGGCTCATATGCATCAAATTGATCAATTAACTTTTGATTTCTCTCATCAAAGGCAGTTCTGTCTTCGTCAGTCCACCAGTTGACCATATTTCCATCCGCGTCGAATCTACTTCCTTGATCATCAAATCCATGACTCATTTCATGGCCTATCACTGCTCCGATACCTCCATAGTTGACAGCTTCATCAGCTTTGTAGTTATAGAAAGGAGGTTGTAATATAGCTGCTGGAAATACAATCTCATTATTAAGCGGGTTGTAATAAGCATTGACGGTTTGTGGAGACATTCCCCATTCTGATTTGTCAACTGGTTTACCAAGTTTGCTCATCATATCTTCCCAAGACCACTTCGATGTGGCTAGCAGATTACCAGCATAACTTCCACCATCTTCTGTTGCCATGATGTCAAGTTTGCTGTAATCTTTCCACTTGTCCGGATACCCTATCTTGACAGTAAAGCTATTTAGCTTATTTAATGCCTTAGCTTTTGTATCTGCAGTCATCCAATCAAGTGCATTGATTCTATCAGCAAATGCAACTTTGATGTTATCAATCATTTCTTGTGCTTTGGCCTTTGCTTCAGGAGGAAAATATTTATCGACATAGAGCTTACCTATTGGTTCGCCAATGACATTACTTGCTTGATCTAGCGCTCTTTCCCATCTTGGTTTTTGTTGTTCTGCACCTCTTAAGGTTTTTCCATAGAAGTCGAAATTTGCCGCTTCAATTTCAGAGCTGAGATAGGCTGCAGAGCTATTGAACTCTGTCCATGTATAGAAGTCTTTTAATGTTTCTACATCAAGATTAGAAACAATAGCATCAAGCGCTTTAATATAGTTAGGTTGTAACACGATGATTGATTCTAAATCTCGAGCACCTAAAGAATTAAAGTATTTCATCCAGTCAACAAAAGGAGCCTCTTTCTGGACATCACTGATAGACATTGGATTGTAGAGTAGCGTTGGATTTCTTCTCTCTTCTTTTGTCATCATTGGAGTTGCTAGGGCAGTTTCAAGTGCGAGGATTCGCTTTGCCTTATCAGCTGCATCTGCCTCCGATACTCCTAAGAAACCAAACATTCTGGCAACGTGTGCCTCATATTTTGCCCTGGTTTCTACTGATTTTTCATCTTCAGCTATGTAATAATCTCTGTCAGGAAGACCTAAACCAACTGTGGTTAAATACGGCGCGTTAATCGTACTTTGCATCAGATCTGGAAATACAGCAAAGCCGACAAAACTAGCACCACCAGTAGGTGCATGTTTTACACTATAGTCTAATGCATCTTGTAAGGAAGTAATGTTTTTAATTTCATCTAGGAAAGGTTGAATTGGACTTAGACCTGCAGCATTAATTGCCTCAGTATCCATCGCTGACTTGTAGAAAGCTGCTGCTTTGTATTGGTCTGTTCCTTTTGCATAGCTATTGCTTTCAATTGCTTCGTTTAATACTTCTAAAACAGCTTCACTGGACTTTTTTCGGAGTTCGTCAAAGCTACCCCAACGGGTTCTGTCGGCAGGAATTTCGGTGTTGTCTAACCATTTTCCATTGACATACCTCCAAAAATCTTGTGCAGGATCAGCGGACATGTCCATATATTCCATTGAGATCCCTGGTACAGAGGCTACAGTTTCCTCAACGACATCAACATCTTCAAAAATTGGTTGTTCTTCTATTTCAGTTTCAGTGTTAACAGTGGAGGTGACCTTAGGGTTACAGGCAATTAGAATACCTATAAATAACACTAAGCTTCCAAGCATAATGTTCTTGAGTGACATGGTTTTCATTGTTTTAGATTAAATAAATAGATTGCTAAAAATACTTATCTACTTGTGGAGGAAGGACTTGGTTAGACTAAAAGTGTCTTTTTCTATACAAACTAGGAAGTGAGCCGGCTATAAAAAAGCCAAAGTAATAGAATATAACAGAGGCCTTCCAATGGTAGGGTTATATGATACACAATCTCACCTTTGCGTAGTGACTTCCAAAACCCTTCTGGCATTTCCCTGACAAGGGACCAAAGAGGATCAACAGAATCACTAGGTCCATAGCTCATGACACCAAAGAGAATTAACCCTAGAATCGTTATGATTGTAAGCATAAATAGTAGAACTGGTAGTGAGGTAATCCATTTTTTCCAACCTAGTCTCATCTGTTGTATTTCATAACTTTTGATCCAAAGTAAGCCCACTCCGCCACCAAGAGTATTGAATATTACATCATTCATATCATAATAATCAGTTCTTTCTGGAGACAACCAAAAGTATTGATATGCTTCATCATATGCCCCAAAGAGCGTTGTCATTATGAGTGTCAAAGTATAATGCTCAAAAAGTGGAAAAGCCAATATTGCAAACACAGCATATTGAAACACATGGATTAACTCCACATTAAAGATGATAATCGTATGAAGGCAGAAAGTTATTAGCAGTAGAGTCGCCGCTGTATAAAAGATCAGTGTTTGTTTCTTTTCTAACTTTTTGATTCTGAGAATAAATGGAATTAATAGCAATAAAGCCAGTGAAATGCTTAGTCCGAGTATCGTAGCATTATAGGATTCGAGAGGGACACCTTTAAATAATTTAGAAATAAATAAGCCTACTTGTTCATGTGGAAGTACTACTATAAGGAAGTATGCAATGAGGATAACCCAATTGACCAGTCTATGCTGACGTAACCATTGATAAAAAGCTAGCAAAAATCAAGATTTTGAGAGTTTGTCAATAGCTTTCACAAGTTGATTCAAGTCTGACTCCAGTGTGAAGAGATTAGGAGACACTCTCACAAAACTCTTCCCTGCATAACCGCTTGGTTTTGCATGGATACCATAGTCTTGCATCAATTGTTTGGACAACATTTGACTCGACTTTCCTGCTATCGAGAAAGAAGCAACAGCGCCACATTTGCTTGGCTCTATTGGGGTGTGTAGTCTAACAGTATTCATAGATGAAACTTGTTCAGTCCAATATTCGGTCAGCTCATAAAGTCTCTTTGTCTTTTTTTGAAAACCGATTGTGTCTTGAAACGTCAAGGCATAGCTGACACCTATTTCTTGTTGGAATGGTCTAGTGCCAAGGTTGGAAAACTTTACAATATCACTCTCATCATCGTGAGCAGGAATTGGTGGCAGTATTTTGTGTATATGTTCTGCTTTCATATAGAGAAGACCAGTACCATGAGGTGCACTTAACCATTTGTGCAGACTGGTTGCATAGTAGTCTATGTCAAGTTCCTTAACGTCATGAGAGAAGTGAGCATAGGCATGAGCTGCATCTAATAATACTTCTGTACCATTGCTATGAGCGACTTCAGTTATAGCTTTAATAGGTAGAATGCGGCCTTCTCGAAAAGTAATCAGACTAATGAGGAGTAGCTTAGTTTCTGGCTTTAAAGCTGATTTATAACGTTCAATAATTTCTTCATCTGAGAGTTCATCTATGTCATCCATTGGCAGAACATCATATCCTACTGCATATTTTTTGTGCAATTGTTGAACAGACCCAACCGCAAAAGGATATTCTTGTGATCCATAGAGTATTCTTTCACCTTTCTGAAATGGGTAGCCGAAGACAATGAAATTGATAGCTTCAGTTGTATTCTTAACCTGAGCGATTTCAGTAGGTTTGGCATTAATCAGATTGCCTAGCCTTTTTTTGTTTTTATAGCGCAATTCTGCCCAAGAATCCCATAATTCATAGGGAGGATTTTGATTCATTTGAGCTGCTAAGTTATTGAGTTGCTGCTCCACAACTTTAGGCATTATGCCAGCACTTCCGCTATTCAGATGGATGTATGGATACTGATCTACAGAGTACAAATCTTTTATTGATTGCCAGTCCGAGATTGTAATTTCAGGGAGATTTGGGAGAGACAAAGCACCTAACATGACAGGAAGATTTTTTGTAAATGTACGCCTTGAAATCATAATATTGATCAGCGTGGAACACTCACATAATAAGTATTATGCTTGACTGTGAGCTTAGAGTCAATCAACCAAGGATTATAATATTTTAGCATTCTATAAGATACACCATGTTGCTCAGCAAACTCCTTCCAACTTGAGATAGTCTTATCTACTAAGACTTTCTTTAGATCAGCCTGTTGGAAATATTTATCAGATCCATCTACATAAAAACCAAAATCATTGGGACGTGAAAGAATTTCTTTTAGTGCCATCAGCCTGAAGACATATCTACTTGTTTCCTCATTGAGGTTAAGGTCATAATATTTTTCCTCACCTTGTTTTTTCAGTTCGCTTGCAAGTTTCGTAGGCCCTACATTATATGCTGCTGCTGCTTCAGTATAAGAACCAAATCTTTTGTGTAATTGCTTAATATATTTACAAGCTGCTCTTGTTGATTTCTCAAGATGGTAACGTTCATCCACCTCGCTATTAATCTCTAGACCCATCTCCTGACCAGCTAGTTTTCTAAATTGCCAGAAACCTTTAGCTCCAGCAGGAGAAGAAACATTTCTCAGTCCACTTTCGGCTATTGCTAAGTATTTAAAGTCTTCAGGAACACCTTCTTCACGAAGGATTTTTTCGATCGCAGGAAGATATTTATTGGCCAATTTGATATTGAGTAGTGTAGAAGAGTGCCAATATGCATTTACAGTAAGCTCTCTATCCAATCTTTCTCTGGTATCTTCATTTAGAGGCATCGGTTCACCGGCAAAATTATAACCTCGATCTAATTTGACAGACTTGACTATTTGCGGAAGCATATCAGATAGTGAAATATCTGTAGTAGCAGCTATAAGAAGTACACCACTGGCAATAACACCAATAGTCATGAAGTAGTATTTGAGCATCCTCAGGATCATCATTCAACAAAGTTAAGTGAGCAATAAAAAGATAGGAATTATTGCCTCGGTTTTTTATAGACTGGCACTGCTGAACATGCTTCGCCATACATAATTGACTTAGCAATACCTTGTAGCTTTAGCGCCATAATAGAAAACGCTTCAGCAGGTACTTTTGTATCTCCACAGCCTTTTAATATTATTGGCTTGTCTTGATAACTGCTAAAATCTGCATGATCAAGAACTGATTTATAATGTGCTTTGATATATTCTTGCTCCGTGCCAACAAAAACATCACTGACAAAGGGAGAAAGTGTTGTAGAGATTAAAGCGTACGCCCATTGCGGGATAATAGCATCTACACTACAGATGACTAGAGCAATTTTATTATCAAAGCTGCTCCAGTCTGATGTCTTAAGACTTGTACGAAAATCCTTTTCTTTTAGGATAAGACCTTGGAAGAGATATTCTTTAATATCAAATACTACAAAATCTTTTTGAGGAAGAAATTGAGCGAGGTCAATAGTTTGTATTGAACTGTTTGCAACTCTATTTATTAAGGTTTCTGCCATGCTATTCGGATTCTGAGTCTGATCGTTGTTCACCTTGCTCATCTTGTTCTAATTTGAATTCCTTGAGCTTTGGTAAATCATTAATAGATTTAAGACCAAAATGGTTCATGAATTTTTCAGAAGTAGTATATAACAATGGTCTGCCCAAAGTTTCTGCTCTTCCTGAGATTTCAATGAGCTCTTTTTCCATCAATTTTTGGATAGTATAATCAGACGAAACCCCACGAATGGATTCAATATCTCCCTTTGTAACGGGTTGTTTATAGGCAATGATTGACAGAGTTTCTAGAGCGGTCCTGGTAAGCTTCTTTTTATTTTCTCTTTTGAGAACTTTGCCATTCAGTTCATGGAATGCACCTTTAGTCATAAAAGCAAATCCATTTGCAATTTCTCTAACTTCGAATGGGTATGTTTCGTCTTGGTACTTTTCCATAATACTACCCAGGATTGTTTCTACTTCTTTGACCTTGATTGAAGTAGTCAGATAGTCATTCAGGGCAAGCCTGATTGCTTCTTTCGAAATAGGTTTTGTAGCCACAAAAATGAGGCTCTCAATATAAGTTTGAAGTTTGCTACCCACGATATCTATTCACATGAGGTGCAAAGATACTCTGAACTCCGTATTTCTGTTATAACTCTTTTCTTAACCTTGCAACTGGGATATTGAGTTGCTCTCTATACTTAGCTACAGTCCGCCGTGCGATATTATATCCTCGTTTTTCGAGCATGTTTTTCAGCTTCTCATCCGAGTGTGGCTTTCTCTTATCTTCTCCAGCAATAATATCACTGAGGATATTTTTGACTTCAAGAGTGGAGACAAGACTGCCATCTTGAGCCTGTAAGGATTCTGAAAAGAAATCTTTGAGTCGCTTGGTTCCGAATTCAGTTTGTACAAATTTACTATTAGCTACTCTTGATATAGTAGAGATATCCAAACCAGTGATCTCAGAAATATCTTTGAGAATCATTGGCTTAAGTTGCTTTTCATCACCAGTCATGAAATAATCCTGCTGGAATTGCATGATAGAATACATTGTATTCATCAATGTTTCTTGACGTTGCTTGATGGCATCAATAAACCATTTTGCAGAGTCAATTTTCTGCTTGATGAACATCACAGCTTCCTTCTCTTTCTTTGTCGACCTCCTTCCTTCAGTGGATATCTTATATGCTTTAAGCATATCTTGATAATGATCATTTACTCTGAGATCAGGTGCGTTCCTACTATTTAGAGTGAGATCCAGCTCACCATCTCTATTAGATATAATAAAATCAGGAACAATGTATTGATTTGACCTTTGTCCAGCACCAACAAAATTACTTGCAGGTTTAGGATTAAGTTTTAAAATTTCTTGAATCGCATCTCTTAACTCAGATTCTGAGATAAAGAGGTTCTTTTGCAGCTTTGTATAATGTTTTTTAGAAAATTCTTCGAAGTGATTTTTTAGAATTTTTATTGCAGTCTGTTGCGAACGCCTTATGGATTTATCCTCTTCAAGATCCACTTTGAATTCTAATTGAATGAGAAGACATTCTTGTAAATCCCTTGCACCTAATCCTGGTGGTTCGAATTTTTGAACCAACTGTATTATTGCTTCGATTTCATGCTCTTCAACATCGATATTTTGTGCGAATAAGAGATCATCTTTGATTGCAACATTTTCTCTTCTCAAGTAGCCATCACTATCAATACTTCCTATAATCTGTGCAGCTATCTTTTCTAGCTTTTCATCCTCGAAAGACATCATGCCAACTTGCTTAGCTAAATGCTCATGAAAAGAATTTTCTACAGCAATAGGAATCGCCTTAGTTTCAGCATCTGAAGCGAAATCTTCAATTTTTGTTTTATAACTTATTGGATCATCTTCAATATAATCTTTGAGATAATCATCTAATTCATAATCTTCTTGCTCTTCCTGCTCTTTTTCGTCTTCGTTCAAGTCGAAAACTTCTTGATTATCATTTTCGCCTTCGTCAAGAGCTGGATTAGCTTCAAGTTCTTCTTTTATTCTTTGATCAAGTGTCGAAGTGGGTATTTGCAAAAGCTTCATTAGCTGTATCTGCTGAGGAGACAGCTTTTGCAACATCTTCTGACTCAAATTCTGCTTTAACATGACACTTTGTGTTTTCGGTTTTTGTTTTCTAAATCAAACTGACCGAGTATATATTAGTTAACAAAGAAAGACTTTTCGAAGTTCTTCGATCTCCTAAATTAATACAATCAGGACAGTATATTTGTGCAAGTTGGGTAAGTGTAAGATGTGGTATGTAAAGACAAATATAGAGTATATTTTTCATATTAGTTTTTTTTATAATATTTAATTGTTCATTTAACAATTTTTGACCAATGCAGAGTATTAAGGACAGGGTAGATGCCCTTAGAAAAGTTATGTCTAGAGAAGGGGTAAATGCTTTCATCATTCCGTCTTCAGACCCTCACCAAAGTGAGTATGTTGCAGAACATTGGTTATGTAGACAATGGATATCAAATTTTTCGGGATCAGCAGGTACAGCGATGGTAGCTGATAATCACGCGGGAGTTTGGACCGATAGTAGGTATTTTTTACAAGGAGAACAAGAGTTAGCAGATACTCCATTCGAGCTCCATAGGATGGTTAATCAATTTTCTGAAAGCTATAGTAAATGGCTGCAATCAAATTTAAGTCAAGGAGATACTGTAGGTATAAATGGATATAATTTTTCGATTAGCCAGGTAGAAAAGCTCGAAAGTCTATTAAAGAAGAAGAACATTAATCTGAAGACTGATGCTAATCTGATAGACCTCGTCTGGAAGGAAGGCAGACCAGAGTTACCATTAGCCCCAATATTTCAGCACAAGGCACCATTTGCGGCAATAACTGCAGAACAAAAAATCCAAAACATACTACAGAAAACTCAAGCAAATTATGTCTTATTAAGTGCATTGGATGATATAGTATGGACTCTCAATTTGAGAGGAAGGGATGTTGACTTTAACCCTGTATTTATTGCTTATCTCCTATTGCATGAAGGACAGTCTACACTCTATATAAATGAAAGTAAAGTAAGTCCTGAGATTAAGGAGTTATTGCACGAACAAGGGATTGTAACAAAAAGTTACGACACTGTTTCTGAGGACTTATCGAACCTCTCAAGCACCATGAGCTTATCCTTAGACCCAGATATTTGTAGCTATGCATTAAGTAAGGCTGTCGCTTGCGAAATAGTTAGAGAAACTAGTCCTGCAAGACTTTTAAAAGCAATTAAGACAGATAATGAGATCGAGCATATCAGACAAGCTATGATAAAGGATGGAGTAGCGTTGACTAAAGCCTTTAAGTGGCTTGAAGATAATGTCAATAGTACAGCAATCTCGGAGTATGATTTTGCTATGAAACTGGCTGAATGTCGAGCAGAGCAAGACAATTACTTTGGGGAAAGTTTTCCTGCAATTATAGGATATAAAGGAAATGGAGCCATTATCCATTATAGACCAAAAGAGGATAGTTCTGCAACTATACAATCTTCAGGTGTATTACTGGCTGATTCAGGAGGTCAATACCATGATGGTACCACAGATATCACAAGGACGATTGCTATGGGTAATGATATTGATGAGGAGACAAAACTTGCATATACTTGTGTACTCAAAGGCATGATTGCATTAGATAAATCAAAGATCCCACATGGCACTCAAGGCGGCCAAATCGATGCTTATGCTCGTCAATTTCTTTGGCAGCATGGACTTAACTATCTCCATGGTACTGGTCATGGAGTTGGATACTTCCTTAATGTTCATGAACCGCCACAAGGCTTTACGGCTGGTCCTTCTTCGCGATCTAATACAGTGCTAAAAGCTGGAATGATTACTTCTAACGAGCCAGGTCATTACAAGGCAGGAAAATATGGAATTCGAATTGAAAACTGCATAGTCACAAAGCAAAGCGAGCACGAGGGTTTTCTTGAACATGAATCTCTTACCGTATTTCCTATAGATACAGCAATGCTCTTAATGCCAATGTTGACCGTCGAAGAATTACAATGGCTAAATGGTTATCATCAAAGGGTTTATGATCTTCTATCACCTCGAGTGAGTGTTGAAGAGCAAGAATGGTTAAAAAACAAATGCAAACCAATCTAATTCATTGATACAATCTTTGATTTTCGGAGTATTTGGATTTTCTTTGTGCTAAATATTTGAAAACACACTCTGATGTCAGAAGGTAACAATCATAACTGGGGAAAGAAAGGATCTTGCATGGGCCAATTTGCTATCATGTTTATCCTTTTTATTGTTCTCTTAATTTGGGTTTATAACATGAACCAAAATGGGCT
>JAHDEL010000001.1:21874-29720 GCA_020628855.1 Saprospiraceae bacterium | reverse complement strand
CCAAAATGGTAAGTAAAATAACGCAAAAAATGGCATCATTACAAGGTCAGTAACCAAAAGATACCATGGCCAATCTGGGAATAGATCAAGAAACGAGCCTCCTGGCGGTTTTTCATTCAAAAAGCAATAATTGGCGTCAATACAATAGTTTATTGTGATTGTTACTATTAGATAGACTTGGGCCATAAGAAATGCTGTCCAAACACCTTTAAAAGTTGGTCTCATTCGCAAGACAAAAACGAGATAGAGCACAACGGCTATAATACCACCATGGACAATCCAAAATTTGAGATAAGTGAAATGCGGAAAGTTCTCTACAAGGCTCGGGGTGATTAATGCTTGCGTACTGCCACCTATGATTATATAATACAGCCCATCAAATAATGTTGGATGTCTGGTATAAGCTAATACGGGAATTCCTAAAGCCAATAAGTTACAAAGGAAAAACGGTAAGTCTTCTTTGTAGTCGAAGACACCCAAATAGAATCTCAGTAAGGTCCAAACAATAACAGACGAAGCAACAAATACAGATACGCCCTTGATCAGTTGGTCTTGCCGTTTTGACGGAAGTCTCTTGCCAATTGTAATCAATACAAGAATGAACATAGCTATCACAAGAAGAATGATGGCATGATCCCTACCAAAAAGTACGAAAGTGTCATTTGGCTCAAAAAGACGATCAAACATAATTGTAAACTACAAAGATGTAGTGAGACTTCTCATAACCTAGGTTGAAATAATCTATGGTAGGAAGGATGATTCTTCTGATTTTATTAGATGTTAGTATTCTATCCTTTATCTAAATACAAGGTGCCAATCATGGTATAAATCAGAATTGAAACTAGATTTTTGTCTTTTCTGATTTCAATAGATAAGAAAAGCCACTTAGTCTCCTAAGTGGCTTCTAAAAATTAAAACCTTAATTATATAAAAAAACTATCTTTTACATGAGTTGAAGCTCTTTCTCATCTACCATCTTTCTCATATTAATCAAAGCATAACGCATTCTACCAAGAGCAGTATTAATGCTAACTCTAGTTAATTGAGATATTTCTTTGAAACTCATATCTGCATAGTGTCTCAAAATCACAACTTCTCTTTGTTCTTCAGGGAGTCTGTCCACTAATTCACGGACTTTTTTATGAAGTTGACTTTTTATCATGGTCACCTCTTTATTATCTTCCTTCGACTCAAGGACATCGAAAATGTCAAAAGTCTCAGTTGCAGATACTTTTGTCTTCCTCTTGTTTTTCCTAAAGTGATCAACACACATATTATAGGAGATACGCATAGCCCATTGAAGGAATTTACCTTCATGGTTATACTTGCCATTTCGAAGAGTACGGATTATCTTGATAAAAACATCTTGAAAAATATCTTCTGCAAGATCTCTGTCTTTAACAAAAAGATAGATAGATGTATAAATCTTATCTCTGTGTCTATTCAACAAAACTTCAAAAGCTTTGTCATTACCATCTAAATACTGGGAAATTAATTCCTTATCTGAAAGCTTCAATACATTCATAACTAACTCTTTTAAAAAAAGTGACTAAATCGGTATTAATAAATTCTAATCGTTAGTGTAGATGTATTGCTATAGGCTATGTGTTGTTATACTATCAAATATGGTGTAAAAGAAACTTAGTTGCTTGATATTAATCCAAGTTAACATAAATATAACACCAAAGATAGTATAATAATTTTACAAATGCTAAGCTAACGGGATATAATATTACAAATATTTATAATATGAATATTTAGAGAAGTCATACCTACTGATACAACACTGCATTATCTTCGCTGTCTTATTATGAACTCTATTCCCATTGTTTTGTATATAAAGCTATGACCAAAACACTCCAGAACGTTAACTATATCGATGAGCTTAAAGAACTTAAGAACATCATCCATATTAAAGGAGCAACAGCAAATAACCTGAAGAATGTTGAAGTCAAGATTCCTAAAAATGAGCTGATTGTTGTGACAGGTCTCTCTGGCTCGGGAAAGTCTTCTCTTATTATGGACACCCTCTATGCTGAAGGACAAATGCGTTATGTAGAAAGTTTGTCAAGTTATGCAAGGCAATTTCTTAGTAGAATGAAGAAGCCGCCTGTTGATTTTATCAAAGGGATATGTCCAGCAATAGCTATTGAGCAAAAAGTCACGACGAGTAACTCCAGATCAACTGTTGGTTCGCTTACTGAGATTTACGATTATTTGCGTCTACTATTTTCAAGAGTAGGTAAGACGTATAGTCCAATTTCAGGAAAAGAAGTCTCAAGAGATAGTGTTACAGATGTTGTTAATTTTATCATTGGGCTTTCAGAAGGTAGTCGTGTACAGATAGTATTCCCAATAAATAAAAGCTACGAAGACCGACTACTGGCAAAAGAGTTGGACTTCCTAGTTCAAAAAGGATTTACCAGGTTGTATATTAATGAAGAACTTCAATATATAGAAGACTTCCAAGCTTCAAAGAGTAAGCACCTCAAGAAGAAGCTTAAAGATCTCAAACCTCCCATATATATCCTCGTAGATAGGATGACCAATGCTCAGGATAAAGACAATATGAGCAGGATGGGTGATTCGGTTCAGACTGCATTGTATGAAGGTGGTGGAGAATTGTCTATTCTCTTAGAAGATGGCAAGCTTAAGTCTTTTAATAATAGATTCGAGCTGGATGGGATGACTTTTGTAGAGCCCTCGCACCAACTCTTCAACTATAATAATCCACAAGGTGCTTGTCCAACTTGTGAAGGTTATGGAAAAGTATTGGGCATTGATATGAATAAGGTGATTCCTAATGAAGAATTATCAGTTTATGAAGGTGCAATTGTATGTTGGCGAGGTGAGAAATCAAGTTGGTATTTGGATAAGCTCATCGATCAAGCTAATCAATTTGATTTCCCTATTCATCGTCCAGTGAAAGATCTCACAAAGGAACAATATGAACTACTGTGGGATGGTAATGCCTATTTCGATGGGATAAGTACATACTTCGCTGAACTAGAGCGTCAAACCTTTAAAATTCAGAATCGTGTCATGCTCGCCAGATTTCGAGGACGAACCACTTGCCACACATGTAAAGGAAGTAGACTCAGACCAGAAGCCCTCTATGTAAAGATTCAAGATACTACCATTGCCGACCTTGTTGACAAACCCATCGATGAACTCAAACAATGGTTTGATGATCTCAAACTTTCAGAACATCAATTGGCAATTGGAAATAGAATATTGACGGAGATTTCTAATAGACTTGGTACCATGATTTCTGTTGGGCTGCCCTATCTTACTATCAATAGGATGTCTTCTACATTGAGCGGAGGTGAGACACAACGCATTAATCTTACTCGCACGCTCGGTAGCAACCTCACAAATTCACTCTACATTTTAGATGAGCCCAGTATTGGACTACACCCAAAGGATACTTCTAATCTGGTGAATGTCTTGCATAATTTGAGAGATTTACGCAACACTGTAATTGTTGTTGAGCATGAAGAAGAAGTCATCAAATCTGCAGATCACATTATAGATGTGGGCCCTGAAGCAGGCAACCTCGGTGGAGAGATCGTTTATGCAGGTCCATACAAACAATTCATTTCTAAAAAGAACAAGAGCCTGACGGCAAAATATCTCAAAGAAGAATTAGTCATACCAGTTCCTAAGACAACAAGAAAGTGGATCGAAAAACTGGACCTCATTGGGGCAAGACAGAATAATTTGAAGAATATAGATGTAGAGATACCATTGCATGCTCTAACAGTTGTCTCAGGTGTCTCAGGGTCAGGTAAGTCGACACTAGTCAGAGATGTATTGTATCCCGCTCTCAGCTCTGCGATAGATCAAAGTACCACCCAAGCTCAAGGCAAGTATGATGAGCTCAAAGGAAACACCAAGAGTATAACTTCAATAGAATATATTAATCAGTCGCCAATAGGAAGATCTTCCCGATCCAATCCTGTAACCTACATTAAAGCCTATGATGCGATAAGAAAGCTCTATTCCTCTCAGCAAAGTGCAAAGATTAAAGGCTTCAAACCAAACCATTTTTCATTTAATACAGAGGGAGGAAGATGTGAGAATTGTATGGGAGATGGTTATATCACTGTAGAAATGCAATTCTTGGCAGATGTACAATTACTCTGTGAAGATTGTAAAGGTCAAAAATTTAAAGAAGAAGTCTTAGATGTAAGATACAAAGACAAAAACATCTTTGATGTATTATCAATGACAGTAGATGAAGCCTTAGAATTCTTTGCTGAAAGAAAGGATATCTTCAACAAGCTTAAGCCACTTCAAGATGTAGGTATGGGTTATGTAGCATTGGGTCAAGCGAGTTCAACATTGTCAGGAGGAGAAGCTCAACGTGTCAAACTTGCTTCATTCCTTGTTAAGCAGAATAGTAAAGAACACATCTTTTTCATCTTCGACGAACCTACAACGGGTTTGCACTTTCATGATGTAAAAAAACTACTTGGTGCATTAAATGCCTTGGTTGAAAAAGGGCATACCGTCTTAGTAGTAGAACATAATCTTGAGGTAATTAAGTCTGCAGACTGGCTTATCGAACTAGGTCCAGAAGGTGGAAAAAAAGGAGGCAATTTGGTTTTTCAAGGAATTCCTCAATCCATACTTAAGGTGAAAGAAAGTGCTACTGCACCATTTCTGAAAGATAAATTTTAGCGTTGTAATTGTTGCATTGCCCTGTAATCAATCATCTTATAAATAAGTTGTTTGACTTTCTCTTCTTGGTTCCAAATGAGTAGATGGTTACCATCTATCTCTTTCTCAATAGTCAATACTTCTTCTTTAATATGAGCCTGACTAAAAGCAAGATTCTCCTGACTCGGCGCTATTACATCTTTTGTTCCATGGTAGTGAATGATAGGACATTGTATCTGCACCCAATTAGAGCGTATTTTTTCGAGCTCTTGAATATGAGCCATTTTCTCATCAGCGGCTACATCAACCATTCCTGGCATGAGTAACTTTCCTAATTTGGAGTAAGTAAAATGTGCATACCACTTGATTGGTTCACTTTTGGGGTCATTGACTGGCGCAATCATTAGGGACCCAAATATTTTTTCAGGTAAACTTGACGCAATGATTCCAGATATAGGTCCACCATAGGAATGAGAGACAAGAAATACTTCTCTTGTATCCTTGGTCTTGAGAATAGCTATAATTGCATTGGCTTGCTCTATTAAAGATGGTTCACTCTCTCCGTAGTCTGACCCTCCGTACCCCAATCTATCAACAGCAATAAGCCTACATCTATGACTTAACACTGGGTCACTGAGGTAAGTCTTAAAATCTCTCCACGAACCAGGTGCACCATGGATGAAAATTATTGTTGGGGCATTTCTATCATTCTGACCAGTTTCAATGTAGCGCAGTGTTCTCCCATTATAGTCTGCATAGCCAACATAATGGGCAATACTCTCTCCCTTAAAATATGCTTCTATGGAGTCAAGACTGCTTTTATTTGATTGAGCAAAAAGATGTATTGCAACAATTGCAATGACAGGAATAAGAATGAGTAAGAGAACTATGTATTTTAAAAATTTCATAAAAAACTGGAAACCTAACGCATCATTTTAAAGTGTGAAGGTATATATAATCCGTACGTACACCTTATGACTATATTATTTAACTCGATTGTTTAAAAATACACTCAAATGAAACATATTTATATCATACTTCTGGGCGTGTTGATCGCGATGAGCGGATGCCGGAAAGACGAATTTAGTCCAGGTGAGGACCTGATCGTCACACCGAACCCAGAATTCTATATTACTGCCAATGTCAATGGTATTGTTACTGAAGACAATGGCACACCAATAATGGGAGCACTCGTAGAACTTGGTTCAGAAACTACAACTACAGATGACTTTGGTTTCTTTAGGTTTAAGGATGCCTTAGTTGACAAAAAAGGTGGAGTGCTTACCTTCTCAAAAAACGGATACTTTAATAACTATAAAGTAGTCTATCCGCAACTCAATAGGACTAATACTGTAAAGGTGATCATGCCAAATAAGGATCTCTCTGGCAGTTTTAATACATCAGCAGGTGGCCCTATTTCAACAAATGGTGGAGCATCGGTCACTTTTCCTCAGGATGGTATTATGACAGAAGATGGACAACCATATTCTGGAGAAGTTAATGTCTATGCACATTGGTATGATCCCGCAAGTAACGACCTCTATAAGACTATGCCTGGTAATTTAAGAGGCCAGGATGAACAAGGCAACGAAGTACAATTAGCTACCTATGGAATGATGGCAGTTGAGTTAGAAAGCCCAGATGGGACAGCGCTAAATTTAAGTGAGGGCAAGAGTGCAACTCTTGAATTTCCGCTTGGATCACTAAGTGCAGACTCTCCTGCTGATATTCCTCTTTGGTCATTCGATGAAGAAAAAGCAACATGGATTGAAGAGGGAAGAGCTGTTCTTGATGGTGATAAGTATGTTGGTGAAGTGAGCCATTTTTCTTTTTGGAATTGTGATGCTCCATTTCCATTGGTAGAGATTCTAGGAGTCGTAAAAGACACTGAAGGCAATCTCATCCCATGGGCTAGCATGTGTTTTGAAATCGTCGGAGGAAACCCAAATTCATGGTTTAGTACAGCTTATGGTTATACAAATGAGTTTGGAGAATTCTTTGGAAAAATCCCAAAAGACAAAGAGATTCGATTGACGATTAAGGACGAATGTGGAAATATTGCTTACGAAGAAGTGATTGGACCATTCGGTGAGGATGTAAACCTTGGTATCATCGAAGTGCAATTGACAGGTGCTATAAATGTTACTGGTTCAGTTGTAGACTGTAATGGCGATCTTATTTCTAATGGCTATGTGGTAATTTCTTATCCATTTGATTGGAATCCTGAGTTCATGAACACAACTATTGTGGAAGTAAATGAAGATGGAACATTTAACTTCATGACATTATACTGTGGCCCAACAGAAGTTACTGTCCAGGCATACGATTTTGATTCTGCAACTTATAGTGATGAGTTAACGGTAGATGTTGTAAATGGGGAACCATTAGACTTAGGAGTATTATCCTTATGTAATGAGTTTGAAGAGTACATTACCTATACGGTAAATGGTGGTGGTGCCATACTGATTGATGTTGTTGACCTTTGTATCCTTGATGGCAATGCTGTATTTACTGGTACTCTCAACGGTCAGTTGCAAAGCGCAACCTTTATAGTGAATAACATGGTGGAAGGGACTAATACTGCAGAGAGTTATCAATTCATAACCTTGGATAATCAGACTATCGCATGTGTTGAAGATTGTGATAATGTCTCATTTGAGGTCACATCTTTAGGAACAGCAATAGACGAATTCGTTGAAGGTACATTTAATGGTACTGTAACTATAGGGCCTGGAGGTGATCCACAACCATTCGAAGGTAGCTTCAAGGTTAAGATAGATTATATCGGTTCTGGATCTAGCATAAGTGGTGTTGTTTGGGATGATCTGAATGCAGACGGTATTCGTACAAGTGATGAGCCGTTAGTAGAAAATGAATTTGTTTATCTCTATGACATTAATAATGATTCTAATTTCCAGTCTGCAGTAACTGGTGCTGATGGTGCATACAGTTTTGACAACCTCAAGCCAGGTACTTACCAAATTGGGATAGAAACGAATTTTGGATTCACTACTCCTAATGCAGGAGGAGATGACACAGTGGATAGTGACTTTACACCAAATGGAGTTTTAATAGAACTAGGTGATACAGATGAAGAGAATGTAGACGCGGGATTATTGATAACTAATAACCAAGACCCATTACAATGTAGTGCATGGGGTTATGGATGTGAGCTTTTTGGTTT
>JAHDEL010000001.1:0-21774 GCA_020628855.1 Saprospiraceae bacterium | reverse complement strand
TTGATCAGGCATGGGTGACTGGTTCATTCTGGTTTGATGAGAATGGTGATGGCATGCAAAATGAGCAAGATACTTTTGCCTTGATAGATGATATTGTAATTGAACTGATTGATAATAACGGAAATGTTGCAAACACATATGTTACAAGCAATCAAAACACATTCTTTGATATCTATGTACCATACGTGGCGACTTATACAATCAAAGTGACAGCGCCAGATGGTTATGTATTATTAGATGGTTCGACACCAAATGGATGGCCACAATTTATTGTGGATGAAATGGATCCTACTATGGGTGAGACAGAACCTGTAACGATTGAAGAATGCGAATTTGGCGTCAATCTCTCAATAGGAATTGGCCTGGAATAAATTGTATTGTTGGTAAGGAGTATGTTCTACTCCTTGCCAACTTATTATAAATATGACGTAACTTAATATCTCTTTCTTCCTTCTATGACAAAACAATCCACAATCAATGCTATTATGAGGGGTTGCCAGAAAGGCGATCCAGTCTCGCAGAAGGCGTTGGTTATGGAGTGCTCAGAAATGTTATACACTGTTGCTTTGAGATATATGAGAGACCAGTTTAAAGCTCAGGATGTATTGCAAGATTCGTTCGTCAGAGTCTTTAAGTCCATAAATACATTTGACGAAAAGAAAGGTGACGCTAAAGCATGGATGAGAAGAATTGTAATAAATACAGCACTTAAAGAACTAGGTAAGAAGAGGTATACTGAAGAATTCGATCCAGTACACCATGACTATGAAGGAATGGATCCAGCAGCAGTATCAAACTTACAAGCAGAAGATCTTCTTGAAGTGGTAAAAGACTTACCTACCATGTACAGAAAGGTATTTAACCTAGCAGTGATTGATGGGTATAACCATAGAGAAATAGCTGAATTATTAGGGATTAATGAGTCTACGTCGCGATCTAATTTGACAAGAGCAAAGAGTTTGCTGAGAAAAAATTTACTTAAGCTAGAAAATCAAGAAGTATGGGTAGCAGCAAGATAGACCCTATCATTCAGAATAAATTGCAATACCTGTCTACAACGTTGGACAAAGATGCACTCTGGTCCATGATTGAGCCAGAAATCCAGCCTCAAAAGGAGAGAAAGTGGGCGATACTTTTCCTTTTGGGTAGCATAGCATTGCTCTCGTTCACTGCATGGTATCTTTTAGTACCTGCTGTATCAATGCAAGAAGAAGCCATTGCTGTTGAGGTAATGCAAACAAACCAACCAAATGGACAAATTGAAGAGCAAGCTGCAGCTCTCATTGGTCAGGAGGATGACAAGGCAACGAAAGTAGATGACTATATAACAACCAAGGAAGAGCTAACCATCTTAAAAAAAGCACAGCAACCAATATCATCAACTGCAGACATTGATCTTTCCAAGAGTTTTGAAGCAAACAGCAAACAGATTCACACAGAATCAAAGCGATGGATAAGTCAGGTTGCCATTGAGAAAACAGGGTTGCAGAAAACACAGCAAATAGGTAGCAGATCAAACCAGCAACTAGTTGTTTCTACTAGCTTGAGAGAAAGTAAAGAGGCACAATTCAGCCAAGCTCTGACTGAACAATCTCTTGAGATGAATAAGATTGGATTATTACCATTAAATCCTATTACTTCTGAAGCTAAAGGTGGTGCTCTACTACAATTTGAACAACCTAAGCCAATGAAAAGAGTGGAGTGTTATGATTATAATTATACTTATAGCCCACTCTCATTACAGGTTTATTATGGTCCTGGGTGGAGTAGACGTACATTACAAAACCTTGGAGGAGGTGAATCAGAGACTCATTATAATCAGAGGAAAGAATTCGAAACTGTACTCGAAGGACATAGAGCTGGTGTAGTTGCAAAGTTTGCCATGAAAAATGGTCTGTACCTCAAAGCAGGACTTGAAGTATCAAATATTAACGAGAGACTCGAATATGAGACAAATTCTGAAGAACAGATTACTCTGGAAGATCAAATCATAGGATATAATGTCCTGCCTGATGGAACCGAAGAGCCTATCTACGGATCTATAGATGCAACTATCATTCGGAATAAGTCATGGCAACAATATAACCAATATCGTTTCATAGAAATCCCAGTTATTGCAGGTTATCAGATGCGATTTAATAGATGGAATTTTGCTGCAGAAGCTGGAGTGCTTTGGAACCAAAGATTTTACTTTAGCGATGGTGAGACGAATGCTGGAGGATCTACCTTTAGCACTGTGACAGCAGAACCTGTCATGCCAGTTGATTATTATAAAGAGCGCTCAGGATATGCCTTACATGTATCCGGTGGAGTAGGGTATCATCTCAATAGGAAGGTCACATTGTGGTTAACCCCAGCTGTTAGACATGGATTTGGTACTTTGACTATTGGTAATTATCCATTAAAGCAAAATTATACCTCTGCGAATCTTTTATTAGGTGCGGAATTCAAATTTTAAGAATTCTTAATATAAGTTGGCACATGTTTTGAATTATTTAGGGTGTACCCAAATATTCAACATGCGCCTCTTCCAACCTGTATGTATTCTAATGATGCTACTGCTGTGCAGTTTTCTGACACCAACGTCAACTCCATCTGCAGAAGGATTTTCTTACATTGATCAATATAAAGAGCTTGCGATTGCAGAAATGCATCGTACAGGGATACCTGCAAGTATTACATTGGCTCAAGGGATGCATGAATCCCAATTTGGTAAAAGCGCGCTTGCTACAAAGGCAAATAATCATTTTGGTATTAAGTGTAAAAAGTATTGGAAGGGTCAGACCTATTATCACAAAGATGATGACTTCAATAAGAAAGGAGAATTAATTAATTCTTGCTTTAGAGCATATAATGACGCTGTTGAGTCTTACATAGACCACAGTAATTTCTTGAAGTTCTCAAGTAATTATATGTGGATGTTCAAATTGAGTAAATCAGATTACAAAGGTTGGGCCTATGGACTAAAGAACTCAGGCTATGCCACTGATAAACAATATGCCAATAAATTGATTAGAATAATAGAGACTTACGAGCTGAGTACCTTTGATTATGCTGACAATCAGTTAGTAAGAAACTATTAAAACATATATATGTACTTGACTTATATGTAAGAATACAGTACATTTGAGAATAAGAGCCAAAGCTTTAAGATTGCTTTATTCGTGAGATCAATAAACCAATCTGTTGAGTATGGTATGTAGAACCTAATACAACCTAACCTACTCTTCGAATCGAGCAGTTTGCTTTGGCTTATTTTTTAAAGGGTTAGCATTCGCTTCCTTGTAATCCATTCTTCTTCTAGTGATATCCAGTGCCGTGAATAGCGCCTGTCGGAATGATTTCGGATTTGCTAGATTTTTTCCTGCAAGATTATAAGCTGTTCCATGATCTGGAGAAGTTCTTACAATTGGTAATCCAGCTGTAAAATTCACCCCAGCATTAAATGTTAGAGCTTTAAAAGGAATAAGCCCTTGATCATGATACATAGCGAGTATACCATCAACTTTCCCAAATTGATTACTACCAAAGAAGCCATCAGCAGGGTAAGGACCTGAAACTAGCAGTCCGCTTTTCTTCAATTCAACAATGAGAGGCTTAAGCAAGTCGACTTCTTCCTTACCAATGGACCCTTCATCACCTGCATGAGGATTCAGCCCTAAGACTCCAATAACTGGTTTTTCAATACCAAAATCTACCTTGAGAGAGCTATGTAGTAATTGTATCTTAGCTCGGATGTTCTCTTTGGTTATTTTTGAAGCTACGTCTACCAGTGGTGTGTGCCCAGTTGCAGTGGCAATCTTAAGAGAATCAGACACCATGAACATCAATTGATCTTTCACATCAAAGACACTCCCAAAAAACTCTGTATGTCCAGGAAACTTCCAACCAGCAAGTTGCATTGCATGTTTATTGATTGGTGCTGTGACAATGGCATCTAGTTTGCCTGATTTAGCATCATCTGCCAGTTTAGTCAAGGTGTCTATCGCAAACTTGCCAGAAGCCTCAGTAGGTTTGCCTAATGAGATTTGTACTTCATTGTCAGCACAATTAATCACATTCACCTTACTAAACGATACATTTTCTACATCTTTCGCATTGATGAATGATGTATTGATGTTTTTGACCATGTTCTTATGGTATGCGAGGACTTTTCCGGAACCATAAATGATTGGAGTCATATGTCGTAATACCTCCTTATGATCTAGCGCTTTCAAGATAATTTCTGGACCTATTCCATTTATATCTCCAAGCGAGATTCCAATTTTATATTTTTTCATGGTATGCTGTTTGTAACTTCAGAAGGACAATCAAAGATAGGAATAATACAAGCCTTAACAGTTAGATTTTACTTTTCTTACTTTTGACTCTCAGAATGCAGTTTGCGAAAAAAAAATATGGACAACACTTTTTAATCAATCAAAATGTGGTTGAGCAAATAGCATCCTATATTAATGCATTAGCTCAAAAGCACACTAAGAATGTCTTGGAAGTTGGTCCGGGTAAAGGTGTATTGACTCAAGAGTTAGTTAAGTATGACCTTAATCTTAAGGCTGTTGAGATTGATCAGGATATGGTTGATCATCTACTTCAAGCAAAGATTTTAACTGAAGAAGCGCTTATCAGACAGAATTTCTTGAAGCTAGACTTGGATGATCTCTTTGGTGGTGAAGAATTTCTTCTGGTCGGCAACTTTCCATACAACATCTCTTCTCAGATTGTAATCAAAATGTTGGAAGAGTATTCTAGAATACCAGCAATGTTAGGTATGTTCCAAAGAGAGATGGCTGAGAGAATAATTGAGCCAAAGGGATCAAAGGTCTATGGAAGATTATCTGTTTTAACCCAATGTAAATACATTGGAAAGAAAATGGTCAAAATTTCACCAGGCTCATTTAATCCACCTCCTAAGGTAGATTCCATGGTTATTCAGCTTGAAAGAAAAGAAGTTGTAGATACTATCTACACGAAGAAACTCTTTAAGACTATTGTGCATTTATCATTTGGGCAACGACGTAAAATGTTACGAAACACATTGAAAGGGTTAGTCAAAGAAAAAGCTCTTTTAGAAGAATCGATATTTACCGAAAGGCCCGAGCAACTGTCAATAGAACAGTTTGCATACCTTACTGAATTAATAGAAAAGCAAGAAATATGAGTTTAGAAAAGAAAATAATGGATGATCTTAAAGCAGCAATGAAGAGCAAGGACAAGGCTGCCTTAAGAGGAATCAGAGCAATAAAATCTGCTATCCTTTTAGCCAAGACAGATGGTTCTAATACAGAACTAGACGAATCTATGGAGATAAAAATGTTACAAAAACTTGCAAAGCAAAGAGAAGACTCTATTGATATTTTTGTAAAACAAGATAGAGAAGATCTGGCGGCAGTCGAAAGGGAAGAATTGGAAATTATTAAGAGATACCTACCTGAACAAATGTCCGAAGAAGATCTCTTACCAATAATCAAACAGATCATAGCATCGTCTGGAGCTGAAGGCATGAAGGACATGGGCAAAGTGATGGGAATGGCAAGCGGTCAATTAGCAGGAAAAGCTGATGGCAAAACGATAAGTACAATTGTCAAGAAACTATTGACTAGTTAACTATGAAACATACATTTTACCTCACTGCCCCTGATGATACCAAATTATATAATGTAGCATGGCAAGTTGATAACCCTAAAGGAGTAGTCATATTTGTACATGGATATGCAGAGCATATTGAGCGGTATGACTACGAGGCAGAGAAGTTTAACGAAGCAGGCTATTCTGTGTTTGGATATGATCATAGAGCACATGGAAGGTCAGATGGTAAGGATTGTTACATTCAAGATTTTGATCAGTATTGTCTGGATTTGAAAGAAGTAATTAATTATTTAGCGCCAACTGTACCACTTTATATCTATGGACATAGTGTAGGAGCTTTAATTACGATAAAATATCTATTGGATCATCAAACTGATGAAGTGGCACAGATCCAAGGGCTACTATTTACAGGTGCAGCACTTCAAGTTTCTAAGGATTTATCACCTATTCTGCAGAAACTTTCAGGTATCTTAGGAAGATTGACTCCAAAGTTGAAAGCTGTCAAACTACCTGCAGATGGAATGTCTAAAGTGCCTGAAGAAGTTGAGAAATATAATAATGATCCTTATAATTATCGAGGAGGTATTTATGCTCGGTCTGGATTTGAAATATTGAAAGCAACAAAACAAGTTAATGAGCGACTCCATGAGGTGACGTTACCATTTTTGGCAATGCATGGCTCAGATGATAAGATCATTGATAAAGATGGAACTATTCAATTACATAAAGCTGCAAAGTCTGAGGATAAGACGCTAAAGATTTGGGAAGGCTTAGCGCATGAGATTTCAAGATCATATGACAAAGAACAGGTTCTAGGGACTATGACATCTTGGATAGATGAAAGAATCAGAGGTTAGGTTTCAGATTAAATAGTTACCAATAAATAAAAAAGGGTTGTCTTCTCAGAAGACAACCCTTTCTATTTTTTAAGAATGTTTGAGATTATCTTACGATAATTTCAATTCTTCTATTCTCCGCTCTTCCTTCAGGTGTATCGTTAGAAGCTACAGGATCTGCAGATCCGTAACCCTTAGCACCAACTCTGTTTCCAGCAATACCTTTCGTTACTAAGTATGCTTTCACAGACTTAGCTCTTGAGTCTGAAAGTGTCATGTTTTTAGCAGCGTCACCTGTATTATCAGTATATCCAGCAACAGCAATCTTAACGTCAGGATAAGCATTAAGGATAGAGCTTAAGTTATCAAGCTCTTTCTTCGTCTGAGCAGTTAATGCATCCGAACCAGTAGCAAAGTTGCCATTCTTGATTCTAAATCTCGCATCACCTTTGAAACCTCCATCGATAAATGCCATCATTTTCGAACCAGCTGATTCAGCTTCGAATTTTACTGACTTCAATGCGTTAGCAGCAGCTTCATTAACATTACTAAATGCTCCAGCAACTGCTCCAGCAGCTCCTTTTACAGCATTTCCAGCTGCACTAGCAGCATCACCTGCAGCGTTTCCAACTGCATTAGCAGCATCACCAGCTACATCAGCTGTCTTCTTTACTGCGCCTTCTGTTGCATTTACTGTTTTAGCAGCTGCATTATCAACTGCATCAATTCCAGTATTACATCCCATTCTGCCTAAGAAACCAAGCGCTAATAATGCTAATAATAACGGTAACACCCATCTAAGGATACTCTTACCTGCTTTAGCACCAGTCTCAGCAACATCACCAGCTACATTAGCTGCGCCGCTTACTACTTTCTTTCCAGTATCAACAGTTGCACCAGCAACTTCTTTTGCTTTGTCTGCTGTTCCGCCAACTAAGTTTTTAGCAAGACCAAGTACACTACCAAGACCTGCTGGTAACATGCTTTGTACAAATCCTCTTTGTTGACCCATCAGTTTTCCTAATCCCACAGCATCAAGTCCTTTCTTCATGATAGCTCTCTTTACCATACCCATGAGGAATGGTGCTGCCATTTTGACTAATGAAGAAGATGAAGATTTTTTTAGACCACTTAATCCAGCAACCTTATCTATAATGGCACCAAGTCCACCACCGAAAATTGCATTGACCATACCAGAGCCTGACCCTAATACTTTGTTTACAGAGTCAACACCTCCACCAAAAAGTCCTCCAACATCGTCAAGGATGCTATCATCAGCACCTTTTGCCATGTCAAAAATTGACTTTGCTCCATCAGCAGAATCAGCAATATCTGCTACCTTACCTAGAATACTTGGGAAAATACCTCCGAGAGCATTTGACACATTGTCTTGAGACTCTCCTAAAAAACTACTTGCATGCTTAGATAACTGATCACCTAACTGATCATTAAGCATTTCTAATAAATTCATAATTGCGAATGTTTTGAATAATTGAAAGTGAAATAAATTCTAATTAAACTTCTATTTCTTTATTAGCCGAGAGTTTTGATGCCTCGACTAGTCTTATCGTTTTGTTTTCTTCGATGTTGAGATTGGAATGCAAAAGTACTCCGCTCATTTGATCTATTGCTAATTTTGTTTGTTTTCCTACCTCTTCAGTCCAGCTATCAATAGTTAATAACATTGGATTATCAGGATAAAGTGCAATTCGAGCCTTGTGACAAGCCATTGCAGAATTTACAAAACCTGTTAATATCCTTACCGCTTCAACCATACCATAATTATGAATATAGAAAGCTACTCCATTGCCATTAATCGCATCGTGATCTTCAACCAAATCCATGACATCGTCATTGATCTCTGTAATGTAATCAAAGTATCTCCAGTCTTCTGGTTGTGTGAGCGCCCCAAGTTCGCCAAAAGCATCTAATAGCAGCCTACGTTGGAGTTGCACATCACAAGACTTGTAGTAGTAATATTCTTCTAAGTCGAGATCAGTCGGACTAATACCTTGTCTCAACATTAATTCATGATTGAGATAGGCCTTTATATGAGAAAGGTAGTCATCATGTTCATCTAAAGCTATTCCAAACTTGCACAAAGTGTTAGAGAGAATTTGCCAATGAATGTCAAAATCTTTTTGCTCTAATGACCATGTTGACTCTAACAAGGCATCCAAGTCATAAATCTCTTCTTGCAGTCTCACCAAAAGCTGCAGAAACTCAGAATTATCACCTTCGATCGTATCAAGTAGATCAATAAGGCGCCTATATTGGAACAATGTCATTATTTTAGTTCGCATCGCATTGATTTTGACTGCGATCGTACAAATAGTCACACGAAAAGAGACAAGACTGCATGAGTGAAACTTCTAGAGATTACATAGCTGAAAATGAACTTTTTGAAGATTTAGTTTCAAAACTCTCGATTCTTTCAAAAAATACAGAAGAGCAAGACTGCATAGATCAATTAAAAAGGGTGTTCCTTGTCTTAATTGAAGAATTGACAACAATTGGAAAGATGCAGTTTTCAACTTTGTTTAGCAAAGTATCCTATGCTGCTAACACCTATGGTATTCAAGGAAGTGATCTGTATTTGACTCATGTTTGGAGAAGATATGTAGAGCAGAACTCAATAGATGACTCCTATGATCCAATACAACTAGGCCTTTATATAAACACCTTATGGGTGAGGAAAGCTAGCCCTGAAGTCGATGTTTTGAACCTAGATGCAATACAAAGGCCAAAAATCACCAGAACGGAGGAGCGTGTTGTTGGATATAGCCCGTTCGAATATTTTATCGCTTTACAAATTAACACCGAAAAGGAAGCCATCTTAGGGTACACCGAACAGGAACCACACATTTTCAAAACTGTGCTGTATAATCAGGCAGGGCGGAATGATACTTTCACAAAAAGTATTAAAGAAGCAGAGCAATACATGCAACTTCCTTTAATGCTAGGACTTCATCATTGCCAAATTGCCGATGATGGGAGTTTGAGCCCAGAATCCATAATTATTGACCCAGACTACCTCCTTGATGTTACCGCTGTATCAGAGTGCTTTGCTTCGGGGAGTACTAATACTATGGGCCACTTAACTAAGAAGTTCATACCGGTAGAGCCTAACATACACTTGATGCTTGGTAACGTTGCCAATATGATGTTAGACGAACTTATTACGGCACCAGATGCAAATTTCGAAAGTCTAAGAACCCAAATTTTTGGACTACACCCATTAGCACTTTCTCAATTTAGCGATGAAGAAGCAATTAATTTGTTGTCCAAGTCAAAGCAGCATTTTCACAATCTCAAGAAAGTTATCAACGAACAGTTTTACTCGGTAGAAATTGATCGCGATTATGTCTATTTGGAACCTTCATTTTATTCTTCACACTATGGACTTCAAGGTAGACTTGACCTCTTTCATCAGAATACAGAGAAAGAGGCTTTTGATATTGTAGAATTGAAGAGTGGTAAGCCATTCAAACCCAACGCATATGGTCTGAACCACAACCATTATGTTCAGACAATCCTCTATGAATTATTAACAAGGCACACACTTCCAAAGCGAGTAAAGTCTAAGGCATATATTCTCTATTCTTCTCAAGAAGTCCAAGCCCTGAAATATGCCCCAGTCTTAAAGAGTCAACAACAAGATGCGTTACAGGTTAGAAATACAATTCGTTCGATAGAGTACTTGTTGGCTCAAATAGATCAAGAAGGTGCATTGGATATCTTCAGTTTCCTAAATCCTGAATCCATTCCATCTACTTGGAGATATGTCAAGAGAGATTTGAATTTGATAAAGAGTATGATTTCGCAGCTAGACGAAATAGACTATAGTTATTTCAAGCAGTTTGTTGGGTTGATTGCAAGAGAGCATCTTATTGCCAAGACTGGAGTATCAACAGGAGAGAATAGAAATGGCTTTGCTGCACTTTGGTCTGAGTCGCTTGAGCAAAAGAAAGAATCATATTCGTCTATAGTCTATAATACAATACACCAGATAGAAAAAAGAAATGGTAGGCCAGTTATAACTCTCCATATTAATCATGAATTAAATGGATTATCCAGATTTAGGAATGGTGACATAGTTGTCCTTTATCCGCATATTGAATCAACAACGACAACTTTAGTTAGCCAAGTTTTTAAATGCACAATACTGAATATTCAGCAAGGTCAAATTGAACTTCAGTTAAGGAATCAACAGCAGAACCTGAATTTTTTCGAAGAGTATACCTATTGGCATCTTGATCCAGATTTACTTGACAGCAGTTTCAATTCGATGTACAGAAGCCTTTACAGTTTCTTCACATCTGATAAGAGAAAACAACAACTTGTATTAGGAAGAACTCCCCCAGAGGATGGTAAGCCATATACACTGAGAGGCACATATGATATCACTGATAACCAGAAAGAAGTCATTGAAAAAGCACTAAGTGCTGAAGACTACTATCTTATTTGGGGACCTCCAGGCACCGGAAAGACATCAAAGGTCCTTGCGACAATCGCAAATGAGCTTGTCACCTACCAAAATAAGATAACACTAGTCATTGCTTTCACGAATAGAGCCGTGGATGAAATTAGCCATGCGATTTTAAGTCAAGATATTGCTCAGCATCATATTCTAAGAATTGGATCGAAACACAGCACACATTCTGATTTTGCAGAATTACTTCTTTCTGCAAGAATGGAGAGTATTAAGACGAGAAAAGCATTAAATGAGCTACTATCCCAAACCAAAATTGTGATTGGTACAGCTTCTTCCATTTTGGGTAAGAAAGGACTATTTGAAATTTTGGATTTTGATACCATTATTGTTGATGAGGCATCACAGCTTCTTGAACCAATGCTTCTAGGAATTTTGCCTAAAGCAAAGAAGTGGATCTTGATAGGAGATCATCAGCAATTGCCTGCCGTGGTCACTCAATCAATGGAAGCTTCTCAGGTGCAAGATCAACAGCTGCATGATGCATTAGCTTTGAGTGACACAAGAAACTCGCTATTTGAGAGATTAATGAGTCTTTCTGATCGGAACGATTGGGACATCTATGGTATTCTGACTGAACAAGGGAGAATGCATCAAGACATTATGCATTTTGTAAATACTCAATTTTATGACGGACAACTTGAGCGAATCTTGAGTCTCGAGATGCTTACACAGTCAGTTAATCAATATGCAACTCCAACATTGCCACAGAGGATGCATTTTATTCAATGTAATTCTGAGTCTGACTTTACACTCAAACAAAATGTCAATCAGGCGGAAACCTTAATAACTATTTTACAAGAATATGAAACGCTCTTTGCATCATTCAGCCACCAGCCAAGTATCGGAGTAATCACACCTTTCAGAGCTCAAATTGCATTGATTAATCAGTTAATAGAGAGGTCCCAACTTTCCCTTACGGTAAATGTTGACACAGTGGAAAGATATCAAGGAGGAGCTAGAGATATTATCATTTATTCAACTGTCGTAAATCATCCATTGCAACTCAGACAAATAGTAAGCTTATCTGCAAAAGGAATTGATCGGAAGCTGAATGTTGCGATAACAAGAGCAAGAGCAGTCTTTATTTGTTTAGGAGATAGCAACGTACTCAATAGGGAAGAAAGTTATGCAAAGTTGTTGGATTATGTTAAGACATTGAACAAGTCAGGTTCGGGTATATAGTTCTTTCAATTATTGCGTTAGAGACATAATTCAGTACAAGCTTTCATATAACGCGCTATCGTAATACATTTGTGACCTATGCAGTTTTTGTTTCCTAGTGTTTTGTGGGGTCTTTTGGCACTTGCCATTCCAATAATTATTCATCTTTTCCATTTTAGAAGATATAAGCAAGTCTATTTTACCAATGTTAGATTTTTGAAAGAGCTCAAAGACGAAAGAAGTGCAAACAGAAAATTGAGAAACCTACTCGTTTTATTAGCACGATGCTTAGCATTTGCTTTTCTCATCTTTGCTTTTGCTCAACCTTTTTTAGGAGATAATACAAAGACACTAGACCAAAAACTTGTTTCTGTTTTTGTAGACAACTCTTATAGTATGTCATCTAAAGGAAAAGATGTTTCATTGCTTGATAATGCCAAAAAGAGAGCAACAGAAATTGTCCAAGCCTTTAGTGAGACTGATAGATTTCAAGTATTATCACACAATTATTCAGCAATTTCATCAAAGATATTATCAAAGGAGGATGCGCTAGCTGAGATAGAAAATATTACGACTACCCCTCGTATAAAATCCTTGAACACTATTCTTCAAAAGCAAGTTCAGACATTTGATCAAGAGGAGGGAACAAAGTCATATTTTATGATTTCTGATTTTCAGAAATCAATAATGGATCTCCAGCCTAATGCTGATACTGTCCATACGCTCAATTTGATACCACTTACCCCGTTGCGAGAAACAAACTTGAGTGTAGATAGTGCATATTTCACATCTCCTGCAGTATTAAAAAATCAAAATAACAGCCTAGTTGTCAAACTCACTAATTATAGCAACGAGGCGCAAGATGATGTCATCTTAAGTGTTTTCCAAGATGGACAAAAAAAACCTGCTGGTTCATTCGATATCAAAGCCAACTCAAGTGTACTTGACACGATTAACTTAACATTTTTGGAAGAAGGACAGAAGGACATCAAACTCCAAATCCAAGATTATCCAATCCAGTTTGATGATTCGTACCATCTTTCCCTAGTAATAGCACCTAGCACGAAAGTCCTGTCAATCTATGATGCACTTCCAAACAAGTATATCAAAGCCTTATTTGCTGGCATTGCAGAAATTCAACATGATCAATCAAATCAGAGTAAGTTGGATTACTCTTCTTTTAAAGAGTTTAAACTCATTGTTTTGGAAGATTTGCGGTCTATCAGCTCTGGTCTAGCAAGCGAACTAAGACAATATATTGAAGGTGGAGGTAATGTGCTGTGCTTTCCATCAAAAACGGCAGATATCAACTCTTATAATGCATTCTACTCGCAATTGAATGTTCCAAAAATGACACAATGGGTCAATGTTGAAAATGAAGTCTTCGCAATAAATACTGAAGAATTTGTTTTCAATAAAGTCTACAAAAGAAAAAGTGCAAATGCTGACTTGCCTATTGTGAAAGGGAATTATGATTTTGAGAGTCTCAACAGATCAGGCGGTGAAGCCTTATTAACTTTGAGAAGTGGTGCCCCATTTGTACAGAAGTATCTCAGGAATAAAGGACATATCTATGTGTGCAAGTCTCCTATTGATAGATCAGTAAGTTCATTGGTTGAGCATGCGGAAGTCTTTGTTCCAATGATTTATAAGATGGCTTATGCAAGAGGAGAGAAAGCGACTCTGGCATATGAAATGAGCAAGAATACTGTCATAGAAATAGATAATGCAGATCTAGCCCCTGATGCTATTTTTTCAATTGTTGGAGAAGGAGGAGAGATTATTCCTCAGCAACAAAATGTTGGAGGAAGAACAGAAATTAAGATCAAAGATGAGATACAGAATGCAGGGTTTTATAAGATTGCATCTGGAGGTAAAGATCTGGCGAATGTTGCATTTAACTTCAGTAGAGAAGAATCTGACCCTACCACAAGTACGATAGAAGAATTAAATGCATTAACTGGAGATTATCTGACACTCTACGATGAGAAAAACTCAGGTGAATTTCTCGCCAGACTAAAAGAAAATGAAGAAGGTGTTTTCCTATGGAAGTGGTGCCTTATCTTTGCCTTGATTTTTCTAGCAATCGAAACACTTATTTTAAGATTCTGGAAGTAAAACCTGGCAATAATCTATCGAATGAAAGTATTTCTTAAAAACTTTGAAGTGGTCTATCCTGGACATTCAAAGCATGGGAAATTTTTCGACTTTGTATTTCACAAGGGCAAGCTAATAGATTTCAAAAAGAAACTTTCAAAGCCAAAGGACACAACTCACACTTTCGAAGATGGTAGTATTTCACCAGCATTTGTTGATGTTGGATGCCATTTATCCGATCCTGGATTTGAACATCGAGAAACCTTAGAGACACTTTCAGCTTCTGCCCTGGCCGGTGGTTTTTCAGATCTTATTGTGTTTCCAAATACCGAACCTTGTCTGGATAGTGCTTCGGCAATCTCATCTGTGCTCTCTCGGAGCTCTGCATTGAATGTTAATCTCCACGTCTGTGGAGCTATCACATCAGGAGCTGAAGGCGATACTTTAGCAGAGTTAAATGACATGAGTCATGCAGGAGCAATCGCATTTTCAGACGGTAGTCATTCCATACAACATGAAGGGCAGCTCTACAGAGCTCTACAATATGCCAAGAGTACGAACAAACCCATAATAAACCAAAGTAAGCTCAAAAGCTTGAATGCTAATTGGCAAATGAATGAAGGAAGCACCAATATCACTTTAGGTCTAATTGGTCAAAACAGTCAACTCGAAACTATTGCTGCTCAGAGAGATCTTGGTATTAATGCTTATGCTAATGGTAATTTAATCTTACATAAAGTGTCAAGTCCAAATGTTGTGTCTTTAGTCGGCGATTATAAAAAGCACTCTCAAGTGGCCTGTACTGTTTCTTATAAGAATCTGATAGCTACAGAAGACAAACTGCTCGACTTTGACTCTAACTGGAAGCTTGATCCACCATTGAGAAGTGAGAAAGAAAGAATCCAATTGGTAAAGCAAGTGAACAAAGGCAATATAGATATGATAGTCTCAGATCATATGCCGATTGATAGAGAAGGTAAAGTGTTAGAACTTTCCCAAGCCGAATTTGGTGCTATTGGATTACAAACTGTGCTTTCAGCATTGTTAACCTTTGCACCAAAGCTTGATCTTGATGCCGTCGTAGATTGCTTAGCTGTCAAGCCAAGAAAGCAATTCGAATTACCATTGCCGAAGCTAGAAAAAGACACAAAAGACAGTTTTACAATATTTGATAAGTTAGGTGAATATGTGTTTGATAATAATGCAAGTCTGTCTCAAAACTCTCCTTTCTTAGATCAAACATTCACAGGTAAAATTTTAGGTATCTTTACAGGCGGAAAATGTGTCTTAAACGAATAGTAAATTATGAGTAATCCAGTTAAGAATGGAATTTTTCTTGGAGCAGCTATGGTCATTGGGATTATTGCATTTGTAATAGCAAGTCCAAGAGGATATCTCCAATATGGACAGTATGTTTTGTTCTTGATTGCTTTAGTAGTCATGGTCAAAACAGGACTGGAAGAAAGACAGCTTAATGGAGGCTATGCTTCTTTTGGTGACATTTTCAAAGCAATTTTTATTTGCATTGCCGTTGGATATGCAATCCGTTTTATTGGTAATTATATCGCATTCAATTTTATCAATCCTGACTTGTCTGTGATTTATCAAGATATTGCTATTGAAGCTATGGAAAAGATGTCAGGTTTCTTAGGTGATGAAGCTGTAGATGCAAGTATTGAAGCTCTTGAAGAACAATCTCCTGGTTCCATAGGAAATAATATTATGCAGTACGTCACACTATTATTGATGACGGGAGGAATTGTAAATGCCATTATTTCTTTAATCCTAAGAAAAGAAAGACCACTAATTGATACGGTTTGAGTCAAGAAAAGTGTATTTCCATAATTATTCCTCTCTTCAATGAAGAAGAGTCATTGATCCCATTACATGAATGGATTCAAAAAGTGATGGGCGAACACAGTCTTGCCTATGAGATTTGGTTTATTGATGATGGAAGTACTGATAATTCATGGCAGGTTGTTGAAGAGATCATTGCAAAAGATGCTCACACAAATGGCGTCAAATTTTTAAGGAATTACGGTAAGTCAGCGGCTCTTAATGTTGGTTTTGAAAAGGCAAATGGAGACGTAGTGATTACAATGGATGCTGACCTCCAAGATAGTCCAGAAGAAATACCCGAACTTGCCTCCATGATAAGGCAGGATGGATATGACCTTGTGTCAGGATGGAAGAAAAAGCGCTATGACCCAAAACTGTCAAAAAATATTCCTTCAAAGGTGTACAATTGGGCCGCTAGAAAAATATCTGGCATCAATCTTCATGATTTTAATTGTGGACTCAAGTCATATAAACAAGCCGTAGTGAAAAACATTGAAGTCTATGGCGAGATGCATCGTTATATTCCTTTCATAGCAAAGAATGCAGGGTTTAGTAATATAGGAGAGAAAGTAGTCACCCATCAACCAAGGAAATATGGAGTGACCAAGTTTGGCTACGAAAGATTTATAAATGGAGCTTTAGACTTATTATCTATTTCTTTCATAGGTAGGTTTGGGAAAAGACCCATGCATTTTTTCGGTGCAATTGGGTTCTTGGTGACAACAATTGGTATAGGCATCTTGACCTATTTAGCAATATCAAAGTTGTTTTTTCAAATAGCGAATATTGATGATAGGCCGCTATTTTTCTTGGGTATGCTACTTGTAATTGTCGGGATACAATTATTTATCGCCGGATTTTTGGCTGAGCTAATCACCAGAAATTCTTCAGAACGCAATAATTACAAAATTGAAAAAACATTGAGTCAAAGGTGAAAAAAGCTCACCCAAAACGCATTGCTTTTTTAGGACCTGCCCACCCGTATCGAGGAGGAATTGCTAGTTTTTCTCAAAGATTAGCCTTAGAGTTCCAAGCCCAAGGATGGGATGTCAAATGTTTCACATTTACATATCAGTACCCAAGAATTCTATTTCCAGGTAAAAACCAATACTCTGAAGACAAATCACCAGAACTAGATATAGAAAGAGTTGTACACAGTATTAATCCAGTAAGCTGGAGAAAAGCTAAAAAGAAGCTCAAAGCATTTGCGCCTTACATCTTAGTGGCACCTCATTGGAATCCTCTAATGAGTTGGTCCTCTAGCTATCTCATGAGACAAATTGATGCTAATCATGTCATTCTAGTGCACAACCTCTTTCCACATGAAAGAAGGATTTTTGATAAGTATTTCATTAACAAGATAACTTCTGTAAATGCCACATTTGTGACCATTTCATCTTTTGTCTATAGACAAATGCTAAATCATTACCCAAAAAAGAAAGTTACTCTTTCTGACCATCCGATTTATGATCATTATGGAGATATCACATCTAAGGCTGCGGCTGCACAGTATTTAGACTTAGACCCTGACTATAACTACCTGTTATTTTTTGGATTAGTGAGAGGATATAAAGGACTAGGGATGCTTCTGGAAACAATGAAAATGCTGAAAGAATCGCAGCCAAAACTCAAACTACTCGTTGTTGGAGAATTCTATCAACCGAGGAAGATCTACGATTCCATGATTAAAAATTACGGACTCGAACAGCAAGTACATATTTATGATTCGTTTGTCAAAGACACCGAGATTGCACCCTATTTTAATATCAGTGATGCAGTAGTTTTGCCATATTTGCATGGAACGCAGAGTGGGATCGGGAGGATAGCAACACATTTTCTAAAACCTATTATTGTTACTAATGTTGGATCGTTAGCTGATCAGACTAAAGAAGGCAAGCTCGGAAAAGTCGTTGAACCAAATGCGAAGGCATTAGCAAATGGTATACAGACTTTTTATGAGGAGCAACATGACTATCAATCTGATCTCTATGAAGAGAAAGCTCATAATACTTGGAGGAGATTATATAATCACATTGTAAATCAAGTCGTTTAATTAGTTGTGACAGACCGGATCATTAATCATATTGAGAAAAGCATAGCTTGTAAGCAAGTAATATTACAGGAAATGGTCCCTGAGATACTAGGTTTGTCGGTACAAATGACTGATACTTTGAAGCAAGGAAATAAGATATTCTTGTGTGGAAATGGAGGCAGTGCTGCGGATGCACAGCATATTGCTGCAGAATTGAGCGGCAGGTATAAGCAAGATCGAGCACCATTACCAGTTGAAGCTTTGACTGTTAACTCATCAGCATTAACCGCTATTGCAAATGATTATGGTTTTGAGCAAGTCTATGCAAGATTATTAGAAGCGCATGGCAGTCATGGAGATTTAGTAATCTGTATTAGTACAAGTGGCAATTCGCCAAATATTCTAGCAGCTGCCAAGGCAGCTAAACGATTGAATATTCAGAGTATCGCTTTAACTGGTAAGACAGGTGGTGACCTTGCAAAAATTGCAAACCATACTTTTAAAGTTCCTTCGACCGACACCCCAATTATCCAAGAATCACATATCATGATTGGTCATGTTCTTTGCGACTTAATAGAGCAAAAGATGTTTTCCTCATAATTGTATATTTGTAAATCCCTATGGAAGATTGGCAACTTGATTTTGAGTGGTTGAAGACAAGACATCAGGTAAAAGATGCATTGAATTTGGATGAATTACCTGACATGAAAGGAATTTTATTTCTTATAGGAGTGCAAGAATTAGGTTTCAGAAAGCCAAATTTCACAAAAGAAGAAAAGCAAGATTTAATGCATGTTGCTGTTTGTTCTTTACTTGAGCCAGAAGGGTTTTTCGAGTTTGAAGGTAGAGATCAAGATGGGTGGCCACATTGGAATCAAATCAAACCATTTTCCATAAAAGGAGTAGAACCACAAGAAAAACTATTACAAGAAAAAATTATAAAGTATTTAGCATGAGAATTGGATTATTTATTGGCTTTTGCATAGCTGTTTTGATGGCTTGTGATTCAGGAGAGTCGAAGAGACAAATCAAAGTCGAAACACAATTTGGCGATATGATTTTCGAACTCTACAACTCAACGCCAAAACATAGGGACAATATGATAAAATTAGCCAACGAAGGCTATTATAATGACCTGTTATTTCACAGGGTGATCAAAGGATTTATGGTTCAAGGAGGAGATCCTGATTCTCGTGATGCAGCACCGGAACAACGATTGGGTACTGGTGGTCCTGGATATAAAGTAGATGCAGAAATAGGTGCTCCCCACTTTAAAGGAACATTAGCTGCTGCTAGACAAGGTGGACCTGTAAACCCTGAAAAGCAATCTTCTGGATCACAGTTTTATATCGTTCAAGGAAGAGTAGTCTCAGACCAAGAATTGAATGCTCATGAAAGCTCTAAAGGTATTACTTACAGTGATGCACAAAGAGCCAAGTACAAAGAGATAGGAGGGACGCCGATGTTGGATATGGAATACACTGTCTTTGGAGAAATTGTCACAGGGATGGATGTCATTGATAAGATCGCTGCTGTTCAAACAGCTCCCGGAGATAGACCAGTTTCTGATGTAAAAATGAAGGTAAGTGTTGTTAAATAGAATAAATTGTCTGGTATACCTTGGAGTAGTACTAATACTCTCGAGTTGCGCTAAGCCGATAGCAAGATATACGTATACAGTAGATTCTGAAGTTATCCCATCTCGCATTGAGCTCAAGAATCAATCAGAAGGTGCTGAGTCTTACGAATGGAAGATTGATGGAGTCCATTACTCCAATGAAGAAGCACCAGATATAGTATTGTATTCTTCAGGTCGACACACGATAGAGCTGGCAGCAATAAAAGGAGGTAAAAAGACAGTCTTGAATCAAGACATTATTGTCAATGCTCCAGAGTTTTGTGCTGTTTTGATGCGGACAAGTCTTGGAGATATGACTATTGAACTCTATGATGAAACACCCTTACATAGAGATAATTTTATAAAACTAGCTTCATCAGGTTTTTATGATAGCCTGCTTTTTCATAGAGTCATTAATGGATTTATGATCCAAGGAGGAGACCCTAATTCCAAGAATCCAAATGCTCAGAATATGGGCACAGGAGGACCTGGCTATAAAGTGGATGCAGAATTCAAAGAAGGACTGTATCACTACAAGGGAAGTTTGGCTGCGGCAAGACAAGGGGACAATGTTAATCCTAAGCGTCAATCTTCGGGTTCGCAATTCTATATTGTTCAAGGCAAGCCTGTAGATGGAGGTACCTTAGACAACCTGGAAGCAAGGAATGGTGTAACCTATGATGAAGACTCTAGGAAGCGGTACCAAGAATTAGGAGGAACACCTTTCTTGGATAATCAATACACGGTCTTTGGTCGAGTTGTTGAAGGTGTTGACGTCATTGATAACATAGCTGGGGTGAAGACAGATCAGAGAGATAGACCTCGCGAACCAGTAAAAATATTACAAGTAATTCCACTTCAATAATGGGTAAAGCAATTCTAGGAATCGATATAGGTGGTACAGGTATCAAAGGAGCAATAGTTGATGTAAAGACAGGTGAAATGCTCACAGAAAGAGCAAAGCTACCAACTCCACCACCGGCACTACCATCACAAGTGACACAGGTTGTGAAAACACTAGTCGATCAGCTTGATTACAAAGGAAATCTAATCGGATTTGGATTTCCATCCATTGTCAAAGATGGAGTATGTAAGACTGCCAGCAATATTGATAATTCTTGGATAGGTACCGATCTGAATAGTATGTTTTCGCAAGCACTTGGTAAACAATGCATTGTAATTAATGATGCAGATGCAGCAGGTATTGCAGAACTCCAATTTGGAGAAATAGGCAATGTGAAAGGAACTGTTATCTTGTTGACACTCGGAACAGGTATTGGTTCTGCATTATTTATTGATGGTAAGTTGGTTCCCAATACAGAGTTTGGTCATCTCAAGTTCAAGGAAAGCATTGCAGAGAAGTATACTTCTAATAAAGTACGAGAAGTACAAGACTTGAGTTATAAGCAATTTGGTGTTCGTTTATCAAAATACCTTTCGCATCTAGAGCACATCTTTTCTCCTTCATATTTTATATTAGGAGGAGGGGTAAGTAAGAAGTTAGCGAAGTATCAAAAAGAATTGGATTTAAGTACACCTGTGGTTGCTGCCACTAAGCTAAATAATGCTGGGATTATCGGTGCAGCGTATTATGCGCAAGAAGCAAAATAGTTAAGATTTTCTATAGACATAGTCAGCTCCATCTTGGAGTGTGTCAATAAGTTCTGCTAACTCTGCAGGAGGACTAATCAATTTTCTTTTCCGCAAGTCCATCCAAGCTCCATGCACAGTGATGTGAGCATGTTTGTTATTAGACATGCCGAGTATCTCATGATGAAGAGTCCATTTAGATCCATCAGCAGCTATACTCCCTTTCAATAGGTTTATTTTGATTGCAGAGTCCAACCTGATTTCTTTAATAAAAGAACATTCTTCTTTAAAGAGTATAGGACCAATTCCAAGCTCTTGCATTCTGCTACTGCTAAATCCTTGTGTATTAAAAAATGTTATCCTTGCATGTGCCCCATAATCATAATATGCAGAATGTCTGACATGCTGGTTGGCATCACAGTCTGACCAACGGACATGAATCGGTAATTCGAATGCTTTCATTGCTGTAAATGTAAGGGAAGCGAGTCAGAAATTATATTTAGCATTTGGAATGAGGCAT
>JAHDEL010000025.1 GCA_020628855.1 Saprospiraceae bacterium | reverse complement strand
TATTCAGATCATGAACACAAGCCAACTCTCCTTCTGTTACACCAACTTCAATCAATATTTCACCAGGAGCAATACACCCATCTGGACAAGTCTTAACAACAGAAAGTGAGTATGGTCCGCCTCCAGTTGTCCAAGAAACTCCTACTGTAGCCAAATCAGTTGCTGTTGTAAATGCGCCTCCACCACTTAATGTCCAAGAATAAGTACAACCTGGCTCTTCTTCAATTGAGTAAAACTCCTCTTGTCCAATACATACTGCTGTACTACCGGTGCTTGAAACGTCTGTAAGATCATATCCACAACTCGGCGCAGAGTACTGTAAGAATACACCATCTTGGTTAACTGCTCTTATAGAATATCCTTGATCATGAATATGAATTCCACTCAAGCAATAAACACTCGTGCCATCTCCATTTAGAGTCTCTGAAAACATTACTCCGGCTGGTCCAGTAACAAAAGGAACTGGTGCCGCAGGCGGAGCAGGACTTGCAAGATCATAAAGTCCTGCTACAAAATCTATCGTCCATGTATGACCTGAAGGTCCATTAATTGTTAGCTTTTCAGAAAATTGTCCATCATCTGAAGTGGTTGCATTATCTAGACATAAACATGGGTCGTCTATGTCAAATTCTGCAAAATAAAGTGGCTCTGGATCATGATCATCTTCATCATCTGTTCCATTACCTGATAATCGATTGTCGTTTTCTGAGAAGGCCTCTCCTCCAGCGTCGTTAGATCTTAATCTATCTGCTGTGGAATCTTTATCGGTATTTGAGAAATCTGCTCCGTCTATATTAGTTGCATAGGCAATCTCTGCATAGTTAACGACGAATATTCTATCTTTTTTGGAAATTAAAGTGAGTGTGATACACTCTTCATAATATGAATCTGCTTGAAGACCTCCTGGGAAATTAATAGTCTTTACCGCTTCATCGCCATTCTCAAGTGTCCATGTATCATCAGCTAACGCCATTCCGTCAGGAATATAATTGACAAGTGTGACGCTACCTGCAGGTATAGACCCTTGATTTTCTACTCTAATTGTATACTTATAATCCTTTCCTTCTTCACCCATTTTCTCTTTGCTCGTTATGATGAGAGCTAAATCAAAGCACTCCGTTGATATTCTAGCAACGTCATGGTCATCCTCATCTGAGCCTGAGATATCATTTATCACATTATCTGTATTATTTGTAATGCTAGCACCACTATCATTCGAATCATCTGCATCTGGTGTAGAATCAAAATCAACCACCGCATTATTCCCTGGATTTGGTACAGTGAAACTCATGATCTCACTATAATTATCAATGAACCCTTCGCCAATTCCCGTTTTTACTCGTAGGTATAATGGAAAAGTATAGCTATCTCCTGGCTCTAAATCAGAAGTGTAAGAATAATACAAACCTCCACTTGTCGCAGTCCAGCCAGAATTATCAGCATAGTCAAAGAACAATTCTGTTGGCAAGTAATCAACTACTGTAAATCCAGAAGTTGTCTCAATTCCCTGATTAAATACAGTCATATCAAATCTCACCAAATCACCTTCTAAGACAGATGTAGAACCGTGCACTACTTTACGTAGCGCGAGATCTACAACGGTGACTCCAGCGACATCATGGTCATCTTCATCATTTATTCCATTTCCATTTAATTGATCGTCAGATGCTGCACCTAGGATACCTCCAGTATCATTATTAGGATTCTCATCTGGACTACTGTCGCTATCATTGCCAGCAATAGAATTTTCATCAAGAGCTCCAGAGATTTCAGCATAATTAAGATATTCTTCATATGCTCCTCTTACAACTCTGAGCTTAATCTGAATTGTTTCGCTTTGACCTGGGAGAATAGGTGTATTTATCTTAAACTTAGCATTCGTGCCATCATATAACCACCCAGGATTATCTGCACTATCAAAAGTGTAACCTCCAGGAACATAATCAGTAACCGTCACTTCTGATGAAGCAAGCTCTCCTTGATTTACAACTGTAATATCAAATGTCGCTAAGTCTCCTATCTTGACATACTTGTTAGAAACAAGTTGTTTTGTTAGTGCCAAATCAAAATCACTCGGCAATCTGAAGCCTATGTCAAAAGTAAAGTCGTTCTGACCTGAATCACCAGTTAATACTTTAATAGCAGGTACTCCATCAATCGCAGTACAGTCTGGGTGAGAGCTATTCAAATCAGAATTAATAGCACTGTTCGCCGATGAAACAGTTGCAAAATACCTAGTCCCATTAATTGTATAAGAGCCATCATTCGCTGTGTACGTTGATGCATCAACAGTGAGGTAATAACATGTATTATAGTTAAGGCCATTTCTTTGATTTCCATCTGCATCGATGAAAGGCTCGCTTGTAAAATTATAGTTACCATTTGCATCGGTCAATGTACTTCCGATATGAATGCAGTCTTCATCATAGAGGTCCAATCTAAGTCCAGCTACCGAAAATTCTCCTGGGTCTTGTATACCATCAGCATCTGCATCAATCCATGCTAGATTTCCAATCTGAATGCCAGCTGCACCGCACTTAGAGGTAATTCCTCCAAAGCCTGTTGCTTTTCCAAAAAGATTCTCAGGGTCTCTTGTATATAATTCTATTGCAGCAGACCTTTTACCATCTGTAGTGTTGTATCTATGAAGACCTCCTGAATAAGAGTTAACTAATGGATCAAATACCGAAGAAACTACTTCATTTGTTCCTTCAACAATCAAAACACTTCCAAGTGTCGTTTCATTATGATACCCTGGATCTGTGATCCAAAAATCATCTCCGAAAAACTCTCCACCTCCGTTTCCTTCTCCATTATTGACTCCTGAACCAGTAAATCCGCCAGCAGAACCATTAGACTCAAGAGTCCATGTTCCATTGACATTTGCAACATACCACAAATCTCCTTTCTGATCATCAAGTCTACCCTTGTGATCATCACAATATCTGTGTCCTAATCTATCTGATAACGCCAACACCATATTACCATCGTCAGTAAAAGCAATATCTGTTAACCAATGTGCTCTATGATATTCATCTTCTGGTCTATCTTTCCAATACCCTAATGAAACATTCGAAGAGAAAATATTTGTAAACCCATTGGTAGTAGGATCAAATTCGTACACGACAACTTCACTCTGACTTGCATCTCTTGCAGTCTCTGCTGTGCAAGTGACGCCGACATAATACTTGTCATTATATTGAGTCAATGCAAAAGCATAATACTCACCATCAGCACATCCAGGATCAGGAATCTGATATGCAACTGTCGTTGCTGCTGTTGGGTTTGCACTCAACAGTTTGACTAAAGTATTATTAGCGATGTTTATGACATAAAGCTCTTTCTCATCTGGAGAAATTTCGATGCTTCCTAATCCTATTCTTCCAACTTGATCACCATAGTTACAATCAAATGGATCATTTGAACTCAAAACACCTACATTTTGACCTAATCCACTTAAAGAAGCAAATAGACTCGTTTGATATGCACCATTCACCTCATTTACTACATAAATAGCATCATGAGTACTTTTTAGATGCGAGTACTGCTTAACAAATGAAGAAAGAAAGATTTGATTTGTTGTTTCTTTTGATGCAATTCCCCAAACAGAGCCAGTTTCACCTTGCGTGGCATATGCTCTAACAGAAGAAGCACCTGTGAAATCGTGTGTTAGACCAATGACAGTTGGAAGCAAATCATTATTTCCAGATAATGATCTAACAAAACATGTTAAGACCAAGTCAGGATTTGCTGTACATATACTAGTAACGTCGCTCAATCCAAAGTCTGCAACACAATTCGGAGAAGTAACAAATTGTACTTCGGAACTATTATCATCTCCCAAATCGGAGACATAATAATTGGAATTGTAGTCAAATTCGACTCGATATGACGAACCATCTGTCAAACCAGGCACTTCATAAGAGCCATCAGCTCCTGAAATAACTTGTCCGACTATCAAGCCAGAAGCATCATACACTGTAACAAGCACATTGGCAAGTCCATTTTCGTTTTCATTCGCACCATTGACGTTCTCATCATAATAGACTGTACCACTAACGGTACCACTATCACACTGGGCGTGTAAGTACTGATCAGTCATTGTTACTGACAATAACATTGTCAACAACCATCCCAGACCAAGGGAAAGCTTTAGTTTTCTCATTTTAAACCTTAAGTTAGTAATGTTCGATACCCTGCTTGCCTCATCTGGCACGCAGACAATTACTGTTTTGGAAGGGGATTAAATCGGTATTGAGAAAACTGTTTTAATTGAATAGACTACTCGTCTCGTCAATTAAGACAAATTACTGTTATGGGTAGGATTAAATCGGGATTGTGGGAAGTATGCTTATTTTAGCATAGGGCAAATATATATAAATTTTTTCTAATATTTAAGTTATATGAAAAAAAATCATAATATAACATTTAAACCTTGTCTGCTTCAGATCAAGAGTCATAAATCTAAATTCCTGACAACTCGACATCCTTGGATATTCTCAGGAGCCATAAAGTCAATACCTAAAGCACTATCCACTGGAGACATTGTGCAAATAGATGACCCAAATACGGGTATTCAAGCCACTGGGTATTATACTCCTCGGAGCATTGCAATTAGGGTTTTAGATTGGCAATTAAGTGTGATTGATGCAGCTTTTTGGAAAAACAGATTGGCTTCTTGCATCCAAAAGCGACAAGCAGCGATTCCAGAACTATTCAAACAAACAAATGCATTTAGATTAATCAATGGCGAAGGAGATCTTATTCCTGGTCTTATCATAGACGTTTATTCTGATAATATCCATCTAGAATACCACAACGAAGGTGTGTACGCCAGTCACAATTTGATTGAAAATGCAATCAAATCTATCACGCAATTCGAAAATCATGTATTGACGATAACAAAAAAATGGACTGAAGAACAGGCTGAAGACCATATTATAATTGCAAAAGAGAACGATCATGTTTTCGAGTGTAATCTTACAAATGGTCAGAAAACTGGATTCTTCTTAGACCAAAGGGATAACCGAAAACTTCTCCAGTCTCAAGCTGAAAACAAATCCATTCTCAACCTCTTCTGTTATACAGGTGGATTTAGCATTTATGCCTTATCCGGCAAAGCAGCATCTGTAACTTCTGTTGATATTTCTAAGCCAGCATTGGAGACTTTAGAAAAGAACATTCACCTCAATGATCTAAGTACCGAGGCGCACGAGACAATTGCTGCAGATATTACCACATGGATAAAAGACCATGAGAAAACTTATGACATAGTAATTGTTGACCCACCAGCATTTGCAAAAAGTAGAGCAAAAAAGCACAATGCAGTTCAAGCGTATAAAAGACTCAATATTAAGGCATTACAACTAGTCAAACCAGGCGGCTTATTGTACACTTTCTCATGTAGTCAAGTGGTTACAAAAGAGCTCTTTGAGCACACCATAAGATCTGCTGCCATTGAAAGTAAAAAGCAGATCTCAATTCTACATTATCTTTCACAGGGCGCTGATCACCCTATTAATATTTTTCATCAAGAAGGACATTATCTTAAAGGATTAGTATTACATGTTGCCTGAGTTGAAATTTATTACTTTTGAGCTGTTATGAAGAATTGGTTAATTGGTGCATTTTCGATTGCCTGGATACTTGTTTTATTTAGTGACTATTGGAATAAGCATATTCTTCATCATCAAGCATTCGAGTCATTCTCCTATCCTATCTTTCTATCTGCATGGATAGGAATCACGGCTTTGCTCATCGGTTTACTGCAGTATTCTGATAAAGCAAAAACAGTGGCAAAGCGTTGGCAGGCTATTCCTCTATTCATTTTAACCTGTTCTTGTGTGTTTCTGGCTAACTGTAGCTATGCAAATATTGACATTGACTTTCCATTATTGGCGAGAGTGTTTGGTAAAATATCTGGTTATTGCCTTGCGCTATGTGTGATTTGGCTTGCACCGTATTCGCTTGGTAATTTCATCAGGAAAAAGGTGGGCTTTAAGTTATTTTCTGGCCCTTCATTCACAATAGACCTAACCATTGGGTTAGTTGCCTATTGCTTCATATTATTTGCACTGGCGCTAGCTAAATTACTGTACTTACCTGTTATAGTCATACTAATAGCCATTTGCATAGGCATCAATTTTAGGGCATTCAAGTCTTGGTATACTACTCTTAAAGCACCTGCTTTTACTGAAAAATGGCACTGGGCTTCAGTGTTGTTAGGTTCAGTAATCTTACTTGTTTTCTCAATGAATTTTGTTTCTGATCTTTCCCCTTTCCCAAGCGGGTTCGACTCTCGGAACTACTACATGAATGTCGCCAAACTGGTTGCAGATTCTCATGGTATAATCAGGGGATATCAACCTTATCCTTGGCAATTATTTCTTTCTCAAGGTCATCTCTTAGGAGGTGGTAGTACCCTTGCAATGCTAATTTCATTTACAGCCGTATTTTTTGTCTGCGGTGGCTTCTATGAAATTTTAAGGAAAATATTGAAATTATCTGTGCCAATTTCTTTGCTTGGTATTTGTCTGTTTGCTGTGACACCGGCTGTCCAGAATCATATGTTTGTAGAGTTAAAGGTTGATTTTGGGTTGTTGATTATCCAAGCTGCAATGCTCCTTATCATTCTTGACAATGTAATGCATAATCAAGAAAATGCTACCCTGCCCAATCTCAAACACATTATCCTACTAGGAATAATTACAGGTTTCGGTGCAAGTATTAAAATGCTTAACTTCTATTTACTATTTGCTATTCTTGTTACAGTGTGGACACTTTTATTCTCTTACAAAGGATTTCTTTCTACATTTTTTCTATCCATCGCTGCGATATTGATTGCAAAATTTGATTCAGTTAGTGGTATGAATCAATATCACTTGTCCATCCAGTATGTCACTTACGGAAGTTTCCTCTTAGGTCTAGGTTTTTTAGCTTGGATTGCGATTCAACAGAGAAGTAAATGGATGCTTTCTGTGAAGCAGACAACAATCTATTTAGGGATAATGATGATGACGCTTTCTCCTTGGATAATAAAGAACTATGTAGAGACCAAATCCCTCAATCCAGATCGTCTGATTAGAGGAGCAAACCCTGCACCTAAAATGAATATTAAAACAATTAAGCAGAATTATAATCGAGAGTGAAAAGGATTATCAACATACTATGCTTTGGATTTTGTCTTCTCCTGTTAGAAACAAACGAATTACTCTGCCAAGCGAATGAAGCAAATGAAGAGGTTGTCAGTAATTCGAAAAGGGAAGAAATTCAACGTTATGTTGGTTATGAAACTCTGTTATTCAGATATCTCAGTCTTCCTTATGATGTGACTGTCAACATTAATGAAAGAGGAACAGGCTTCTTGGATATTGGCTTTCTCCTTCTCATGTTCTTGCCTATACTCTTAATGGTAAAATTTAAAAGTCGGTGGTGGCTGGTCGTGGGCATCATTCTCGCCTCGACGCTCATGTTAGTGGTAAGTACTTCTAACTCCTTCATCTACAACAAACAACTTCAACAGGTTGAGGAAAATAAGGATGGCGATGCTCATTATATGATAGACAACTCCAACAGTCTTCTAGAAAGAATAAATAGAGGAACCTATAACTTCAACAATACTCTTTACTCACCATTGAAGACGTTGAGCAAGCAAATATCAGGTCCGAAAGATCGAATTACCTATCCATTGGTATTATTTATCACAGTACTCTTCTTCTCACTGATACTATACCTCGGCAAAGGACTTGACAAGGCGAAGTTCACAGTGGCAGCGCTTTTTTATTTATTTACTTTCTACTGGTTTATTCTCTCGCCAGGAATTACATGGTACGGATTCTTAGGCATTGGTCTTGGATTCATGACACTTTTGGCGATGGGGCAATCTCTTGATGGCTCCAAGCAAAAATTTGAACAAGGCATTAAGTACTCTCTCTATGGCATGTGTAGTGTTTGGATAATTATTTGTGTCATTTATCGAATGAGCAATATTAATCCAGGAAGTCCTCTGCAGCTCATGGGTAAGACGATGTTGAATCCAGTCTATATGCAATTATTTGCAGGTGATATTTCCATGGACGAAACGCTTGATAGTTTTTATCCTGGCACCAGTCAGGTAATCAAACGAATCAATAGAGATAAGAGAAGTTTAGTTTATAGAGTTGGCACAAGTTTTTCATATTTTATTGACAATAACCACGAAAGAATCTTCTTCGATAATCAACTTCACTTTTTCAATAATCTGACAAAAGAATTTCCAGACAAAAGAAATTTAGCTACAGCGCTAAAAAAATCCAATTTTAGATATCTCTTAATTGACTTGAACACGCCTACCCTAGACAATACACCGGAACAGTCTTTGATTAAGAAATATGAAAAAATGATAAATTTTGTCTATCAAAATCCAAGAGTAAGATTGTTAGCAACAAATCGAACTGTGACTAAGGATGGTGATGGAAGTCAAAATACACAGAGATATTACGATATGTTTGGCAGCCAAATTTTGAGTAATGGAACTTTTGCGATCTACGAAATATTATAATTAAGTGACTGACTTCATCAAAGACAAAACATTTATTGTAATTCCTGCCAAGGATGAGTCGAAGTATATTAGTCATGTAATTAGCAGAACACTGAAGCAAGGCTACAATAACATCGTTGTTGTAGATGATGGCAGCAAAGACAATACTGGGGACCTGGCAGCCAAGTTTGACACAGTACATGTTCTCAGACATTGGGTAAATCTCGGACCTGGAGCCTCTACATATACAGGAATAAGATATGCTGTTGAACAAGGTGCTGAACGCATTGTCACTCTAGATGCTGACAACCAGCATGACCCCACAGATATTAATAGATTAGTAGAAACGATCTATAATGGAGGCTACGATATGGTACTAGGGAGTCGTTTTCTCAAAGCAAACAAAATTCCTAGAAGTCGAGTGTTTTATAATAAAGTAGGTAACTGGATAAGTTACTTTATCACTGGAATGTATTTATCAGATTCTCAATCAGGCGTAAAAATCATTAATAGGAAATTTGCTAAGATTTTGAACATCAGGCATAATGGTTTTGAATTCTGTATAGAGATAATTAAGCAAGCAAAAATTGCTGATATCAAAGTGAAAGAAATTCCAGTGAATGTGAGGTACAGTCGTGAAACTATGAAAAAAGGTCAAAATCTGTTGACAGGATTTAACATGGTAGCTCGCTTACTTAAGCCTTTCTAATCCACTTTATCGAACTCAGAGTTAGCACTTTTAAAGACTCTAAACTTTAATACTCTTATTGTATCAAAAACAAGGAAGCTATGCTGCTTTGACCTCAATGAGAGAGTAGAAATAGGTTTTACCCCAGCATAAAATGTTTCTCTCTTTTGTCTTATCAATTCCCTATCCTTCCACACTGCTTTCAGCGCTTCTCTGTGCATTATATTATGCTTTGGTTTTCTCGTAATCGTATTGAGCAAAAACATTGCTGGCAACTTCAAACTTAAACCAAGGATGGTATAGATTAATACAGGTTTGGGGACGAGCTTGAAGACTGTGTAGTATATTGACTTTTGGATTGTAATCAAATAATCCATATTAAAGATCTTGCTTACTGACTGACTGACCTTGTGTCTCACCATTGCTTTTGGGCAATAGGCAGCATGATATCCTGCAATGACAGCCCTAACTCCTAATTCAGCATCTTCATATCCAGTATGGAAGTAATTATCAAACATCCCAAGTTCTTTGAGCATGGAGGCTGAATACAGACATGCTCCAGCACAGGCGCCTAAGTGTTCAAAACTTTGATTATAATCAGAGGCATTCTCATCATGCCCAATTGGAACTATCTCTCCTGTTGTAATCATTTTATGTCCAACAGTATCCAGTACTTGAGGATTGTCAAATCTCAACATCTTCGATGATACTACATCACAATTCTTAGCTTTTGCGAATTTGTACAGTTCAGCCAACCAAGATGGATCAGCGATGGCATCATTGTTTAATAAGGCCACATATTCGGGGTTCATTTGTTGCAAGCAAATAGCAAGCAATCTATTACATCCTTCAGCAAATCCATGGTTCTTGTCAAACAAATAGACTCCTACCCTTTCTTCATTCTCATATAAACGCTTGAGTCTAGCTCCTTCATCATTATCAGAGAGATTATCGCCAAGAAAAATTACTGGATGAATTTCATTTTGGTTCAATAGAGAATCAATACAATCAACAGTGTCCTGATAACCATTCCAATTTAACACCAACACAGGAATCTTTACCGCCATGAGTCGAAGATATTGAATAGGTTTTTGTATTGCTCTTTTCTAGATTCTCTCAAAGACTCTAATTGGCCTCTTGTCTCTGGTACTATTTGCTGATGCATAACACTCAGCATTTGGGTAGCGAGGCTAGAATAATCACTTACAGGAAAGTATCGAATAGCAGATCCCCCAACTTCTTTAAAAGGTGGAATATCAGATGCTATGACCGCTTTATTACATGCTAACGCTTCTAGATTAGGTAATCCAAATCCCTCTGCAATACTTGCTGATACTAGCATTGTACAAGAGTGCAAATATTTGTATTTCTGCTCCTCACTCACATAGCCAAGAAAATCAATATTCTGAGAAACAGAGTTATTCTGGAGATATTTCTCCAAAGCTTGATTTTTCCATCCATCCCCACCGATAATCTTTAATCTACATTGCGGGTGTTTCTCTAGAAACTGCTCAAATGCTTTAATTAGAGTGATGTAATCCTTTCGCGGCTCTAGAGTACCAATTGCTAGGATGTACTGTTCATTCTCATTTTTGTTGGATTGACCTGCGGTAGCTTGAGGAATATTAGGATACAGCACATGGGACTCCACTCCATACTTTCTTTCTATAACCGCTTGGGTTGCAAATGAATTTGTCAAGATAAGATCCCCTCTTTTCAAGATAGAAGGCATGAATACTTTGTGAGAAATACTGCTTGATTTAGGATGAAGTTCACTATGCGTAATCGGCGTCAAGTCATGAATAACGGTAATACTCTTAGTACTACTCTTTATTCGAAAAGGGCCGAAATGTGCAGGTTCGATTACAATATCAAAATCAGACGCATTAATGTACCTAGGTATGGAAGTGAATTGTCTAACTCGTTGAGTGTGAGCAATATGCTTGAGTATTGGGATAGTATGTTGGCGATAATCGCTCAGTTCAACACTTCGTTCTGGGACTACTACTGTAAGCTGTCTCAGATTCGAGTAGTTACTGATACTATGAAGCAAGTCAAGATTATAGCGCTTGATCCCTGCTTGTTGTAAGACTATACTATCTGCTAGAAAACAAATCTTCATGAATTCTCCAAGATTTCGTTGTATAAATCTCTATATTTCGCCACAGTGTCTTTCAATCTAAAGTGCTGTATTGGTTTTTCGCTCCAATCATCCTGAATCGCTTTTTGTATTGCATGAGCACAACCTATCTCGCTAAACTCGTCAAACTCAATATATTTACCCGTAACCACTTCTTTGAGAGCACCTCTCCCAGATGAGATAATTGGAACTCCCAGCGCGACGCATTCTGCAGCAGCAAAACAAAACCCCTCACTATAGGACGGAATGATGACCGCATGACTGGATTGCAAATAGGATTTTAACTCTTGAAATGGCAAGGTTGGTATAAATGTTACTCTATCCGAGATACCATCTTCCTTGATAATAGTCTTTAATATTTCTTCGTAGGAGGATTGAGTCTCTGAAAGGATGCATTCAAATCGGAAATCTCCGTGATTAACATGTTTAATAGACTTCAAAAAGAGATCAACACCTTTCGAAATACCAAGTCTTCCGAAGAAAACTATTCGCTTTTCTTTTGCAATCACTCCACTTGTCCTAAACTCTTCATATTGAAGACCATTGTATATTCTCACAACTTTGCTTTCTGGAATATCTGCAGATTGTAATGCTTCTTTCGTATAGTCGCTTACTGCAACAAACCGAGTAAATGGCATTTTTACTAAAATCTTCTCAAAAGTATAGTGTAACCATTGCTTGATCTTACCGAAATACGCTAAATCAAACCACATCTTCCCCCAATATTCATGGAATGTAATAACAACATGCTTACGCAACAAGAGTCCAATAAGACTTGCCGGAATACCTGCATTATAGGATGTGGTATGAATGAGGTCAGCTCCTTTAGCTTTATTAAACATGCTGAATATTCCAAAAAAAGTAAACCAATATCTATTCGATGAGTCGAGCCTGTGAATGAAGAAGTTTGGGTTAATTTTTTCTTCTTTTATATTGTCTTGCTTCAGTCCACTTGTGAGAACGACAATAGAGTGGCCTTGTTCGGAAAGCTGGAGAGCTAGATTATAAAACAGTGTTTCAACGCCTCCGATCTTCGGATAAAAGTTCTCGACAATGAAGACTATTCTCATGATTCACAAGGTGTGATCTATGAACAATTATGATTCTTGCTCTACTTTCTTAGTGATTTTTGCTATCGTTTCTTCTATATCCTCATCTCTTGTCTCTATCGCAATTTTGCGAATGAGATCAGTCAGTTGTTTTTCCAACCTTTCGACTGTAGCAGACAAATAGAATATAATAGAAAACATGAAACCTAGAGCAACAAAGATGACAGCATTGACATTATCCTTAATACCTAAAATCTTGGCGATTCCAATTGAAATTTCATGTGGGACAATTGCTAGGATAGAAATACTCACCCAAAAAACAACCCAAAAGAAAGTGCTAGTAAACAGTCTTCTATTCTGCCTGTATTGGCGTATTACCCTCACCATATAGATTATGGCAATTAAGGGTACTAACCATTGATATATTTCCATTTGAAACAAAATACAGGCGGCTTTAATTTACACTACAAGTTTACTGATAATAACTGAGGTAAGCCTAACTATTTGAGTATACCTCTGCAAAACACCGAACTTTAATACTTTTGTGACGATGAATCATTGATAATGTATCATAAATAGTACCAAATATTTAAGAATTCTCTCATGTATCCAGAATCCGAACTTATAATTAATCCAGATGGTAGTATTTATCATCTTAAGCTTAAACCTGGCCAACTTGCTAAAACCATCATTACTGTTGGAGATATGGATCGAGTGGATGCTGTTGCTAGACATCTAGATACTATAGAACATGCAGTTCAGAATAGAGAATTCAGAACAATTACCGGATACAAATCTGGCAAAAGACTCAGCATCATTTCGACTGGGATAGGCACTGATAATATTGATATTGTTTTCAATGAAATAGACGCTTTGTTTAATATTGATTTTGAGAGTCGAGAAAACACAGCTGAGCATACCACTTTAAACTTCATTCGAATAGGTACCTCAGGGACACTCTCTTCTGATATCCCCGTTGATTCGTTGTTACTTTCTGAATTTGCAATTGACTTAGGAAACTTGAGCAGCTATTATAGTTATACTATGAATGCTGAAGAAAAAGCAGTCTCTCAACATTTTGAACGAATCACAACGCTTGGAAGGACTTCCATTAGGTGTGGGAGAACATTACTGAGCAATTTGAATTCAGATGGAAAATTTCTTTCAGGAATAACTCTGACCGCACCAGGATTCTATGGTCCACAAGGACGGAGCTTAAGACTCAAATCAATACTGCAACTCGAATCCGTGTCAGGACAAAGTGTGAATAACGTCCGTTATACAAACCTAGAGATGGAGACGGCAGGTATCTATCTACTAGCTTCATTACTTGGGCATCAAGCAATCTCTTGCAATGCCCTCTTAGCAAACAGAATAACAGGAGAATTTTCAATGAACCCCAAAGCAACAGTGCATCATTTGATAGAAGCTGTGCTGTCTAAAATATTGTCTATAGACTCAGAATAGCCCTAACTACAATGGTAAATAAATTGTAAAGGAAAGGCAACAATCTTTTCCGTCTTGACCGTATTGAAATACTTAGAAAACCTCTTTGTTTGATGCTTATTATACAAGATTTGACTGTATACACCACCCTCATTTAACAAATTTGCTGCATCGCTTAGCACTTTGTGTTTGAGCTCTTTGCTAAATAGTGTGAGTGGCAAGGAGCTAATAATATTATCAACCTCGTCAGGCACATGGTTCCTAATGTTTTCAGCTGAAGCATTTACCACGACTAGCCTTTCATCTTTAATTGTAGCTTTGACAACTTCACAAAACTTCTCATTAATCTCAAATGCGTACAGCTTTGCATCTTGTGGTAATCTTGACAATATCTTTTTAGTAATGTTTCCATGCCCCATACCCAGCTCAATAACTACTTTGGAATGGACATTCACTTTTGAAGAAATTTCATCTTCAGTCTTTGGACTTGTTTCTGAGACCGCCCCTGTGGTCAAGAGATTCTTTGTGTATTCAATTGCTGTTTTTAACTTGCTTGGCACAGTATTTCGCATTGAGATTTCTACAAATGTACATAACTCGACTCTTACTACAAATCGGAACTCAGAAACAAAGTGAGGGCAACCCAATACTGAGCTGCCCTCAAATCACTATTTAAGGGGTGAATCTCGTTGCCTAATTAATTCTTAATAAACTGCTTGGATTCCTGCTGGATTCCATCATTGAGAACAATGGTATAGATGCCGGAGATTAAACAACCGACATCAATTTTCTTATTGACAGGACCAGACATAATCATGTTGCCTGTACAGTCGTATATTCTATAGTTGACACTTTCTCTAGCATTCCCGCCATTCCTGTCAATAACAATGTATTCATTTGCAGGAATTGGGTATATCCTATAGCTTTCTTGACCAAGGTCAATTGTATTCGTTTGAATAATCTCACCCACACCATACTCTATTTGATAGACGGCTCCTTCTGTAGTAGTAAGGAAGGATTCTCCTGATTGTGTAATCACTTTACTGAGCAAGCTATTCTCTTTGGCTTTGAAGGTAAATTCACATAGTGGTTGATTGAAGAGAACACCAGTTTCTATAATTGGATCAATTCCGTTTGCCTGTATGAAGGTAACCATACCATTAGTAACCTCAAGCGTTTGCTCTTGATCTGCGTCTCCTAAGAATTTCATTTGTACTTCACTTTCTATTAACTCTGGATCAATGCCTAATTGTAACTGAAGTGTTCTTGCATCAAATGGATAGTTGGGAAGCGCAAATTGAATTGAATAAGTTTCCCCTGCATTCAAGAGTCTATCACCAAGCTCAATGGTATAAGGCCTTTGGACTCTTTGCTTTGGATTATCCGAAAGTGTTATTCTTCCATTCAGCACTTCGGGTACGAGTTCGTCGCCATTGCTGCTTACTTCCAAAGGGGTATTAATAAATTCTTTGACATCAATTGACGTTACATCGCCTTCTTGACCAATTCCATCAAAATATACTCGAATGAGAGGGGAAGTCTCACTGATAGTAAATGGATTCCCAGCGCCTGAGAAAGAAATTGTACCTAGTTGCACTTGAGAAGTACCACTAAATCCATCCAAGAAAATAAAAGATTCAATTGCACTTTCATCGATTGCTACGACAGTAGGGTCATACTCAAATGCTAAACTCAAAGACTCGACATTCTCATGTCCATATGCATAGATATCAAAATAACTTTTTACGCCTGGCTTTGCTTCTATGTACTCGACATTGAGCGTATAGGCTGAAGATCCATTGGTGAAAGCAGGGACCAGATGATCAATGACAATATCACCTTTCTGGAGAATAATCTTACTCTCTTCCAACAATGACACTTGAGGATCTACAATCTTATCATAGACTAACCATTCTGCACTTAGGTCTTCTATTCCAAAAATATGGCGTTCAATTTGGACTAAATCGGAAGTTGTCATATTGAGATCTTCGTTGACATCAGCAGCTATGCCTTGATAAGCATTCATTCTGGAGATGCTCAAGATGTGGTTCTGCAATGCTAACAAATCATTCGCATTGCGATGTTCTTCCTGACTTGTATAAGTATAATTCTCTATAGGTGAATTTTGCACTAAAGCCAACCCATTATAATTGGTCATAGCTTCATTATCAAGATCTACGCAACTTACTGGAGAAAAATCAGCAAATTGGACACTAACATTATAAAAGAAATCACCAAAATTGACTCGTATTAATTGATCATTACTCTCGATCTCAGTCCCTGTCTCTTGTGATATTGCACTCCACTTTCTGAGAATTGTGTAAAATGTAAAGCTCTCAGTAAACACCTCATCTTCGTGGATAAAATCGACCTCGCCATCTGAGGAAGGCAAAGCATTCTCTACTGGTATTTGAGATATATGAATTAATTCTTCTGGTAGTATTCTAATATCATTAACAGTAATATCTTCAGGCCAAACAAAATCAATTTCAACAATACTGGAGAGTTCAATTGAAATGATCTGAACATAGTCATACTGTGTTCCGTTCTGCCAATCGATGACAGTCCAAGTTCTGATAACCTTGGCACTCTCATTACCTAAATCAAAAATTTGATCATTATAATTCATGCCGATAAGCAACTCACTCACATCAAAAAGTTCAGGTTGGGCATCTTTAGAATCAATACCAAAATCTTGGACTAATAAGTCAGGTAAAATCAGATCTAATAGGTCAATAGTATTACCTGAAAAGTTTGTTTGCAGCTCAATATCACAAGGCCATTCAATATTATCAGCAAGACTATGTCCTTGTTCACAATTAGTTACATCGGCACATCTTGGCTCGGTATCGCAAATAACAAATCCAATGGGATCAACATGTATTACTCCAAAGCAAGAGTTACCTGAAAAAAACTCCGAAACAATATATGTCAGCTGCAAACCCAAATAATCGGAGGTAATGACATTATCAGGTACGAGATTGCCTGCTGCGTCTTCAATGGTAAGTAAATATGTACCTCCAGGATCAATAGAAGTCAATAACGTAGTAGGCTGTATTGTTACACTAGCTTCACTGCCTAAATTTACTGTAAAGTTATCAACACAAGCTAGCGGAGATGCGGAACCAGAAACAAATACGTCAGAAAAAGCTGAATTGAAGTTATCAGAATCATCCACTGTGATAAATTCTACTGTGACTGTACTCCCTATATCAGATAAAAACAAACTATCTGGTACAGTGTAGATGGAATCTAAGGTGCAGTTATCGTAACTGCCTCCATCAATTAATGATGGAGAAAGAAAAATTGAAGTAGCATTATTAGGAAAGTCAACAGTTAGATCTGCAATTGCTATTGGTACAGGTGGTGCTTTGTCTTCCAACTGAATCGTGCCATTACAATTAAATGGTATTCCATTCCTGAGTCCAGATATTGAATATGGTATTGTTCCTAAATCATTGCAATTATAGATCAACTCATCCCAACTCAAATCGGAGTATTCTGAAATATCACCTTCCAAGACCTGTTCAGCATATAGAGTCACTAAAGGTGTTAAAGGCCCCATTGAGATATTCAAATTATTGACACACTGCCCCAGCATTAACTGAGAAAAGAGCATCATTATACCTACTTGTAATCCTATTCTTGTCATATTCTATTAAATCAAAAGAATGGGAGAACATCAGATGTCCTCCCACGTATTCCGTGGAATGTATCCACTAGTTCTTCATAAAGACTTGCGTCGATACTTGACCATTTTCTGTATATCTTAATAGGTACATACCTTCTTGTAAATGTCCTACATTGATTTGATCTCTTCCTTCAGAGCTTAATACCTGATTACCACTAATAGTGAAAATGTCAGTCTGTCCTTGAGGAGATGTCCCATTTTTCGAAAGTTGTAGCATCTCAATCACAGGATTTGGAAAGACAGTAATTTCAATATCCTGAGCAAACTCTTGATCCTCACTATTTGCTACTGGAGCTATTGTTAATCTAATAATCTGAATGTAAGTATACACCTCCCCTGTCGTCCAATGCAACACAGACCATTCTCTTATTATCTTGATCAGGTCTCCTGTCTCAAGAACGGTATCAGAATAAGCAAATGACACTCCTTCCCCATCGTGGTTCACGATTTGTGGATAGGTGTCTGCATTATCAACACCATATGTCGCATGCAAGTTATCAGGATCTGCTACTGCAAATAAATCTTGCACAAAGTCAACTGCAGGAATACTTAATTCGATATCACATGGCCATTCAATATTGTCATTTGCTGAGTGTCCTCCTTCACATCCAGTAAAATCTGTACACCTCGGCTGTGTATCACAAATAAAGAATCCTCCTAAACCTTGGACTACGATAGTACCCCAACATGAATTACCATTATTCGGATCTGTAACAACATAAGTTAATGTCATCCCAAGATGATCATTAGTCACTATGTTATTAGGAATAGCGTTTCCATCTGGATCTAAAACCTCCAATACTGTCTCACCACTATAAGGTAGTGCTAGAAAATCCTCTACATACAATTGAGTTCCATTCTCACTTGGAACAAGCGTAATATTTGCCAAGCATACCAAAGTAGTATTACCTTCAAATCCAACTGCCACTTGCGTCCAACATGAATTCCAATTCCCATGATCATCCTCTACCGTCAATGTTACATTTACAATTGTACCCAATTGATCTGAAGTGATAAACTCAGGACTTACAGACATGCTAATATCAGAGCAAACATCAAAAGAACCATTATCTATCATATCTGGGGTGATATACATTGTATCCACATTTTCTTCGAAAAAGAGTGACAACTCTGCTACACAAACTGCTACTGGTGGAAATTTTTCTTCCACGGTAAAGGTCCCTTCGCATAGGAAAGCCTCACCAGCAATAGTACCAGAAACATGATACATGTTCTCACCAATGTTACTGCAATCTACGCTCTCAGGATAGAATACCAGATCATCAATTGCAGCAGAGTTGAGATTCACAAATATCTCAGGAAAAAGAGAAGCCGTACCATCAAAACCAGTTAAAGAAACAACAACATTTTGACTGCACTCAATAGAGCCTGGAGCAAAGATTAATCTAATGATTTGCACATACTCATAGACATCTCCATTTTGCCAATTTACCACGGTCCATGTTCTCAATATCTTGTATAACCCTGCAAAAGTGAAAACATGATCAGAATAGTTAACTCCAATTAGATTATCATTGACATCAATGAGATTCGGTCCACTATCTAGAGCATCTGCACCTAATTCATTCACTAAAGCGTCAGGCGAAATCAAAGCAGATACATCACCTGCTTCTATAAATTCATCCAAGTAAAACTCAAGATCGCAAGGCCACTCAACATGATCTTGATCTGAATGACCACCATTACAATCAGAAAACTCAGTACAACGAGACTGTGTATCACAGATAAAGAAGTCAGAAATAGCATGCACCTCTATTTGACCCCAACAAGATACCCCTGTCACTGTGTCTGTGACTTGCGCATTCAATAGTTGACCATCCATAGAGCTATCAATAACAGGAGAACTAGGCAAAGCATTATCATTCTGATCTGTCAGGTCTACAACTACTGTTGTATAATCATAGGGTCCTCCCTCCAGCAACATATCTGGAGTAATCTCAACTGTTGTTCCTGATACTACTGAAACATACACGTGATCATTGCATGCAAGAAGATCGTTACCTTCCCCAGCAACTATTCCAGTGACCTCAATCTGACCCCAACATGTGTTATTTGTACTGACATCGGTTATCTCATATAACAATGTCAATCCTACATGATCCTGAGTAATAGTGTTATTTGGAATTACTTCCTCTTGCTCTGTAGTTATTTCTAGTGACAATAGACCAAAATATGGGTTCTCATTTGCCAAAAGATCTCTTGGCTCCAAGGTTACAGGGCTACCATTTTCTATATGCACATTCTGTTGAGCATTGCAAATGAGCGTAGGATTTCCCTCCAAAACTGCGAGTTCTGAAATACAGTAATTAGAGTTCCCATAGCCATCAACCACATTAAGATAGACATTGATTACTGACCCTATATCTGAAACTGATGCTGTTTCGGGTGCAAGACTTAGTGTTACATCTGTACAATTATCATATGAACCAAAATCAAACGCCGCCGGATCTAATTGCACTTCACTTACATTAGAAGGAATCAAGATAGCACCATTTGCTATACAGACTGGTACCGGAGGAGATTTGTCTTCAACTGCAATTGTACCTGCACAAGAAAAAGGAGCACCTTGAAAATTACCATTTATAGTGTACTCAACATCTCCAACATCATCACAAGACAATGATAAATTCTGCCAATCCAAATCACTAAAATCTTCCATATTACCAAGCAATACCATCTCTGCAGTGATATTAGCCATTCCAAATGGATCCAGGGAGGTTACTAAGTTATCTGTACAAAGGTTCTGCGCAAGACAACTCACGGTTGTGAACAAAGCACAGATCAGCGTGTAAAAATATTTTTTCATAATTTTAGTTTTTAGTTCTGATAAAAAATTTTATTTCTCCCAATTGAGTTCTCGTTTCACCACAAACAAAGTGTTCAATTGGGAGTTTTTGATTTGATAATTTGATTGACTATTCAAAAGTTGATATCGAGTCAGGTTAGCGTCAGAAATAATTCCTATAGACCAGTATGGATTTAATTTTAAATGTATCACTAGTCCTACTATCGGCTGAGCACTGACTTCCTGCGTATAATTTGATTCTGTTTCGAATTTTTTAAAGGGCACATTTGCTTCTTCAAAATAATATCCCTTATGCGTGTTCCATAAGTTGGCTCGTATTCCAGCATTCAGATCAAAAGTGAATCGCTTTCCTATTGTAAATGCTTTCCCAAACGAAAACGCTACACCAAATTTGCTATGCATTCTATGCCATTTGAGATCATAATCCACTTCTGACTCAGTCAGCACTTGGCCACTTGTTTCACTAATCCCATTTACTGGGTCTTCGAATATTTGGGTTACTCCTTCTTCGAAAGCTTGAAAGACAACTTCTTCATTGTTTTGATATCTTGACACAATAGTGGAATGATCTAATAGTGTTCTCATTTGCCATTGTCGCTTTGTTTTATATTCTAGACCAATGCCAAAATTGTAGCCAACTAGATTTTCTTCCTTCAGTAATTCATTTTCAATGCGCGGTGCACCTGCAGTTTCAAAATCACTTTGGACTAGATTAGGTCCAGCTCCTGCGAAGAGACTCCATCTCCCTGGAAAACTTGTTCCAGGTCTTACAAAATCTTCTATTGTCATTTCTCTTTGATCAATCGGCGCTTCTAAAAATGTAGTCAATCGCATTATGCTTTTTAGGTCCTCGATAACTGTAAGTGCTCTGAGTTTATTGAACTCTTGATCTCTATTTTCGCTCTGAGATCGACTCTCCTCTTGATCTGCTAAAGCTCTACTTGCATTACTTGTTTGAGTAAGAGTTCCACCATGTGGATTAACCGCATAAGCGTCCTGTATCGGTAAAGCATTTTCTCCTAATCGTTCATTCTCTGCATTTGTTTTTACACTACTTCTAGGCTCTGTAGTCTTTGTATTTAGCTCTAATTGAGCATGCGGTCTAGATACGTTTTTAGTGGAAATAGCTAACGCTGAATTCTCCTCCAAGAGTTCTTGCGACTTCTCTGTCTCAGCACTATTCTTTTGCTCGTTGTTGCCTTTTTCTCCTTGTGCTGGAAGTTCATGTTGTTCTGCACTAGCAGATTGTAGAGTGACTTTGTTCTGTCCTTTCTCATCTATAGAAAAATACATCCAGAGTCCTGCGACTAGAAAAGCTCCGAGTAAAAAAGGAAAGAAGATTGCCAGAAACCCTTTCCTATTCGTCTCTTCAGTCTTCTCTACTCTATCCTCAATTGCATTCCAAAGATCCATGGTATCAAGTTTGAATTCTTGATTCTCTATGACTTGCTTTATATATTTTTCCTTCTTATTAAATTCCATCTTTATTCTATTTAAGATGCTCTAAATAATGAGACCTCATTGTCTTCAAATGCTTCTTGAATCCTTCTTCTGGCCCGAGTTAAAAATGTTCTTGAAGAACTTTCACTTATCCCTAAGTGATCTGCTATTTCTTTATGCGAATACCCTTCAATGAGATACATATTGATGACTATTCTATAATTATCTGGAAGCTCTTCCATGAACTTCAAGACTTCTTCTTTTTCTAATTGGTAGTGTACATTTTCATTCTGAATTGCGTCATAATTCTCTTCCAACTCATTGAACATGTTCCTCTTTTCTTTTCTTAGCAGGACTAGACACTTCCTGACTGTAACAGTATGGATCCAACCTTTGAAATTATCATTGCTTTGATACTTCTCAATATTGTTTAGAATATGAACTAAAGACTCTTGCAAATAATCCTGCGATGTGTGATAATCCTTAGCATACCTCTTACATACAGCAAATAGCATATTCGAGTATGTATTGACAAAATGCATTTGAGCATCTCGTCGTTTTGCTTTACAGCCTTGTATGATTTGATTTTCGTTCACGTTTTTGTTAGTCTACAGTAGCTATTATTGTTGGATGAGAATATTCCCTCTAACAGGATAATTCCCAGCTGTTATTTGCCCTGCCAAAGTTTGCATCCATACAGTACCGGAGAAGCTTACTCTGAACCATCCTTGATCAAGGTGAGTTACGTGACAGTAGTCAAGTCCACATCCAAGCTGTGATGTACCACAACTGACAGCGAATCCTTGATCACCAAATCCTGGATCATCAATCACTAATCCAACTTGCTCAACACTGTACAAGCCTTTTTTGTCATCTCGTAGAATCAATTGAAAACTCCCATCTTGCGCCGTCAGAATTATCTGTCCTTCAGACCTTTGAATTGTAAATGGTGGATAACTTTTTTCTTGCCCTTTTATTTCAATGTGTGAGAAGCCATTAAGCATTGAGTTACATTGTGGCATAAAGACGATAGGATCTACTAAATCTGCTTCCCAAGGCAGAGTAAATTGATCTCCATTCTCTAGTGTCGACTCTAACGCTATTGTTTCATTGTCACAAATAATTACATTTATTTCCTCAGCTGATCTTAGTATATGTTTCTCATCATTGACATTGAGAACGGTAAAGTGATCGTTCTGACTTGTTGAATTACAATCCACAACTTCCGTTGAAATTGTTAAGAAGTTATAATCTCCTTGATCCAAGTTGACTGACTGACTTAAATCCATTTGTTGAGTGGTTACAACGGATTGATTATTCATCTCACATTGATTAATTGCTAATGTGGGTTGTGTATTCTCTTCTAAAAAACCAATAAACCTTCCTGAGTGTGTTGAATAATGTTTGTATGACTCACTTAAGCTTGGGTTAATAATTTCAACCTCTTGGTAAGTAATTGCTCTTGAGTTGTAATCCAACTGCCCTTCAAGAATGATGCACGGCGTGAAATAAGCAAGGCTGTACAGCTCATTGAATGGCACATTGATTGTTTGATTTGTGCTTTCAATTTGCTGAACCAAAGTCCAAAGCTGAGTTACCCTATCGAATACAAATAATCCAAAAGCCGTGGTCTCTTCAATTGCTAGGATATCAACTTGCATTATAAGATCCAAATTAGCTTTGTCAAAGAGATCGGTAACAAATGTCAGCTCATGGTCTAAAACCAACCGCTCACCGTCCACAACCCCAGTATAGCCTAAATGCTCGGTTGCTTTGGAGTACGTAAAATTAACAACATCTTCTGCTAGAAGATCATCTCCAGATATATTGATTGTCACAACATTATCAAGAGTGACTTGCATTTGTCCACTCTGTACAACTACTTCCTCAACTTGAGTTAGTGGGTGGAGACTTACTGTATGTAATTCACCTGCAAGTAATGGTAGGTTTGCCAAGCTCAATAAAGCATCGTCTTTGTAGACTCTAATGAGCTGGTTAATCTTATTGACGTTTGCAAGAGAAACTTTGAATTCTGTTTGAGACACCTCAAATACATCTTCATTTATTCTTAATTCATAGTCTGAAATGATGTCTCCAGTATCTGTTATTAATGATCCACTTAAGTCCGCATTAGTTTTAATAGCAGGTAGGTCAATGACCTGTTCTTCAGTCTCTGTGTTATCATAATTATCATAACAGCTGCCAAAAGCAAAGAGTAACAAACATCCAAGCAAGACTCTTATTTTCGAAGTAATTATTGGTATATATTTTTGCATTCTATTTTGCATTTCTATTAATCAAATGACTCTAAGTCCAAATTCGCTACAAGCAACTCAATTTTTTCTCAAATTGTCATTATACAATTTACCTCATTTGATTTGATCAGCAAAAATTAATTACCTTGGGACTGTGTCATAAATAATGTATGGATTTAGAATTTCAGAAGAATAAAGACGAAGGAGAATTACTGGTTTCCAAGCTAAACCGCATCAAGGAAATAATTGCCCTTGGAGGTGGTCAAAAACGCATTGATAAGCAGCATGCTAAAGGTAAACTTACTGCTCGAGAACGCATAGACTATCTATTCGATGATGCTCCTGCATTCGAAATTGGGCATTTGGCTGGTTATGAGATGTACCCCAACGAAGGTGGTTGCCCAGCTGGTGGAGTGATTGTCAAGATTGGTTATGTCAGCGGCATTCAATGTATTGTCGTTGCAAATGATGCCACAGTTAAAGCAGGTGCATGGTTTCCAATCACTGGCAAAAAGAACTTAAGAGCTCAAGAAATTTCAATAGAAAACAAACTGCCAATCATTTATCTGGTTGATAGTGCTGGTGTCTATTTGCCCATGCAGGACGAAATCTTCCCTGATAAGGAACATTTTGGAAGAATCTTCAGAAATAATGCAGTCATGTCCAGCATGGGAATATCGCAGATAGCAGCTGTAATGGGTAGTTGTGTTGCAGGAGGTGCATATCTTCCAATCATGTCAGACGAAGCACTCATTGTGAAAGACACAGGGAGTATTTTTCTTGCAGGCCCTTACCTAGTCAAAGCGGCTATCGGAGAAGATGTCGACAAGGAAACTTTGGGTGGAGCAGCTACGCACAGCCAAATTTCTGGAGTTACTGATTATATGATGGAAGATGATAAATCTTGTCTCGATAAGATTAAGGACATCATGGACAAATTATCAATTACAGATCCAGTCCAATATGAACGTAAGACTTCGAAGAAACCAGCTCTCCCAATAAAGGATATATTGGGTTATTTACCAGAATCAAGAAAAAAACCATACGACAGTCGGAAGATATTAGAGTGTCTTGTTGATGCTGATAGTTTGGTTTATTATAAAGAGGAATATGGGAAAACCATCCATTGCGCTTATGCAAGGTTAGATGGCTGGCCTGTAGGTATTGTCATTAATAATAGAGAAATTGTCAAAACTAGTAAGAGAGAAATGCAAGTTGGCGGGGTGATTTACTCTGACAGTGCTGATAAGGCAACAAGATTTATTCTCAATTGCAACCAGAAAAATATTCCTCTTCTTTTCTTCCATGATGTCACTGGCTTTATGGTTGGAACCCGTTCGGAGCATGGAGGCATCATAAAAGATGGGGCCAAAATGGTGAATGCTGTAGCGAATAGTACAGTTCCTAAATTTAGTATCGTAATTGGAAACTCTTATGGTGCAGGAAATTATGCTATGTGCGGTAAGGCTTATGATCCGAGACTCATAGTCGCATGGCCATCCGCAAAGATTGCTGTTATGGGTGGATCCCAAGCGGCTAAAGTACTGGCACAGATTCAGCTTTCTTCTGCCAAGAAAAAAGGAGAAATTGTCAGTAAGGAAGAGGAAGAAGCTTTGATAAAGACAATTGAAGAGCGCTATAATGCGCAAACAACACCGTATTATGCTGCTTCAAGACTTTGGGTTGACGAAATCATTGACCCGAGATCAACAAGAGAGATTCTCTCGGAAGCCCTAAAAATGTGTTCACGGGCTCCAATCAAACCATTTAACCCAGGAGTAATCCAAACCTAAGATGAAGATACTTGCAAAGTGTTATGCTGGTTTTGAAGCATTACTAGCTCAGGAAATTGAAGAGCTCGGTGGAACAGAAATCCAACAAGTGAAAAGAGGTGTAACCTTTCAAGGTGATACAACTACCCTCTATAAGTGCAACTATTGCAGTAGACTGGGATTGAGGTTTCTTGTTAAACTCAAGGCAAGCAGATTAAGAGATGAAGAAGAACTCTATGATTTTATTGGCAAGATTCCTTGGGAAGATTACTTTGGCTTAAAACAATCATTTACTGTGGATGCTGTTGTCTCCTCTCAAACATTCACTCATTCCCAATATGTTGCACTCAAAACTAAAGATGCGATCGTAGATAGATTCAGAAAGAAATTTCACAAAAGACCAAATGCTAGGAGAATTGACCCTGACATCAGAATCAACATCCATATTTACCAGCAAAACTGTACAGTATCTCTAGATAGTAGCGGAGAATCATTACATAAGAGAAACTATAAGATTCACCAAGTCTCCGCACCACTGAGTGAGGTCCTTGCAGCAGGACTATTAAAACTGGCAGGGTATGATGGGTCTCAAGACTTATTGGATCCAATGTGCGGGAGTGGCACTCTTGGCATGGAAGCATTCATGATGCAGTATAATATCCCAGCAGGGTATTTTAGAGAAAATTTTAGCATGATGAATTGGTCTCACTTCAAACCTGAAATGTGGAAGACCGTCATTGAAGAAGCACAGAGCCAGATAGATACAAGTTCTAAGAAGGCAAAACTCATCAATAGAGATAAGCAACTGAGTAACACCCGAAAAGTACAAGAAAACTTCAGCAAGTTTGAAGCGTTTGATCAGACTCATGTCACCATTGAAAGGCAGAACTTTCTGAAGAGTAAGGCTAATAATAATCTATTAATGATTATTAATCCGCCTTATGATGACAAACTAGAAGTAGATGATATTCTTGGATTCTATCAACAAATAGGAAATGTCCTCAAACAGCACTACACTGATTGCCAAATTTGGATTCTTTCAGGTCACTTTGACGCAATGAAATTTATTGGTTTGAAGACTACCAAGCGGCATGAGTTGCTTAACGGAGCTATACCGGTTAAATACTTTTGTTATGACATTTACGAAGGCAGTAAAAAACACAGTTAGGTTCTCCACATACTTTTTCGCGGTTTTGGTTTTGATACAATGCAAATCAACGAAAACCCTCCTTGAAAAGGGAAAATACGAGCAAGCTTATACAGCAGTTGTGAAAAAAATGGCGAAAGGGAAGCAAACCCGAGAAGATAAAAACATATTATACGCAGCTTTTGATGCCATCTATTCTGAATCCAATCAAGTGATGGATAAACTCTCAAAATCTTCATCGATTTCTGACTTAGAGCTCATTTACGAGGAATACAGCTATTTAGATGAATTAGCCTCAAAGGGCAAACCATACTTTGGCTCTGATCTTAGGACTCGTGTAGATTCTATAGGTCTACTCAAAGCAGAAACCAAAACAACCATAAGAGACCAATATTGGACATTTGCGAAAGAGGACTTGGCTAAATATGAAGCAAAAAATGATAAATCTGACGCGCAACAGTCTTATGCCTATTTTAAAAAGGTCAAAAAATATGGGGGCAATAGCGCAGAGCTAGATAGCTTAACTGAAATAGCATTGCAAGGTGCTCTTGTAAGGATTGGGTTTAATGCAGAAGCCCCATTTGACATTAGATACAACTGGGATATTGACACCAAATTCTCAAGACTTGAAGGGCAGCGAGGTTACCTCCTTTATATTTACGATCCAAGTGGCAAAATGGATTGCTTCCTTGATGTTCGTTTTGAAAATCTGAATATCATTGAATCAGAGCAATCCACTTCATATCAAGTATCAGAACGTATTCAGACTGGTACGACTACTACAACAGATGAAGAAGGTAATGTTATAGAAGTACCTTCTTATGAAGAGGTCTATGGTACTGTATTCAACAAAACAATTGTATTTGATGGTAGATGGAGTGCAAGTGTAGATGCTTCAAGCATCACAGGAGATTGTAATTATTACTCTAATCGAATTACCGCTACTGATCAAAGGACTTGTGAGTATAATGAATACACTGGTGATCATAGAGCTAAACCAACTAATGTGAGTTTTACAAACTTCCCTGATTGTGACTTTGAAGACGAAATGGTTGATGAGATGCTTGATGATATCTTTAGAGATTTCAGGTCTTACTATTTCTAAAATCCAAAGTCTCTTCTAGTCAGATTGTCAACAGGGAGTATCTTATCTTTGCACACTTAAATAGTAATAGCATGCTCAAATACCTGATTATAATTTTTAGTTTTCTCATTCTGATCATTTCTTGCCAGAGCCCCGAACAAAATACAAGCTATCTTGAAACAGTCGAAATCTACTCGATCAAAGGAGATAAAAACAATGCAGAGAAAGGATCATTAGTCTATAAGGAAGAAACACGATATAAAGGTCCAGATCGACCAGAATGGAGAAAGTTTTTTGAGAAAACTGGAGAATTCAAAGCTATAGAAAAATACAGTTATCATAAAGATGGCGATTTGCCAACGAGTTCAGATTATTACGATGCTGATGATACTTTATTGAGTAAATATATTTTCACCAATGAAGATGGTAAACAAACAAGGAATGTAGGTCTGGAAGGAACTTCGAATGAGGTGCTTAGAATTGAAGAATCTAGCTACGATGAGAATGGAAATCGGGTGCAAAAAATTATTAAAGAAGCAAGTGGAACTATTGATAGAGTCTACAGGTTTGGCTTTGACAAGGATGGCAATGAAGTCTCAATGACAGTAGCAGACAAAGCTGGTACTATCAACTTTACAGAGACCTATACTATCACAAAAAAGAATGACAAAGGTCAGTGGACAGAGGCATGGGGATTTCGAAATGATCAACCAACAATAGTTAAATACCGGACGATACAATAACAAAGAGATGCAGTATAATCATCGTGATGCAGAAGCAAGAGTCAAAGCTTTTTGGAAAGACCAAGAAGTCTACAAAGTTGAAGTTAATACCTCGAAGCCGAAATACTATGTGCTAGATATGTTTCCATATCCATCTGGTGCTGGTCTTCATGTTGGACATCCTCTTGGCTATATAGCTTCAGATATTTACAGTAGATATAAGCGACAGAGTGGCTACAATGTTCTCCATCCAATGGGTTATGATGCCTTTGGTCTGCCTGCCGAACAATATGCGATACAGACCGGTGTTCATCCTGCAGACTCCACAGCAAAAAACATCCAACAATATAGATCGCAATTAGATAATATTGGCTTCGATTATGATTGGAGTAGAGAAGTCCAGACTTGTGATCCCAAATACTATAAATGGACACAGTGGATATTTATCCAGCTCTTTGAGCATTATTACTGCACGAAGTCAAACAAGGCTAAACCGATAGCCGATTTGATTAAGCATCTAGGTGCGAAAGGGACTTCGGAACTCACTGCTTTTGGTGGGAATGAGACTAATGTTACCAGTGAAGAATGGAAGGCTATGACAGCCGTAGAGCAAGCCCAGCTACTCATGCAGTATCGTCTTGCCTACCGTAAAGAGTCTTTTGTCAATTGGTGTGAGGAGTTAGGGACAGTCTTAGCAAATGATGAAGTCAAAGATGGTGTCTCTGAGCGAGGTGGATATCCTGTGATAAAGAAACCAATGCTGCAGTGGTCTCTTCGAATTACTGCATATGCTGAGAGACTATTAGAAGGTCTCAATACGCTTGAATGGAGTGAATCATTAAAAACAATTCAACGCAATTGGATAGGTAAGTCATCAGGTGCTCAGGTGTTCTTCAAACTGGAGAATAGTGACGATGCTATCGAAGTCTTCACTACGAGACCTGATACAATATTTGGTGTCACTTATATGGTTCTTGCTCCAGAACACGATCTTGTCAAGGAGATTACAACACCTGGCCAACAAGCCGAAGTAGAAGCTTATGTTGCTATGGCATCTGCAAAGTCTGAAATAGATCGTATGGCAGAGCAAAAGACAGTAAGTGGAGCATTCACTGGGGCTTTTGCAAAGCATCCCTTTACGGGAAATCCTTTACCCATTTGGATAAGCGAATATGTGCTTAAGGATTATGGGACTGGAGCTATAATGGCAGTTCCAGCTGAAGATGCTAGAGATAATAGATTTGCCAAACAGTTTGATCTACCTATCACTCAAGTACAAGATAAATCACAATTTCCAGATGCTCAGATTGGGGATAAGGTAGGCAGAATGATTAATTCTGACTTCCTGAATGGTCTGAAAGTGAAAGAAGCTATTAAACTTGCTATTCAAAGGCTTTATGATAGTGGTGTCGGATCTAGGCAAAGAAATTATAAGCTTCGAGATGCTAATTATTCACGACAAAGATATTGGGGCGAACCATTCCCTATCGTCTATAACAGAGAGCAAATAGCGCAGACACTAACTCTAGCAGAACTCCCTTTAGAGCTTCCGGAATTAGAAGATTTCAAACCAACACGAGAAGGTAAGTCACCTCTTGCACGAGTAGAGAGCTGGACGAACACGGACTCCGGCAAAAGAGAAACAGATACCATGCCTGGTTTTGCAGGTTCAAGTTGGTATTTTTTACGCTATATGGATAGTACCAACGATGACGTTTTCGTTTCAGAAGAAGCGGTAAATTATTGGAAGGAAGTAGATCTCTATATAGGTGGTACCGAACATGCTGTTGGTCATCTGATGTATAGCAGATTCTGGCACAAATTCCTTTATGATCTCGGATATGTTCCTACTCAAGAGCCTTTCAAAAAGCTCATCAATCAAGGGATGATTCAAGGAGTAATCGAATCAATATATCTTGATAAAAACAAACATGATGGAAGTAATAGATTCCTTTGTGCAGGATTGGCAAAACAAGAAGGCTTAGAACACTTCACTCCTATACCTATTCATATAGACTTTGTTACTGATTATGGAAGTGAAAACTCCCACATCAATCTTGATGGCATTAAAAAATTTCTAGATTGGAGGCCAGAATACAAGGATGCAATTTTCGAATGCAGTAAGGGTATTTTTCAAAATGGAAAGTTCACATCAAAAACAGGTGACGACAGTCTACTCATTACCCACAGTGAAGTAGGTAAAATGTCTAAGTCCAAGTATAATGTGATTAATCCGGACCACATTATTGAACAATATGGAGCTGACTGTTTTAGGATGTATGAAATGTTCCTCGGTCCTATAGAGCAATCCAAACCTTGGGATACGAATGGAATAGAAGGTGTTTCAAAATTCATCAAGAAATTCTGGAGTCTGTATTTTGATGAAAACCAAACACTGAGAGTAACCGATGAGGATGCTTCTAAAGAACAACTAGCTACACTGCATAAAGCTATTCAGAAAGTGAAGAAGGATATTGAAGGATTCTCTTTTAATACTTGCGTTTCAGCTTTTATGGTAGCCGTAAATGAACTAAAAAAGAGTCAGACTAGTAGCAAGAAAGTATTGCAACCTTTATTGAAATTACTCGCTCCATTCGCTCCGTTTCTTACTGAACACATTTGGCTGGAATTAGGTAATACCTCTAGTATACATCTGAGTGAATACCCAATTTTTGAAGAAAAATATCTACAATCAGACAGCATAATCTATCCAGTCTGTGTTAATGGTAAGAAAAGAGCTGACTTAGAAACAAGTCCAGATACTGACAAAGACACACTAATCGAATTAGCAAAGGCACTTAGCCCTATGCAAAAATGGTTATCAGAGGGAGAAGTCGTAAAGACTATTGTTGTTCCTAATAGGATGATCAATTTCGTTATTAAGAGTGGTTAGGTAAGAATACCAACATGCTACGAATCAAACACTATATCATAGGAATTCTGCTCACGCACACAGTGTTTGCATCGTCACAATCTTGCGAACCACCAGTTATTAATTTTTTCGATAACTCTACCCTCTTTTCTACTCATGTGAGATGGTTGGATATCAATGAAGAATCTGCAGAAAGCTACACCTTAAGATATAGACCTGTTGATCAATCTCTTGGGGAAGAACTCTTTATCCATCAATCTAATACCAACGAAGTAACTCTGAATAACCTGCTTTCTGGTCAAGACTATATATTATTTATCAAGGCAAATTGTAACGAGTCAGAAAGTGATTGGAATGGACCATACACCTTCCAAACCATGATAGACAATGAACAATCCTGTAATTTAAACTTGAGTATTAGAGATAATGGCTGTCCAGTAGAGAGCAGGTTCAAGATGTATGTGTCCGGAATTAATGATACGCAGAGCCTTGAATACTTCAGCTTAATCATTGATCATGACTGGCCTGCTGATCTCAAGTTAGCCCTAACCGCACCTAGTGGACAATCAATAGACTTAGTGAGTCATCAAGGTGTATTCACACAGCACTTTGGCAATCCGGAAGATGAATCATGCACAGAGTCTACACAATTCAATGATCGTGCTTGTGCTCCACTGACAAATGGGAATAGCAATCTTATAGGCAATTTTAGGCCTTTGGATCCGATGAGCTTGTTCAATCCACCTTATAATGGGGTTTGGGAATTAGTGCTTTGTGATCGTGCTTCAGGTGACGTTGGTACTATTCAACATGCGGAACTGTTTTTTTCGAATGTGACTTGTCAAGTTCCTTTAATTACCGAAATCTCAAACATTACAGAAAATTCAGCTTCAATTTCTTGGGATCCATCCATTGGATGTAATCGAGTATTACTCATCTATGGGCCTGAAGGATTTGATCCTATGCTTGGAAATGCTGAATACATTGAATGTAATCAATCTAATACGTTCACCTTGACTAACCTCTCAGCAGATACCGCTTATGATTTCTATCTAGCTAATGAATGCTCTGAAGAACTGATATCTCCTTTGAGTTGTACATTCAGATTCAATACTCTCTGTTCTGCTGCTCTCCATGTTTCTACATTCAATGACCTTGATAGTTGCAGTTTATTCTGCCTCAATACCTGCCGGCTAAATACATTTTGGCAAAACAACTTAGAAGATGACTTAGATTGGATTCCTTCCATACGCTCAAACAATGTAAGAGACAATCTGCCTATCAATGGAGCTTTTGGATTTGCAGATTTCTTAACCCTACAGAGTCCTGGTCAAAGCTGTCCGTCCAATGGCGAAGGAGTTCTTACCTCAGACTGTATTGTAATCACTCAAAATGCAGAAACATGTGGCATGCACTTTTATACTGCAATTTACGGTGACGATGCTCAAATTGAACTTAAAATTCAAAATCAAGAAACTCAAGAACTCACCTCCTTAATGACAATCTCTAGTACATCTGATCTAATGTGGAATGATCAGTATCTAGATTTGTCAGACTACATTGGGCAGACAATCAGAATAATACTTACAGGCCGACTTGATGCAAATCCTGCTTCTAGCATTTCGATTGATCAAATCACCCTTCTTGAAGGAGCAGATCCATTCCACCCTTCCATTACTTCTTATGTGGATGCTGATGGTGATGGTTATGGTGATTCAAGCCAACCAAGATATGGGTGTAACTTCAGCCAATCTGAAACTAACTTAAGTGATGTTGGTGGAGACTGTGATGATGCAGATTTTGACATTAATCCAGGCAAAATAGAAACGCCTTGCAATGGAATAGATGAAAACTGCAATGGGCTCACAGATGATGTGGGCAAACTGTCAATGGAGTATGTCCTCACTGATTTTTTCTCCAATACTTGCCTAGATGATGCAATTGGCCTAATCGAAATTGAGGTAATTGGAGGTACTCCACCCTATCTCATTGAGTGGGATAATGGAGAAAGTGGCAACAGAATCGAAGGATTGACTACAGGATATTATTCTGCAACTCTCACAGATGCACTAGGATGCACTTCGTTTACTGACGAGATCGAAATCTTTCACACTTATTCAATACCATATACTGTACTTTCACTCGACGACCCAAGTTGTCATGGAATAGATAATGGTTCAATAGAGCTGGCAGTAGGATTAGAAGAAGATAGTTACTCAATCTTATGGTCAAATGGAGATGAGGAACTTAAAGTTGATAATTTATCGGCTGGTATATACCAGGCAACACTAGAAGACAATGCAGGATGCAGGACCATTATATCGCCTTTAGAGTTGTCACCTGAATTAGAACAACTTGCAGCTGTTCAGTTAATTTCTGATGTTAAATGTGTGGGAGAAGAAACAGGTGAAATACGTATGCAAGGATTGGTAAACAGCCCGCTTCGATATAGTTGGTCTGATGGGACAGAAGGTGAGCAAAGAAATCAATTACATGCTGGCACCTATGCTGTAACTATTAGTGATCAGAATAGTGGATGCTTCCAAATTATTGAAGATATACACGTCTCGGAGCCAGACTCTATGCATATTGTCGTTGACGACATCTTTCAAAATACTTGTCATAATGATACTGAAGGAGCTATATTCATTAGTGTCGATGGTGGCACCCCACCTTATGCCTACAAATGGTCCAATGCTGCATTAGAAGATGATATTATAAATCTTCCTGGTGGTCTGTACAATTTATCAATTACAGATAGCAGAGGATGTCAAATTGTAAGCGACCCTATAGAAATCATTAATCCTCCTCGAATAACAATCGAACTACTAGCTCTAGACCCTACCACCTGCATTGATAGTGAAGATGGGAATATTACAATTGAAACCTCTGGTGGGTCAGGAAATCTATCATATCAATGGAATACAAATCCTCTATCGTTCACTCAACACTTGAGTGATGTTAAAGCTGGAGCATATAGTGTGACCGCGGTTGATGATCTAGGTTGCAAAGCAACGTTGCGCAATATTCTTCTCGACACTGAAGGTTTAGTTCTCAATTCAGAAGCAACCCTACAACAATCACTGGTTTGTGCAGGAGACACGACTGCATCTATCGAAGTGGTCGTAGAGGCCGGTAGTCAGCCGTTCGACTATAATTGGAGTAACGGCATCAAACATATCACAAATAGTGCAACAGATACGTTGATTGCACTTGGGGCTGGTATTTACGATGTAACAATCACAGATGCCAATGGATGCACGGGTCTTTCGAACCAAGTTGAGATAGAAGAACCAAACCAAATTACTCATACTGTAGAATCACTCGAGCATATTGATTGCTTCGGTGGGAATGATGGAACCATAGAAATTAGCACACAAAATGCTACTCTGCCTCTTGAGGTACAATGGTCGCATGGATCAATGGATAGTCTATCCCTCAGTGGTTTAGGTCCTGGAGAGTATAGTGCAACAATTATCGACGCTAATGGCTGCATGCACCGAATTGATACTTTAGCGATTACAGAACCCGAAGTCTTGAGTCTATCATTTGAAGTCTTCCCAGAAACTACCTCCTCCCTTGGATCAATACAATATATCGTAACTGGAGGAACAGCAAACTATACTATCTTGATTGATGAAATCAAAACTCCCTTTACAGGAAATATTAATGATCTCGCCAATGGAGATTATCTCCTTACAATTCAAGATAATAATGGTTGTGTAATCGATACTGTCTTCAATGTTCCGATAGTAAATAGCACCTCTGATGAGTCCATAGCTCTGGCTCAGTGTTTTCCTAATCCTGTAAATACGACAGTCTATTTTTCAGTAGAATCCACTGAGCAAATATCCTATATGGTTCTGGATATCAATGGACAAACAGTGTTATCAGGTGATCACCTACCAGATTCTCTTGAAATCGATACTGTCACTGATGGCATTTATGTGATCCTCCTGCAATCAAAGACGGGAAAAAATCAAGCAATTCGGATTAATAAAATTTCTTATTGAGAGCAAGTGCAGCAGCTGAAGTGCTGAGACTTGGTGCAAGAAAAGCTCCAACAATAGGAATAAGTAATAGTGCCAAAAAAACACTGCCATTACTCATTGCAAGTAAGCGATTACCTCTGACAAACTGTATGGAGTTCTTATAATCTAAATGCCTTTCTAGATAATAATCAAAGCTGGCAAAGCCTGCATAATATGCTTGAATCAAGAAAATTAATGGAGTAGTTACTATTGCAAGAGGTGGAACAATCACTCCCAGTACTAAGAGAATCAATGAAAAGAAGAGCTCTCTAATAATATTTCTAACTGCAATCCTCATTCCCCGATAAAATGAATATCCAAGTCCAAATTTATCTTCTTTGAGATTGGAGCTTCCTACTTCTCTTTTTTCAATATTAGCTGACAGCAGTCCCATAAATGGTCCTGTCAAAACAAGAATAATATGTTTATAAAGCACTAATAATATGAGTGAAAGACCTACAAAAGACAAAATATTGGACAGTGTATCAACAATCGCTCTAACAGTACTATTTGATATCTTATTTGTTAAGAAATCAGTCACATAATCTCCACCATACCAAATACCTGTGAGTGCAACGCCATAAAATATCAGGCTTATGATACCGGACAACATCAAGTACTTCAGATTAGTTGGTAGCAAGATCAAACCCAAAGATCTTACATAAGCAGAAATAGTCGAAATGAGATCAGAGAACATACTCTTGTTCTATTCTTCCTTCTTCTTACGCTTGGTCTTAAAGAGTTCAACCAATTGCTTTTCTGTCATAAACCCTAGGTCAAGGAAAGTAGTTTTGACGAATTTTTTGATGTCCTGATAGTCTTTTCCTCTCTTATCAATATAGACTTTAAGCAATCGCTTAATATACTTTAGACTTAATGCTTTGACATCTTGGTTGAATTGCTGATTACTGAAGATGTCTATGTACCTAGTAATTGTCTTTTGTATTTCAAAATAATCTGCATAAGTCTCTTCATCCAAATTATTTAAGAAAGTAGCTATCTGTGATAAGATAGCAGCTCTAATATTGCTATTCTCATCCGAGCGGCCTTCATTAGAGTAGTAGTATTCGCCAACAGCTTCAATAGCTTCATCATGGACGTAACCTTTGCCATACACTTTGTCTAGTGTATCGTAATACTTTGATACTCTATCAGCATTCGATCTGCTAACAAGTGCCGCAAGCCTCTTTTCACTTTCCAGTGGAATAACTTTGACATCATTCCAATGCTCAAGTAAAAGGTCGAGATAGACTGTTTCAAAATTGGGATGCTGGCCTCTCAGTGCATCTATCACTTCTGTAAACTTAGCAGAACCTGCATCATCTAATTGGTAATACAAACCAATTCTGATGAGTAACTCGAGGAATTCTTTCGACTCATAAAATGCTGAATTACTGATGAATGCATTGAGATGAGGAGTGAGCGTTTCATTCTCAAATCCTTGTTCATAACGCAGTTTCAAGAAATGTCTCAGTACTTCGAAATCGCTTTTTAACTCCTGTAAGGTTTCTGGAAAAGAGGCAGTCATAAATCTTAATGACTGGAATTGCTTTCTATACTTAATTAGTCCACTAAGTCTTTGCTTCTGATCTTGATATCTATACAGCTTTTGGCTCTGAAGGTATGTTCTAACTTTTTTGTTTTCAATTTGATTAATCAAATTTGAAATCCATATATCACTACTTAAGGCAAAGCCAATTTGAATTGCTTGGCCAATTCTCTTTTGAATCTGCTCGAAGTTTGGAGAATTACAAGCAAAGAGAATAATGTCTTTGAAATGATCTTGCGGTTTAGAAAATTTCACATCATCGCCAACATAACCTCTAAGTACAGTGTATCCAAGCAGTCTTGGAATATAAAGTCCTTCAAATCCATCATCTAACAATGCCTTTTCCAGGCTCAACACTTGGAGAGGATTATGATAAGTTACTGACTCATGCAATTGATGAATATGTGGCTCGAACGTCTCTACAAGCTGTTTGTATTCTTCATCTCCTTCTTCATCAAGATAGACTTGAAGAAGTTCTGATTCTTGAATAGCATCCTTAAGCTTAGTAAGGTGTTCCAAATATGATGGGTGCAAAGCTTCCATAATATCTCTGTTAAAGGTTAAATAGCGATCGTTAATTAAAATAGAAACCCGACAAGATTTTTAGGCCCTGTCAGGTTTGTTATATCCAATAAGTTTGCCAAGACAACTCTGCCTTGACAATAATTAATATCTTATTCTTCTTCTCCTCCAGCGTCTTCGCTGTCTCTAAATTCCGCAGCCATCTCTGCTGGCGCTTCCTTCTTCGCTGCTTTGATTTCTCCAGAAATCTGCTTCCAATGTAGCTTCTTTTTCTCTAAAGCTTCCTCAAATCTCTTCGCAATCTTAGCATCTTTAGAATTGATGAACTCTTCATAAAGCTTCATCGCTTGCTCTTCAGAGAAAGATCCTTTCTTCACACCTCTCATCAAATGCTTACGATACAATACACCTTTGAATCGAAGTATTGCTCTTGCTGTGTACGTAGGCTGTGCTCCTTTCGTTAACCAATCATAGGCTTTGTCGCGATCCAACTCAATAGTCGCTGGAGATGTCATAGGATTGTATGAGCCAATTTGCTCAATAAATTTACCATCTCTTTTTGCCTTGCTATCTGCTACGACAATATGGTAAAACGGTTGCTTTTTTCGACCTCTTCGGGCCAATCGGATTTTTACTGGCATGATTAAAATTTAAATGGTTAAAAAAATCCATACCCGCTACTTTGATAACAAACGACGGGATTTTAACGCTGCAAATGTAAAACAAAAGTTGTAATAATGCTTAGACTAGCACAATTTATCTTCTTCAGCGTATAAACTTGATTCGCCCTTTTGACGTTATCTTTGTAACAGAATAAAAGACATCATGCAAAAAACTTATATCATAGGACTAGTTCTTATTGTAGCATCAGTTGCGGTGTTTATTTCCGCTTCAGGAGATGTGAGCACATATGCTTCCTTTAATGATGCCAAGTCGTCTGGAAATAGAGTAAAGATATCTGGAGTGCTTGATCTTACCAAAGACATGGTGTATAATCCTGAAAAAGATCCAAACTACTTTTCATTTTTCTTAGAAGATATGGATGGTTCAATCAATCAAGTCGTACTCACAAAGCCTAAACCACAAGATTTCGAAAGATCGGAAAGTGTTGTAGTGACAGGCAGTATGAATGATGATGTTTTTGTAGCTACAGAAGTTCTGACGAAATGCCCTTCAAAATACAAGAATGAAGAACTCATGCTCCAACAAGACATCTAGCTCTTTCTCCTATTCTTCTTTTAAGACAGTGAGATCAACCTGCCTGTTTATCCAGTTTTCTAACGTCTCTTCAAACTCTGCAGCCATAGCCTCTGGCATATTCTTCACTCTTGCTTCTCCATGATGTGCTCCTGGGAGGTTAAATTCAACACTATTTACTCTCTTCGTTGGAATTACTCGCGTCGCACACCAAGTGTCTCCAAGTCCATTGATATACATGATGTCATTACCTTCCTGCTTTAACCACTTATCTACTTTCTTAATTAATGTATCATCAAATGTTACATCAACATCTTTAGGTGGAAAGCTAGCTGTCGGGTTCTTCCCTACTTTATCTAGCCACTTTTGATATTTCCTTGTAGGAAAACCATAATAGCCCATTTGGGTACTTGCTTGGTAATAATGTGGTGCAAAAAATGACATAGTCTGGTCAACGTAGAAATCAAATCCTACAACATCAATAAGATGTCGGATATACTTATCAAGATCTTTGTCTGTTGGCACATCTTCACACTTTGTACCCCACTGCCATACTGAAAAAGGATACTCAAGTACTGCATATTCATAAGCAGTCTCAAGGTCGCCCAAGTACTCTAACTTCAACTGCTTACCCATCTCATACCATTGTAGTTTTTCCAGTGCTTTGTCTTTCTTCTTTAAGAGCAGCTTCTGCACATTAAATACTTTCTTCCTGCAGTCAGCAGTCCGAATGGTATCTAGAAAATGGTAAATCCTTTTGTCTTCCATCGAATAATTAAAGGGAGCAACATAAGGTATTGAGACATCTACATCATCAGGATAAAAATATTTATAGTATATCGTAGTCTGTCCTCCTTTACTGATCCCTGTGCTTACCCATTTATCATCATAAAATTGCTTGAATAATTGATTGATTTTATGCAAGTCAGCAGTTGCTTGCTCAAGGGTTAAGTACTTCCAATCTTTGTCCTCTGGCGTTGATGTAGCAAAATACCGATGCTCTATATTAAGGTGGTTGCCATCTAGAATCCTCGCAATTTCATTCGGTCTATTCCTCACATTGTATCCTTGGGTACTCATCACTGTAGGCCTTTTTTTACCCGCATGAGTCAAAAATACTTTCTGTGTGAATGTTGGACCATCTACAGCAAAGTGATCAACTGGCTGCACTATTGAGAGCTCATACACGGGATATCCTTCATCGCTATCTTCAATTTGAGTATAAGACACATCTGCTTGCGTTTGCATAAACTCTTCTATTGTATCTTGGGCCGTGCTCATCCAAGCGAATGCCAGTATATTGCTTATTAACAACACTTTACACATCTCTATATTCATAATATTTATTAAGTTTATACATTTGAAATTTGAATAATGATCCTTTATTCTCAATCAGCTCCGACTTGAACTTTTCAGCATTATTGGCTGCATACTTTCTCACTATGCCTTCTAACCCCCATCGACTAAGAGAACCAGACAACCGTTGCATACGCGTATTAAACAATACCTGTTGTCTCTCGAAACGGACAAGGTTCTGGATGGCATTCTCAGTCTTATTGAGGAAGACTGCATTTGTCTCAAGACCCAGATGCTCAATTGGATTATCAATATGCAAAAGGGCAACCTCATGATCCATGAGACGCTGTGCAAATACTAGGTCCTCATAGCCATAACCTTGAAGACTTTCGTCAAATCTATGCCTGTCCAAAATACTCCGTTTGGCAAAAATATTATTCGAGTGGAAGTAGTTTACGACTTGTTTATTCCTCACTCTAGCCGGTTTGGATTCTTTCTGTTTACCATAGAGCCAGTGTAGATATTTTGACTTGGCACGAGGTTGTTTCTTGCTATATACTCTACCACCATTTAGTACATCAGCTTGATCTCTCACAGCAAGATACTTTTTGATAAAGTCAGCTTTCAGAATTTTACTATCACAATCGAGTAGAAGCACATAATCATATCTTGCAGATTTGACTAGCCAATTCCTAATCTTAGATCGACCTAGATTCTCTGAGAGCTCGAGATAATTTACGCCAAAAGAAGCCGAAAGAGCGGAATTCTTATCCTTCCATTTTTGATCTGAACAATCATCATAGACCAAAATCTCAAATGGAATAGCAGCACGCTCACACTGTTTGTACAACTTGGTGACCATTTTGGTAACATCCTTATTAAAAACAGGTATCAAAATGGATAACATCGGGTAAAAATAGAATATTTATTAATCTAAATGACCGAACTCTTGTTACTATTGCAAAGCAATGTAAAACACATGGACTTCACTAAACTTTTTGAAAAAACAACACCGAATAGCACTCTCCTTGATATTGCACGTAAAGTGCAGAATGGAGAGCGAATAAGTGATGATGACGGAGCCTATCTCTTTGATCGTGCAGACCTCGGCTATCTCGGCACATTGGCTAATTACATTCGCGAAAAGCGCCATGGAAATACAACCTACTTCAATCGAAACTTTCACCTTGAGCCTACCAATGTCTGTCTCTATACTTGCACATTTTGCTCGTATTCCAGGCTAATAAAGAAGCGATCAGAAGGCTGGGAATATTCGATGGAAGACATGTTGGATATCATAAAGCAGTATGATGATAAACCTGTAACAGAAGTCCATATCGTAGGAGGTGTTCTACCACAGTATGACCTAAAATTTTATACTGATCTGTTTAAAGCTATTAAAGCACATCGTCCGGAACTACATATCAAAGCGCTTACACCTGTCGAATATCATTACATCTTCAAGAAAGCCAAAGTCTCTTATCAAGAAGGGATGGAAGCTATTCAGGCATCAGGCGTGGACAGTATGCCAGGTGGTGGAGCAGAAATCTTTCACCCTGAGATTAGAGATCAGATAGCAGGAGGAAAATGTAGTGGTGAAGAATGGCTAGAGATTCATCGCATATGGCACAAATTAGGGCAGCGATCTAATGCTACTATGCTCTATGGACATATCGAAAAAACAGAACATCGCATCGATCATTTGAGCAAGCTCAGAGATCTTCAAGACGAGACAGGAGGCTTCCAAACATTTATCCCTCTCAAGTTTAGAAGCCAAGACAATCAAATGAGTCACCTGGGAGAAGTCAGTGCAATCGAGGATACGAAGCTGTATGCAATTAGCAGAATCTTTCTTGACAACTTTGATCACATCAAGGCGTATTGGCCAATGATAGGCAGGAATATGGCGCAAACGTTGCTCTCTTATGGCGTTGATGACCTCGATGGCACCATTGATGATACTACCAAAATCTACAGCATGGCAGGTAGCGAAGAGCAAAATCCAGCCCTCTCAACACAAGAACTCGTCAAATTGATCAGAGGTGTGAATAGAACACCCATCGAACGGGATACACTCTACAATGTAGTTACTGACTTTGAAGGTGTTGTTTTCGAAGATGAAACTGCCTATAATGGGTATGTTCCTCTACCAGTGAGTAATAATTAATAAGCTTTCAAAGATGGTTTGACATTAGTCCTCACTTGTCCGTTGAGCTTTTGTCTCTTCTAATGACAGACAGCTTGACGTAAAACACTATGTACTGAGCTTGGTGAAGGAATCAAATCTACTAAAGGCATACAAGAGTAAAACCAAACCCAATCACTCCGCGTGCTTTGTCCAGCAGCCGCCACATTATTAATTGTTATTCCACATAAGTGGTCGCCTCAATTGGGGCAACAAATTCATACCGAAATGATGTTTTCTGACCCAACCCTTTCTTCAGATACTTATCTGAATTCATTCCCTAACCCTTACTTATAGGAAGGATTAGGGATGGGCATACTCCACCCCTTCTATCCCCTCAAGGGGAAAAACATGTCCCCATTGAGGGGGTTAGGGGGTGAAAAACACTGTACATTCATGAGATGCAAAAAGCTTCAAAATCCAACAATTATTACTATAATATTCAGCTGAAAGACTTAGCAAAAGTAAATCGTAAAAACATGACAAAATCTGCTGCATGTCTATGGAAATATGTGTTGAGTCAGAAACAAATGCTTGGATATCAATTTAGAAGAGAGAGACCAATTCTAAAGTACATTGTTGACTTTGCTTGTCTTGAACTGCTTCTTATTATTGAAGTAGATGGGATTACACACGACAGTGAAGAGGCAATAGTTAGAGACCAGAAAAGGGATGAACTACTTCAATCCATTGGGTTCACCGTTTTGAGATTTAGTTCTTGGGAAGTATTGAACAAAATAAATGATGTTAGTCTGATAATTTCTAATTGGATTGATGAAAACTCAAACACTGCTCCTAAAGGACATCGCAAAAGAAAGTAGTCAATTATCCACCCCTATATCCCCTCAAGGGGAATAATATGTCCCCATTGAGGGGGTTAGGGGGTGAAAATCATTTGTCAATATTATTACAGATATTTGAGTAAGTAACATGGAAAGAGTTGTTGTGTCAACCCTACCCTTTCTTCAGATTCCTATCTAAATTCATTCCCTTCCCTTTGAATGGAAGGGTTAGGGATGGGTAATCACTTTCCTTTCAAACCAATCCCGTAACTTAGTCTTGATGAGAAGCCTTTGCATTATAGTCTTAGTTGTAAGTTTCAAGAGTTTACTTTCTGCTCAACTCAAGCACGACTATATCTGGATTTTTGCAGGTAATGTTGATACGATGGCCAATGTTGAAGGGAGTATCATAGACTTCAATGGAGATAAAACAACTACATACTACCAAGATGTCCCTGATAAAATACATGGTGAAAATATTTCCTTTAGTTCTGAAAACGGGACGCTAATAGCTTATGCAAATGCTTGTGATGTCTTTAATAATGATTTCGTTATTATGGAAAACGGAGCAGATATTAATTCTGGTCCAATGCATGATGAACAATGTCCCTTAGGTGGTTATCTAGGCCTTCAAAACACACTTATGCTGCCTGATCCAGCAGGTGGTGGGATCTATTATTACCATAGGAGAATTGAAGAATTAGAGTTCAATGTTTTTGATTGGACATTACAAGCAAAACACACCTTATATAGTTACATAGATATTGCAGAAAATCGTGTTACTGTAAAAAATGTTCCTATTCATGAAAGAACAAATCATACTTCATCCTTTGTAGAAGCCATTCGCCATGCAAATGGTGAAGATTGGTGGATATTGGACTTTTCTCAATGGAATAACTTTGAAGAAACTGTAGATGATACTTTGATGTATGTCTTCAAGATTGATAAAGATTCCATCTATTTTCATCATGAACAAAAAGTGGGCAACTCACAAGTGCTGAAAACAAGGTGCAGCGTTTCTGGTCAATCTGCGTTTTCGACAGATGGTAAGACATTCGCTATGTTTTGTCATGAAAGTGGACTTGACCTTTACGATTTCGACAGAGAAACAGGTCTAATAAGCAATTATAGACATTTAGTTATACCATCTACTTATCGAACCAGTGGAATATGTTTTTCTCCAAATAATCGATTTCTCTACATCTCTAATGGAGATAAACTCTGGCAAGTAGATCTAGAGGCAGTTAGTCTAGAAGATGGACTTCTACTCATAGATGAATATGAACCAGGCCCTGGCTTGACTGCCAACTTTGCAAAGATGCAGCTTGGTCCAGACTGTCGTATCTACATGAGTAGCACGAATCAGACACGTACACTCCACATCATCAATAATCCAGATGAGTATGGTGAGGCTTGTAACTTTCTGCAGCGAGGCTTTGAGCTTCCTTATGTCTGTCAGCCTGGCTCGATGCCTAACTTTCCACACTTCCGCATTGACGAGGATGAAGTCTGTAATCCTGATTTGGTGGCTTCTGTATTTGAGTTTCCAGTCAAGGTGGTAAAAGGACTTGATGTCTATCCTAATCCTACTTCTGGTGAGTTGACTATTGAGTTGCCAGAGGTGATGTCAGGACAATTAGTCATCACCGATATTACCAGTCAGAGACTTCTCTCTCAATTCTTCTCAAATGCTGAGAATTTTCAAGTTGATCTCACTGGGTATCACCCAGGAATGTATACTGTGGAGGTGGTCGGAGAGGATGGGGAGAGGTTTATGGAAAGAGTAGTTGTGTATTAAATAGTTTTTCCAATTTGTCTCCTTACTTTTTGTCATTGCCACAAAAAGTAACAAAAAACGCTAGATCAATTAAGATGATTTCGCCTTGCGAATCGATCGCTCTCAAGGAAAATGCTATTTCCCGATTGGTATCGGGACGCACTTTTCCTCTTCGCTCTCTATCATTTAAAATTGATCCTTGGTAGGTTTTAGTAAATTCTGTTAATATACTTATTGTGACGAAAGCTAAAGAATACTGTAAGAGCTATTTGTGTTGACCCTCAAGGGAAAAAATATGTTCTCCTAAAGGGAGTTAGAGTGGGATACAAATGTCAAAGTCGTTGTAGATATTGGAAACAAATAACTGGAAAGGGTTGGTGTATTGACCCTACCCTTTCTTCAGATACTTCTGAATTCATTCCCTTCCCTTACCTAAGGGATGGGTATACTCCACCCCGATTTCCCCTCAAGGGGAATATTATGTCCCCATAGAGGGGGTTAGGGGGTGAAAAACACATGTCATAGCCGTTGCAGA
>JAHDEL010000024.1 GCA_020628855.1 Saprospiraceae bacterium | reverse complement strand
TTTATTAAAGAAAAGAGAGCTACTGTAAGATACTATTCAGACTAAATATCTTGTGAATACTTAAGATTGATTTTGGTCAAGACCATCATCTTTGTCAGACAACAAGTTTTGCATCAACGATTTGTTGGTCGAAAGAAGAACTTAAGAGTACTCCATTTTGTCATTGCTATTCAAAATTTCCTTGTTTGACTTTTAAGGATTTTGCTCTTGCGTCCAATTGTGGAGTTCATCATTAAGTTGAAAAGGTAGTTGCAATTTTAAAATGATCGCTCTATCCCAATGGATAATGCAAGTAGCCTCGGGGAATAGACAAGATCAGAATTGGTGAATACTCTTCTGCTTCGAAGACTCTGCTGCCATCCGACATTTCCTACAATTCTTGAGTTTTCTAGATCCCAAAACAAACCCAGTGAGGCGTGTAAGCTTGGTGTCCATCGCTCTTCGAATTGTACATTTTCTAACGGGAGGACATTCTCATCCTCTGATAATGATCTACCATTCGCTCTGAGTTGATAGTTGCAGATGCCTGATAGAATAACTTGTGCGCCAAACTGAGGACCGAAATACAAATCACTTCCAATACCAAATTGAATACCGAAATATTCAATACTATTATTGTGATAAATATGCTTATATCTTCGAACTGATTGGTTGGACACAGCACTCGCAATAGTGCCTAGATCCTCAGTAAATCTGAATATAGATTGATGTCTTTGATAAGAAACTCTTGCAACAGCAAATAGGGATTTGTTTAATCTATACTGAGTCCCAAGATTGAAGATGAAGCCATGTCCTGAAGATTCCGAAGTATTCAAGCTGCTAGCTTGTATTCCTTGGGAATACTTATTGTCAACTTGAGCATATCCATAGGAAAGATGAAGTGAAAACGGTGAGACATCAACCTCACTCTTATCTAAGTCAAGATTATGCAAAGTAGGTTCTGAGTATTCTTGAGACCATTCTAAAACAGAGTGTAAACTCTTGATGTATGCTATATCAATAGCATCAAGAGTTTGAACATTGTTCACTGGCAAGTTATATGCAATTGATTCTTCTGCTTTTGTAACTTCTTGTTGCTTTTTAGAGGAGAATTGGTGTGCTGGTTTTGTTGGGATAGATGATGCCGTATAAGGTGCTTGTTTAGTGTTGTTGTCCGTCGCAATTTGACGTGTTGTAGTATTTTTTTGTGCCAGTTTTGAGGTAGCAATCGCTTTGTGATTGTTAGACTTTTTTCTTAGTGGAGGCGTCACTGGTGTCTCTACTTCCGGAATGACTTCTAATGCATTCAGTCCTCGTGGATTCACCACAGTCTTAGTATCTATTGGAGTAGCAACTTTGAGGGGTTCTTGGACTTGAAGATAACTCGTAATCAATAAGCCCAAAATCAAACCAAGAGTGCAAACGCTCAGTAGGTAGAGGAGGAGTCTTGGCTTTTTGTTTTCCAGATTATTAGGGAGGGGAATATGCATTTCTTCCCAGCTTAATCCATCTGGAACTTCAATCTCTTGTTGAGCATGTTTCCTAATAAAATTATCAAATTGCTCCATGATCAAATGTTATTTGCTTTAAGAATTGAATGCATCGAATCTTTAAAAAATTTTTTGAATTCTTGCATTGCCCAAACTCTTCCTCTATGAAGTAGAATTCTGGATTTACCTACAGTGATATTTAGCATATCTGCGATTTCTGCATGAGAATATTCATCTATGATGAAAAGATTAAACACAGCACTATATTTTGTAGGCATTTTTCGAAGTATCTCATGCATTGTCTTTTCATCCATTTGAGATTCTATAGGAATTGAAAAACTACTTTCTACAACATTCATCTCATCCGAGTCCAGAGTCGAGAAGTTTATTTTTTGCCTTCTTTTTTGAGATAGTATTTGATTAATTGCTACACGAGATAACCAAGTTTTGAAAGCTGATTTTTCTGGATCATAAGTATCAAGTGATTTGAATATCTCCATAAAGATGGTTTGCATACAATCCTTTACTTCTATCGCACTAATTCCATACCTTATACAAATAGTGTATACATAACCTCTGTATAATTCATAGAGAGCCTTAAAGGCGCTTTGCACACCTTTAAGGCAATCTTCTATAAGTTGTATTTCGGAGTTATTCTGCATTTAGGGTATCCTAAACTACTCGCAAAATATTGGAGTCAATGCACTGTCAACTTGTCCTGCAAAAGTCACAGAGAATGGTACTAGATCAAATTCTTCATTGATGATATTGGTGAATACTAAGAAATCACCTGACATTGATCCAAGTACTTCAGTACTGTTTGCTGCATCAATTGTAATATCTATCATACTTTCGTCAGTTAGAGTAAAAGTCTTAGTAACCATGCTATCGATTGTGGACTCGATGATAGTACCACCAAGAGAAAATTCACTAGTTGCGTCTTTTCTATAATGGACAACGAAGTCTCCATCAGTAATCTCAGATCCCCATGCATCATTACCGAGAAGAAGAAGATTATTTGATACACTAAATGATTCGATGCCGTTCTCATTGCAATAAGCTGCATAAGCATCATAGGTGGTTGTTACTCCTCTGAGTGTTACCTCCATTTCATAGGTAGTAACGATGTCCTCGATCACTTCTGAATTTTCTTTTGTACAAGAGGTAATAAGAGCAGAGAAGAAAAGTAAGCTAAGTGCATACTTAAGAATTGATAACTGTTTCATGTTTTTTAAAGTTTAGCCTGTAAAAGGGTGATTAATAATGTTTACAATTACATTATTAGCTACGTTGCACGAAGCGTTACAAATTCTTTGGATTATTTTGTTTTTTCTTGTTTTCTCATGGAATGTAGAAGAGATCTAAGAGTAGACTCTTATAATTTCTCCATTCCCTTTGCCTTCGACACTACGGATGTATCCATGTACAACTTTTCGCATAGATACAGGTACATGACCTGGAAAATATGCTTTGTATTTATCGTAAGCTTCTTCGACCAAACCTGCAGATACAACATTAATCCGAATTCCAGTTTTGAGCTCTAGCGCAACTGCTTTCACAAAGCTATGGATGCCTCCATTAACCATCGCTGCACTTGCAGTCTTCATTACAGGATCATCAGCCAAAATACCTGTCGTGAGTGTAATTGATCCATTGTCATTCAAGTAATGCTGTCCAATCCTAGTCAAATTGACTTGCCCCATTAACTTGCTTTTGATCCCTATATAATAGTCTTCTTCGCTCAGTTCTTCAAAGTTTGCCCACTTAGCTTCACCTGCTATGCAGACAATGGCATCTACTTTACCGAGTTTTTCAAACATTGACAATATGCTTTCACTTTCTGCAAGATCCACATTTATACTCCCTTGAGATCTGCCTGCTATTATAACATCATGCACTTTTCGGAAGTGTTCTGAAACAAATTTACCTATTGTCCCATAGCCGCCAATTACTAAGATTTTCATAGTATTGTTTTTTCTTTAAAGTTAAATCTAGCGCTAAACTCAACCTTGAATCCATCTTAGAACTGTGTAAGTATTATGATGCAAATTGTTATTAATTCAATGCTTTAAATGTAAGTTCCTCATTGTAAAGCATCAAATTACATCAACACACCATTCTTCGCTTCGACTTTAGGAGGTAGGTCAGTTTCTCCCAACATCTCTCTAAGATCAATCTCAATTACTCGGCAAAGTGCCATCATTGGGATATCGTTGGCCATGCCTTGAAAGGGATTTTCAGAATAGTCACCTACTATTTCCATCATTACGTAGATCCATCCTATTAACGCTGCAATTGGTACAGCTAACCATACACCCCAATTGCTCAGTTGAATTAACTCAGGAATCATACTAAAGGGTAAGAGAATGATAAAAATGGCAACAAAGTATCTACTCATGTTGGCATACTGTCTGGGTAGAGGGAACTTCTTAATACGCTCATTTTTGCCTTGTAAGGTATAGAATGTGCGAAGGACATCTTCCATTTGAGTATGACGGAAATCATCTATGAGGTTTTGCTCTCTCAAGCTGGTCAAGTCTCTGGATTGTTCATTTATAATTTGGGTAGCGGTATTGACATGTCCTACTAACCTATCATGCTCATCCTCAGGAAGGAATAGCTTTAATTCAGTACGTGTTATTTCATCATCTATTAAACCTATGCCAAATTTCTTTTGATAAAATTCTGCTGTTTTGCCTATTGGGCCGCTTTGACTGATGTGTTCCCAAGGTGTTGCTACGAGCAATTGGCTTCTATGGGCATAGAGCCAACCAATGTGCCTGTAGATTAATCTTTGCTTAATAGAGTGCAACTCACTCTCGCTTTTGTTTTGCTGTGTAAATAGGTTGGTAATATAACCATCCACCATCATGCCCCACGCCCTACTGTCATTCACTATACCTCCCCATATTTTTCTTGCTTCCCACATTCTATCATAGGCTTGATTGTTTTTGAAGCCAACATAGAATGCCACTGCTGTACCAATCACAGAGACAGGCAGCCAAGGAATACTCAAAGAAATAATGTCAAAATAATAGAGAGATGCTATTGCTCCCATAAAGAGAGACAGCCATATAATGTGGTGGCCTGTCCATTTGATCAATTTACCAACACTGATCCCTTTTGTTATTAACATGAGCGGTTGTTATACATTTTTTGAATGAAAAATTTGGAACAGTAAAGTAATGAAATTACTGCTTGCGCATAAAATCATAAGCCCCCTTTCTAAGTCCGATTCCATGCTCAAGATAAGCTTTCATGCAAGCTAGAAAGTTTGCCCATCCTCCTGAGTTACTCACAAGCCACTTCAGATTATCTGGTGTATTTGATTTTGACCCTTCAGTTACTTTTACTATTGTGCTATCATCAGTATAGGCTTCTAACTGTATTTCCACAAGAGTTTCTGGGTCCCAAACAAAAGCAATCGATCGAAGAGGTTCGACTTTGACTTGAGTAATCGGGAATCTATCAGGAAATTCCGGAAACTTCCACAGCAAATCTTTTCCTGTTTCCATCCTTCCTGTACTCTCTGAAATAAAATACTTGGTCATCTTTTCTGGATTAACAATCCCTTCAAAGACTATATCCAGAGGTTTGAGAATTTGTAACGATGCTTCTGACTTTAGATCCATCAAACGAATTTGGCTTGAGCAATGAATTTAAATTTCTACAATCATTGGGACTTATCACAATCTGCTTCTTAAAAAGTAGAGAAAAACTTTGAGGATAATCATGTCATATCAAGCGGAATTTCTACTTGCATTAATGTTGCCATAGAGAGATCTGACTACAAGCTTCTCGTAGAGATCATGATTAGTATCACTTTGATTCGAATTCAATTTTTGTAAGGCATAGTGTTGAATGATGAGTAGAGGGCGCACAATTTCTTCTCGCATAAGGATGGACTGTTTAGAGCGCATTTCATTTTCCATTAACTCATCAAGTTGAGTAACTTCTAAAAGCATGGCTTTAGACAAGGTATACTCATCATGCAATATTGACCAAAAATCACCATATTCTTCATCATTCTTCATATATGCGGTCAAATCAAAATTGCATTTTGTTAATGACATCATACTATTATCGATGAGAGTTTTGAAAAGGGGAGAGTCAGCATATAGATGTTGAAGTGCACCCATTTTGCCTTGGTCTTTGAAAGCGCTTATTGAGTGTCCAAGGCCATAGTAACCTGGAATATTTTGTTTGAGTTGTGACCATGAACCGACATAGGATATCGCTCGTAAATCTGAAAGGGTCAATTGACTTGACTTATTACGTTTGCCTGGTCTGCTACCTACTTTTGTCCTCCCATAATATTTCAGGGTAGTCATATTTTGTAGATAAGGTATAAATGTTGGATGTTCTTTGAGCTTGATATAGTACTTGTAGCTCGTTTCACTTAGCTCTTCTATTAGCGCTTTTTGTTCTTCTGAAATATTACTCTTTCCCTTGTTGTCCAAGCTGATTAATCCCGAGGTTATCATTTGTTCTGCATTGAAGACAAATTTTTCTTGTGTGCCATAAGTGCTGGTGATGGTTTGTCCTTGGATGGTCAATTGTATATCATTGTTTGCCATCGCAGAACTCCGAGCTGCATAAAAATTGTGTGTCTTTCCACCACCTCTTGCTGGAGGTCCACCTCTACCGTCAAAGAAAATTGCAGTTACATTATACTCAGCACTCACTTGTGATAATGCCTCTTTACATTTATAAATAGACCAATTTGCCTTGAGATAACCGCCATCTTTTGTACCATCAGAAAACCCCAACATTATGGTTTGTCGATTCTTTCTATTCGACAGGTGTTGCCTCAGAGTCGGTAGGCTATACAATCTCTGCATTACTGCTTTGCTTGTTTGCATGCCTTTCATCGTTTCAAAAAGAGGGATAATATCTACCGGATAGTTGTCAAGCTGATGTATCCACCTAAATAGTGCTTTTACGAAGAGTACTGCATAGATATCTTCAGAATTACTAATGATATAACGATGACAGCCTTCTTCTCCATTAGCTCGCTGTATCTCAAAAAATTGTTCAATATTCTTAATAGTATCTTTTACTAGTAGAGGAGCATTTTCAAGATCAGGTATTGTTAAAGACTGATGAAGTAGTAAATCTATTAAAGCATCATTGTCAAGCTCTGAATACTCAGCATCAATAAGATCATTTGATTTCAGAATGTAATTGATGGTATCTCTATGGACACTATGGTCTTGTCTAATATCTAATGAGACAAAATGAGATTTGAAAATATTAACCTTTGTGATGAACCTCTCAAGATCTTCTGAAAAGAGGTTTTCGTATTTGACTGAGAGCTCTTCCTTGATACTCAGCAAGGTGTCTAATAGAGTGCGATAGTCCACTAAATAGTTTGCATCGAACATTGCTTTATAGATTTCCGCAGTCATTTCTTGGAGTCTAGGCTCAATGTTTTTGAAGGTAAGTTTTGATAATAATGCTTTGCAATCTTGATAATAACACTTCATCAAAGTCATCCTTATAACATCAACTACTTCCTTTGTAACATTATGTGTGACATAAGGATTACCGTCTCTATCACCACAAGGCCAGAAGCCTATCCTTATCAAGTTCTCATTTTCAAATCCTGGATATTCTTTAGATAGATTGTAAACAAAGTCACCAATGGCATCATAGTATTCATATCTGCAGAAGTGAATAATATTTTTTGCTTCTTCTAATGGAGTTGGCGAATTAGAATTTACCAAGCTTGTTAAACCAAGTTGATGCAATAATTGATCAATGCTACTGAGGTCATTTTTTTTAACCTGATTTCTGAGCTTGGAGATAATGTTAAGCACAGGGGGTCGGTAGAATTGAGTGGGGTGTGCAGTGAGTACAATTCTGACAGAAAACCTGTTCAATTCCTCAAGTAGTTCCTTGGCTTCATTATCAGAGTCAGCCTTTAGCATGAGAGTCTTAATCAAAATGCTTTCTTGATCTTCTAGTTCATACGGAGATATGCTGTCTTCAATACTATCAAAGAGTACAACTTGCCTTTCTACATATTGTATTACTTTGAACATGAAGTCGATCTTATCCTCACCAATCACATCCTTGTAATCTGAATAGAACTCTTCGAAAATTTGAATAGGGTTATAACCTTCTTTAAGTCTTTTATAGGCAACATTGCCAAGAATTGGTATCAAATGCCCTATCGAATTAGCTCCTTCGTAGTTGAGATTTAGAAAAAGAGCATTGTAAATCTCGAATTTTTTCTTGATGGATAAATGCATAGATCTTCCTATGTTTTTTTTACGCCCAGCTCTTCAGAACGAAAAAGCGTAGGCAAGCAGCAAAATGAATTAATTTAAAAAAGGTTAGATGTCTGTAAAGGTAGTACAGAGATTGTTAGTCGTTTGCGTATTCGATTGTCTAAATTCTGGAGAGTTAGATTTAATTGAAGTGAGGGAGGACTGTGTTCTTTAGTATTTCTATTGTCTGCTTGATTGGTAAGCTGCTAAACTTCAAGTTGATGATGACGTGATTTACACCTATGTTTCGGATATAATCAAAGTACTTTGTCAAGTAGTCTGGATTGCATTTGAAGCCTAAGTGGATTGGACTTGGTTCCACAGGCTTGTCAATTACTAAGTCTATATATAGGGATTGCATATAGGGTTTCCATGATTGCTTCGCCTGCTGTAAAGCATTATGCCATTCACCCATGGTCTTTTTGAGGTAATCTATATTTCTAGGGTAGTATAACCAACCATCAGCATGTTGAGCAATCCAGTCCAAGGACTGCCCTGAATGCCCCGTTACTAAGAATGGTGTCTTATAATGCGATTTTGGGAGGATGTCTATATTACCTACTACTTGTCCAAAATATTCAGATTTATAGGTTGGAAACTCTTCTTGCAGGGCTTGTAAGTAACGGTAGCTATCTCTAAAAAGCTCGGATTTACTACCTATAGCCCGCCCTAGCGCAGGATACTCGATAGGTCTATCACCTGACGCGACTCCTACAATTAGCCTACCTCCAGATAAATTTTGAATGCTATTGATTGACTTAATTGTATGAACGGGATGTCGTAAAGGAAGGATAATACTTCCTGTCGCAAGTGAAATGTCTTTTGTTTGATTCATGATATGGGTAATATATACCCATGGATCATACATCTGCCCAGCATCACCAAATGTAGGGTCATGAAAAGGGACATCTCTAAACCAAAGGGCTTTAAAGCCTGCCTCTTCAGCTTGCCGAGCAAGCTCTTCTTGGTCCTGCATTTGCGGTACAGAACCAGCATAGGATTCGAGTGGAAAGACTAGACCAAGTGTAAGTTTTCCTTCAGAAGCTATTGTATTCAATGGAGTTAATTCTGCCATTGATCTGTGATCTTTTGTGTTGTCTGTATGAGTTGGAGTTGTTTTTCTTCATCATAGGCATCAGGATGCGCATGTCCGAAGTCACCTCTTGGGTTACCTAAGTCATTGTCAAAATACTTACCAGATATACCTTCAAATTCTTCGTTTGTCGATAAGCTAACTATGATATCTGCGCCCTTTGAGGCTGGACCCCATACTCGACCGAAGGCTTCATGCACCATTTTTGTGTCTAAGAGAGAACCAGGATTAACAGCTATTACTCCTTGTTCAATTTGCTGAGAAAGATAGAAGCTCCACATTGTAAGTGCGAGTTTGCTTTCTGCATATGCTGTTTGATTGGGAATAGCTTGATCACCATTTAGAGCAGAAAGATTTACTGGTGACTGGGCTGCAGAACTGAGATTGATAATTCGACCATGTGTTGACAATTGAGGTAGTAGAGCCTTGGTTAAGAGGTAGGGTGCTAGATAATTGACCATAAAACGCAAATCTAAACCTTCATCATTTGTTCTTTGAGGACTATTATAGACGCCTGCATTATTTACGATTACATCGAGATTAACTTTGGATAGTTGTACTGCCTTAATCAATTCAAAGACATCGTTGGGTTTTGAAAGATCCGCCACAAGACAAGAGTGGTTTTGTATTGGGTTTTCTCCGAGGCATTGTGTTTTTACTGCATTGAGTTTGTCAGAGTTTCTTCCATGAAGTAGGAGAGAATGCCCTGCTTTCGCAAATTGAAGTGCTGCAAGTTTGCCAATTCCTGAGGTGGCTCCAGTGATAAGTATAGTCTTCTGCATTCTGATTTTTGTACATAAGTTCTAAAAAGATAACAATACTCAGTTTTCTACAATGCTATTGAACTTATTGTCTGATCAATGTTGCCTGATTTTCTAAATCAGACAATGCATTATTTTCTTCGGTCGTAAGTTCTGTGTCCATAAGGTTTACTTCCTCATAAGGATCGTCGATGAGATTATAAAGTTCTTGATTCCCTATTGCATTTTCTATAAGTTTAAATGCACCATTGCTTATGGCCCATTTTTCAACTTGCCCATTTTTGCGCTCTGCAAACTGGAAACCTCGGATGAAAGCATTTTGTGAAAAGAGAGGAAAGAAACTTTTACTGTCTGAGAAAGTCTCAGCTTTGACTCCAGCTACATTTGCAATAGTGGAGAAGAGATCCGTACTCGTGATTAGATTATTATCAAGCCCCTTTCTGGTTATTCCGCTTCCTGATGCGAACATCGGCACATTGACACCTCCTTGATACAGTGTGCCTTTCGCAGTTGTGTTTAAGAAAGGAAGCTGTGCAACTTCATTAGGAGAACCATTGTCTCCAAGAAAGATAATGAGCGTATTATTTAACACTTCAGAACTCATAGTATCGAAGAGATTCCCTATGTGATGGTCCATTGATTCTATTGCTGCCATATAATATGGTGTAGGATCAAGGCCTTCTTCGTAAGGTGGGAGATCTCCTTGTGAATGAGAACCAACAGGTGGCACATGGAAAGGAGTGTGAGGTGCATTATAAGCCAACCATAAGAACCAAGGCTGACTTTGATTGCTTATCCAATCGATAGCCAAGTTTGTAAATGTAGTTGTGGTATATTCTGTAGTTAGCGAATTATTACCATCTTCTGTCAATAGCCAATTATAGTAACTCTGAGCTTCACCTCTGATCAGCCCTGCATAATAATCGATACCAAAAGATTCTGGGTTTAACTCTGTATTGTCTCCAGACAAGTGCCATTTTCCAACAAGAGCTGTTGCATATTCTGTATCGGATTCTTGATCAATATAAGACTGTAGGCTTAATTCTGATGGACTTAAGATATCACTTGCCCATTGAACACCTGTTCTTAAGCCATATTTTCCTGTTAATATAGATGACCTAGTTGGAGAACATGTCGGATAAGACCAAAAGTTAGTAAAGATCAATCCAGAACTCCGAAGTGCATCAATGTGTGGAGTGTTTGGTTTTATGCTACCTTCAGAAAATCCATTCAAAGCATCTTTCCCTAAATCATCAGCAATAATTAGAAGGATATTTGGACGACTAGTACCAAGACTTGAGTTGGTGTCTTCTTCCTCTTTACATCCTAAGAGCAAGATTACAATTGTTGTTATAAGTACTAAGTGTTTCATTGGGTTTCTTCAAGCTCAAAATTATTCGAAGGGGTTGCTATATTTTTTATCAGAGAGCATCTGAATGTCCGTCAAGGTATGAAGAAAAGCAACCAAGGCAGTTTTTTCTTCATCAGTAAAATTGAATTGGCCAACTTCTCCTTCATCATTGACTAATGGGTTAATGAGGCTTTGGTGATTTTGGATTCCTGAACTATAATGTTCTACAACTTCTTCAAGGCTGGCGAACCTGCCATCATGCATATATGGTGGTCTAACACCAATGTTTCTCAAAGAAGGGACCTTAAATTTTCCTATGTCATTTTCATTGTTTGTAGATTCAAAAACACCTAAGTCCGTCACAGAAGTTGCGTCTAGTCCATTAGTTGTAGCGAACGAGGTCAGTGGCCCAGCAAAACTTGGTAACGGTCCAATCATCAATTCTGTTTGATGACAACCTACACAATTCCCATTTACGCCGTTAGATAATACTCGTGGCATGTAGAATAAGCGTTTACCGGCATTTTCTTGATCACTAAAATCAGGAAAATCCACAAGAGGAGATTGGACCTGACTTCTCGCTTGGTCATATTTTGATGTTGTACTGACCATACTTCGAATAAATTGCGCGATTGCTTTTGCAATGCGCTCTGTAGTTATCAAATCATCGCCAAAGGCATCTTCGAAGAGTGAAGGATAATACATTTGGCTATTTACGATTTCGACTAGTTCTTCAAGAGTAAGACCCATTTCTACATCATCTTGAAAAGGCATGAGTACTTGGTCCTCGAGCGATGCTGCACGTTCGTCCCAAAAGAACCTTCCATCGGCATAATATCTTGCATTAACTAAGCTCATAGAGTGTCTACGAGTTAGCCCGCCCTCGAAGCCTTCGCTCAATATATTAGAATCTGAGAATCCATGTTCTGCTTGGTGGCATGAAGCACATGCAATAGTTCCATTTGCACTCAATTGCTTGTCATAAAAAAGTACTCTTCCCAATGTCGCTCCTGCATTTGTTATTGGATTGCTTGCTGGCGTGTTATCATATTCTGTTGGTGCTGGAAATTGAAACTGATCAGGAAACTCATCATTTACATAGTGGTCAGGTAGTGCAATGTTGTCATAATTATAGTGCTGATCTGGTAGATTCAGTATCGTTGGTGGGAGTCCTGCAATAGCATCATCTTGTTCATTATGAGTACAAGCCATAATAAAGATTATTGCTAGTATTATAAAGAACACTGAATATCTTTTCATGATGTTTTTTTGTTTTACCTCATAGGTTAGACTCATAGTTTACAAGGAGGTTTAACATGATGGTGCCAAATGTAAACCCTAATTCACAAATCAGATGTATTTAGATTCACCACTTCCGCCAAATATTGCATTGGATCAGCTCATTGCTAGTTACGGCATTGTTGAAGAGCTTAGTCAAAACAAGGAATACCTTAAAGATGTAATTGAGCTGGCTAAAGAGGTTGCAGGCTCAACAGTTTGTTACATATCAATATTAGATTCCGCAAGACAATATATTATTTCATCAGAAGGCATGACCGAATTTCCGACAGAGAAGAAGGACTCAGTTTGCCAGTTTACTGTCTTAAATAAGAAGCTTACAATCATCGATAATCTTTCGTGTGATGAAAATACATGTCATCTTGAAGTGGCAAAAGGCAAGCATGTTTATTATGCAGGCTTTCCTTTGATAAATAGTGATGATATTGCAATTGGGTCCCTTTGCATCATGGATGTGGAAGCTAAGAACTTAAATACAAGTCAAATAAAAGTATTGCATCTTGTTGCTAAGAGTGTAGTTGAAAGACTAGACACTCGTAGAAAATTAATCAAGTTGATTAAGGAGATAAATACAAACTTCGAACCAGGTGAATGTTCAGATTTGTTTTGTTTAAGCGGTGAGCTCGGTCACTTGCATAAAGAGGTTATTCAGTCTAAAGAGCAATTAGAGCTTGAGCAGAATAAGCTCAAAGTTTCAAATAGGAATTTATCCCAGTTTGCTTACCGGGTTGCTCATGATATTAAAGCCCCCCTGAGATCTATCAGTGCATTTAGTAGATTGATTCAAAAGAATGGTTCTGATAGTCTTAGTCCTGAAAAGAATGCAGACTACTTCGAGTTCATAAAAACATCAATAAATGAACTGAATGGATTGGTGGATAATCTGCTTAACCTGGCGGAATTCAAAGCCAAGATTACTCCAGAGAAAGTTTCCATTTCTGAATTAGTTGATAATATTGAAGTCTTGTTTTTTCAGAGTATTAAGGACAATCAAGTGGAGTTAATCAAGCCTAACATTGACATACAAGTCTTTGGCTATAAAACTCTGCTCAAGCAAGTCTTTCGGAATATCATTTCTAATGGAATAAAGTATTCAGACAAAGCCAAAGATTCCTTTGTGAAAGTCACATTCGAATTACAGGAAGATGCTGTTCAAGTTGAAATATCTGATAACGGTATTGGTATTTCTGAGGGTGATTTGAAATCAATTTTTGACCCTTTCAAAAGAGTGAGTAATCAGAGTGAAGTATCAGGTCTTGGAATAGGATTGGATACCTGTTCGATGATTTTAAAAGATATGGGAACAGAATTGAGAGTCAAATCAGAACTAGGCGTAGGTAGCTCTTTTCTATTCGAAATACCAATTAATTAGGTCACATTCCTAATAAGAGCAGTGGAAATTAGAATATATTGAAAAAGAAGTAGGGGAAGAAATCTCAGTTGATTCGCTTCCCCGATAACTAGTTCTATTTTAGAGTGGTTAACTTCAAATAAGGTTTTACTTCTCGATAGCCTTGTGGAAAATGTTCTGCTACTTCTTCTGAGCTAAGCGATGGGAGTATAACCACCTCTTCTCCTTGTTTCCAATTAGCCGGAGTAGCCACTTTTCGATATGCAGTAAGCTGTAATGAGTCGATAACTCTAAGGATCTCATCAAAATTTCTTCCAGTAGCAGGTGGATAGGTAAGTGTAAGTTTTATTTTCTTGTCAGGACCGATGACAAACACTGACCTCACAGTCGCTTTTGTAGATGCTCCTGGATGTATCATATCATAAAGCTGGGCAATTTTTTGATTCTCATCAGCAATGAGAGGGAAATTAACATTGGTGTTTTGAGTCTCATTAATATCGGATATCCAATCAAAATGATCGCTTAATGGATCAACACTTAATGCAGCAACTTTAACATTTCTCTTGTTAAATTGCTCTTTGTATTTTGCCACAGTACCTAACTCTGTAGTACAGACAGGAGTGTAGTCAGCAGGGTGTGAGAATAACACTGCCCAACCATCTCCAATCCAGTCATGAAATTGAATGGTGCCCTGAGTAGTTTCTGCAGTGAAGTCAGGTGCAATATCACCTAGTCGTAAATAAGCCATAGAATTCAATATTTAAATAAATTATATAAAAAAAGCCCTTCCAATTTGTATTAGAAGGGCAAGATTCGCTGTGTATTACTTAGCTACATATCATCGATAACCCCTCTGTTTGAGTGGACAACAACAAAAGCAACAAGTAGTATTTAGTATCATTTTAATAAAATTCAAAAAACAAAAAGCCTTCCCGAACAAGGAAAGGCTTCAATATATTCTAATCACATATCACTTGCTTTCCCTAATAAAGGAGAAAACAACAGCAATTTGTTTGTAACGTCATAAGCATTAAATAAAGTTAAGCCGCTTTTTTGACTGAATCAAGATTTTTAGAGAAATAGTATGTTTATCCAACTCTCTCTAATTCTTGACATACACATCTTGGATAGTTAAGGTGTAAGCATTTTTACCGCTCGCCCAAAATCAACACTAATAGCTTGAATTATTCGCACATCTGGCTGTTGTTGAAGATGAAGAATAATAATATTAGTAGATGCAAAGCGGTAATTCCTGATAGATTCGAGAGGCACAAATGCATGCTAGGATCTTTTATTGCGGCTCGATGACTTTGATGCTTTGATAGCGCTTCAGATGTGGCTTGACTGCTTTGATAATTTGTTTTTCGAGTACTTCTTTGAGTTTGTTTTTAGAAAAGTTAGGGTGGGTAAGTACACCAATGGCTCTTACGGGTCTCGGACTTTGTAGGTCATACAAGCAAGATTGGTCCACAAGCTTTTCGTTTTGTGCAGCAAGTCTCGGTAGGAGTGTGATTCCTTGGTTTATATTAACGAACTCTAATAAGGAAAAGATTGATCCACTATTATAGATTAGATTGGCGTTGATCTTTCTCTTCTTTCGCAATTGACAAATATTGACTATTTGATTTGACATACAGTGGCTTTCTTCGAGTAGCCATAATCTGTTCATGTCAATATCATCAATCTTATAAGTCTTTTTACTTCGCTGATCATCACTCTTGTTGGTATCATAGACAAGGAAGTCTTCATAGAAGAGTGTGCTTTCATTCAGACCATCCTCATTGATAGGCAATGATAATATGCCTATGTCCAATTCTCTTTGTTTAAGTAGCTCGACGATTTCTTTGGTGGTAATCTCATGAATACTAAAATTGACATCTTGATATTTTGTAATCAACTTATTGAGAAAGAGTGGGAGCAAGAAAGGTGCTAGAGTTGGTAAAATGCCAATTTTGAATGTGCCATGAAAGTTCTTCGTCAGACCTTGGATGTGCTCTTCCAAGTGTTCATATTCTCGGAGCATGATCTTAAACTGTGGCATGAGAAGTTTGCATTCTTTAGTTGGTAGTATCGGCTTTGACTTCCGATCAAAGAGGACCATGTTAATCTGATTCTCCATTTTTTTGATCATGGTGCTCAAGGTGCTTTGCGTCACAAAACACTTCTCTGCTGCTTTGCTAAAGCTTCCAGTTTGTTCTAATGCCAAGACATATTCTATCTGTGTTCTTGATATTGACATAATCAATACTGTTATAGAAATTATAGTTTTTGTAAATGTATTGACTTTTAGATATTTGACAAAAATTTATACTAATGGAAAATAATTCTGGAGATATCAGCAAGTGTCCATTTCACAATGGATCTATGCAAAATCATAAGACAGCAGGTGGAGGTACAACAAACAGAGATTGGTGGCCTGATCAGCTTAAGCTTAATATACTCAAGCAACATACTAAGAAGACAAATCCGATGGATGAGGACTTTGATTATGTTGAAGCATTTAGGAGCTTGGACTATGCTGCATTAAAGCAAGACCTCACAGATCTCATGACAGATTCTCAAGAATGGTGGCCTGCAGACTTTGGTCATTATGGTCCTTTCTTTATTAGAATGGCTTGGCATAGTGCCGGTACATATAGAACAGGAGACGGAAGAGGAGGCGGAGGAACTGGTCAACAAAGATTCGCTCCACTTAATAGCTGGCCTGATAATGGAAACCTAGATAAAGCAAGAAGATTACTGTGGCCAATAAAACAGAAGTATGGCAATAAGATATCTTGGGCTGACCTAATGATCCTTACGGGAAATGTGGCTTTAGAATCAATGGGTTTCAAAACATATGGTTTTGCTGGAGGAAGAGAGGATGTATGGGAGCCAGAAGAAGATGTGTATTGGGGTTCGGAGACAGAATGGGAAGCAGGTAATCTAAGATATTCTGGAGATAGAGACTTAGAAAACCCATTAGCTGCTGTCCAAATGGGACTTATCTATGTTAATCCTGAGGGGCCAGAAGGTAATCCAGATCCTATTGCTGCTGCTAAGGATATCCGTGAAACCTTCGCCCGTATGGCGATGAATGATGAAGAGACTGTTGCTCTAATAGCTGGAGGACACACTTTTGGAAAAGCACATGGAGCAGGCGATGCAGGACTAGTAGGAGCCGAACCAGAAGGTGCTTCTATCGAGTTACAGGGTTTCGGTTGGAAAAGCGCACACGGAAGTGGGTTAGCTGGAGATGCAATCACAAGTGGATTGGAAGTGACATGGACGCAGAAGCCGACAGAGTGGACAAGCCTTTTCTTTAAGAATCTTTTCGAGAATGAATGGGAATTGACTAAGAGCCCAGCAGGAGCTAACCAGTGGGTGGCGAAAGACGCTATGGCTGATGTCCCTATGGCACACGATGCAAGTAAGATGCAAAAACCAACCATGCTAACGACTGATCTTTCTTTGAGATTTGATCCGATCTACGAGAAGATATCACGTAAATTTTATGAAGATCACAGTGCATTTGAAGAAGCATTTGCAAAAGCATGGTTCAAACTCACACATAGAGATATGGGACCAAAGATCAGGTATCATGGTCCAGAAGTGCCTGCAGAGGATCTCATTTGGCAAGACCCGTTGCCAGCAAATACAAACGATAGTCTGACCGATAGTGATGTCACTAGTTTGAAAGAAGCATTACTCAATTCTGGATTATCAGTTTCTCAGATGGTATCAACAGCATTTGCTTCAGCATCGACCTATAGAGGCTCTGATATGCGAGGAGGAGCTAATGGAGCGCGAATACGATTAGCTCCGCAGAAATTTTGGAAGGTGAATGACCCGAGTGATTTGGGCGATGTCATTGCTATTTATGAGAAAGTACAAAGTAACTTCAGCAAGAAGGTTTCTTTGGCTGATATTATAGTATTAGCAGGATGTGCAGGAGTAGAAAAGGCTGCAGGAGATGCAGGTTTTGCTACAAGAGTTCCTTTTAACCCAGGTCGTGTTGATGCTTCTCAAGACCAGACAGATGTAGAGTCTTTTGGAGTGCTAGAGCCTGCAGCAGATGGATTTAGAAATTATCTTCCTAAGAAGTATGCAGTGTCTACTGAGAGCTTACTTATCGATAGGGCACAGCTATTAACACTTACAGCACCAGAAATGACTGTCTTGATTGGTGGATTAAGAGTATTAGGAGCAAATGCCAATAACTCTAAGCATGGAGTATTGACAGCACGTGAAGGAGTGTTGACGAATGACTATTTTGTCAACTTGCTTGATATGGATACAGCATGGTCAGCTATTGATGATGATCAAGAGGTTTTCGAAGGCAAGTCAAGAAAAAGTGGTGATGTCAAGTGGACTGGAACTAGAGCAGATTTGGTCTTTGGATCTAATTCAGTCTTAAGAGCCATTGCTGAAGTGTATGCAAGCTCAGATGCTCAAGAAAAATTTGTCAAAGACTTCATTCAGGTTTGGTCGAAGGTCATGGACCTTGACAGATTTGACCTCAAATAATACAGATGCGAAGGATAATCAACTAATAGCTTTAGGTAAGTTTTGTTAGTTGATTATCCTTCCTTTATTACTCCTCCTTTTGTAATTCCAAGAGCTTAGGTTTAGAATAAGAGTCCTTGTTGATTGCTATGGACTTCTTATAATTTTCAATGGCTTTTGCTTTATTTCCAGTCTCAGCATAGAAGTCTCCAAGAGAATCGTACACATTGAAACTGTCAGGGTAGTTCTTTACATTCAGCTTAAAAAAGCTTTCCGCTCTATCGAGAATATTCCGACTCAGGTATTGATAGCCAATCGAGTTAATGAATTCTTCATCAGGTTTTATCTCTTTGCCAAATTCATTAGAGAGCTTTTCGTAGTGTGCACAGATTTTGCCAATAATATCGCTCTCCGGATCTAAATAGTCTTCTGCAACCAACTTCAATCGATAAAAGTCGAAGATAAATCGAAGCGCATCATATTCTGTTATGAGAGGTACAGAGCTATGATCGTCATCAGGATAGTACTTCCCTTGATAATTAAAGTTGCCTCGTGCTTTTTCTTTCATCACAGAATGAAGTTCGAGAATGGATCGGATGTGATCAGTATTAAATGTAGTGTCTTGCTTGGCTGCCAGAGTATCCATTCCATCTCTCATCGTATTAGCAATGCCTAAATACAGTGATTTGCTTGCAAAGCTTTCAGAAAAATCTTTTGCCTTGATTTCATTAAGAAGCATCTTGTCTGACCACCACATGGATGGGTCTATGGAGATGTAGGAGTTAAACATTTCTGGATGATGTATAAGAGTATGTATCGCAGTGAGACCTCCAAAAGAATGTCCAATGAGCATCTTATAAGACTCAGTTGGATAATTTTCATCCATGTAAGGGAAGACTTCATCTGCAATGAAAGAAAGAAATTTTTCGCCTCCTCCCGAGCTTGCTACCATTGTGCTATCTACATATGGATGACCATTCACTCCTTTTGTCGGAGTGAGATCTCTAGTCCTATCTGTATTTGGTATGCCGACTACTATCATCTTTGGGCAAATATTGTTGCCATTTGCAGAACTGAGCTGTTGGATCATTCCTACTACCGATGAAAAGTGTGAAGGACCATCTAACAGATAGACCACAGGATAGGTTTTCTTTTGAAAGATATCGCTCTCTGCTTCATTAGGGACATGTATCCAGAGTGCTCTCTCTTCATCTAGAATCTTTGAGCTGATGGTATCAATCTTACCAATCGTAATGTGATTATCATGTTGTGCTATCAGACATTGGAGTGTGAGAACAGTAATGAAGAGCGTTTGAAGAAGTTTCATTTGGAAGAAAGTTTAGTATTGAGTAATGCCATCAATCTCTACAAGTTCCTCAACTACCTTAACCAAATTAGAGCTAATTTGAATGTTAAGGGTCTTTTCGCATGATTTTCTCCAACTTCCTACCTTTGGCAAGTTCATCTACCACCTTATCTAAGTACCTCACTTGACGATAAAGCTCAAATTCGTCTGGTATGTTCTCAATCCGATAACCGCAAATAACTCCCTTAATCAGATGTGCATTCGGGTGGAGGTTAGCCCTTTCGAAGAAGGTTCTGAAAGTGACTTTCTCATCAATCTGCGTTAGTAATGTCTTCTCATCAAAGCCAGTTAGCCATTCGATAACTTGATGCAATTCTTCTTTCGTTCGACCATTTTTTTCTAATCTATTCACGTAATGTGGATAGATAGATCCAAATATCATATTTGCTACTTGTTCGTTCTTTTTTTCTGTTACTTCCATGATTGCTTCATTTTAGTTTTAGGCTGTAGACTCGTGCGATTATAGTTCAAGACTTCTCTATCGCATCAAAGATAAGGCAAGATTACAGCGATGTCTTTGCTTTTTGTGTTTGGGTAATTCTTCTGCGAATCGTTTATACTGTTTTCCCGGATATTTGATATCGGCCAACTTAATAAGAGGGTAGAGATACATCCTATCAGCATTACCTAGTGTTGCTTGTGGCCATTGCTTTTGTTGGTCAGCATAAGGCAGTAACAGTTCGATAGCAGAGGTGAGTCTTGTGTTATCTTGAGAATGTTGCCAAATATCTACATCTACTTTCTCAGCAAGAGAAGCCACCAAGAAGATTGCATGGAGGTTAAAGATGCTATAAAATAAGGGTTTGGTTCTTTGCATCTCATGCGGCATTGTGCCATCGATTTCGATCTGACTTTTAATGCGTTGGTTTATAAAAGATTCTGCTCTGTTCTTAGCTGCTGCGAATTCTCCTGCATAGAGTGCAAAGTATATTGCTTGTACATCATAGAAAGACCCATGATTATTTTTGGATTCTGCCTCTTTAAGAGCCATAGGGTTCGTTGTCAACCAAGTATAATACTCATTAGCCCAATCCCTCAAATGCCGCAGCTCTTCCTCTGACAACTCTCCTGAATCGGAAATAAGCAATGCAGTCTCAAGAGCCTTAATGAGTATCCTACCATCAAGCACACCTGACTTGGACCCAAGATTGTGACCCGGTCTACATTGCGCATGATTAACATTCGGATTCATGTAAGTGGCATCATCTATAAACCATACTCTCAGTAATTCTGCTGCTTTCTTAGCATAGTGCAACTCATCTGTGTAGTAGTAAGCGAGGCCAAGGATTTCGAGTGATTCTCCGAATGCACCAATTCTTGGTCTATCCGAGGTTTCAGTATTCTGGCTCGCAGGATTTGTTTCTCCATCTTTACGGATGTAGGGAAGACCATCTTGCTTTTGAGGGTCAGGCCACCAATAGCGACTATAACTTGCATAGTCATGTATGTCGCCACTAGGAGCGGGAGTTGTTTTATCTGTTACTGTGTAGGGACCCTTTTGTATTGCAAGTGCAGCATCAGCAAGTAATTGATTATAGGCTATCTGCAAGTCTTTATCCCCATCTTTAATCAGTTGCTTTGTTACTCTCAATTGATCTGCATCATAGAGAATTGTTTTTGGTTTGTTGTCTTGTGATTCTTTTGACTGGCAAGACAAGATGCAAACCGTAATGATAATTGCTGAGAATAAAACTTTCTTCATTGTTAGCGCTGTTGATTACCTCGAAACTTTGCGAAGAGCAGGATTCCTAGTTGACAAAAAAGAGCAAACATATTCTTTTCATATTGAAGACTTCATTTGATAGTATCTATCGTCGATTTACCGTTTCCAAACGAGTTCTGGTATTTGTACGGACTCTTCTACGATGTCTGCTACTTTGAGATTATAGATAACATTATTCAGCATTTTGTTAGGTATCCAACCATGAATGGCCCATTCTGTGGAATGATACCATCGCTCCACATCCTTGAGTTTTTGTTCATAGCGTTGGCTTACCAGAGGTATAGAGGATTCGTCCAGCATAAACCTATCACAACTGTCATGAATGACTCTGAGCATTCTGATAATATTTTCTGGTTCTCTCTCTAGGATATCATCTGTAGCAGCAATAACAAAACATGGCCACGGAGTGAGATATTCACCTATTCTTCGGAGTTGGCCTGAGTCTACATAAGGCTTTGTGGTATACTTTTCCCAATAAAAGACATCGGACTCTAAAGCAGACAAAGACTGCAATGCGCCATCAAGATTCTTTATCACATTAAATTGATCTTCTTGAAGTGCATGGCCTTTGCTATTGGCATCGACTATAGCCATTAGGTGTGATCCTGATCCAAATCTAGAAATGCCGTAGGTCTTCTTGAAGATATCTTCATAAGAGTTGAGTGTATTGTTAGCACCAGTATGTATCCCCCAGCAAAGTGGTGTCTTGACATAGATACTAACCAACTTAGAAGGATTACCTCTCAAGATATCTGTAATGATTCCTTCTGTTAATAGTATGCAAGCATCAACCTCTTTTTCCCTTAATGCCTTTGTCATTTGCCCCGTTCCTCCTTTGAATGTGGTCCATTGAAGATCTATTCCACGTTTTTCAAAACTCCCATTTTCTTTTGCAAGATGAATAGGTAAGTTGAAATGTTCTGGAACACCTCCAAGCTTAATCGTTGTACTCATCGAATAATAGTCATGTCTGGTTAAGTAATGACTAATATAACTACTTCTTCATTTTCCAAGAAGTAGCTCCCTAAAATAGCAGACCACAGACTCTTGCCAATACTTTAGCAAGAACCGTTAAATGTCAACAGAAGAAGAATGGTATAATATACAAGAGATGTTCGCATGGCGAATGAATCAATGCTTTATACTTATAACTTTTGGCATCTAAGTTTGTGACTTTTAGAATAAAGAATCGGAGTCTTAGAAAAAGGATATTGGTCAATTCTGATGAGAGAGTAGGTTTTGTAATGATGACATTGTATTATCCTGGGCATCTAGCATTTTATACATCAATATTCCTTTGCCAATAAGTTTGCTTTGTATTTCTATAGATACTTTGACTTGGATAGACGAGGCGGAGAGTTGACTCAGTTTGTACTCTAAGAATACCGATGTTAAGGGAAGTGTTGTAATCGCGTACTGAATAGAATCATCACTTGTAGTAGTAACATTTGCTCTATACTTGATAGTAATTGGTACCCAAGAAAATGGTTGTTCAAATACTTGAAAAATTGGTTCAACACTATCAGAGTCAACTCGCTCGACTTTTTGAATAAGCGGGTGAAGTTCTCCAAACTTTTCTAGATTTGAAAGCACTTGAAAAACAGCTGCTTTCTGGCCTTCTAAAAGATAGTCTCTTGTTCTGAACATGTGAATTGAATCAAGGTATTCTCTCCTCTATTCGACAATTATTAGTTTTTCTTGCATGGGTAATCCTTGATCTGTAATCCCTCTAATCCAATAAACACCTTGAGTTAAGTTGCTGATGTCAATTCTTATCAGATTGCTATTTGTAGATTGTTCCAAAACTTTCTGGCCATTTTGCCCAAAGATGTGTATTCTGTCAAGTAGAATATCTGAATAGATCGTAAGTGTCTGCGAAGCTGGAACAGGGTAGACTTGTAAGTTGTGATTTGTGATTGAGACATTATCTGTATTGGTGAAAATCACGTTCTCTGCATTATGAGTTGGAGGCATGGCTTGGAAATCACCGACACCATTTTCATACCTTCCAAATGAAATATCAGAGGTTTGTTCTGGATAGATAATGGCATCAAGGATATCTGTTTCTGAGTTGCTGAGAATGACTGATTCGCCTGAAGAAGATAGCTTGAAGCTAGCATGTAGACCTTCTTGCTCTTCATCCTCATCAGCCCAAATGATGAGGAAATCTCCACTTGCGATTTGGGTGCCTTCAGGGAAAGCCCACTTATTGAGATCGTCGACGTTGTCTGACAGATAATACCCGCTGATATCTCTATCCTCATCGCTATTATTATAGATTTCTATCCAATCATCATATTCTCCATCTTGATCTGAAATAGTGGAGTCATTTGATGCTAAGAATTCATTGATAACTAAGTCTTTCGGTTCATTACCTACTAAAGATGCAGTAACAATATGGTATTCATATTCGGCACGAACAGGCGAAAATTTACCAATATTGTCATTTTCAGCATAGATGTAGTACTGAGTACTTTCTGAATTAAGAGTGAGTTCCACTCCATATACACCATCGTTTGCAGATCCATCACCATGCATCCCATCATCAAACATTGGTGTCCTAGTGAATGGAGCGACATCTTGGGTGCGGTATCCTAGAAATACTGCGTTTTCATTAACCAAATTAGCAGTGATGTAGATCGTCTCATTGAGTTGAGGAGTTGTATTTGATAATACAATGTTAGAAATCTCAGGTTCTATTACAGTGAAATCACTGAGTCCTAAGAGATAGTCACTCCTAGCATCCATGAGATTCGTGATACCAGGTGCGGATTGGCCACCTCCTGGTCCTCCACCACCTCCTACATCGCTGTCTAGGTTGCTCAGAAAATTAGCATAAGTGTAGAATTTATTATTATCGGCCTGTATAGAGGCATCGATAGTTGACTGAAGCGAAAGAGCCATATCATAGTAAGCGTTATTATCAAAATTCTCCAAGAGAATTGTTTTAATATGAGCAAGATACATGCGCTTGTATGTTGGGACGCTTAATAACTTTTGTACAAGAGGAAATTCGCTGTCATTTTCATGCAAAAGATGAGTCATTTGTTGTTTCGCTGTTGTATTGTTGAGACTGCTTGTTCCTGTTTGAGAAAAGACGCCAAATGCTTCATTGAGATCCCAAATCACAGGAAGAAACCTATCAAAATCACTGCGATAGAGATAGTAGTTTTGAGAGAAGGCACCAATATAACTATCGAGATTAACTGTAACATTATCGAAGGCGAGCATCCAGAGTACTCTATCCACATCAAGCATTCTATCTATAGCATCAGTATGGTTAGATAAAGTATCACAAAGATCGATGAGTTCTTGCCACCCAAAATCAGACTTTAGTTCATAAGATGCATAATAGTCTGAACTATCTTGTCCCATATAGACAAGATTAGGATAGTCATTCGACTGAGGACCTGCTCCATCAGGTGGCGAACATTTGAATCTTGTATTCTCCTTAGAGCCAAAGTTATTAGCCATGAATTTTTTAGAAACGGATTCAGTATTTGTATAGAGTCCTATTAACTCACCATTGACATAGAGATTTGTAAAGTTAGCTAGCGGCGCATCCATATATTGTCTGACAATTTGATAAGCTAAGGCTTCTCTTATCATGGAAGGATCTTTATATCCATTAGCTAATTTGATGTCTGTGTAACCCTGATAATCTTGATCTTTATAAGTGTCTAATTCAATATGCCAAGGGTTTTTTACTTGTGTCTCTCGGTATGAGCTATTGCCCTTGTATTTCACACCAATGCTGTCAAAAACAGTCCCATTAATTGCAATACTTTGCGCCATTATATATCCGCTTTCTGCAGAATAGGCTTGATCCATTAATTGATCCCAATTACTTTCAGCAAATGATATCTCTAGTGTCTGCACTTGAGAAAGATCATAGAAGTCTTGTGCATTGATTGTTAACGAAGTCAATAGGGTGAGTAGAGTGATGAAATTCTTCATGATGAAATGCTATACCTTATTAGACTGCAAGGATAGGAAATTCCTTTGGTGATGAACCTATTATTTTCTGACTAAGGTGAAAGATTATCGATCATTACTCTCAGATAGATGACATATTGTGAATAGACTGATGTTATTTTCCTTGATTTTTTGTAGCCATGCATTAAGCGAAAACCACGAATGTGTTAATAATGGTGAACACCCAAGATGCGGAGCCTGACTTGGATCAACTTTGAATTATTCAATCACCATTAAAAGAAAACACTATGCCTAACTACAAAGTATTGAATTTTCGATATTGTGCACTGCTTGCTTACATCTGTTTGCTGACTGTGGCGTGCATTCAAGAATCACAATCTGATAGCAACCAATCTGCAGATCAAGCAATCTTACAATTTATGGAAGAAAGTGGGTTTCGACCTGATGATCTCAAGATTGAAGATGACGTTATTTATTATCAAGAAGATGTTGTATTTAATAAGGACAGAGTAATCTATGACATGGAACATGGATATGTCGTTGATCCCGATGAAGACTTAGCAGATGCTGTTATCCCCAGACAACGTGGTGTCAAAATGAATAACGCCCTTTCCAAAACGAATTGCGAAAAGGGTGTAAAGTTATGGTTGGCTCCGAGCATATTAAGTGTATGTGGCCCCAAAGTGCGTGATGGCTTTCTAGAGGCTGCTGCTGAAATCAATGCTATTACTAACCTCGGAATTGCATTTTCATTTACTCCATTTCAGCATAAAGCCGATGTATTTATTGCTGCAGATAGCGACTGCTCTGTATTTGCTTCTGCTGATCATTTCTGCGATTTGCCTGTGGTAATGGCATTAGCGGAAATATCTAATTCTGGTAGACCAGGTAGATACATTAGTGTACACCCTGGGTGGGAGTCATTTTCGCCGGGAGTTATAAAATCAGGTATGATGCATGAACTCTGCCATATAATAGGTCTCTTGCATACTGGTGACTCAGATGATAATGGTGTTCATATTCATGGTACTCCGCAGGAAAATTCTACTTCTATCATGAATCCCACCTCACAATATTCAGGAGAGTTTTCTAACTATGACAAGAAAGCATTAAGGATGTATTATGCTAAAAATCTTAGTACGCCAGGTTTAGAGGTCACTTCCGAGGGTAATACAGTGGCATTGCAGTTTACAAATACACAGAAGCTCCACAAACCTTATTACTGGATAAGATTGTATAGGTATGATACAGATGGTAAACTGAATGGTCACAAAACATTCCGAGCAAGATCAAACAACCAAGGTGTTGGTACTATCTATTGGAAGAACCAACCAGAAGGAACATATATCTATAAGGTGAAGGGCATGCGCTTTAGAAGAGATGTGAGATCTCCGATTAGTGCAGGTGTAGAAATCTCAATAGTTAACGAGTGATAAATACCTGGGGTGTGTTTATTGGCGCACCCCAAGTATTATCTTCTTTTTTCTATTTGATTAGGGGAAGTGACTTTCCAAAAAAATCCTAGGATATACCAAGTAGGCCTATTTCGAATCCCCTTCTCACAAGCTGTGCCATATTCTTGCAATCAAATTTGGAGAGTAATCTGTTACGATAGGTTTCTATAGTTGACTTTCCTAAGAAGAGTTCTTTACAAATATCTTTAGTAGAGAAACCATGAGATATCAGTTGCAGAACCTCTTGCTCTCTTGAAGTTAGACTTGCTAAGATTAAGTGTTGATTGTGATTCAATTTTAAAGGTTGCTGATTCATAGTATTCATGTTTAATGTAAAAGAATATTGTACTGCACTCACTCATCAATGCATTGCAAGTTAAGTGAGGCACATGCTTCATAAATGGAACAACTCTAGCCTAGAAAACCCTACCAATATTTTGCGATTATAAAGAGAAATTTAAAGAAAATAATTTGACTGGAAGCCATGTATAGAAGCAATGTTCAGACTACTATTGGAAATTGTTCTGAGGTTGAGTGACCCTTCGCAATGCATTGCCAAATAAGTCGTTTATAGCAGAACTGAACATATGCTTCATTACAGATGGAATTGATAGATCACTCGCTATTGTTTTATTATTTTCTCTAGAGAAATCAAAGCATTGTTTTCGTTTGTGATTTGAACAAAAAGAATCCCTGGGGGTAATTCAGATATATCAATGAAATGTGAATTGGCAGTGCAGTTTATCGATCTGATGACACTACCATTCGCTGTAACGATTTTAATATTGTAATCAGCCATCAAACCTACGATCTCAAAAATGCCATCTGTTGGATTTGGCAAAAGTGTAATACAATCCTCATCTAGTTCCACATCCACACTGGTGAGATCACAATTCGTGTCGAAGTATGTACAAAGAATATCATCGATTACCAGATAGATAGAGTCTGCGACAGACTCATCGTAGTAGGTAAGCATAGCATCATATCTTTCTCTATGATGTTCTTCAATATCAGGCGTGATACTACTGTGCACAGTTTGAAACTCTGCAAGATTAGCAGGTACTAGACTCCTGTAATGCAATATTCTATCTTTGATTCTATGTTCTTTTGGAAATCCCTCTAAGGCTGTGATTTTAGCTTGAGTTGGGATATTACCCCAAAGGTGCCAAAGTGGTGCAAAGTTGAATCCAAGTTGATCTGAAGCTACTTGTACAAAATCATCAGAAGATAACCACCAAGTACCCTCAGTCAATTCACCGCTACTCACCTCAGCATCATACCAAAATTTATGAATTAGTCCTAAGCTATCCCAAGAGAATAGGCGAGCCACATCTACATATTTCGCGACTCCTCTTAGCTGGTACGAAACGTCAAAGTAATCAGTTTCTTGATTTTTCCTGAATTTGGGGTCCAGAATCCAATCTAATGCTGCACCATCACCATCTAAGAACTGGAAGCCTGAAGAGTAATACAAAGCTGTATCTAACGGCATACCAAGCACAGTATTGAATCCCATGACATTCGGCACATCAATATTGGTTTCTCCTTCTTCATCCATTGTAGGCATATTGTGCAAATGCCCGAGTTCGTGTACTAGTGTAGTTGCGTCATACGTTCTTCGAAAAATCGTAGGGTTGACAACTGAGACAGGTAGGGCTTCTACATCAGATTCTGTTAAATCACCATTAGGTATAGATATAGGATAACCTGCTGGATAGGTGCCAGCAGTATAAGACTGTGGCTCACTAATCATGTACTCTGCTCGTATTTTAGGGAATGGTCTACCAGTCATGATGTTGAATTGAGCAATAATATCATTGAGCGGATTCAAAATCAGATCAGCATTTAATTCTATTTCGGCAAGAGCTCTTGGAAATGTAGCCTGAAAGTTGTCAGATTCTAAATCAACCCAATTGACATGAGCATTCGTCACATCAGTTTGCCACTGTGATAAATCATTAGTAAATCCAGTTTTCGTACTATAGTATGGAGATTTAACAGCATTACTTATAGTCATGGAAACTGATCCAAAATTAGACCCATTAGGGAGCCTGACATATACAGCTCCTCCAAATGGATTGGCAAGAGTGAGTGAAGTATTGTCTACAGGGAAAAGTGTCGCCATCATAGGATATCGTCCAAAATATCTTGAATCTTCTCTAAGGTCAATATAGTGAGCTCCAACATGTATGATGACACCTTGATTTACCATTGAGCTCGGTAGTGTAATCGTCACTAATTCTCCTGGAGCCACATAATATCCAGTAGGCCTAATTACGAATTCTTGCTGATTAAGCAAGATTGCTGGATTTGTATTGTAGTCACCATCAATGGTTACTGTTTCAGTTATTCTAGGTGCTGCTGGATCCACAGAGCCTGGAAATACTTCATGGTCAAGAACAGAGACTCCAGACATAGAAGTCACATTGTCATTATTGTAAAGATTGTCAACGAGATACTGGATCAGCATAAATTGTAATGCTCGTGGTGCTTCAACTTGCTCTGGCGAAACCATTTCTGGATAAAATTCATGTACTGTTCCTACCTCATTAGCATAAGTATCCATGTAATCATGGATTTCAGTAGATAGAGCTTGATAGGTATTATCATCCCAATGATTTACAATATGAGTAACTTCTGCCTTCTGTTCAGTTTCTGTTAGTGGAGCTATTCCTGTAAGATGATCTTTGAGGATGTTCAAAGAATTAGAGACTTCAGTTGGATTACCTACGTATGGTGGGTTGTAGATTTTAAGATAGTCTATCAATGTTTCTGCGTATGCATAATTACCCCATTGAAGATCATCGTCCATAGCAGTGCCTATCCAAAGTTGACTCATATCCAAGGCATTTTTCAAAATGTCAGTATTAACATACATTGGTACAATGGTAGTGTGATTGTATATGCCATTTAGCTTAAATACAACACTTGGTCTTGGGTTGTTGAAACGCATTGTCATTCTGAGATCTATCCATTCATCTTCTTGAATTGTAACATTCCAAACTCTTTGTCCATCGTTTTGACCATCGCCGAAACCCATCAAAATTCTGAGATCTTCTCCATCGTATTGTGTATAAATATCAAATCCCAAACCATCCCAATCAAAGTATCTATTGCTCAGTAATACTCTACGTCCATCTTCACCAAATTCGCCAGTTCCAGAATAAGGTGTTTCTAGGTAAGTATCAGTGATTTTAAATCTGACGTGAATCTCTACATCTTGATTAGGGTCAATTGATTCGTGAAGTGCATTGGGTAGACTGAAGAATTCATCTCCCTCAAGTCTAACGACCTGCTGACCATCTACTGTTTCTATTGAAGGATTCCCAAATACAGTAGGTGAATACCCGTTGATATCGTCATCAAAATTTGAGAAGTATGAAAAACTAGCAATTTGTCCAAATGCACCTAAAGCGAAACAAGTGAAAATGCCAAGTAAGAATATGCTTTTTTTGTAGATAAATCGATTGTCCATTTTCTTTATTTTATAGTTAATAATCTTCGTTCATAAATAGAACAACTCACTTTAAAAAAACCCTACACAGTTATTGAGTCGAAGACTTTTGCATCACTCTAGATGGCAGAGTCCAAAAGCAGCCATCAAAATTCATGATGGTCAATAGGAGTACCACAAAGCTCTGAAGCAGAAATTCAGAGCTTCGTGAATGGAATTTTCATCAGTTGAGTAGAAAGGATCACGGTACTACTGTAATGTCTCCTGATAGGTTTTCAACGTTTCCATTTGGATGTTGAACTTGAGCAACAAATACATAGACCGCAGCTTCTACATGACTTCCGTCAAACTGTAAATTCCAGCCTTCCATAGTATTCATAGATATGCCTTGTTCCTCATAAAGTTTAACTCCCCATCGAGAATACACAGAGAATGATTCTAGAGTTGTCATATCACTTTGAGCGTAAAGCTTGAATGACTCAGCATTACTGGCAGAGATGATATTTGGTACAAATATTTTGTTCTCTTGCTCGACTTGCAGTGCAAATGAAAATTGTTGCTCACATCCCATCTCATTTGTTATTATAGCCAAAATAGTCGTAGTCATCATTGGAGTTAATTCGATAGAAAGGCAGTTTCCAGAATCGTCTGTCTCAATGCAATCATAGTCTTCTTCAGATTCCCAAATAATCTGAAGGTTCCCATCTAATTGAATAGCATCTTCAATGCTTAGTATCTGTGAATCACCGCCATTTAGCGTGAGTTCTTGTTCGGTAATGTCTAATGACGTTGCTGTGTTTTCCTCTATTTCAATGACTTCAAGAGGTATAATACAATCAGATCCCAACATCAAATCGATAGTATATGTGCCCGCAGCTAACTCGCTAACAACTCCTGATATCGCTGAAGTATTGCTTCCATCATCAATAAAGAGATTTTGATCAAATTCTTCGAGATTGAATATTTGAATTTCTCCTAATTGACTACAATCTGGAGATAACACGACATAATCCAGCTCAGGAATTACAATGTCTTCAATCGTCTCTACAACCTCAATCAAACAGCCATTGGCGTCCTGAATTGTAATCACATATTCATCAGGGGAGAGACCATCGCCACTAATGGTATTTCCTCCTTCTATAAATTGATACGGTTCTACTCCACCGAACACTTCAATGGAAATGTCTCCATCATTAGATCCTGGACAAGAAATGGGAGTCACAGTGGTGATAGCTTGCAATTCATCAGGACTCTCAATTGTCATTTCTAGTAGCACTTCATTACCAAATTGATCGGTGACAGTACAACTATAATTGCCATTGCAAAGCCCATCTTGACTTTGGTCAGATACTCCATTTGACCAACTATAATTTACAGTGTTATCCCCTTCAATAATCTCAATTTGTACCGATGCCTCGCATTCTCCAAAGCATAAATTGTTAGTTTGAGAGTATTCTACAGTTAATAGGTGTTGTTCAATTTCAAACTCCAAAGTTGTTTGGCAGTTATTGGCATCTGTTACTGTTACTGAATAATTCCCACCATTGAGTCCAAGAGCAGTTAATTCTGTATCACCATTGCTCCATTGAATATCGTACGGCATGACTCCACCACTCGCACTTAGACTTGCGCTGCCTGTTGTATTACTATTATTTATTGAAATAACATTATCGAGCACAAGAGAGAGTTCATCTGGTTCTTCAATTGTTTCTGTGATCTGGACTCTGCAATTATTCGCATCAATGACTTCAATATTATAATTACCCGCTATGAGGTCGGTATTATCAATATCTGCAAGTTGTCCATTGATGAATATCTGATATGGACTAGTTCCACCCGAAATCGAAACTGAGATTTCTCCAGTAGAATCTCCATGACATTCTACATCAACCTTTGCAATCTCAACTCCCAACTCGTTTGGACTAGTCAAAGTCACTGCTTCCTCGAATACACATCCATTCGCATCGATGACCACTACTGCATAGTTTCCAGCAACCAAGTTCAAGTTCTCTGAGGTTGCAGATTGACCATTTACTTGGATGTCGAATGGAGGAGCTCCTGTAAGATTTTCCAATACTATACTTCCATCACTGCCTCCAAAGCAAGAGATATTCTTGGTAATAACATTACCATCAAATGTTCCAAAATCTGATAATTCAAATTCTTGTCTTGCAGTACAACCATTGGCATCTGTAATATCTACAGTGTACATCCCAGAAGTTAATCCAGTTAGAGAAGGTGATTGTTCACCTGTATTCCATATGATGTCATAGGGGCTAACACCACCTTCAATTGTTAAGCTAATACTACCTATTGGTTCGTTGTTACAACCAGCTTGCTGTATATCCTCTTGTATAACGAGTGATGCTGGACTGGTAACATCAAAAGATTGACTGACTTCACAGCCTAAATCGTCTATGGCAGTTAACTCATAGCTGCCAGCATCTAGGTTTGTAATTTGATTTGAAGTTTCGCCGGTATTCCAAACTATCGAAACATCACCTTGTCCTCCAGAGATATTTACAGCTATGCTCCCTGTCATGTCGTCATTACAAAGGACATCGACAATAGTTGGATCAAATAGCACAGGATCAGCATTTTCTATTGTGAAATCATAACTTCTCTCACATCCTGCAGCATTTGTAATTATCACGCTATAGCTGCCAGTGGCTAAGTTTATCTGATCACGGCTACTGCTACCATTGCTCCAGGCATAAGTATACTCCTCTTGATCAGGAACTTGCAGTTCAATTGTCCCATTTTCTGAATCTGGACAGATGACTTCAGTGTATGTAGATTGAAATTCGAATAAAGCATTAGCCTTTACTTCATAGCTGAATGTAAGATCACAATCAAGTCCGTCAGAAACAATAACTGTATATGAGCCAGGTGCTAATGCTCCCCTGTTATTTTCAGAACTACCATCTTCCCATAGGAAAGAGGGGTTGTTTATTCCGCTTACATTAAGTGCGATACTTCCATCAGTGGCTGCCTCGCAAGATGCATTGGTGACGTCTGGGACTACTGTAAAATTAACTGCATCGGTCAAAGTGAACGAGGTTGATTTTGTGCAACCAAGAGCATCAGTGACTGTTACTGTATAGTCTCCAATTGAGAGATCTGAAATCGAAGGCGTTGTTGATCCATCTGACCAAAGGAAGTCATAAGGTGTCTGACCTCCAACTAAAATAAGATCAATGCTACCATTGTCACCAGCATTACAATCTGGCTCTACTAAGGTTGCATCTATTACAATGTCTGGTACTTCGAAAATGTTGTAGGTTGACTCAGCTGTACATCCATTATTATCTGTTGCAGTTAATGTATAACTACCGGCACCGATATTTGACAAGGATGAAGTTGTCTCACCAGAAGACCATTCGTAAGTGACAGGTTGAGTCCCGCCAGAGGCTGTTGTTTCTAATTGATTACTCAGAGATCCAAAGCAAATAAATTCTTCAAAGATCGTAGTCTGTATTATTATTGGTTCAGGAGCCAATATTGTTGGTGAGCCTGTGACTTGTGTGCCAAGGGCATCAGTAACAGTGAATACATATTGAGACTCGCAAAGATCCGAGAGTGAAAAACTACTTGATCCAGTATCCCATGCAATTTGATAATCTGACACTCCACCAGTAACTGCAATTTCAAGATTACCTTGGCAAAGGTTACAATCATCATTGACAATGGATACTTCTGCGATGAGTGGCTCTTGTATTATTACCTCAAGCATTGTCTCACATCCATTGGAATCTGTTATTACCACTGTATTTGTACCCACTGGTAGGTTGGTGGCTACTTCAGTGGTCTCGCCATTACTCCACACATAAGAATATGGAGCCAAACCTCCCATAGTGTTTACGGTTGCAGAGCCTTGAAGTAAGCTGCCTGCCGGTTGAATAATCGTCACTACCGAACTTTCTAATATTGGATTTGTATCTTCCACAGTAATTGTGACACTATCGAAACAACCATTGGCATCTGTCACCGTCACCTCATAGTCTCCTCCAGCTAAGCCATCTACAGCTGATGCTGCAGAACCAAAGTCCCACTGAAAAGTTAATGGCAGATTGTTACTATTCGTGGAAAGATCTATACTGCCAGTGGATTCACCATGACATATCACATCTACTATTGAAGCATCTATTTCTAATATTTCGTCTTCGATGGTAACATTCAGAGGATCTGAAATAGAACATTGTCCATTATTATTAATAACCATGACTTGATAATCCCCATCTGCTGTAGCATCTTCAACGACGAGAAAGTCTGAAGTTGCCCCATTGATAGCAACACCATCCAGATACCACTGGTGACTTGCTGAAGGGTCAACATCAGAAACTTCTACTACTACGCCATCTATACAATCTCCAAATGAACTTACATTACCGACATCAGGGCTTCCAGGACCTGTGATCATGACATCATCTATAAAGTGATACATTTTGTCAGGATAGTTACCACAAGTCATTGCTATTCCTATAGCTGCATAATCAGCAGTAGGTATAAAAGTCTCGGATGCCCATACCCAACTGTCTTGACTAGAGGATGAAACATTGATTTCTGTTATCAATTCCCAGCCGTTGTAATTGGGCATGCAATCATCATCTCCCATCCACAAATCAACGCAGTCAGTCTTGCCATAAAGGGCTAAGGTAATATTCAACGCTACAGTAGGACCAGTTCCAAAACCAACTTCAAAACTCACTTCATGTTGTTGTCCACTTGTCATTGGACTATCGAGACAATTGGCTATACTTTCGTAAAATGGAAATGGAGAACCTAGGATTTGAGTCAGTGTCGCTATTCCAACTGCTCCACTTCCTGACGGAAAAGGCAGGGGAGGAATAGGAGTATCTGGATTTCCCATCCAACCGCATGTGTTAAAGTAATCAGCAGAACCTGTAGGCGTGAACCATCCCTCTTCCAAGCAATCAATAGAAGAACTATAATTATTGTCTGAAGGGCAACAAGAAATCTGCTCAAAACTTAAGTCCAATAATGTGGTGCTGACTGCAGGACATCCGCAATCACCGACGTCTTGAATATCTATAAGCCCATCTCCATCATCATCAATTCCATTGAAACAATTTTCTTGACCATGGAGTATTCCTAGTAAAATGAAAAAGAAAAAACTTATTGAAAAAACTTTATTTGCCATTTTGAAGATATTGGTTTGTTATCTGCTTCATTAATGAAACAACTCAACGCAAGAAATCCCCCCTGTGAGGATCAACATAATTCTTGGATTTCAAAAAATGCTCAGTATGTAAAAAAAGCATGACAAGTTCTTCGACCTATCATGCTCCTTATTGTATGAGATATAACTTTCAATGTTGATTAGAATAAAAGTTATGCGGACATTTACCTTCCTAACTCTATAGTCATCTGGATTTACTTAGAACTTCAAAATCTTTTCTAAACTGAGTTCATTAGTCTGAGTGTTGTGAACACGGATGAAATATATTCCTGCGGGTAAAGCACCTATATCTATGGAGATTGGGCTAGGATTACCAGTTAGGTCTTGATGAATAGTCCCATTCTGAGAGATAACTTGAATGGTATAATCATAGAAGTTTCCTTGTATCGTGAAAAGGCCACTTGTAGGATTAGGGTTGAGCTGGATACAATTACTTTCTACATTGAGGTCTGCGTCGACTGTAGGACTCGTCGTATTATCTCCTGCATATTCTTGACGTGACACTATCGGCACATATCCTATTTCTAAACCAGCAGGTGGTGTTACAAGTAGACCATTGTCTAGGCTGGCTAATGCACCTCCAGTGGGGTTAGGTAAGTAATCTTCTGTAGACTGCCAATGCGTATGGATGAGCTCTACACGTGCTTGTAGGTCTTGTCGCATTGCTTCAGGTAGATTAGCATGGATAACTGCTGGCTGATCGATAAACTTATACCAGTGATAGGTCACTTGACTGCCATCACCTAATTGCGCTGTGAACGGTCCAGCTGATGGACCCACAGTTGTCCAAGGACTATCTTGTCCGAAGAAATGACAATCTTCTTCTAATGGAGTTAAGTAAGGTCTATCATCAATAGGGTTAGTCAGTGGATCTATATCAAGCAGGCCAGTAGATGCAGGCACAGCCGACTCTGGCACTACCTCCCATTCATTGTCATTATTGAGTTGATAGTATTCTGGCATCTGAAGACCTGAGCCGATATCATTGATGAAGGTACTGTTCCACTCTAGATAGACAGCCTTTTCATCTGGAGTCATTTTGATATATCCGTAATCATCTTGCTTAAGCATTGCATCTATCTCTGGTCCTGCACCATTCCACATGCCTCCATCAAGTTGTGGAGGGTCAGTATTGTCCAGATCAAAATCTACAGCTATGGTACCCATAGGTTGAAGTTGCGTGGATGCAACTGATCCCCCATTAAACCAATTTTCGACTGCATTCCACATGGCATCTCGAGAATAAACACTTACATCTCTTAATAATTCAGAAGTATTACCAGTAGTCTTAGGATATATTGGCGGAAGAATTTTATTAAAAATACCTCCATTGTCATCGATCCCAATCACTGACGGCGCAGAAGAAAATTCTTGAGCAAATGACATATTGGGATTAGAAGGTCGAGAGTCCAAAAATAAACCTTCGTATGTGTCTGGGTCATCCAAAACTACAGAAGTCCAATGGGTTGGCATGAAGAATGCAATGGGACCTTTGAAGTTAGACGTATTCATAAATAAGGTCCAACATTGGTTACCAGTTTCGAAATCTACACCATTCGTCGTAGTAAGAGGGTCTGTCAATGGCAAAGGATGGTATCCATATCCAAGAAATTCACCATTCATTGATTGGTCCATATTAAGACCATCAGGAGGCCAGAGTACATGCTGAGACAATTGTACAGCTCCATACTTTCCGCCTGGGATACTCCAATCACGATCTCCATCTTCTCTGATATCTGTGCTACCTGCACCAGGGCCATTAGCGAATGCATCAAAACTGTTTGCTACACCACCCATGATAAATTTTGGTACTTCTGTACCGAATCTGGTATCGCCCCACCAACCAAGACCACCTTCGATAGTATTATAATACTCATCTGGCAGCTGCTCATCATCTCCAAGTTGAGGCCATAACCAGGTACCTTGTCCTGTCTGATAGTTGATATTGCCTGGGTAAGCTTCCATAAAAGGCCACACAGCACTGTAAAAAGAAAATCCTGCGCCAAAATTAGCATCCGGTACATCATCTTTATAGAAATAATTGAAACCATAAGCAGAAGCTTCATAAACCGTAGGAGTTGCAGCATTTGAGCAGTTATCATTTAATAGACCAACCATCTGTTGGCCAAATTCATTACCAATTCGTAGATAGCTCTCTGCATTATTATGCCAATGATGTCCAAAGTCTGGCTCTGGTGATTCACCAGCATTTCTCCAAAAACTTCTAGTATCAGCATAACAAACATCACTATGTCCAGTATAATTGGCAGCATTGATTTGTGCGGGAACAATCATCGTCTGGAGGTCACTTCCATAGAGTTGTACCACAGGTCCCAAATTACCAGTTAAGCCTACAACTACAGGTAAATCTGATGTATTGAGATCATTACGAACATCTGCGATGAGGTTAATCAAGTTTTGCTCGTACTCATCCATCATCCATTGCTCTAGAGAGTCATTAAATCCTTGAAACCATACAAGGCCTGCTATTTCTATTGGCTCATTATTATAGTCAGGAAATTCTGTCGCAATGTTGTTTATTGCCAAATTGATGTCAGCCAACATCTGAGTATAGTATGGCCCGACAGTTCCACCAGAACTTGGTGGCCTAAAATCTTCAGCTAGACTTCTACCGCCCCAACAAGTTTTTATAATGAGCACTTTATCATTTGGATAATAGTCGCCTAGTACGTTTCCCATTCCAAATTCAGGGCCTATTAGATTTTGTGAATAGCCATATCCGACAGTTAATTCTCCAGTGATGAGATCTTCAAACTCATGATCATATCGTACCCACACATCATTACGAACAGACCAGTCTCCATTCGCATCTTGAAGGGAGCCAAATTCTTGGTCACCTCCATTATCAAAGAAGTGAGCAAGTGTTCCTTCTATTGATGCTGGTTCTACTTCTCCATGGCCCTCAGCATTTGATTGTCCAGCAAGGATGAATACTTTAATACTTTGACCAATTACAGGAGAATGAGATCCAAGTAATATTGCTAATAGGAAAAATTGAAAAATCGAAATGGGGTTGTTTACTTTCTTTGTCATAATATTGATTTCGTTGCCTTCTATACATTGAACAACTGTTTGTTTGAAAACCCTACCAATGTTTTCTAGATTATTTTTAGACAGGATGTCATGAGAGATATTGCTTACCTTTGAGACCACTGATTATTCTAAAAAGTAGTATTTATAATGTCAGAATCTGTTTGCCAAAACAAGGTGTTTGAATCGCTTTTCCATAAGTATGCTGAGTCCTTAGTCAACTTCATGTATTATAAATCTGGTAGTTATTCTAGAGCAGAAGATTTGATGCAAGATGCGTTTTCGAAATTGTGGAAAGAATGTAGCAAAGTGTCAATCGAAAAAGCAAAGTCTTTTCTATTTACGGTCGCAAATAATGCTTTTTTGAATGAAATAAAACACCAAAAAATAGTGCTGAAATTCGAACAGAAAGGGCATAGCGAAAGAAGTAATGTTACACCACAATACCTTTTAGAGGAGAAAGAGTTCAAAGAAAGATTGGAGCAAGCAATTGCAGCATTGCCTGAGGGACAAAGAGTAGTCTTTTTGATGAATAGGATTGAAAAGATGAAGTATAAAGAAATTGCAGAGCGTTTGGATCTAAGTGTTAAGGCAATAGAAAAGAGAATGCACAAAGCTTTAACTGAACTAAGAAAAATTGCAGTAAGGCTGTAGGGATTTTATGCGAACAGTTGTTTTATAAAAAAGTAGTGATGGAAAACAAGGATGTATTGTATGCTAAATGGCTCAATGGTGAGATAAGTGATGATGCTTTGCGGAAGGCAACTGGAGAAGATACAGTCCAAGAACTCAAGCGTGTTGTTGACACTGTGGACAATTGGTCTACTAAACCCTATGATACCTCTCGTGGCTTTGAGAAATATCAACAAAAACAGCAAACTCATAGTGGGAAAGGCAGGAGAATAAACTTGTTTAGGATCGCCTCAATAGCTGCTTCCATTGCAATATTTGCAGTGTGTTGGGTCGCGTTTTTCAATACGAATACAGCTACTCTTAAAGCTGGTCAAGGAGAACAAGTAGAGTATGTTTTTGTAGATGAATCGAGTGTACACCTGAATGCTGGCTCCAGTATTGAATACACTAAAGATTGGTCAGAAGAACGCAGAATCAATCTTGTTGGAGAAGGAGTCTTTCAAGTGCAAAGTGGTAAACCTTTTATTGTTACTACTGCTCAAGGAACAGTTACTGTTCTTGGTACTCAATTTAATGTTAGAGCTTGGGGTTCTCAATTTATTGTTGAATGTTATGAGGGGAAGGTGCAAGTTGAGGTCGAAAATCAGAAAAGTATCTTGACGGCTAATGAATCAGTTACAGTAGCTTCAGGCATCATGCAACAAAAGATCAGTATTAATTATAATTCTCCTTCATGGGAGCAAGGTACATCTAGATTCAGGAACGAAAGCCTAAGTGCTGTTTGTCAAGAGCTTATGAGACAGTATGCTGTCGAAGTCACATTGGAAGCAACTGAAAGAGAATTTTCAGGAAATTTTCCGCATGATAATCTTGATAAAGCATTGAATAGTATATGTAAGCCTCTAGGTTTGTCCTATAGCTTGAGCCAAGACAAGAGATCAGTTGTTATTGAGTAATCCACATACCTTTCTATTCAATGTTATTTTGATTAGCGTTCTATTGCTATCCCATTCGGATGCAATTTCGCAGAGTGATATATTACATTTTGAGAATTCTTCGCTTGAGCAAGTAGTAAAATCAATTGAAGCAGAGACCGAATATGTTTTCAATTACGATCCAAAGGCTCTTCGAGAATACAACTTTAGTGGTCAAATAGCTATCAATCATTTAGGGACAGAACTAGTCAGACTCTTCTATTATTCTCCATATATTTTTGACATTGAGAGCAATACCATTGTTGTTTATAAAGATGAGAAGAAAAGAGTACGACTTTGCGGAACGATTCGAGATGCATTGACCAAAGAACCTCTTGTCGCGGCTACTATTTCCGCTCAAGATTTAGCAGTGGGGATACAATCAGGGCTTAGTGGGTTTTTTGATCTCGACCTCGATTGTTACAAGGGCCAAATTATTGAGGTAAGCTATGTTGGATTTCAAAATCAACAATTTGTAGTGCAAGAGTTTTCTAGTGATGACTGCCTTGATATTTATATGGATTATGACGATAACCTGCTGAAAGATGACATAGTCATCAAAGATTATGTCTTCGATGGAGTAACTGAGGGTAGTACTTATGGCTCTTTAAGTTTAGATTATACCAAGATTACTCAGAACCATTCAACAGTTGAACATGACATATTAAAATCAGTCCAGTTGCTTCCAGGTATCACTAGCCTAGATGATAGTGCTGCGAATCTTCAAATTCGAGGAAGTAGCCCAGGTCAAAATCTAGTCCTCTGGGAAGGTGCTCCACTCTATAATGTTGGTCATATATTTGGCATGATTTCATCGATTAACCCATTTATTGTTAGTAACATTCAGGTTTTCAAAGGGGCTCATAGCCCACAATATGATAACAGAGTAGGTGGTATTATTGATGTATCCTTATCAGACGTACCAACTGATAAAGTGCAGGGGAGCATAGGAACAACTCTAACGGAAGCACATGCTAATTTAGAAATACCAATCATTAAAGAGAAACTGGGCTTTGAGATAGCTGGAAGGAGAAATTTTTCAGATTTGTACAGTTCAGAAGCATTGCAGAATTATACGAATAAAGTATTTCAGTTTACACTGATTGATGACTTTGAAAACAGTGATGATTCCGAATCACTTAACACCAACCAAAGTCTGAATTATTATGATTACAGTGCAAAACTGCTGTATAATCCTTCAGAAAGATTAGCGATCAATTGTGGAGTTTTTAAGAGCCACCAGGACTTTAATTTTTCATTTTCGTTTGATGGAGATCCATTTTTATCGTCAGATAATGTTGTTGTTGATACTGAAGTAATTAGTGGTGAAGCTAAATTCTCCATCAATCAACATTGGGAAAGTACTCTATCCATCTATCATTCAGAATATGGAAACCTAAATAGAAGAGAAGAAACTGAAGGAGGACAGTTTCTCAGAGAGAACGAACAGCGAAATAGTATAGAAGAACAGAGTGTCACTTTTGCCAATGCTCTTCGAATAGCTCCAAATGTAACTTTCGGAGTAGGATATGAGTATAACAAGAAAGCATTGGAATTGAGACTGGCAGAAGGAACAAACATAGACCCTATGTTGATTCCATTTGGCATCCAAACTGCTGGATTTCATAACGCCTTTCAATCTGTCCATCTTAATTTAGCGAAGCTCAAAGTGGAAATTGGGAATAGATCTTCTTACATCATTAAGAAAAGTGCGTGGGCACACTCTCCAAGAATGAATGTACAATTTGTTTTAAATGATGCATTCAAGCTCAAAGGTGATGCAGGTATTTATCACCAGTTTATTAGTCAACTCTTTACATTGGGAGATCAGCAGATCCAAGTAGATAATCCACTCTGGATTTTGGATGGTACTAGCACGAACCTTTCTCAACGTGGGAATAAGATTGCTTTAGGTTTAGTATTTCAAAAAGATGGGTGGCTCATAGATATAGAAGGATATTATAGTAAGACTGATAGCATAAATACAATTTCGCCACTTTTTGCACCATTGTCAGATGAATTAGAATTTTCTAAAGGAAGCTCGACAGTCCGAGGTCTTGACATTTTGCTCAAGAAACAGTTTTCAAAGGTGAATGCTTGGTTTAATTATTCACTTGGTAAAGCTAGATACGACTTTCTTGATATCGATCAATTTTCTTTCCCAGCTCCGAATGATATCAGGCACAATCTGAGTGTCCTAATAACGTGTAAGCTCAACCGCTTACATTTATCAATGAATACACGCTATCATTCAGGGATGCCATTTACAAAGCCTGAACTTGAGCCTAATCTAGATGATCCTAACCCAGATCCAGGTTTTGCGTATTTTCTAGATTATAACGCATACAATGCAGAAAGACTAGAACACTATGTTCGATTGGATGTCAATGCGGCATATAGATTCGAACTAGGTAGAAGGCAGAAATTACAGTGTGAGATTTCTACTTCTCTCATCAATGTATTCAACCAGAAGAATGTCTTTGCAAGAGAGTTCTTCATTAATTATGATGAGAATACTGACATATACAATCTTGCAAGTATTGATAAAGAGCTCTTGCCAATTACTCCACTTTTACTTTTGCGCTGTTCTTGGTGATCGGTCGGTTATCTACAGATATGCTTTAATTTTACAGCCGAGTTGTTCTTTGACATGGTCCTCCCAATCAGTCTTGAGAATGCTCATAAGAACAATATTGACTCTTTCATTTGAGTCAAGAGGCAGAAAACTACGAAGCTCTCCTTCTTTTATGCACCCTACACCTTGCAATGCTTGTATGCTTTTTGTATTCAAAGCACTAGCTCCAAATCCTATTCTTTCTATTCCACATTTTTCAAAAAGAAAATCGAAAAGTAAGTACTTACAAGCTTTATTCAATCCAGTTCCATGATATTGAGTGCCAATCCAAGTATGACCAATTTTGACATTTTTCAATGCATTGTCTATTGCATAAATTCTAGTTATTCCTGCTAGTTTTTGGGTTCTTCTATCTATTATGACGAAGGGATATTGTGTCTTTTGCCTCTTGTTTTCTAGAGCTGCGTGGATATATGTCTTGAAGTTTTCTTCCCCATAGCCATTTTCTGTAAAGTGTGTCCAAAGTGATTTGTCATTAGATACTTGGAATAATTCTTCTTCGTGTTCTAAGAGAAGAGGCATCAATTCTGCTATGTCATTTTTGAGGTGATAGACTTTGTCAAAGGAAAACATAGATTTGTAATTTTAGGTGAGCCTCATTTTTAAGTCTGAAATTACAGAACGAATCATATTCATTTTAGATAAACTTCCTCCAGAGAAAAATTGGATTATTCGGTTTTCTTTCAATTGCAAATTTTGGAATATTTCCTTCGGAGATAATCCTTGTTTATGAAGATGAGCTACATCAGCATAGAATTTTTCTAAAAAGCGAAGTTTGGCACTCAGATGTGTCTTAGGATTCTCAAGCTTAGGACTATGGCCGCAAAACATCACATTGAAATCGAGGTCTAGTATGTTTCGTATTGAGTCAATCTGATCAGCCATGCTTTCATCATGAAGAAAATAGCTGATATATGAGTTAATATAAAGGTCCGCAGAAAACAACCATTTCTTGTGAGGTTCATAGAGTGCTACCATATCCTTTGCATGACCTGGAATTGGTATTAGCTCAAAAGTATAAGAAGGAGTACTGATAGATGTATTTTGAGCAACCAGCTCAGTTTGTGCTTCTCTGCCTCCCCATACTGCTCGCTGAGCTAGACTAATCTTGGGAGGGTCCTTCATTATATCTGCACAGAGTTGCGATGAGTAAACACTACACTTGTATAACTTTTTGAGTGGTTCAATATTCCCAGAATGGTCTTCATGATGGTGAGTGATAAAGATCTTTTTGACTGGTAGTTGCTCTAGGGTCCGACTTATAATCTTCCGCATCCTGCTATGGCCTGTATCTATTAGGAGTCCATCGACAAAGTAGACATGAGAAAACATGCTGGGTTTGCCAAAAGGGTGATACCCAAATTTATAACCTTGTACATCCTGATAAGTAAATGTTTCAGATACAATCATTCTAATGAGAATACATTTGTTGAACAAAGAAACTGTAGTACTCGTTGCCTCCAATTCTAGGTAAAAATAGAGCACTTATGTTGGCTTGTGCTATACTAGCACACATTTAGCCGAAAGGCGAAGTTGGTGATGCTACTAGGCCAGTAATCTGTAGGAAAATTGATATATTTAGTTGAAGTATAGAGTGAAAATTAGAACCATTAAATCAACTCCAATGAATAAGAAATTTTTCTTTTACACAGTAATAGTCTTAGTTTGTACTTGTGGGTGTGACGATACGGATCCCATATCTCATGTAGATATAAAGGATTATCAAGGGTATTCTTTGATTTGGAGTGATGAATTTGACGAGGGAGAGATCAATAGCGACAATTGGGTCTATGAGCTTGGCGATGGCACAGACTATGGGCTACCAAGTGGCTGGGGAAATGGTGAACTACAACTGTATACAGATGACAATTCGAATGCTTCTGTAGTTACCGATGATCAAGGCAATGATGTATTAGAGATTCGAGCATTTTCTAATGGGCAGGGAGAGTATAGCTCTGCCAAATTGACTACTTACGAAAAACTTAGCGTTCGGTATGGTAAGATCGAAGCGAGGATAAAATTACCACAGGGACAAGGGCTGTGGCCAGCTTTTTGGATGCTCGGCAATAATTTTCAAGAGCATGGATGGCCGAGCTGTGGTGAGATAGACATACTCGAGCTTTTAGGGAATAATCCAGATAGAGTAACATTCAATGCACATTGGGTGGATCATGAGAATAAACGGAAAGATGATTTAGGTGTCTATGAGCTCTCCAGTGGAACATTTAGCGAAGACTATCATGTCTTTACTCTTGATTGGTCTCCTGAGGCATTGGAGTATAGTGTAGATGGCCAGGTCTATCATACTATCGCAATAGATGAATGGATGCTAGAGTTTCAAAGAAGTGCTTATTTGATCTTGAATGTTGCTGTAGGTGGCAGTTTGCCAGGGAGTCCAGATGCTTCCACCAGTTTTCCGCAAACAATGGCTGTAGACTACATCAGAGTGTATGAGCAAAATGACTTAGTTACTGATCCTGAGCCACTCTATGACCCAGCTGTAGAGACTTGGGGTGTGTGGTTGGATCCTGATTTGTATGTCCATGCTGTGAGTACCAATTTTTCAGGATTCGGTATGATGTCGAATAGATCGTTTGGTAATGGTGGTGAGCCAAATGTCAATACAACAGAGGATGCTATTGATGGAGAATTAGCTTTATCCCTTGATTTTCCCGGGGGTAGTTGGGGTGGTCTCTTTTTCGAAATGGAAGAAGCTATTGATGCAACACCGTATGCAAATGGTCACCTTAGATTTGCAGCAAAAGTACCAAGTGAATTTAAGGATGCCGAGATAAAATTAGAAAGTACAGGGCAAGTAACATCGCACCAAGCCTTTTTGGTGAATTATCCTCCAGAAGATCTAGGGAATGGCTGGGTCGAGTATAGTATCCCTTTTGCAGAACTCACGGACTTAGATCTTACTGACTTAAAGATTCCTTTTGCCATGTGGAATCCCATCGATCAGAATGATGAATTTCTTGTTGGTAGTATTCTGATAGATAATGTAAGATTGACTATGGAATAGTCGAATTTGGAATGCAGCTCCTTAAAAAAGCTGCTATCATTTTCATGCAGATTTCACTTATTGACTTTTGTCAATGAAATCAAACTTTGGACAATTGATCTTTGATTCATAAATATTCGATTATGAAAACAAAGTATCTATTCTTCATTCTTTTCTGGACGACAATCCAGACCAATCTTCTGTCTCAAAGCAATAACTTATCAGAAAGAAAGTGTTTTGTAGGAAGCACATTGTTCATGTTGGCTAATCTAGTAGATGATCCTGAGCCACCTAAGTACTATCAGCTCAACCTTGGTTATAGAGTGACTCCAAAAGATGTGATCTCTATAGAAATCATTACGTGGAATTACTATGAGCCTTTGGGTATTCCTTACAGCCAGAAGAAAACGGCAGCAAATTATCCAGGACATGTTCAAGCGTATGGTGCCGGGCTAGCCTACAAAAGATTTGTCTTAGGAGATGCTTATGCACAAGTGCATTCTACAGTATTGCGTCAGAATTACATCAATGAGCACGGAAGTAGTATTCAGAAAGGTTATCAACTCTTCAATACACTTCGGGTTGGTTACCAACTAAGATTGTTCAAAGGTCGCTTCTTTCTTGAGCCTTCGATAGCTCTTACATTCTGGCCAGTGAATACCAATCTGCCTTCTACTTTTCAAGCCGAAGAGAAGAAATGGAACGCTCATTTTATAGGCGAGCCTGGATTACACTTTGGAATTAACTTTTAAAATCTAACAACATGACTACGCTTCAATTCAACTCAAAAATTCTTGTCATACTGCTTTGGATTAGTGTGATGTTAACTATGCTTTTTGCTGATATTTTTTCTTTAATAGTTGAGATGACAGATGGTATTGTTATTGACATTCCTCTGGATGCAAAGACTATGATGGGGATAGCAGCAATACTTACTAATATTCCAATCTTAATGATCATACTTACTTGGGTTTTGCCGACCAAATGGAACAAATGGGTAAATGTTTCAGCAGCAATATTTACGATATTCTATGTTGTCGGTGGGGGTGCAATGTTACCACACTATCTCGTTATTGGATGTATAGAAATCGTTCTCCTTATACTCATTATGAGAGTGGTGCTCAGATGGAAGCTGTGATGGATTTATGGAGTTAATCGTGCTCGGATTCTACTGAGAGTTTCTGGCTTAATTCCTAAATAGCTAGCAATGTGATACTGAGGGACTCGATTGATGAGGTCGGGTCTTTCATCTTGCAGTTTTTGATAGCGCTGTTCTGGTTTAAGCGTGATATATTCAGCGAGTTGTTGTTGCTTTTGCCCCATCATTTGTTCGACACCATCTCGACAGAAGGATTCGAATCTTGGATGTTTGCTGTACAGCTTTTTTTCTAAATCTGCATTTAAGATTGTCAATGTCGTTTCTTCTGCACAGACATAATTAATGACGGAGGGGCTTTGATTGAGCATGCTGCTGAAGTTTGCAATTGATTGATTCTCCGTGTAGAACTCCGTTGTCTTTTCTTCTCCATCTAGTAATCTGTACTCTCTTACACAGCCAGTAATGACAAAGTAGGCATCTCTAGCTATCTGCCCTTCTTTGAGTAAGTATGTTCCTTTGTCACAGGTTTGAATAGGGAAGCTGTTTTGGATATCTAATTGTTCTTCTTCAGTTAAAGGAGTGATTTGGGATAGCATTTCTACAAGGATATGTTTTTCCATTGCAAGGTGTATTATGTTCCTTATCTAAATTAGACAATTACTGAGAGGAATACTAATCTGCATTCACCTCAAAGA
>JAHDEL010000071.1 GCA_020628855.1 Saprospiraceae bacterium | reverse complement strand
GTATGGCTTGACCATACAACAACCATTGCAAAACCCCACTGATATTCATTTGATCGACCGGAAGCAGCTAATGTATCAATGTATGGAGGAGGTCCTGGATCATAGAATATCTTATACTCATGACTATCTCTTTGCATGATTTTTGGCTCTGGGAGTGCAAAGCCTTCAACATTGCCCCATTCTGGACTGAGAAATGGTGGAGCATTTTCGATCCTATTACCACTTTGGTCTATAGTGAGTGGTAAGTCAATGGTCTGCCAGCGATTAGGATCATCAATTGTTTTATTTCCCCTGTTAAATGGATTTATAGGCTCATTTACAGGCTCATAATATAAATTTCTGAAAAGCCCATTTTCATTGGCACCATCCTGATTGCCAAATTCATCATATTGCCTACCAATATAAGTGCCTAGTGCAATTGCGCTGCCAGTACTATAGTTGACATCGCTTCCATCATAATTGTTAAGATCATACCCTCGGCCTCGCATATAGGCATCAAGTCTCTGATAATTTGATGGTGCATTCAAAGAAAACCAAAACCGCTCTCTTAATAGATGGTAAGCTGCAAAGTCTATAGCTACTTCAGCTAGACTATCTTTATCCGCAGGATTATGAGGAAAAAAGTCAAAAGGCGAACTATAATCACCTATAGTATTCCCTATGAGAAATGGGTCTGCTTCTTCATCAAAGAGTGCCCAAGCGTCATACATGGCAGCTGAGGTGTGCCAGAGATTACGTGCATGCACGGTAGGTCTGGCAAGGTCTTCTCTAATTGCTTGAAGCAAAAACTCAATCCAGTGATGAGCAGTAGACTGACTAGACAAGGAAGAACTAAAGAGGAGTAATCCTACAATGAAGGCTATTCCTTGCTTAAAAGAGTTCATACTATTCTTTATAAATCTTCTCTTCTAAGATAACTTCTTCTCCTTCAGTTATCCAAACCCAATATATCCCAGGTGCAAGATGATTGAGATCAACATTAATGAAATTATTGTTGAATGTTTCTGGCTCTTCAGCTACTAACCGACCTATCACATCAAATACTCGAACATCAACATCATTGTCCGTATCAAGGTGTACCTCTAATTGTTGAACATTAGGATTGAAAAATACACGTGTATCCAAATAAAGATCAAAATCGTTACAATCTTCATCAATTCCATTATCCGCAATTTCTTCTTGGGCTGGATTAATCTGTGCATTCATATCATCACAATCCAAATCATTATCAACGAAGCCAAGTGGAGGTAAGGTAATACATGTGTCAATTGTCGAGTTACTATCACCATACCCATCCTGGTCGAAATCCTGGAAATAAGTATAGAAAGTTAAACCTTCATTATACTGTCCATCACAATTATTATCAATCGAATCACAGATTTCAATTGAACTAGGGTTAATATCTTGATTTCCATCATTGCAATCTGTAGCATCAGAAACAAATCCCGACGGAGGAGATACTATACAAGTGTCAAGAGTTGAGCTGCTATCACCAAAACCGTCACCATCTGTATCTGCGAAATAGGTATAAAATGTAAGCCCATTATTCACAGCACCATCGCAATCATTATCTATTGCATCACAGATTTCCGCAGCCATTGGGTTAATTGCACTCGCTTGATCATTACAGTCAAAAGCATTATCCGCATAACCAGCTGGTGGTGTCGTAAAACAAGTATCTAGTGTACTGGCACTATCACCAAAACCATCTCCATCTATATCTGCCCAGAATGTATTTATTGGAAGACCATCATCCATGAAACCATTGCAATCATTGTCTAACCCATCACATACCTCAGGGCTATTAGGGTTAATACTTGCATTGGCATCATCACAATCTTCATAAGAATAATAGCCGTCACCATCCATGTCATTATAAAACAATTCTCTGGCAAGATCGAAAGCTTGATCAGCAATCTGCATACCTATCAATCTACCAGGAATATCATCTGCAGGAGGATGTATTCCACCCCAGATTCTGGACAAACTCGTTTGATCTGATGCATCATTATATGTTGCCCATTGTAGCTCAAAAGACTGACTAGGACCTTCTTCGAAGACTAGGAATTCGTTTTGCTCAACAGGAAACACTCCCATTCCTCCTGGAAAATATTCATCCCCTGTAAACGCAGCTAAAACTTCAGCTGCAGCTCTTGAAAATGTAGAATGCCCAGAAAGGTAACCCGCGAAGTTAGGAGACACAAATGTCGGTCTTTGATAAGGCCACCATTCACCTGCTCTTATCCAGCCTACACCTGCTTGATCTGTTGCTGGGTTAGTGATAAACTCTGGTCCTCTCCATGCGTACAACTTGATCTCATTGACAAATTCACCATTTGCTCCAGCAAGTGGATCGCCTGCTTCGATGAGTTCAATGTAACCCGGAACTAGTGGAAGTCCAGCCACATGATAATTAGGAAGCATAGGATCAGATGACTGTCCTTTCTCTCCCATAAATCGTATCGCAGAAACCGGTCTTAAGTAATCATAATAACCTTTTAATCCCCAAGTATTCACTGCAGCATCGTGAAGTGCTCCACCTAGCATTAAGTAGATTTTGATATCCCATTCCAAGTCATCAAGAATCTCTCCTTTCCCCTCAAATCTTTTAATAAGTTCAGGATGTTCATTCACATAATTTACAATAGTAAACCAGTGTCCTGGAGGTGTTTCTGAGTCAGGACCATCTGCCCAAAATTCAGCTAAAGCTCTAACATAGTCTCCTCTTGGAACCATATTCGGAGCATAAGGCTGCCCCGTTACGGGGTTAACATCATGGCCCATGCCCGGATCACCTCCGCCAAATTGATCATAGAACTCTTGATATTCTTCAAATGTAGTTGGGAAGCTCTGGATATTACCAGATGCGCCCGGAGAAATATCCCACATAACACCATCTGATGGGTCACAATGTGAACTCCAAATTGAGACTAAAGCAAAACCCCATTTGTACTCATCACTTCTTCCAGCTCCTCCTATAGTATCAATGAGTGGTGGCGGTCCCGGGTCAATGTAAACAGGATATTCGTCTCCATCTCTAGTATACATAATACTATCTCTTAAGGCAAAGGGCTTAACATTCCCCCATTCTGGGCCTAAGAAACTCTGTGTTCCATTAGTAATATTTCCACTCTGATCAATTGCTACTGGTAAAGAAATTGGTTGCCAAGCATTCGGATCTTGAATATCAGGATTACCATATTCGAATGGCTCAATCGGGGGATTGCTTGGTGTATAATAGAGGTTAGTATAGAAGAAAGACTCATTTGAGCCATCTTGCAAACCAAAGTCAATATACTGTTGTGCAATATAGTTACCTAAGGCTACTGGATCGCCAGTAGAATAGTCTTGGCTAAAGTTGAAGATATTGTAACCTTTATTTTGCATGTATTGATCCACCCTGAAGTTATTCAAGAATGAATTAATTGAATTTCTAAATCTCCATCTGATTATTCTATATGCTGCAAAATCCACAGCTACTTCCTGAGCTTCTTCATTGGTATAACTACTATTCGGAGTATAGCCATCATACACACTTACAAAGTCATGCAGGTTCTTACCAATCAAATAGGGCTCGGCTTCTTCATCGTGAAGAGCCCAGGCATCATACATTGCTGCTGTAGTGTGATGTAAATTTCTTGAATGCACTGTTGGTCTTGCTAAGTCTTCTCTAATTGCTTGCAAGAGTAATTCTGTCCAATTGTGCGCAGTAGATTGCGAAAACAAAGGAGCAAGTTGTAACAGCACTAGTGTTATTATGAATAAGGGTTTGAATATCCTGAGTGTCATTTTGCGGACGTTTGTATAGAACTGTAAAAGTATTAGTTATATATAGAAAATTGTAATATATGAGATACATTTTCTCATTTCAAGGCAAGACCAACATACTCTCATGTATAAAGACACCAAAAGTACTCTTTACAACCATGATAAAACTAGTTTTCTCTCTTCCATGCCCATAAATAAAAACTCGCAAGAGAACGAAAAGGCTTCCAGCGTTCTGCGATTTCTTGCATTTCTTTTCTTCTTTGTTTTCGATCTTCGCTAAGATCAAATAATTTCACCATTGCCATCTCTACTCCAAGGTCTTCGTATGGAAAGACATCTTCTCTGCCTAGGTAAAACATCAAAGCCATCTTCACAGTCCATACTCCTACTCCTTTGATCTCTGTTAGTTGTTTTATGACCTCTGTATTAGTTAGGTCAATTATCTGCTGTTCAAGTTTGGGACGTTGACTAAAGTATTCTGCAATATTGAGTATATAACTCGCTTTCTGATTAGATAACCCAACACTTCTCAAATCTTCAATAGAATACTGTAATATCTCTTTAGGAGTATAATCCCAACCAACCATATCTCTATATCTCTTGTAAATGGATTCTGCTGCTTTGATACTGATTTGTTGATAAACAATTGCAGCAGTCAACTCATGGTAAAGGTTACCTTGCACAGTGAAGTCATTCAAATTGTACTCACGAATGATTTTATACATCACTGAGCATGCTGACAACGTCTCCCAAGCATCTTCCGATAGACCTGATTCTTTCTGTTGATTAGGCATAAATAGTCAAAATTAAAGACCGTGGTCTAGCATGATTCCGAAATTCACAAAGATAGATTCCCTGCCATGTACCCAATGCTAGCTGATGATCAATGATTGGAAGCGAAATGGAACTACCTAACATTGCTGCTTTAATATGTGCTGGCATATCATCTGGACCTTCGATGGTATGGGTGAGAAACTGCATATTCTCCGGAACAATATAATTAAAGAAGGATTCGAAGTCTGTCAGGACATCTGGGTCTGCCGACTCGTTAATACAGAGGGCCGCAGAAGTATGCTGAATATAGACATGGAGCAATCCATTTTGAGGTATATCCCCTAATCTTTGAAGTATTTGAGGAGTAATGACATGATATCCTCTTTCATAAGCTGGGAGCTGTAAACCCAAATGTTGAATCATTGTTGAATATTAAATTTTATGTAATATCCACCACCGCCAGCACCACAGATTTTCCATATTGATTCTGTATCCTTTTCCCACTTACTTGCAGTCTCTTCATCTATCATAGCTTGCATGATCTCATATTGAGATGCACTGAGTACTCTGAGATCTTCAGTTATTGGCTTTTGATTCCTGATGTGATGAATAATTTGATTATTGGTAGTTAATATTTTCTGCATACCCTTTGCGAAGGAAGGGTCAGAGTCCATCCTTTCTTTGAAATAATCAACCAAGTGTGAGGTTTCTCTCTTTCGTTCAGAATCATACAAAGAGAAGGCAATATCAATTTCGATCTCCAACAGCATTATATCACCCTCAGTTTTTAGTATTGGACAATCAAAATAACTGACCAATGGATCTATTCCTGAACTTACATTGTGGAAGTAGGCCTCCATTTGTTGAAATATCTTAATACAGCGTTTTGGATCTGATTCGACTGAAACTGCATCAAAAACTGCAGCAACCACTGAACCACTACTTCCCAATCCATACCCTGATGGAATATTACTTTCCAAGACAAGTCCATTGAGAACAAGATGTCTAAGTGCATCTAATTTCTCATTGTTCAGCTCTGGGAAATTGTGCTGTTGCAAATATTCAATGTATCCTAGAAGCCTGTTGTCTTGCGTTTTTGTCTGAGTCCATTTAGCAAATTTCTCTCTAAAAGGCACTGCCAAAATGTGGCCTCCTAGCAAGACGGTATATTCACCAAACAAGATGACTTTCGATGGATAATATCTTTCTGGGATTTGTAGCAACTTATGGTTATCAATTCTGTTGACTAAATGACACAAAGTTGTTGTTTGTTTTTATACTTTTGCGTCGATGTATCAAAGATACTTTGATACTAGAATAAAACATCTCCAATGAATACTAAATCAAAGTCTACTGGCAAATATTGGTTATACTTTTTAGTGTCTTTCGCTGCACTAGTTGTATTCCTAATTTTCTTACCAGAGTGGTTTTGGGTTACTTTACCATTCTTGTTTACATCATTAGTGTACGCATTTGATTGGATTTAGTACCAACACAAAGTAAAGTAGAATCCAAGGATAACTTTTCTGGTAATTCCGAAAGGTTATTTGCGCAAATACGCAAACAAGACAATGTAATACATCTTAAGTCTGCACTCAGCAATGCTGATAAGCAAAGAATTCTAGCTGAAAAAACAAGAGGCTGTCAAGATGCTTTTCTCATCGGTTTATTGCAGTCAGAGATCTCAAGACCCCAGATATTCATAGCTGAAGACAAAGAACAAGCTGCATATTACCAAAATACGCTTGATGCATTATTGAACAACGGCACAGTGTTATTCTTTCCAGATTCATTTAAGCAGCCTCAAATATTTGAGGTAGTCAACAATAATAATGTGCTTATTCGTACAGAGGCTATGAATAAGCTGAATGCTGAGATTGCTTCAACAGAGATATTGGTTACTTACCCTGAAGCACTTTTTGAAAAAGTAGTTGCACCAGAGCATTTAGAAAAGCAAAAGATAACAATCAAAAAAGGGGAAGACCTTGATGTAGATACAGTCATAAGCCTGCTTGTAGAATACGCTTTCGAAAGAGTCGATTTTGTCTATGAACCTGGACAATTCTCGATCAGAGGAGGGATAGTTGATATCTTCAGTTATGGTAATGAATGGCCATATCGGATTGATCTTTTTGATGAAGAAGTAGAAAGTATCCGGACCTTTAACCCTTCGACTCAGCTTTCAATAAGAAATATTGATACCATAAGTATCATTCCTGATGTTAATTCACAATTTGACGAAAGTCATAAGATTTCTGTTTTTGAGGCATTTCCAAAGCAAGCCGTCGTGTGGATAAAAGATCTTTCCTTGTTTTTGGACAATATCAATAAGTGTCTTATAAAAGCCGAAGATTACACCAAGTCCATCATTCCAAGTGAGCAACCAGATCTTCTGAAAGAACAATCTTTCGTAACACCTGCTACTATTGTTGAGCAATTAGAACAGTACAGTCTTGTGTTTTTGAAGAAAGATGAAGCATTTAATCAGTTCGATGCTCAAATCACATTTGACGCAAGTCCACAACCGAGCTTTAATAAGAACTTCAAATTACTCATTGAAGACTTAGATACTAATTTGGAAAATGGACTGGAGACCTTTCTCTTTACTGATAATCAAAGACAAATTGAACGCTTCTACAACATCTTCGAAGATCTTGAAGCTGAGGTAGAGATACACCCTATCAAACATAGCATTCACTCTGGTTTCATTGATAAAACATGGAAAGTCGCCTGTTATACTGACCACCAAATCTTTGAGCGATTCCACAGATATAGACTCAGAAAAGGATTTACTCGCGAACAAGCGTTGAACCTAAAGATGTTGCGAGAGCTTCAACCCGGAGACTTTGTTACACACATAGATCATGGAATAGGCAAATACTCTGGTCTTGAGAAGATTAATATCAACGGGCACATCCAAGAATCTGTCAGACTCATTTATCTCAATAATGATATCCTCTATGTCAGTATCAACTCTCTACATAAAATATCAAAATATGTAGGCAAAGAAGGCACACCACCCCGAGTGAGTAAGATTGGTGGAGAAGCTTGGAAAAAACTCAAGAACAAGACCAAGCGAAAAATTAAGGATATTGCTAAAGAGCTCATCAAGCTCTACGCAAAACGAAAAGCGGCCAAAGGATTTGCTTTTTCACAAGATGGTTACCTCCAAAACGAACTTGAGGCTTCTTTTTTCTTTGAAGATACTCCAGATCAGTATGAAGCAACGGTCGCTGTCAAAGAGGATATGATGAAGGAATATCCCATGGATAGACTCATCTGTGGGGACGTGGGCTTTGGTAAAACTGAAATCGCAATTAGAGCAGCCTTTAAAGCAGTCGTTGACGGCAAACAAGTAGCTATTCTTGTGCCCACAACCATTCTCGCTTTGCAACATTACAAGACATTTGCCGGAAGGCTAGAGAATTTTGGAGTGACTGTGGATTATGTCAATAGGTTTCGCTCAACCAAAGAAAAGACTCAAATAGGTAAGGATCTAGAGGCAGGTAAGATAGATATCTTGATAGGGACACATGCTATCTTAAACAAAAAGATCAAGTTCAAAGATCTTGGCCTTTTGGTCATTGACGAAGAACAAAAATTTGGTGTCTCATCTAAGGAGAAGTTGAGACAGTTCAAGGTCAATGTTGATACTCTGACACTCACAGCTACGCCTATACCAAGAACCTTACAGTTCTCTCTCATGGCAGCTAGAGACCTTTCGATTATCAAAACACCGCCTCCAAACAGGCAACCCATCCATACTGAAAGAAGAATATTCAATGATTCACTCATCAAAGAATCGATCTATTATGAAACAAATCGTGGTGGACAAGTCTTCTTTGTACACAATCGAGTAAAATCTTTGCCAGATATAGCTGCCATGGTTACCAGATTATGCCCTGACTTGGACATTGCAAAGGCTCATGGCCAAATGGATCCCAAAGTTCTTGAAAAGACTTTGCTAGATTTTATTGATAATAAGTATGATGTATTGATTTGCACCAATATTATTGAGACTGGGCTAGATATACCTAATGCAAATACGATTATCATCAATAATGCTCATCACTTTGGAATGAGCGATTTACACCAGCTCAGAGGAAGGGTTGGGCGTAGCAATCGAAAGGCCTTCTGTTATCTTTTTGCACCACCATTATCTACTTTGACTCGCGAAGCACGGAAGAGATTGCAAACCTTAGAAGAGTTTTCTGACTTGGGCAGTGGCTTCCATATAGCGATGAAAGATCTGGATATCAGGGGGGCTGGAAATCTATTGGGAGGTGAGCAAAGTGGCTTTATAACTGACATTGGTTATGAGACTTATCAAAAGATATTAGAAGAGGCGGTATTCGAACTGAAAGAAAACGAATACAAAGATCTCTTTGAAGAAGAGATGGAGACAAAACATCAATTTGTCAGAGATGTAGAGATAGAGACAGACATCGAAATGCTCATTCCTGATGAATACATCAGCAACATCCAAGAAAGGCTTAATATCTATACTCAGATTGACAAAATAGAGCAAGAAGAAGAAATTCAGGCACTAGCTAAAGCCTTGGAGGATAGATTTGGAGATTTGCCGAAACAAGTCTCGGAATTATTCAATGGGCTTCGTGTGAGGTGGGTATGCAAAAAATTGGGTTTTGAGCATGTTGTTCTGAAAAACAATAAGCTCAGATGTTACTTTGTCAAAAATGCACAATCTCCGTACTTCGAAACAGACATGTTTAAGTCATTGATGACTTACGTCGCAAGCCAAGGCGTTGGACAAGGACTTTCGCTGAAACAATCAAGAACCTATCTCATCATGATCAAAGAGGGTGTAAATAAGTTGAGTGATGTGTATCACTTGTTGAAACATATCTGGGAAGATGTAGGGGGAAAATAAATAAGTACCTCTGACCAGAGTTAACCAAATCTAGTTTTCGATCCAGCACACTTACGTCAAAGTTGCCCCCAATGGGTTAAGTTAATTGTTTTGTTTTTCTGCTCGCTTTTAGTTAATTTAATGTAGATGAAACTCCTCTACACCTCCTTGTTCTTCATTATTGTGATTTCCTGCCTTGCTCAAGAATATCAAATCACTCGATTCGAGATGCCACAATTAAGTGGTAGTGAAATATCTAATGTGAGATTCTTGGAAGACGCTGAGGGTTCCATCTGGCTTTTTACAACAAATGAATTA
>JAHDEL010000023.1:23481-48688 GCA_020628855.1 Saprospiraceae bacterium | reverse complement strand
GCCAAATCTCTTAATATTGGAGCAAGGCTCAGCATGCTCAATGTGAATATTCCAAATTTTAGTTCTCGATTTCTCCCAATATTTGATCTTGGAGCTCAAGCCAATATTTTGCCCAAGCTCAGACTTGCAGCACACTTACAATCTCCAATAAATATAGAAATCTCTGACTCATATAGTGTCCCTACAAAAATGAGCTTAGGCTTTGCTTATCTCCCGTCAGATAAACTTACCCTTTCTCTTGAAGCGGAGAAATATATTGATCGACCTTTTGCCGTTTTAGTTGGTGTCGATTATAAGGTTATTGAATTACTTTCTTTGAGATTTGGTGCTGGCACAACACCAGGCACAATCTCAGGTGGAATCGGTCTTCATATTAAATCATGGACTATTGAAGGTGCTGTATCAAACCATGAAGTACTTGGTTTTACAAGTGGCGTATCTCTTCTGTATAGATTGAATAAAAAAGCACAAGAATGAGAATATTGCTCTGTGCTCCTACCGTATTTGAGATTGCAGGTATAATTGATTTTCTTGATGTAAATGGTTCAAAACTTTCATTCAGCAAATATGAATATTTAGGTCATACTATTGAAGTATTTGTAACTGGTGTTGGAAGCATACAAACAACCTATGGCATGAGTCAGCTAGATACTTCAACAAGAATAGATTATGCTATACAGGTAGGACTTGCAGGAGCATTCACCAAGTCTTTGTCATTAGGAGATGTAGTCATTGTCGAATCTGATACTTTTGCTGACATAGGCGTAGAAGAGTCTGATGGTACTTTTCTAGACATTTATGCTTTAGAGTTGGCAAATAAGGACATGTTTCCATTCAAGAATGGATTGATTACAAATGATTCAAGAGTACAGACACCTCATAGGAAAGTTACTGCTATAACAGTGAATACAGTAAGCGGCGCACAACAAACCATAGATAGGAGAAAACAGCGATTTCAAGCAGATATTGAGACTATGGAAGGAGCTGCATTCTTGTATTGTTGTAAAATGCAAGAAATTCCTTGTCTACAAGTGAGAGCTATTTCTAATTTTGTAGAACCAAGAAACAAGGACAATTGGGAGATTGACCTTGCCTTGACTAATTTAAAAATCGAATTTATTCGTATTTTTCAATCGCTTTAGCTTAAGCACCGTAATAAACGAAATTTACAATGATGATCAAAGCACCATTTTATCAAGTGTTCATGCTATGCTGTGTATTGTTGACACAGACTTATTTGATTAATGCACAAGCAAGTATTCAGACATTAGATGCATCTATTGAAGAAGAGATCAGGCAGAAAATGTTGGACAGAAGTCCAGAGCAAACACTTTCAATAGCTGCCTTTGGTGATGTTGAATTTGAGGTAACTGATAGAATTATTTATAATAAAGCAACACGAGATCTCTATCCAAATCATCAGAATTATCAGATTACATCTTCAGATCAAAAACAAAATGGAAACTTATTAATAAGCCCCACAGGTGTGTTTATCAATGTTTATGAGAATGGTCTCCTAACAAGTATATACCCTGACAAACATTCTCCTAACTACATCTTTGAGAAAGGTTCATCTAAAGACTTCACTTGTGGAAATCATGGTGGTGAATCTATTTCTAACGAAGTGGAAAATTTGATGAAAATCGATCTTATCCAAAACGGTGATTTCCAGAGAGTGTATAGACTAGCAGCTGTTTGCACAGGTGAATATTATATTGCCAATGGCGGTAACGCAACTGATGTTACTTCTTGGTTGAATTTTGTTGTGAATGGTGTTTCTGCCATTTTTAGAAATGAGCTAGGTGTTGATTTTACTTTTTCAGTTACACCAACGATCTATCCTAATCCCGATAGTGACCTCTTCATTCCTGACAATGATCCTGGAGCTGATGGGCGAACTACCCAAGCACGAAATGCAATTGGCGCCTTGTATAGCATCAACGACTATGACATTGGTCATGTCTTCCACAGTACAAGTGTAGGTGGAGATTGGAGCGGAGGAGGTGTAGCTAACCGACCAGCAGTGTGTAGAGACTTTATTCCACAAGGTGATTTAGGGCCGATAAAAGCAGGTGGATGGAGTGGCTCTTTCAATAATCAGTCTAACGGATTTATTTCATTGGCGGCGCATGAGTTTGGTCACATGTTTGGTGCTAATCATACTTTTAATGGAGAAGGCTCCAATTGTGATGATGCTATATCTCCTGTTGCAGCTTATGAGATTGCAAGTGGTACGACGATCATGTCCTATAATGGTATATGTCAAGCTGATAATAATATTCCATCGAGTGGAACTGCCGATGATTATTTCCACACACATAGTTTGAGTGAGATGATAGACCATATGCTGGGTAGCGGAAACTGTCACAGCAGTGAAGATCTTAACAACTCTGCACCTTCTAGCAATGCAAATCCATGTAATATCGAATATACTGTCCCTTTGAGAACACCTTTCTTTGTAACTGGAGAAGGGAGTGACCCAGATGGGGATGACATCACCTATTGCTGGGAACAATACGATGAAGATGGAGAATCAGGCACCTCTACCCAAGGATTGATTGGAGTAAACGCTGGAAACAGAGCTAACACCCCACTCTTCAGAAGCTATCCTCCTAGCCCAGATCCAGTGAGATACTTTCCAAAATTTGATGATATAATTACTAATACTCAAGACCCATTTGAGGTATTACCAAGAGTAAATAGAGATATTACATTAAGACTCACTGTAAGGGATAATCATCCTCAGAGTGGAGCTATTTCAATAGATGAGACTGTTATCTCTGCAGGTCCAGGTGGACCTCTCCAGGTCATTAATCCAGGTACGCGTGATGCTGGAGAAACATTTGATTTTAGCTGGGATGTCAATGGTTCCGAAGCTTTATGTGATCAGGTTGATATCTTTCTTTCAATAGATGGAGGTAGCAGCTTTACTATTCCATTGGCAACAAATGTGGACTATGCTGATGGAGATACAGGTGCGAATGAACAACTCAGTATTACATTACCAGCTGGCTTACCAAGTACAACCGAAGCTAGATACATGGTCAGATGTTCTGATAATCCATGCATACAATTTTTTGCTATTACGACTCAGAATGCCACAATAAATTCTACTTGCCTCACAAGTGGATCAATAATTTGCGACACAGATCCTTTAGTAGTTGAGCAAACAGATCCTGCTTTAGATATTGACGAAACTTTTTCTATTGGAAAAGAAGTAGGTAGCATATCTGCCTCCATTACATTGGCTGATCCGACTGTCAATCCAGTGAGAATAGGATTAGATGGAAATTGTCAAGAGGTACCTGCAGGAAATCAACGTGCAGATATCATAGAGTTTACTGTCACGGAATCAGGGACATACTCTATATCTCTAGTCAATAATGACGACTCTCAATATGTTTCAATATTTGATGCAGAGTCTTATGATGACGCTAATCCATGCGCAAGTTTTATTTCTTCAAATGCGCGTGAAAGCTCCACAAATCCAGGAACAGGGTTCACGTCATATTCATTTTCTTTCTCAGCAGAACTTGAAAAGTGTGTAAAATATCAATTGGTTGGTTTCTCATTTAGCAACAGTGGATTTACAACATTTAATTATCAATTCAACGGCCCAGGAAGTTTCTTTATAGAGGACGAAAATGATCCAGACTACTCTTACACATTTGTAGCTGAAAATCAAATCAGTAATTCGATAATTCAAGTGAGTGATCTAGGAGATTTTACAACACTTCCAGGTGGTGAATATAGAGTATATGGTGTGATGTATAAGTCTGGAGGTGATACACCACCTGAAATCGAAGATCCAAGTACTTGGCCAGGAATGTCAATCAACGACCTGCTTGCAGGAGGTGCTTGCTTGTTAAATTCAGCTAACTTCAAGCCGATAACGATTGAAGGAGGATGTAGTGTTTTCGATGTCCAACTTGCAGAACTTGATGAATGTATTCTAGAGCCAACATATAGTGCAATCTTAAATGTATTTTTTGCAAATATTCCAGAGAATGCAACCTTAGATATCAGTGGCTCGAATGGTACAATTAACCAATCAGTTCCGCTGAATTCAAGTCCCCAAACTGTGATTATACCCAATCAACCTTCAAGCGGAGAAGAAGTAATACTCACGCTTGGTATTCCAGAAGACCCACTTTGTGCAATTGTAAACGAAATCACTTATACAGCTCCAGCTGTGAGTCCTGTCATTGATACTGTAGAAGTAGTACTTCAACCTACAGGTTGTTTGACTTCTGATGGTTCTATTAGCATATCTACATTAAATGCTGGAGATTTCACCTATATACTTTCCGCACCAGGACAGCCTGATATCGAATCAACAACTGGTGTTTTCTCCAATCTTGCACCGGGATTTTATCAAGCAGAAGTAAATACTAATGGAGCTTGTGTTGCAGAGTATGGAACAATTATAACACTCGAAGGACAGAATGATTTAACAATTCAATCTGAAGAGTCAGTCAGCGGTTGTGATGGAGAGGTAGATCCTATTACTGTGATGAGTAACACGGGGACACAATATGTCTGGACAGAAATTAATACTCCGTTAGATACACTTAACCGAACAGACACTTACAGTCCTACAGCCACAGGCCTCTATCAAGTTGTGGTTACCGATGAACTCACAGGTTGTACCCAAAGTACCTTCATTGATGTGACTTTAGAAGAATCTCCAACAACAAACTTTCCTGCGGATACAATCATCTGCCAATTCGAGCAATTCGTCTTACAGTCTGACCCTGTTGATGGATTTGGAAATTTTATCTGGCAGTTTGATGGTGACGTCATTACAGATGCATCAAGCAATTCTGTTATTGCTACCCAACCTGGCCAATATACGGTCGAAGTGACCAACTTCGCGAATTGTAAGGCATTTGACACATTTAACCTTGAGTTATATGCTGTACCAACATTCAATTTAGGAGAAGATATTGCAACTTGCCAAGGTGAGATTATTGATCTTGATGTTGCTAGTCAGATAATAATAAATGACCCTAGTTATCAATGGTCAGGTCCAGGAGGTATGCTTGCTGGCGAAACTCAATCCAATCTTCAGATTACGGATATGCTTGGTAATGGCACCTATTCACTTGTTGTGACAGACAATCAGACTGCATGTAGTTTTACAGATTTTATCGATGTAAATTTTGTGGAGCAGCCAGAGATTACCATTGAAGACGATGAAACAATAGTTTGTGAAGGCAGCAATGTGACAATCATATCGATGACAAATTTTGCAGATGTGAGTTGGACACTCAATGGGGACACACTCATTGATGTATCAGAGGCATTTGTGACAATCAATGATGGCGGAGAATTAATTGCGGCAACAGGGACTTCTACTTGTATAGATCGTGATACCATTCAAGTTACTGTGGAACCAGCACCATTTGTTGCTCTTGGAGGGGATATTGCCGGTTGCCAAGGAGACATGATTACTTTAAATGCCAATAATGGAAATGATAGCTTTGATTGGTATGTTGATGATATTAATCTGGTGACTAACTCTGGTGATGAATATGTTGCTACCGTAGCTGGAACATATACTGCTATTGCGACTAATGCTGCTGGATGTGAATCAAGAGACTCGGTGGAAGTAATTCTTGAAGATGTTTACGAAATTGACCTCGGACCAGATTTAGAATTATGTAGTTCTGATGTGACTGCTATCGAGCCAATAACTGATGCCCCTCAAGTAAGTTGGTATTATTCACCTACCGAAGTTCCTGATATTGAAGGCACTGCTGATTTTATTGGCACCTCTTATTTTTGCCCGCCGAATGGTACAGGGTTCTACGTTGCTGAAACATTGAATAATGATTGTAAAGCAAGTGATACTCTTTTTGTAGAAAAAAGAAACGCACCAGAGCTTGATATTGATGATCGAGCTTACTTGTGTGGACCTGGGAATTCTGTGGTATTATCCACAGAAGCCCAAACTGATGTAGATTATAGTTGGACGCTCTCTGGAACGGGGGATTTGGGTATTTCAGATCCTGAAATTGAAGTCAATCAAATGGGTCAGTATATCCTCACTGCTACTGACGAAATTGGTTGTTCGAACACAGCTGTTATTAATGTTAATGCTGTCAATATCAACTTCGACTTAGAGTTTACAATTAATGGATTAGAGCAAACACCTATACTAGACACACTTACAGTATGTGCAAACAATAACAACACATTAAATGTGGTGGCTAATGCTGAAAACACAGCAGATTTTGTGACGTATGAGTGGTTTAGGAGTTCACCTAATGGGCTGCCTATTTCAACATCTAATATTCTTATGTTGAGTGATGAAGTGGATGATGTTTACTATGTGACTTTTCAACATGTCAACAGTGGTTGTGAAAATATTGACTCCTTCTTTGTCAAATATATCTTCCCGCCAGAGATTACTATAGATGATGTCACGGCTTGTTCTAATGACCCATTGATATTAGACACAGGATTAGAGGGAATCACACATAATTGGTATTTGGATAATGAGCTGCTTTCTGAGTCCTCAAGTATGCTTGAAGTCATGGAGGATGGGAACTATATTGTGATTGCTTTTGATGATCCAAGTTGCCAATCTCAAGACGAAATAAATATTGAATTTAAACCAAGTCCTGTGGTCCTCCCACTAGAAGATGATTCTTTCTGTACAGGAGATGAAGTAACATTACAAGTAACCAGTGATGGAAACTACTCTTATCAATGGTTCTTGGATGGTGTTGCAATTCCAGGAGCAACAGATGAGAATTATGTCACATCTACTCCAGGATTCTATGAAGTGGGTATAAGTACATCTGATCAGTGTACAGATACATTATCTAGTACTATTATCGAAAGTGTCATTGACATGTTAGAATTAGGGGAAGATCGACAACTTTGCCCAGGAGAGACTATTACTTTGACTCCAGAGATTGGAACTTTTGAAAATTATCAATGGTCGACAAACGAGGTGACAAATAGCATTGAGATTAGTGCGGCAGAAGTCACAGAAGAAGTCACAACGACTTACACTCTAATTGTAAATAATGGTGAAGGTTGTTCCAGAACTGATGAAATTGATGTAACTACATTCCCAATCATAACTGCTGAAATCGTCGCAGACAAAGCTGATATATGTCCAATGGATTCTATTCAGCTAAATGTAGAGTCAAATGGTGGTCTTTATTTCATTTGGAACAATGCAGAATCATTAGATGATCCAGCAATCGCTAATCCTGTTGCGAGCCCAACAAGCTCTACAACTTATGTGGTACAAGTATTTAATGACTGTCCTGACAACATGGATGTTGACTCAATAGAAGTCATCGTTTATCCTGAGTCAGAAGTTACTGCTGCGCAAGATACAGCTTGTGCATTTGAGAATGTACCATTCACCTTGAGTGCAGCGGGAGGAGTAGAATACAGTTGGAACATGGCTGAACTCATTCAAGGAGAAGCAGATATTGCAGATCCAACAATTCTCATTGATGAAGAAACAACATTTACTGTTACAATTACTGATGAGTTTGGGTGTGAATATATTGAAGATGTCACCGTGTGTGTATTAGATAATGCGGAAAGTGTTATCTCCCCTATTTCAATTATTACTCCCAATGGTGATGGCAAAAATGATGTCTTATATTTTGAAGGCTTAGAAAGCTTTCCTAATAACAAGATTACAATATTTAATAGATGGGGAAATGTGATATATTCTGAGACAAGCTATCAAGAAAATGGTGCCTTTTGGGATGGGACAAATGGAGGTGAATTACTTCCAGCAGATACTTACTATTACATATTAGAATTTAATGGCCTTATTCTGAAAAGTTCATTAACAATTACAAGAGATTAATAAAATCCAATACTCAAAATTGCACAACACAATGAAACATTTAATTACTTGCTTTTTGATAATCTTGGGTTTTAGCCAAGTGAGTCATGCTCAACAATTTCCTTATCTCAGTGGCTTTACTGAAGTGCGTCATATTTGGAATCCTGCAGAGATTGCTTATCGCGGCACAGGTGATGTTGGACTTTATGCGAGACAGCAATGGGTAGGTCTAGGATTTGATACGGCTCCAAGATTTGTCTCTGCATATTATCAAAGACCATTCGAAGACTATAATATGTCAGCAGGTCTGAATATCTACAATGATAAGACAGGCCCCACAAGTAGCACAGGAGCAGCTCTGCAATATGCTTATCATCTACAAGAGGTCTTAGGAAGATATTCAAAACTGTCTTTTGGAATTGTTGGAAGTATCAATTCATTCGCATTTGATCCTACTGATGAAGTGTATAATGACATTGATGACCCATTGCTAGCTGGTGGGCGGAATAGCGACCTATTTCCGAGTATTGGAGGAGGCATAAGTTATATGTCGAGTTCTAGGTACTTTCGTGACAATAGCATATTCATAGGTTTTAGTGCTTATCAAGCTTATGCAACAAATGTGTTAGTCTCCGGCAATAACTTTAGTAGGCAATTACACTTTTATGGACATATAGGATCTAATATCCCTTTCTTGAATAGTAGAATCGAACCTAGCTTAACAATTAATTATACAGAGCCAGAACTTGTTGACTTTATACTTAATGCAAAATATGAAGTCGAAGAACTCCTTTGGGGAGGCTTATCTGTGTCGTCTGTGGGTGATTTGTTTTTCCAAGCAGGCTACATAGTTCCAAACTTTGGCAATGGTTATGGCTTACTCAAAATTGGTGCAATGGGAGGAATAAATCTTGGTTCTTCTATTCGAAGAGCAGGTCCAGGATTTGAGCTATTTCTCAACTATTCTTTCGATGACTAGTATTCAGTATTGACGACCAGATCCATTGGAAAATGGTTTTGAAAGTGCTTGAGAAAGCTTTCCTTTATCGCTTCCATGCTCACAGGAATTCTGGTTTCTTGGGTCACTGATGTAATTGTTTTGTCTGGAGTAGCTATGCCACAAGGCACAATATTTCTAAAGTGTTCAAGATTGGGCTCAATATTAAAACCCAATCCATGCATACTAACCCATCGACTCAGATGGACACCTAAGGCACAAATCTTGCGTTTAAGTTCGCCTTCACCAGTCCAGACTCCAGTAAAATCGTCTAATCTGAAACCATCAATTGCATATTCAGCAAGAACATCAATCACAATTTGCTCCAAAGATCTAACATACTTATGGACATCTCTATAATAGGACTCAAGATCAATTATAACATAAATCGTCCATTGACCTGGGCCATGATAAGTAATGTCTCCACCCCTATTAATTTTATGAAATTCAAAATTCTCTTGTTCGAGTTCCATTAAAGAGGCCTTTAAGTTGTCTATACTTCCACTCTTCCCTAGAGTGTATACTGGCCTATGTTCGCAGAAAATCACATGATGTGTCCGCTCTACTTCACTAGCACGCTTAGAATGGATTACTTTTTGCAGCAAAATTTCTTGAAAGTCCCATACTGATTGGTACTTAGCCCCATGAATAGAATGTACTTGAAGTATATTTTGGGACATTTTAAATCAACATTTTTTGATTACTTTCAGTTATTATAATGTTATGAACCTGAGAATTACAATAGTACAATTTTTTTTGATTGCAAGTTTTTCTGTTTTTGGACAGACTGCACCTGATTTTACCATTACAGATACTAAAGGCAATCAACATTCACTTTATGCTGATTATTTAGACCAAGGCAAGGTCGTACTCATAGATTTTTTCTTTGTTGACTGTCCTCCGTGTAATGCATTTGCACCTCACTTGCAAACACTATATGAAGATTGGGGATCAGGTAACGGAGATGTGCAATTCATGAGTTTAACTAGTAAGGATTGGGATAGCAATGCAGATGTGAGTGGATATGAATCCCAGCATGGACTAACGATGCCTGGAGCAGGAGAAGATGGTGGTGGGTATGATGCTTATCTAGCTTTTAAGAATGGTGGCTTTGGATCAATATTCGGTTCTCCTTTCTTTTTAGTCATTTCTTCAGATGGTACTATGCAATGGGATGTTGATGGATCAGGGACGAATGGAAGGATCGAAGCAATCAATACTGCCATTACTGAAGCCTTAAATCCAACAATTGACCCTGAGCCAGAGCCTGATCCTGTTTCTGTCACATTAGATGTGCTAGACACAAAAGGCAATGCTATTGATGGTCTTCAACTCTTTATTACTTCTCTATCAGAAGGAGAACCTAAATATCCTTTGAACCTTAATCAAAGTAATCAATTTACCTTTCAATATTTTTCAGAAGAATATCCTGATATAGATGATCCGATTATCATTTTTGAAAAGACTGGAGATTATCTAAATGGTGTCTTTACGACAGATATTCTGTTTATTCAAAGACATCTACTTCTCATCAGTCCTTTTGAACATGAATACCAATTCCAAGCAGCAGATGTCAGTAGAGATGGAAATATCACTGCCTTTGATATGTCAATTATTAGAAAAACAATATTGGAACAGATTGATGCATTCCCGAGTGGTGTTTCTTGGATATTCGAACCTGAATACATTGAACTAGATACAACTTCTGGGGGCACCCTAGATCTTTCTGTGCAAGGGATAAAAATTGGCGATTTAAACCGTCATTAATTTGCTGGTATAAGTTGTTCAACTTCCAACATATTCAGTGAATTCACTTCAATATTCCTGAAATTTTTTGAAGAAAAAATTGCCGTCTCATCATAAAAGAGAAAGATAATTGGAGCATCATTTATAATCAATGAATCCATTGCAGTATAGGTGGCAAGTCGATTCTCTTCATCAACATCACTAATGGCACTTTCATATAGATTATCAAACTCTTGATTAGAATATCTTGTATAATTTGGAGGAGCAGGATTTTTTCCATAGAACAAACAAAGAAAATTCTCTGAGTCTGGATAATCAGCTATCCAAGATGCTCTAAATAAATCCAATGCTCCATTCCGCATTTCTTGTCTAAGCAGTGAAGATTCTAAAACTTCAATATCAACTTTGATACCTATGGCTTCCCAAGATCTTCCTACGAAAGTGATTAAATCTAAGTAATCTTGATTAGTGTAGAGTACTATAGGCTCTGTATTTGCGTCATCTAGGTAACCACTATCTTTCAATAAACTGAGCGCTTTTTCTTTGTCAAATGAGTAGCCATTGGAGTTAATTGGTAAGCCTGGGTGTACTATCCCTCCTTCTGCGCTTTTACCAATACCACGACGCAAAACTCGCAACATTTTTGCTTTATCAATAGCAAGATTCAATGCAACTCTAAAAGACCTATTTTTGAGATAATGATGCGTTGTCTGTTGGTTAATACCAATGTATTCTGTGTTGAGGTAAGGAGCCTTATGCATAATGATATCGTCTGCATATTCTGCCTTCAGTCTACCCTGATTATCCAGTAAGCGTATAGCAAAAGAAGATTCTAGACCTGAGATATAATCTAAGTTTCCATTGAGTAATTCAAGAAATGCAATCTTCTTATCAGTAATATACGAAGCCTTTACACCATCAATCTGGATCTTATGCTTAAAGTAATTTGGGTTTTTTATTAAGTATAATACCTCCCCTTCAATCCATTTCTTTAACATAAATGGACCTGAGCCTACAGGTTTTTTTCTAAATGTATTGCCGTAATATGCTACTGCTTCCTTTGGGACTATTGAACAGTACTTCGTAGCAAGAAGGCCTAAGAATGGAGCAAAGGCTTCTTTGAGTTGTATACTAAACTCAAAATCACTGATCACTGTGATACCATCTTCACCTAACTTGTCCTTTAGAATCCAAGAGCCTGGGGATTTCGTCTCTTCACTCAGTAGTCGTTCAAATGAATACTTCACATCTTTCGCATTCAGAACTCTACCCTTGCCATCCTTGAAACAAGGATCGTCATGAAAGTGAACATCTTGTCTTAATCGGAAACGATATTCTCTGGCGTCAGGACTAATCTGATAAGATTTTACCAAATTATTTGAGATCTGCATAGTGGAATCAAAGTCGAAAAGTGTCGAATAAAGGTGATGACATGCCCAAATACTGTTCTGACCCTTTGCGAAAGCAGGATCTAGGCTATTGACTGGTGTCGTGTGATTATATTTAAAAACCTTCCACTCATTATTCACATCTGGACTATTACATGCTGAAAGCAGTGTAATAACGAAAACAACTTTATAAAGTAATCTATATTTTATACGTGACTTTGACTGCATACTGTGGTCTTAGAAACAGGAGGTCAAGAACTGGTTAAAATTAACTTTTTTTTAAATGACCTAAGGAAGCGTATTGAGTCTGAAGAACGTAACTATCATGTAGTTCTTTTCAAACTGACTTTTATAAAGGACGAAAAACAAGTAAACCTTAGATTTTAGAATCAATAAACATTGTTCAAACAAAAGAATATTATGAGAAATTGTTTAGTTAAACTTAAGTCTTTCAGCTTATTAGCTGTTTGCTTTTTAAGTTTAAATGTGCTGTTCGCTAACGAAGTGCAGAATACATGTTTTGATGCAGACCACACTAATGAGGCATTTGGATATAATACCGCATTAGATTGTAATACTGCACCATTCATGAATTGTGCTTCAACTTATTTTGGTTGCCCGAATGACAGCCAAGATCCCTCTTCAACAGGACAAACGACTGCTACCCCGGGTGAGTCTGGTTGTCCTGATCCAATTTTGACATATGAGGACATTGTCATGAATGACCAAGCATGTCAAAAAACAATCAAAAGAATCTGGACGGCAAACTATCCAGACAATACAAGTCCTTGGTTATTTTCGACTTGTACACAAATGATTTTCCTAGAAGATGTTGATGCACCAACTTTTTCTACTTCACCTGCCAATATTGCGATTGAAGTTTCTGGAGCTAACTGTTCATCTGCTGTAACATGGATCACTCCTGTTGCTGTAGATAATTGTGGTCCAGTGACATTAACATCAACTCATAATAGTGGTGACATATTTCCAGAGGGAACAACGACTGTAACTTATACAGCAAGCGATGATTGTGGATTAAGCTCTTCAATTTCATTTACTGTAACAGTAACTTGTACCTGTGGAGCACCTCCAACTATTAATTGCCCTGCAGACTATAGTGGATGCCCTGGAAGTTCAATGGATCCATCAAATACTGGCACAGCTACTGCAACTCCTGCAAGTGGATGTCCTACTCCTATTCTAACATATTCTGACCAAACTACAGTTGCTCAAAATGCATGTGGCGAAGTCACTGTTGTGAGGACATGGGTAGCTTCTGATCCTAATGATCCAAGTTTGACTGCATCATGTACACAGAATATTACTTTGGTTGATCACGAAGATCCAATCATTCTCAATGTACCAGGCGATGTGAATGTTCAAGGTAGTGGTGCTAATTGTAGTGCCGTAGCAACATGGACATCACCAAACTTTACAGATAATTGTTCAGTTGCTGTACTTTCTTATAGTCATGAAAGTGGTTCTACCTTCCCAGAAGGTACTACCATAGTTACAATAACAGCAACTGATGAATGCGGAAATGCACAATCAGTTACTTTCAATGTTACTGTAACTTGTGTTTGTAATACACCTCCAACAATACTTTGCCCAGCTAACTATATTGGATGTCCTGCAAGTACAGATCCTTCAGTAACTGGACAAGCGACAGCTACTGCTGCACCTGGATGTGGATCTCCTGTAGTCACTTATACAGATAATATAATTACTCCTGCTAATAGCTGTGGAGAATTAGTAATAGAAAGAACATGGACCGCTACTGACTCTAACGATTCAAGCCTTTCATCTTCATGTACTCAGACAATTAGCATGACTGATGACAGTGGTCCAGTAATTAATTCTTTGCCTACAAATATTACTATTGCAGGAAATGGTGCAGGATGTAGCGCAGTAGCAACTTGGACTAGTCCAGGAGCTACTGATAATTGCGGAGGAGCAACGCTTACTTCAACGCATAACAGTGGAGCTACTTTTTCTGAAGGTGTGACAACAGTTACTTACACTGCTGTCGATGCTTGTGGAAATAGTACAAGTCAATCATTCACTGTGACTGTCACATGTGCTTGTGATACACCTCCAACACTACTTTGCCCAGCTAACTATACAGGTTGCCCAACAAGTACAGATCCAAGTGTAACTGGTCAAGCTACAGCAACAGCAATTAGTGGCTGTGGAACTCCTGTTGTCACTTTTGTAGATAATGTAATCACACCACTAAATAGTTGTGGAGAAGTTGTCATTGAAAGAGTATGGACTGCAACTGACTCAAATGACTCGAGTCTCAGTTCGAGCTGTGTTCAGACTATCACAATGGTTGATGATGTAAATCCAGTTTTCTCTGGAACTCCTGCTAATATTACTATTTCAGGTAATGGTACAGGTTGTAGTGCGGTGGCTTCATGGTCTGCTCCAACAGCGACTGACAATTGCGGAAATGCCACTATCACTTCTAGTCACAGTAGCGGAACATCATTTAATGAAGGTGTCACTACAGTCACTTATACAGCTGTAGATGCATGTGGTAATAGTTCAAGCGTTTCATTTACAGTAACAGTAACTTGTAACTGTAACACCCCACCTACCATTCTCTGCCCAGCTAATTATACAGGTTGCCCATCTAGTTCAATAGACCCATCAAGCACAGGTACTGCTACAGCAACTGCTGCTAATGGATGTGGAACTCCTGTGGTAACATATACAGATCAAATTACTAATCCTCAAAATAGTTGTGGAGAAGTAACTATCCTCAGAACTTGGACAGCTACTGATTCTGACAATGCCAGTTTGGTCGCTACATGTGATCAAACAATTACACTTGTTGATAATACAAATCCAGTTATAACTGGAACACCAACAAATATTACAGTAACAGGAGATGTGAATTGTAATGCTGTTGTCACTTGGACTCAGCCTACAACATCTGATAATTGCGGAGCCGTTGCTTTGACATCATCTCATGCAAGTGGTTCAACATTTGGACAAGGAACGACTTCTGTTATTTACACTGCCACTGACGATTGTGGGAATAGTGTAACATCTAGCTTTACTGTTACAGTTGAATGTGGATGTACTACCCCTCCAGTGATACAGTGTCCTACAAATTATTTCAGTTGTATTGGAAGTAGCACTGATCCTTCAAATACTGGGACAGCTACTGCAACAAATGCAGATCCAAATTGTGGTCCTATTGCAGTAACTTATTCTGATGTTATCATCCAACAAACAACATGTGTTGTTGAGATAATTAGAGTTTGGACTGCAACTGATGATAACTCAGGTTTGTCTTCAAGTTGTAACCAATTTATTGGTTTGTATGATGCACAAGCTCCTGTTGTCAATAATGTGCCAGCTGACCTCACAGTAGAAGGTATAGGAAAAGGTTGTTCAGCTCCTGCAGTTTGGACAGAGCCTACTGCGACTGATGATTGTGGTATAGCGTCAATTACGAGTTCTCATAATTCAGGAGATCTTTTCCCTGAAGGAACTACGATCGTTGTTTATACAATAGTTGATAATTGTGGAAAGACTACTTCTGTTGCTTTCATGGTAACTGTTGAATGTTCTTGTACTGCTACTCCTATCATTCAATGTCCAGATAATTACTTTGGATGTGCTGCTAGTGATTATTCACCTGCGATTGCAGGAGAAGCTACTGCGACAGTTCAGCCAGGTTGTGGACCGGTTGATATCACATATACAGATAATATTATTAACAATCCGAACTGCAAGATTCTCGAAATAGTTAGAATCTGGACAGCAACTGACCAAGCTAGTGGACTTTCTACTTCTTGTGGACAGTTTATCGGATTGTACGATACACAGAACCCAACCTTAACAGGGGTTCCTGCCGATATCCTTATTGAAGGAAGCTCAAGTGTATGTGCACAAGCAGTTACATGGACTCCACCTGTAGCAAATGATAACTGTGCTGTGACTTTGACAAGCACTCATAACCCTGGTGATATTTTCCAAGAAGGTACAACTACGGTTACTTATACCGCTACTGATGGTTGTGGAGCGACAATAAGTGGAAGCTTCACAGTAACTATTGAATGTGGATGTACTATTCCACCTATTGTAACTTGTCCATCTGACTTTTATGCATGTGTAGGAAGTTCAATTGATCCAGCCATTACAGGTACAGCTACTGTTGTAACTGGTAGCGGTTGTAATACAGCAGTACTTACTTACTTTGATACAACAACTCAAGGAAGTTGTGCAGGAGCAGTTGATATTATCAGAACATGGCAAGCAGAAGATCCAGATGATTCTACATTATCTGATGTTTGTACACAGACAATTTCACTTTCTGATAATGAAGCACCAGTGTTCAGCAATTGCCCTCATGATGTCACAATGAATACAGGACAGATTTGCGATAAGCCTTTCTTATGGTTTGAGCCGACTGTTACTGATAATTGTGCAACACCGACAACTACAGTGAATCTTCCTCCAGGATCAACATTTAGCTCTGGAACAACGGAAGTCATTTATACAGCGACTGATGATTGCGGAAATGTAGCAACCTGCAGTTTTACAGTTACAATTAACTGTGATAATTGTACTGATGCTCCAATTCTTACTTGCCCAGCAAGTGTTACTTTATGCCCAGGATCAGATACGAGTCCAGCTTCGACAGGTACAGCAACAGCGACACCGGGAAGTAGCGATTGTGATCCTCCAGTAATTACGCACTCTGACTTTATTGTAAATGCTGGTCCATGTGCAGGAGCAATGGTTATTGACAGAACTTGGACAGCAACTGATCCTAATAATTCAGCTTTAACTGTTTCTTGTGTACAAACTATTACTCTAGCAGATACTGCTCCACCAGTAATCACAGGAATGCCTCATGATATTATCATTGATGGTGGAAGTGGTTCTGGTTGTACAACAAGTTTCCCTTGGATTGAACCTACTGCAACAGATGATTGTGGTGCTGTTCAATTAACTTCTGATATTGCAAGTGGTGCAACATTTACGGAAGGAACTACCACGGTTACATATACTGCAGTCGATGATTGTGGAAACACATCAACTGATTCATTTACAGTTACAGTGATTTGTTCTACTACGAATCAATGTACACAGGCACCAATTATTAATTGCCCAGCTGACTTTGCTTCATGTGTAAGTAATGACTACTCTCCTGCTATCACAGGTTATGCAACAGCTCAACCTGGAAGTGCAGGATGTAATATGCCTGGGTTAACTTTCAATGATGTGATTGTTTCTACAGGGGCTTGTACAGGAAGTAAGGTTGTAGAAAGAACTTGGACAGCAACTGATCCTGATGATGCAACTCTAATTAGTACATGCATTCAAACAATTAGTTTGAATGATAGTCAAGGACCTGCAATAACATCTGGATGTCCTTCTGATATTTCAGTGACTGGCGATGCAAACTGTACTGCTGTTGTGACTTGGTCAGCACCAACTGCAACAGATAATTGCAGTAGTGTTACTACTACAAGTTCTCACAACTCTGGAGATTCATTCGGACAAGGGACTACGACTGTGACATATACTTTCACAGATGATTGTGGAAATGCAACTTCTTGCTCATTCAATGTTGTTGTGACATGTGCTCCTACTTGTAGCACACCGCCTGTTATTCAATGCCCGGCTAACTATTCTGGTTGTCCTTCTGGAAATTATACACCAGCGGTTACTGGATCTGCTACTGCAACTGCAGGATCTGCTATCTGTGGAACACCTATAGTTACTCATAGTGATGTGATTATAAGTACTGGAAGTTGTTCTGGAAGTAAAGTAGTTGAAAGAACTTGGACAGCAACTGATCCTAATGATGCTACTCTTGTTAGTACTTGCGTACAAACTATAACATTAGCTGATACTACTAATCCGACAATATCGAATTGTCCAAGTAATATTACAGTTACAGGCGATGCAGCTTGTAATGCAGCAGTAACGTGGTCAGCACCAACTGTTTCTGATAACTGTGGTAGTGTTAACATTACTCCTAATTACTATAGTGGTCATACATTTAGTCAAGGAACTACAACTGTTACATACACTGCCACTGATGATTGTGGAAATACATCTACATGTAGCTTTACAGTTACTGTAAATTGTCCTCCTCCATCATGTACTACTCCACCAGTAATCAACTGCCCTGGAGATGCAACAGTATGCTTAACAAGTAGTTTGAGTCCAAGTATCCTTGGCAACCCAGTTGTCACTGTTGGACCTAACTGTCCGAATCCGACAATTGGACACACTGATGTGATTACTTCTACGGGACCTTGTGCTGGAGCCAAAGTAATTGTAAGAACTTGGACTGCTACGATACCTGGAACTAATCTATCTTCATCATGTGATCAAGTAATCAACGTAGATGATGAGATTGCTCCAGTTATTTTGAATTGCCCTGCAAATATCACTGTTGCAGATAACACAACTCCTGCGACATGGGTAGAGCCAACAGCGACTGATGACTGCGGTCTTCAAAGTATGACCGGATCACATACACCTGGAACATTGTTCCCAGTAGGTGTTACAAATTGCTCTTATACTGCAATTGATAATTGTGGTAATACAACGGTATGTACATTTACTGTAACTGTACTTGAGCCTCAGAACCCACCTATTACTTGTCCTGATGACATCGTAGTAAGCTGTGGTCAAGGTGGCGGAGCACATGTGACTTTCGAACCACCAGTTTATAACAGTACTTGTAATCCATGTACTGGACAGACAATTCCTGGCTTCATTTTCATGGGAACATATAATGGCAGTCAATACTATTGCTCGAATGCACCAGCGACATGGCAATCAGCTCAAGCTGTTTGTGCAAGTAATGGTGGTTACTTAGCAGTAGTGAATGACTCTGCTGAGAATGCATTCTTAGCTAACCTACTGACTATACAGTCTGCTTACATTGGTCTTTCTGATCATGTAACAGAAGGTAACTTCCAGTGGGTTAATGGAGATCCAGTTACATATACTAACTGGTATGCTGGTCAACCAAATGATTATAATAATAATCAGGACTACGTTGAGATGTTAAACAATGGTGAGTGGAATGATCAATATAATTACTCATCGCTTGAGTATATCATGGAGATCCCATGTACTAATGTGATTCAAACTGCCGGTCCTACTTCAGGTTCATACTTAACAGCAGGTACTTATACTGTTACTTATACTGTAAATGACGGATGTAATAATGGAGCTTCTTGTAGCTTTAATATTACGGTTGAAGAATCAATAACAATGAACTGCCCTGATGATGTAACATTATCATGCCCGAACAATACAATGATTGTAAACTGGCAAACACCTACTGCAACTACATGTTGTTCAAACTGTACTGCGGGTGGTCAGATTCCAGGATTCATTTATATGGGTAGTCACAATGGACATTTCTATTACTGCTCTAATTCACCTGATACGTGGCAAAATGCACAAAACACTTGTGCAACTTATGGCGGGTATCTTGCTGTTGTAAATGATGCTGCAGAAAACACATATCTGTCGAATCTATTGACAATTCAGAGTGCTTACATTGGTCTTTCTGACCATGTATTAGAAGGCAGCTTCCAATGGGTAAATGGTGACCCTGTTACTTATACTAATTGGTATGTTGGACAACCTAACAACTATAACAATCAACAAGACTATGTTGAAATGTTAAATGATGGTACTTGGAATGATCAGTATGATTATTCTTCATTGGAATACATTATGGAGATTCCAGGTTGCTTGAATATTGTTCAAACTGCAGGACCTGCTTCAGGCTCTGTCTTTACTGCAGGTACTACCACTACTGTTGAATATACTGCAACAGACCAATGTGGAAATGTAGAAGTGTGTTCTTTTGATATCACTGTTGAATCTTCAGGATGTGTTAGTGCTGGTCAAAACAGTAATGATACATGGATCTCAAGCGTTGTCTTCGGGCAATTAGAAAATGTATCTGGTAATGACGGAGGATATGCTGACTACTCTACTTCTACACATTGTGTTGAACTCGAACCTGGAGAAACTTATAATCTTAAATTAACTCCTGGTTATGGTGGAGCAACAGTTCCAGTTTATTGGTCAGTTTGGGTTGATTGGAATATGGATGGAGACTTTACAGATGCTTCTGAGTTCATTGCTTATGGAGCTGGGACAAAGTCATTGTCTGGTATGATTGCTCTTCCTTCAAATGTATGGGATGGAACAACGATCATGAGAGTGGTAATGAAAGTAGGTAGTTATCCAACAAGTCCATGCGAAGTATATCCTTATGGTGAAACAGAAGATTATTGCGTGAGAATTACTGGAGCTGGAGATCTAGATGGTGGTGATCAAGTAGATAACAGAGATTCTTCGGCAGATGCAATCCTCTTAGTTGGAGAGAAAATACAATCTAAATTGAGTGTATTCCCTAACCCTGCAATAAATGATGTAACAATCACTGTAGACTCTGAAGCTAGTATTGACAATATCCAAATTATGGATGTCAGTGGAAGAGTTGTGGAAACAATGACAAACATTAATCTTAATCAGACCAATGTTAATGTCAGAGACTTAAATGAAGGTATTTACTTTATTACGACACAACTGAATGATGGTCAAATATTGACTGAAAAAATTACAGTTGAAAAGTAGTATTGAAATAAACTGATAGAGAAAAGGGAGTCAAAATTGACTCCCTTTTTTATTTCTTATAGTGATACTTGTTATCAGCATGAAGAATAGTGACTGCTCTTTCTCCTACAGATTCTTCTACATATCCAATTTGCTGGGCTGCAATTCCTAGAGCCTGAGCAATGCTTTTCATTCTAGCAATAACCTCAGGATTATCCTCCACATACACTTCTAATCTAGTACCCATATTAAATACCTCAAACATCTCTTGAAAAGAAGTATTTGACTCTGATTGAATTAATTGAAAGATAGGAGCTATTGGTAAGAGGTTGTCTTTAACAATATGCACATTACTACAGTAATTCAAAACTTTAGTATGTGCTCCACCTGTATTGTGGATTACACCTTTAATTTGAGGTCCAACTTGTTGCACCAATTGATGCAATAACGGCAAGAAGGTTCGAGTCGGAGAAAGTAATAGTCTCCCTATTGAATACTCTTTATCATCTATTAGATATGTGTCAGTCAATGACTTTGATCCTGTGTATACTAGATCTCTAGGTACTTGTGGATCAAAAGACTCAGGATAGAGATCACTGTACTTATTGTCCAGAACATCATGCCTTGCGCTGGTTAGGCCATTTGATCCTATACCGCTGTTGTAGCTGTCTTCATAATTACTATGTCCATAACTCGAAAATCCTAGAATTACTTGACCTGGTTCTATTGAATTTACAATGAGATTTTTCCTTTGCATCCGTCCAAAAACAGTGAACCCAACATCGATTGTTCTGACAATGTCACCAACATCCGCTGTCTCACCTCCGCCATGTTGAATGATTATCCCATGATCCCTCATGTTATCAATAAATTCAATAGTGCCTTCAATAATGGCTTTGATAACTTCTCCTGAAATGCAATGTTTATTTCTTCCAATTGTTGAAGACAAGACAAAATCTGTAGTTTGTCCAACACATGCCATGTCATCCAAATTCATCACTAGAGCATCTTGCGCAATATCTTTCCAAACTGAAAGATCTCCTGTTTCCTTCCAATATAAATATGCGAGGCTTGGTTTTGTGCCAGCTGTATCTGCGTGTATGATATTACAATACTGCGCATCCTGCCCAACCATGTCAGGTAGAATTTTACAAAAAGCAGTTGAGTACAAGCCCTTATCTAAGTGCTTTATTGCTTCGTGGACTTCGCTTTTATCAGCCGAAACACCTCGACCACTATAACGTGTTGAATGGATTGACATACTCAGATTTGAATGAAATACAAAGATGTCAAATATTTAAGAAAAGACTAATAAGTTATTCTACTTTGAAATCGATATTTATTTCACCACAATCTTTTGTTGAAGAATCACTTTTAGAAAAAGTGTACTGTTTTACTCCTTCTAAGGCTTTCTGAATAAGATGTGTATCTGTTGTTGTGGATCCGTTTTGTTGATATTTTGTACTTATTACTTTACCTCCCGCATCTACACAGATCTTAACGACAACCCTACCTTCTTTAAGAGAATCGTCTTTGATTTCTGGTTTACTTAATATCATTCTTGAAGCTAAGCTACCTGATGAACTTCCTCCCATACTTGTATTTGACGCTTTCTCCAAACCACCTATTTCTATCTCTTGACCTTCTTCCCCTCCAGTATTATTACTCGTTCCGAATAGGCTTCCCAAAAGAGATTTCTTTGAATTCAGTTCTTTTTCTAGCTCCTCTGAAGAATCACTTGCTTTCTCAGCAGCAACGACTTCACTCTCGAGATTTACAGTTTCTGAAGTGATGGTGCTTTTCTCACTTTTAGACGCTTCACTTTCTACCGGAGTAATCATAGGTTCGCTCTTAATTGGTATATCCTTCGTCTGAGGCAGTTTTGCTTTTGATACTTTTTCTTTCTGCTCAACTTTAGCACTTTGTGTTTCTTTAGATTTGTCAGAATCTATTGGACTTGGTCTATCTACATCTTCTTGAGAAAAGACAACTGTTATTCCTTTTGTTGGTTCCTTAGGAGTTGGATTAAGATTCAAGAGCGGTATTACACATAGGAGCAACAATAGTACATGAAGTGCTATTGAAAATAGTAAAGAATCTCTGCGTTCGGGCTGCTTTTCAGCCAATAATTGTATTTCTGTCATTCCAACTCAATTAATTAGTATTCTCTCAGGTTGAGCTGGCTATTCTTCTATTTTGGGTCGGTGAGTATTGCATCAATCCCCCATCTATATGCCACATCCATAATAGCTACCACTGTCTGATTTGGAGCATTGTCATGAGGGCTTAATATTACAGTAACCTTCTTCCTTCCTTGCTTCTTAAGTTCTTTGACACGCATTTCGATGTCTCTTAAACTCACAGACGCACCATTCCATGTGTATTTCCCACTGGAGGACACATTAATTATATTGGGCTGCTCTTGGCTAGGTGGTTTATTTGAATTAGACTTACCAGGCAATTTCAAATTCAGTGCATTTGGTATTACCAAAGACGAGGTCAACATAAAAAAGATTAAAAGCAAAAAGATAATATCCGTCAATGACGACATACTAAACTCTGCACTTACTTTTGTTCTTTTCTTTAGACCCATAATTATTTTCTAGCTTCTGTAGCTATTATTGCTTTTATTTGAAGTTTACTGGCAATATTCATGACTTGACTCACTTTCTTCCAAGGGACTCCAACTTCTGCAATGATTGTTACTGTTGCATTTTCATTATTGGATTGTCCAATTGCAGTTTTATATATCTGAGACTCTAGTTGCCCCATTGACGACTTCTTCCCATTAAATGTAACCTTGCCATCCTTGGTCATCATGACAGCTAAATCTGTTGGTGCAACCGTTTTACTGTCAGACTTAGCCAGCGGTACATTTATCTGTACAAGAGAAGATGTAAGCATAAAAAAGATTAATAATAAAAATATGATGTCAGTCAGTGATGACATACTAAATTCTGCGCTTACTTTATTTCTCTTTTTCACTGCTGATTCTAAGTCTTAATATTATGTACTTGGTTCTTGCAATAAGTCCATGAACTCTGTAGCAGTTCTTTCCATCTGATAAATGACTTTATCTACATTGGCAACTAATATATTATATCCTACAAAAGCAAGTATACCTATAAATAGGCCACCAGCTGTTGTGAATAGAGCTTGGTAGATACCGCCAGCTAATACATCTGGTGTCACATTCTGTTCACTGGACATTTTATAGAATGCGAGTATCATACCCGTTACTGTTCCAAAGAACCCAATCATTGGTGCAGCACCTGCGATATTCGCAAGAGAACTGAGACCTTTTTCTAATTTGAATACTTCTAGATTACCAACATTCTCAATTGCAGCATTGATATCTCTAAGTGGCTTCCCTATTCGTTGTAGTCCTTTCTCAACCATTTTAGCATATGGTGAATTATTAGTCTTACAAATGGCTTTTGCCCCTTCCAAGTTTCCTGAAGCAACTGCAGCTCTAATATTATTGATAAATTGATTATCGATTTTGCCAGCTCTCTTTATTGTAAACCACCTTTCGATGAAGATGTAGAGCGCAAGAATTGATAAGACAAAGAGGATTCCTACAATAACAAGACCTAGTATATCACCAAAACTACCATCCTTATACAGTAGCTTGATCACACTGATCTTTTCTGCATCATCACCCGCTTTTGATTGGAGAAAAAAATAGAGATTGAGCATTTATGTGCCTTTTAGTTAATCCACAAAACGATTCTCAAAATGAGAATAGTATTAATTAAGCAACAAAGTTAATTAACTTCCTCGGATATATTACAATAATTAATCATTTGTTCTGTATTTGGAAATAACAAATACTTTACATTCTGAGCAGTAATTAAATGAATAATTAGTGCAATTTTGTGCCTCAATAAAATTAATACCAATGGCACGTATTCTTATCAATGATGGTATCCATTCAACAGGACTCAAAATGTTGCAAGAAGCTGGACATGAAGTCTCCACTGACAAAGTTGAACAAGACCAACTAATGGAATCACTTCCTAGCTATGATGCAATTTGTGTACGCAGTGCCACTAAGGTTAGAGAGTCATTAATAGATCAATGTCCGAATTTAAAAGTTATAGGCCGAGGAGGTGTTGGGTTGGATAACATTGATGTTGATTATGCTAAATCAAAAGGTATTCATGTCATAAATACACCAGCTGCATCCTCACGTAGTGTTGCTGAGTTGGTTATAGGTCATATGTTTAACCTCACAAGATTCTTGCAACAATCAAATAGAGACATGCCTACATCTGGCCATAACAATTTCAAGTCACTGAAAAAAAACTATTCTAAAGGAAGTGAAGTACTAGGTAAAACCCTTGGTATTATCGGTCTAGGGAGAATAGGTTGCGAAGTTGCAAAGTTGGGCTTAGGGTTAGGTATGCAAGTTATTGGTACGGACAAATTCAAAACAAATGCAGCTGTATCTCTGAATATTGGGTCCCAAACAATAAATCACGACTTGGATGTTGTAAGCCTTGATGAATTGCTTCAAGGCAGCGATTTTATTTCTTTACATATACCTTCATCAGAAACTCCTGTATTAGGCAAGTCAGAATTTGATAACATAAAAGAAGGAGCTATCATTCTGAATGCTTCAAGAGGAGGAACAAT
>JAHDEL010000023.1:16051-23381 GCA_020628855.1 Saprospiraceae bacterium | reverse complement strand
TTGATAACATAAAAGAAGGAGCTATCATTCTGAATGCTTCAAGAGGAGGAACAATTGACGAATTGGCGCTTCTAGAAGCTATCCAAGAAGGAAAGGTAAGAGCAGCAGGATTGGATGTCTTCGAAAATGAACCGACACCTAGGCAAGAATTGCTCAATCATCCGAACATTTCTGTATCACCTCACATAGGTGCATCCACTCAAGAAGCACAAGAGAACATCGGGATTGAGTTAGCAAACCAATTGATTACCTTACTGTAAATTATTCTATACACTCTACATCAAATGCTAAAGGAGAGTTTGCAGGAATAACACTGCCAAATCCTCTTGGGCCATAAGCTTTAGATGATGGAATAAGTAAAGTAGCTTTTGTACCCGGATTGACAGTGACTAACCAATCATTCCACCCTGGAATCATTTGTCCAATATTAAACTCTAATGGTTGGTTTCTTTTAAAACTTGAATCAAACTCTTGGCCATTAAGTAGATAGCCTCTATAATGTGCTTTAGCTCTTTGACCTCTCTTATATATTTCACCTGAGCCTTGAGTCATATTACACTGGTAAACACCATTCTGCATTCTCTGACAGTCTAGTCCTTTATCTGTCGCGTATTCGATAATCTTATTTTCATCAATTTGATCTTGACCTTGGGGATTCGCGTGATAGTTGACATAAAGACCACCAAGTTTTGATTTATCATTGGCGCTGGTGTTAGCATTATTAGGATTGTTAGCTCCTGAATTACCACTGCATCCTAAGCAGATTATAACAATGAATAAGCAACTGAATACTGGTAAAATCGAAAATTTGTAATTAAGCATTAGCTAATAAATTGATTTGTTGTGTCAATACTTTTTTTGTGGATTCATTTAATTGATCTCCTTCAATCACCGCATTAATAGAAGATATTGGCACTTTTAATGATAGAATATCCATGCCAAGATAGTTAAGTGCATTTGTTAATTGGTCAAGACCACGTAAATTTCCTGCTCTTCCCGCTGCAACACCAATTAAAGCTGCCTGCTTATTGAGAAAATTTGCATTCCTGTCTCGTATTGATAACGCATCAATGAAATACTTAAATATCCCTGAAAAAGTGCCATTGTACTCTGGAACTATGAAAGCATAATGTGTTGAAGAAGTGAAAAGTGTATCTTCTATTTCAATAATTTTAGGATCGACAGTGCTCGCATTATACATCTCAGTAGACAATACTACCCCATTGAGTTCTTCCAATGAAAGCAGGTTTACTTCATCAAAACTTGCTTTTGCAATTTGCTCATATTGCTGAGAAACAAATAATGATTTGCTTTCTGCCCTATTTGTCCCCGAAACGATTAGTAACTTTGTTTTACTCATACTATAGTAACTTATAGTAACTGATTATGTTGACTTCAAGATTAATTTCTTTTGATCTTCATGCGCATACTCATCTTAATTACCTTTGCACAAATCTTTGTACTACATGCAGATAATATACTATGGACATGGTTCTGTTGTCATCAAAACATCTCAGGCAAATATCTTGGTCGATCCATTTTATCCAAATGGCGTACCAGCATTCGACTTCAAGATTGACTACATTCTATTGACTCATGGGCATCAAGATCATATCAATGATATTGATAATATTCCAAATGGAAAGGAAGCTACCTTAGTATCAAACTATGAAGTCACCAGTTATTTTGTGGAGAAGGGATATAATGGGATTCATATGAATCATGGCGGGGACAAAGACTTTGCTTTTGGCAATGTGAAACTGGTAAATGCTGTACATTCTAGTTCATTTCCAGATGGGAGTTATGCAGGAAACCCTGTAGGGTTTGTCATAACAACGGATAATAGATGTGTATATATCGCAGGTGATACGGCATTGACTATGGATATGAAATTGATACCTCTAATGTGTCAAAAGTTAGATCTTGCTATATTACCGATTGGCAACACCTTTACAATGGGATATAAGGATGCGTATTTAGCATCAACTTTTGTGGAATGCCAACGTGTTTTAGGTTGTCATTTTGACACATTTCCTCCAATAGAAATAGATAAGGAAGCAGCGAAAAGTTATTTTGCATCTAAAGGAAGTGAACTAATTCTGCTCGATATTGGTAATTCCTTAGAACTCTAAATATTACATGGGAAAAATCATTGCAATTGCAAATCAAAAAGGTGGTGTTGGTAAGACAACCACGGCGATAAATCTTGCTTCGTCCTTGGCAATCTTGGATAAAAAGACACTCTTGATAGATATGGATCCTCAAGCGAATGCCAGCGGAGGACTAGGGATAACCGAGTATGAGGAATCTATCTACGATGTCATGGTAGGCGAAACAGAACTTTCCTCTATTATCGTCCCTACAAATGAGTCAAACTTGATGCTTGCTCCTTCTACTATTGATTTGGTCGGTGCTGAAATAGAACTCATTGACTTTGATGAACGAGAATTTGTACTCTCAAAAGCTGTGAAAACAATTAAGGACGACTATGACTACATTATATTGGACTGTCAGCCTTCACTAGGTATTATCACTGTTAATGCCTTGGCTGCAGCTGACTCGGTTATTATACCAATTCAATGTGAAGTATTTGCCTTACAAGGTTTGAATAAGCTTACAGAAACCATCGAATTAGTAAAAGATAGTCTCAATCCCAAGCTGACAATTGAAGGGATATTATTATCAATGTTTGACCAGAGACTCAGGATGGCAAATATGGTTGTAGATGAAATTAAGAATTCAGGTAATTACAAAGTTTTTGATACAATCATCCATAGAAATACAAAAGTAGCTGAGGCTCCCATGGTAGGTCAGTCGGTTATTCACTATGATGTCAAAAGTACTGGAGCTCAAAACTATCTTAGCTTAGCAAGTGAATTTATAGCAAACCAAAACTGAGTAGTATGACTAAGAAATCAAAAGACAAACTTGGCATAGGATTAAAGGCACTCTTAGCCAAACCACCTAGTAAAGCAAAAGAAAAGACAGCTAAAGTTACTGTCGATGCAGGTATTGCTATGGTGCCGATTAGTCAAATAGAAGCAAACCCTTTTCAACCAAGAACAGAATTTGAGAAAAACGCTCTGCTTGAGCTTGTCCAATCAATAAAGTCTTATGGTATTATTCAACCACTTACTCTCAGAAAACTCAATGCAGACACCTATCAAATCATAAGTGGAGAAAGAAGGTTTCGAGCTTCAAAATTGGCTAAGCTGAAAGAAGTACCTGCTTATATCAGAGAAGCTGATGATACAGCTGTGCTCGAAATGGCCTTAGTCGAAAATATTCAGAGGGAAGACTTAAATGCTTTAGAGGTAGCACTAACTTATCAGAGACTCATCGACGAATGTGAGATTAATCATGAAGCCTTGGCGGATAAAGTAGGAAAAAAAAGAAGTACAGTAAGCAATTATGTACGCTTGCTTAAACTTCCACCTTTTATTCAGAAGGCTTTGAAAGAGAAAGAACTGACTATGGGACATGCTAGAGCTTTACTCAGTCTAGAAAGTCAAGAACAATTACAGCATGTTTCTAGACAAGTTATCGCTCAAGGTCTTTCAGTACGAGCCACTGAAGTACTCGTAAAATCAATGAAAGGTGAATCATCTACATCATCTGCTAAAGTAAAGAAAGTAGCTAGTAACCAATCACCAATCATCCAAGAATACATTGAGCTCATCAGCATAGAACTCGGACGGAAAGTAAGCATAAAAAGAGATACCAACGGTAAAGGTAAAATCGTTATTCCTTTTGAATCTGACAATCAGTTAACTGATATTATTGAATACTTTGAATCATAAATCAGCTCTTCTTTTCTGTTTAGTTTTTTTCATAGTCAATGGTTATGGGCAAAAAGAGATATCTCCGAATGAAAGTAGTAGAGATTCCATTGATGTTAATACCAAAAGTGAAGCTCAAGATAGTATAGTCGGCTTTTTTTCAATTTTTAAAGGAAAACCAGGAAAGGCAGCCCTGTATTCTCTCATCATTCCAGGTGGAGGCCAAGTATATAATAAACGGTATTGGAAAGCACCATTAGCAGTACTCGCAGATGGGGCAGCTGTTGGAGTAGCCTTATATTGGACCAACCAATATAATTCACTTGACCAAGACTATAGAGATCTCAAAAATGGACTAATAACAGATATCAATGGAATAACCGATGAATTGACCATAGAGCGAGGAAGGGATAGAAGACGTCAATATAGGGATTACAGCTGGTTTGCTGTTGGTTTAGTACATCTCGTGACAGTCATTGAAGCATTCGTTGATAGACATTTGATGGAATTTGACATTAGTGATGATCTCTCCATCCAAGCTATGCCTCCCGATACATTTGGCAATCAATATATTGGACTAGTTTATCAATTCTAAGATGAAGAAGAAAAATGTGTGGATGAGAATTTTCGGATGGCTCGGCTATAAGGTTATTGATCCTTTACCAGTTGAAGCGCAAAGATGTGTCTTACTCTATGCACCTCATACATCTAACTGGGACTTTGTATTAGGTCTTTTATGTATGAGAGGTCTTAATGTCCCTGTAAAGGTGGGCATCAAAAAAATGTGGACTAGTTTCCCTTTCAGTCTCATCATCAATCCTCTTGGTGGAATTGGTATTGATAGAGACAAAAAATCAACTGTTAGTCATGTCGACCAATTAACAGAAGTATTCAGCACATTGGAAAATATTGCTTTAATTATCACGCCAGAAGGAAGTAGATCACTAAGAAAGCATTGGAAAACAGGGTTCTTTTATATCGCTCAAAAAGCCCAAGTGCCGATAGTCACCATCAAAGGAAACTATGGTGACAAAACTGTTCAGTTTGGGCCAGTAATAGCTCCAGGTACACCCTTGAATATTGCAATGCAGAAAGTTATGCACTTCTATGGCAAAAGTCAACCAAAATTTCCTGAGCAGTTTTCCGTGGACACAAGATATATATAATTTGGAGTCAGAACTCCGATAGATTGAAATCACTAACTTCACATTAAGATGTTGAATATTCTAGTTACTAATGATGATGGAATCAATGCTCCTGGAATAGCGGCGTTGGTTGAAATAGCAAAAGAATTTGGACAAGTGACTGTCGTAGCACCAGATTCTCCACAATCAGGTCAAGGTCATGCCATCACCCTCAAAAATCCATTAAGACTTAAGGAAGTTAATGTCTTCAAGGATACTAAATCCTATCAATGTGATGGGACACCTGCTGATTGTGTCAAACTTGCGAAGTACGTGATATTTAAGAATAAGACCATAGACCTCTGTCTTTCTGGCATAAATCATGGTTCGAATGCAAGCATCAATATTATTTATTCTGGAACGATGTCGGCAGCCATGGAGGCAAGTATTGACGGGATCCCTTCTATCGGATTTTCTTTGGATGACTTTGCATTTAATGCTGACTTTACAGCTGCCAAACATTATGCAAGGATAATCATCAAGCAATACATTGAACACTTGGATTCTGCAAATACATTACTTAATGTAAACTTTCCGAATCTCTCTCAAGAGTTAATTAAAGGAATTAAAGTTTGTGAGCAAGGTGATGGCAGATGGGAAGAAAACTTTCAAGAAGGAGTGGATCCGTACGGAGGAAAATATTATTGGTTGACTGGGAAGTTTCATTTAAACAAAACAAATACTAAGAGTGACATTGAAGCATTGAAGGATGGTTATGTATCGATTGTACCGTCATGGCATAATTTGACAGATCGACAAATGCTTGATAAATATAATTATTTAGAAATCGGTTAAGTTATGGAAAGAGATAGTCTTATGACTGGTTTTGTAGTTGGATGTATTGTTCCTGTGCTGGGCTATATGATCTTTAATGGAGTGTTTGATATGCTCACTCAAGCTGGTTTTATGGAAGAGGTAAGTATAGGTAGTGCTTCGCAGAGATTACGAACACTTTCTTTATTAGGTATCTGCTCAAACCTTCTACCTTTTAACTACTTTAAAAATCAAAGAGCGGATAACAGCATGCGAGGTATCATTTTTCCTACATTGATATACATCGGATTCTGGCTTTATACTTTCCAGCATGTATTCTTTGGTCAATAGCATTCATTAGAGATTTTGAAAATTTATATCATAGCTGGTGAGTCTTCAGGAGATTACTATGGCTCTAAGATTATCGAATCTTTGCAATCCCTTGATCCATCTATTCAAATCAGATTTTGGGGAGGAGACAAAATGTTAGCTGTAAACCCCAACATCGTAAAACATATCAAGGAGACCGCGATTATGGGATTTGTTGAGGTTCTCAAAAACCTCAGAAAGATTAGTTCATTTATACGGACTGCTAAATCCGATATTAAAGACTTTGATCCAGACTTAATCTTATTCATAGATTATCCTGGGTTCAATCTCAGAATAGCTAAGTGGGCAAAATCTAAAGACTACAAAACAGCTTATTATATAGCACCGAAAGTATGGGCTTGGAAAGAATCGCGTGTACACAAGTTGAAAAAGTACATTGACAAACTCTATGTCATTTTTCCATTTGAAGTAGACTACTTTCGACAGTTTGATATCAATGCTACATTTCTAGGCAATCCTCTTGCTTTTGACATCCAACGGTATAAATCCAGTAATCCTACAACTAAGCAAGCAACTGCCCTGCTGCCAGGTAGCCGAAAGCAAGAATTGAAAAGACATCTCGACTTATTGTATGATTATGCAGCAAGCAGACCTGAAAACACATTCTATCTGCCACTTGCTCAAGGTTTTTCAGAACAAGACCTTGCTCATATTTCCAAAAGAAATCCACCTGAAAATGTAGCTTTTTCTAAAGACAGCTGGGAGGTTCTCAATGCATGTGATTTTGGTATCATAGCGAGTGGAACAGCAAGCTGGGAAGCCATGTTATTTGGAGTTAATCAGATAGTGATATACAAAGCACATTGGCTTTCATATCTCATCGCAAAGCAACTCGTAAAAACAAAGTTTATTTCTTTAGTTAATATAAATGCTCAAAAAACTGTCATTCCTGAACTGATTCAAGAGGATGCAAATCTTCAGGAGCTAGATAGACTTACAACTCAATTGAAAGCCGAAAAAAGTACAGTGCTCAACCAGTATACTACTATTAACACTGGTCTCAAGGTTGAAGAAAACCCATTCGAATTATTTGCTCAGAATCTGCTTACTTCTTTTTCTTCTTCTTCTTAAAAGAACCAGGCAACTCAGCTTCAATCCACTCCTTTACAGTATCAAGACTCACTGTCTTTAAATATTCAGCATCTGGTTTTTCACCATCTACTTTCGGAAGTTTGATAGATTTCTTTTTGAATCTGATAAAAGGACCCCAACGACCATTTTCTA